>CAMEIX010000001.1 GCA_945919075.1 uncultured Lachnospiraceae bacterium
ATGTGTTCAGCTGACTTTTACTAATCGGTCGAGGGCTTATCCAACAGGCAGGAAAAGTTTTCAGTGTTCGGTTTTGAAGGCACAATAAAAAGGAGTTGGTTCCAAAGAACCAACTCCTTTTTTGGTGTAAAGTTATAAATTTTATAAAGATATGCCAGCTCAGATGAATTCAAAATGCTTTAATGCATGGTAGATACCATTTTCGCTCGCTTTCCTGGTTACATAGGATACTTCATTAAATAAGGTTTCCGGGTAAGCATTTCCCATTGCTATACTGTTTGGAACAGCTTTTAGCATAGGCATGTCGTTATTACTGTCACCGATTGCATAAGCATTAGATAGGGGAATCTTGTAAAAATCCAAAATAAATTGGATACCGGTTGCTTTTGAATACCCCCAAGGGACAAATTCCCTGAACTGACCGCCACGGTCAATACATTCAAAATAAGAATCCGAGAATTTGCGGAAGGATTCTAATTGTGTTTCATCCTCAAACCAGATTACAAATTTGTCACAAAAGAAATCTTCTGCATATAAATCCGTTCTCATTTCATACTTATGTTTATCACGAAAAGTAAGGTATAATTCTTTAGCCTGCGGATTTGTAAATGGGCGGGAAGTATCAAAGCATACTTCATATTTTGACTCCAATAATATATCGAGTCCCGATTTTGCCGCATTTTCTAAAATCTGCATCGTCATTTCGTGAGTCTGTTTCTGATAAAATAATTCTTTACCATTTGCATAAATATTGGTACCGCATCCACAGATGTATCCGTCAAAACCAATTTCCCTGAAACGATTTTCTACATTTTGAAAACATCTTCCGGTATTGATATACATAAGATGTCCGTTTTTCCGAGCCTCCCGTATTGCATGAATTGTAGATGAAGGAATGGTTCCGTCAATCTCGGATGTTAAGGTACCGTCGATATCAAAAAATAATATTTTTCTCATGGTCTCATTATAGAATAAGAGATACAGTAATGTCAAAAAAATGATGAAATATAAATGAATTTTTTGTATTCAAGTCGAAAATAATGTGCTATAATGTAATTAAATTTTGAGCAGGCCTATAAATGTATATGAGGTGAAGGATTATGGATAGCAAGATTTTATTGGAGAACGGTACGAACGAAGTGGAAATTTTGGAATTCACTTTATCCGGGCATTCTTATGGTATCAACGTTGCAAAGATTACGGAAATTATTAATTATCAGCCTATTACACCGATACCGAATGCACATCCCAGCATCGAAGGCATTTTCATGCCGAGAGATAAAATGATTACTGCGATTGATCTTAAGAACTGTCTGCAGCTTGGTATGTCTGAGCCCAGTGGATTGTTTATCGTAACGAATTTCAATAAGCTTGATATCGCATTTCATGTTGACAGTGTTGTGGGAATTCACAGATTATCCTGGGGAGACATTATTACACCGGATGCATCTGTAGTATCGGACAGTTCTGCACTCGGCATCATAAAAATTAACAGCAAATTAATTGTAATTCTTGACTTTGAAAAAGTAGTTGCGGATATTAATCCGGAAACCGGACTTCGAACCCAGCAATTGGCAGCATTAGGCGAGCGTGCAAGGAATGATGTTCCCATATTAATTGCAGAAGACTCTGCCCTGTTAAATAAACTGATTGTGGAAACCTTGAATAAAGCCGGTTATCATAATCTGATTCGCACAACGAACGGTCAGGAAGCATACAACGTAATTAATGAGGCAATTAAAGAAGGGGAACTTAAGCAGCACGTACAATGTGTTATCACCGATATTGAAATGCCAATTATGGATGGGCACAGACTTACAAAACTGATAAAGGAAAATGACGAAACAAAAGATATTCCGGTTATTATTTTCTCTTCTTTGGTAAATGAAGAAATGCGTGTTAAAGGTAAACAGCTTGGTGCGGATGCCCAGATTTCAAAACCCGAAATTTTGGACCTGATAGAGGTTTTAGATAATCTTGTATTAAAATAATTCGAAAGGTGGAAGCCGGGAGTAATCCCGGCTTTTATGATAGGTAAATACAGTGTTAACAGAAAAAATGAATTTGATGAAACAGAAGATAGAAGATGCGGATATGGTTTTGGTAGCAGTCGGAGATGAATTTGACGGAGAGGAACTTCTTTCTTCAAATTTTGAGTATGCAAAACATTGCGAAAAGCTTTCCAAAAATCATTTGGAATGGGTAGTGCCTTATCTCAATCATTATTATCTTGCCAAGACAGATATCGTAAAAAACGCGTTAAACGGTCTTCAAAAATGTCTGGATGGAAAGAATTATTTTATTCTTTCCTCTTCCATGTCCGGCATGATAGAGAACAGTCTTTTGAATAAAGACAGAATCGTGGCTATTTGTGGCTCAATTCATGAAAACGTATATGATACTACGCCGGAAATCAATGAAAAAGTAATTTCTGTAATCAAAGATTGTATTCGTAAACAATGCGATTGGGAAAAGCTAAGTCAAAGGATTCAGGAAATGGCACCGGATGGATTTGAATTTAACACATTGTATTCGGAAAAGTTTACGGAAGAAAAGCATAAAGATCAGTGGAATGCTTATTTGAAATGGTTGCAGGGCACCTTAAATAAGAAAATTTGTATTCTGGAACTTGGGGTAGGATTAAGATACCTGAATGTTATCCGGTTAAGATGTGAAAAAATCTGTGAAATGAATCATAAAGCTTTCCTTGTACGTGTACATAAGAATTTTTACCAGTCCGCCTCACAGATTGCGGATAAAAGTTTGTCGATTTCAAGCAATTCGGTAGATTTTATGGAAAAATGCAATGAAGTATGGTAAAATAGTTGTGTTTATTTTAAATAATATTGGAACTGTTTACAGAAAACGGGGATAAATGGATGGATGATAAGAATTTAAATAAACCCATAGAAGCAGAAAATGGTGAACTTGAAGATTATGAAATTGAGGCATTATTTGATGCGGTAGATAAGATTGCCAGAGGAGAAGAACCGGACATTCTGCCTGAAAAAAGAAGCCGGGAGCCGGTAGCAGAAGAAATTACAACAAAGCCGGAAGTAACAGAAAATCCTGAAACGGAACCCCTCATTGGTGAAATAGAAGAAATTGATCTCTCGGATATCAATGCCCTGGATAATTTGCTTGGAAACAAAATGGAAGAGCCTATAGCAAATACCGAAATGGAGTCACAAGCCCCTGCTGAGAAAGTGGAAACGGAACCGGAGGAGAGACCGGAAGGCCCGGAAGAAAAAACGGAAGTAGATCTGGGAGCATCCGAGGATGATATAGATTTGTTTGCCCTGTTAAACGGCATGGGAGAAGAGGATGAAGATCTAAAGGAAATTGAAGACTTACTTCAGAAATCCGATAATAATGAGATGATACAGACAGATTCGGAACTTGAAGAACAGGTAACCGAAGATGTAGAAAATTCAAAGAAAAAGAACAAGAAAGAAAAAAAGAACAAGAAAGAAAAAAAGAGCTTTTTTAAGAAAAAGAAGAAGGAAATACCGGATGGTAATAAAGAGTTAAATACAGATAGTATTGAAGCGTTAAATCTGGATAGTATTGAAGTACTAAATTCAGATGGCATTGAAGGATTAAATTTGGATGGTATTAATCTGGAGGACTTTAATTTAGAGGAAAAGATACCGGAAAAGAAAGAAAAGAAAGAAAAGAAACAGTCTTTCCTATCGAAACTGTTTACACTCCTATTTGAGGAAGATGAGCCGGAAGTAGGTGATGAAAACGAACAGATCTTAAAGGAACTGGATGAGGAAGACAAAAAGAAAGCAAAGAAATCCAAGAAATCCAAAAAAGGGAAGAAAAATGCTGTTACTGTTTTAGCTGAAGACGGAAATGAGGCAGCAATTCCTGATAAGAAAAAAGAAAAGCAGAAAAAACCGAAAAAGGAAAAGGGGAAGAAAGTTAAATCCGTGACACCGGAGAATGAAAAACCCGGTAAGAAAGTGTCAAAAAAAAGTATTATTTTGGTGGCACTTTTTGCAGCGGCAATTTTTGCGATTCTTTTTATTCTGGTACAGGTTATTTCTCCTAAGATGGCGAAAGAAGCAGCAATTGCAGCTTACAACAGGCAGGACTATCAGACTTATTATGATGCTTTATATGGACAGAACAGAAGCGAAAAAGAAGAATTAATGTTTCGGCATGCAGAAATGATTCTCAGAACCGAACGTAAATTGATTGCCTATGATAAGTTCATGAAGAAAAATATGCGTTTAGAGGCACTTGACAGCCTGATGCAGGTAGTTGCATACTATAATGAAAAATATGAGGATGCAGTTATCTGTGGTGCGGTAACGGAAATGACGGATCTGTACCATGAAGCACTTACCTTTGCATCGGAAGAGTTTGGTCTTGATGAAACAAAGTGTAGAAACATTGCCCTGAATGAAAATGATGTGGAATACACAAGAATATTGACTAATATAGTCAGCGGAGAAAATGTGGAAATTCCCGGTGATTCCGAAATTATTCCGGATTCCGAAGACCCGGAGATGATTCCGGGCGAGGAAGGAATGGAGTCTATGGAGTATCTGCCTTAGGAGAGAATTTATGATAGCGATAATTGATTATGACGCAGGAAATATCAAGAGTGTTGCAAAAGCACTGGAATATCTCGGCGAGGTTCCGGTTGTTACGAGGGGCAAAGAAATATTGAGAAAAGCGGATAAGGTGATTTTGCCGGGAGTTGGGTCATTTGGCGATGCCATGCATAAGTTGCATGAATATGGTCTGGTAGAGGTTATTAAAGAAATCATAGAGAATAAGACCCCCTTTTTAGGAATCTGTCTTGGATTGCAGCTTTTGTTTGAAAGCAGTGAAGAATCCCCGGGAGTTAAAGGACTCGGAATTTTAAAAGGAAAAATCGTGCGTTTTTCCGAAGAAAATAACTTGAAGATTCCGCATATCGGTTGGAATTCTTTGTCTTATCCTAAAAAAGGCACCTTATTTGAAGGAATTGCAGAAAATTCCTATGTATATTTTGTACATTCCTATTACTTGCAGGCAGAGGAAGATGTGGTTGTTGCAACCAGTGAATATGGTAACCTGATTCATGCTTCCGTTGAAAAGGATAATCTTTTTGCATGCCAGTTCCATCCGGAAAAAAGTTCCGAGGTGGGATTAGCGATTCTTCGTAATTTTATTGCCTATGAGAGGAGGGATTAAGGTATGTATACCAAAAGAATTATTCCCTGTCTTGATGTGAAGGACGGAAGAGTTGTTAAAGGGGTCAATTTTGTTAATCTGATTGATGCCGGAGACCCGGTTATGGTTGCAAAAGCTTATGATGCAGCAGGTGCGGATGAAGTAGTATTTCTGGATATAACTGCCTCAAGTGATAACCGGAAAACCGTGGTTGACATGGTAAGACGGGTGGCAGAAAATGTTTTTATTCCCTTTACCGTTGGCGGCGGAATACGGACAGTGGAAGATTTCAGACTCCTGTTAAGGGAAGGAGCTGATAAGATTTCTGTCAATTCTGCAGCCATTATGAATCCCAATCTGATTGCGGAGGCGGCTGATAAATTTGGAAGCCAGTGTGTGGTTGTTGCCATTGATGCCAAAAGAAGAGCAGATGGTGGGTTTAATATCTTTAAGAACGGCGGACGAATTGATATGGGAATTGATGCCGTAGAGTGGGCTATCAAAGCTGAAAAACTGGGAGCGGGAGAAATTCTTTTAACCAGTATGGACTGTGACGGTACAAAAGCCGGATATGATATTGCACTCACAAAGGCAATCTCAAGTGCCGTCAAAATTCCGGTCATCGCAAGCGGCGGTGCGGGGAAGCTGGAGCATTTTTATGATGCACTTACAGAAGGCGGCGCAGAAGCAGCCCTTGCGGCATCCCTGTTCCATTTTAAGGAATTGGAAATCAAAGAGGTAAAAGAGTATTTGAGAAGCAGAAACGTTTCGGTGAGATTATAGTTATGGGAATGATAACGGGAGAATGGGCAAAAGCACTAAATGGTGAGTTTCGAAAACCCTATTATAAGAAATTATTTGAATTTGTGAAAAAAGAATATGATGAACAGGTTGTTTTTCCCCCTTCGGAGGATATTTTTAACGCTTTTCATCTGACTCCCTTGGAAGAGGTAAAGGTAGTGATTCTCGGACAGGATCCCTATCATAATGACGGTCAGGCACATGGGCTTTGTTTTTCCGTTAAGCCAGATGTAGATATTCCGCCTTCTCTGGTAAACATATATCAGGAACTTCATGATGATCTGGGGTGTTATATTCCGGATAACGGCTATTTGGAAAAATGGGCGCGTCAGGGTGTTTTAATGTTAAATACCGTACTTACGGTTCGGGCACATCAGGCTTTTTCGCACCGGAATATGGGATGGGAAGAATTTACCGATGCGGCAATAGAAATACTTGATAAAGTGGACAGGCCTATGGTATTTATATTATGGGGTAGACCGGCACAGTTAAAAAAGAAAATGTTGCATAATCCCATGCATTTAATTTTAGAGGCCCCTCACCCGAGTCCTTTGTCTGCATACCGGGGGTTTTTCGGTAGCAGACCGTTTAGTAAGACCAATCAATATTTGCAGGATCATGGGATGGCTCCCATTGACTGGCAGATTGAAAATAGGAAATAAAGAGGAGATATTATGAAAAAAGCATTTGTAACAAAAGAAATGATTGAAGAAATCACAAAAACATACCCGACTCCTTTTCATATATATGATGAAAAGGGAATTCGTGAAAATGCAAAGGCCTTAAAGGAGGCATTTGCATGGAACAAGGGATATAAGGAATTTTTTGCAGTAAAAGCAACTCCCAATCCTTTTCTTATTAATATTTTAAGAGATTATGGATGCGGAACCGATTGTTCTTCCAAAACGGAACTTATGTTAAGCCATGCGATGGGGATTCCCGGAAATGACATTATGTTTTCCTCCAACGATACGCCTGCAGAAGAATTTGCCTATGCCGCAAAACTGGGAGCTACCATTAATCTGGATGATATAACCCATATCGATTTTCTGGAAAAAACCATTGGTTATATACCGGAAACCATCAGTTGCCGTTATAATCCCGGCGGTTATTTTGCTATTGCAAACAGCATCATGGATAATCCGGGAGATGCAAAATATGGCTTTACCACGGAGCAGATGTTTGAAGGTTTTAAAATATTGAAAGAAAAGGGTGCTAAGAACTTTGGTATCCATGCATTTTTGGCAAGTAATACCGTGACAAATGATTATTATCCGACCCTTGCACGTCAGTTATTCGAACTGGCAGTGAAACTGAAAGAAGAAGTCGGAGTTCACATTGGATTTATCAATTTGTCAGGTGGCATTGGTATTCCTTACAAGCCCGAGGATCAGGCAAATGATATTCGCCTGATTGGGGAAGGCGTTCATAAAGCCTTTGATGAGGTGTTAGTTCCTGCAGGCATGGGGGATGTTGCAATTTATACAGAATTGGGACGCTTTATGATGGCTCCTTACGGACATCTTGTAACGAAAGCCATTCATGAAAAACATACCCATAAGGAATATATTGGTGTGGATGCCTGTGCGGTGAATCTGATGAGACCTGCTATGTATGGAGCATATCATCATATAACCGTTCTCGGAAAAGAAGATAGGCCCTGTGATCATAAATATGATGTGGTTGGTTCTCTTTGTGAAAACAATGATAAATTTGCCATTGACAGGATGCTTCCGGAAATCGAGATTGGTGACTACATCGCAATTCATGATACCGGAGCACATGGTTTTGCCATGGGATATAACTATAACGGAAAACTGAAATCCGCTGAATTATTATTAAAAGAGGACGGAAATGTGGAATTGATCCGCAGGGCAGAAACTCCCGCTGATTATTTTGCAACCTTTGACTGCTTCGATATTTACAAAAAAATGATTGAGGAATCATAACGAATCAAAAACAGAATAAAAAACGCTTGTCAAGTCTTAGAAAGTATGTTAATATAATCTTCGGCTTGATTAAGCTTTTGCTGGTGTGGCGGAATGGCAGACGCGGCAGACTCAAAATCTGTTTGTGGTGACACAGTGCGGGTTCAAGTCCCGCCACCAGCACTTTTATATAGGATATGAAATAATAAAACCGCACATGAGTGCGGTTTTATTTATGCATTGATATACAGGTTTTAGAGAAGCGGTGCAATTATTTTAAGCAGATAACCGGTCAGTTTGGTCGTCCATTTTTCTTTTTTCAAGGTTGCTTCCGTTACCTTGCGGCATTTTTGCAGGGTATCCTGAAAATCGCTTTCTATTGAGGAAATACAGCCGGTTTTATACATATAAGTAGCACATTCAAAATGATGGTACAGGCTTCGATAATCCAGATTAATAGTACCTACCACAGCTTCACGGTCATCGCTTACAAATACCTTTGCATGTACAAAACCGGGGGTATATTCGTAAATCTGTACTCCGGAAGCAAGTAAAGAGCGGTAATGTGTTTTGGCAAGGGCATAAGGTGCCTTTTTATCCGGAATACCGGGAAGAATCAGAATTACTTCAATGCCTCTTTCTGCTGCAAATTTTAATGCGGTATTCATTTCTCCGTCTAAAATGAGATAGGGTGTCATAATATGTACATATTTGTGGGCACGGTTTAAGATGTCCATGTAAACACATTCTCCAACCTGATAACTATCCAAAGGACAGTCACCATACGGAAGCACGTAACCTTCTGCCTCCGGAATCTTTAATTCCGGACGGTTAAGAAATGGTGTGAAAGAGGGATTCTTCTCATCGATATTCCACATCTGGAGAAACATCAGTGTAAAGCTCTTTACCGCTTCACCTTGTAACATTACGGCGGTGTCCTTCCAATGTCCGTATTTTTTCTTGTGATTGATATATTCATCTGCCAGGTTCACCCCACCGTTAAAGGCTGTTTTTCCGTCAATAACCAGAATTTTGCGATGGTCTCTGAAGTTATAATGAGTAGAAGCAAAAGGGGTTACCGGTGCGAACATCTTGCACTTAATTCCGAGAGTTTTCAAGCGCTTGGGGTAATCGTGAGGCAGGGAGGAAAATTCGCAGGTACCGTCATACATGACGCGGACATCCACTCCTTCGGCAGCTTTTCTGGATAGGATTTCCAATACACGTCCCCACATTAAGCCTTCATCAATAATAAAATATTCCATAAAAATGAAATCTTTTGCTTCTTCCAACTGCTTAAGCATTTCTTCCCATTTCTTTTCGCCCAAGGGGAAATAAGTAACAGTCGTGTTTTTATATAAGGGGAAACAACCGGTTCTGCCAATATACCTGCAAAGAGAGGCAGCTCCGGGGTTGTCGGCAGCCAGTTCTAAGATGGTTTGCTCCGATGACGGTATTGCATTCTCGGTCTGTTTCATGAGTTGGCTGATGCGGTCCCTTAATGCACGGTGTCCGATATCACTCTGGGTATACCAAAGGAGAAGGGAGCCAAATATAGGCAGAAGCATAATTACGATTAACCAGGTGATTTTGGCCGTGGGATCATAATTTCCGTTTATCAGATGCAGAACCATGACAATGGTAAACAGAACGCTACCACCAATGTAATAAGGTAACATGGAAGCAAACCAGTAAAAAATGGTAAACAGCAGAAAGAACTGCAATAAAAGTATCAGGGTAACGAAGCCTACACGACTGAAAATAACACTTACAATGCCTTTTTGACCCTTTTTTAATAGCGACATTCCCAGATTTTCTTTTTCTTTATCTAATTGTTCCATATGTATATCTTCCTTTGTCTATGAAAATTATAGTTCATAATATTACCATACTCCTTTTCCGTCTTAAGTGCAAGGCTGGTAGCAAGTCCATTTTGTTTATATTTTTCCATAAATAGTAATGCAAGAATTAAAAAAATGTGGTATGATTAAGGGTAGTTTGGATGAAAATGGGGTATTTTATGGTCTGTAAAGAATTTATCAAAGATATACCACGGTTTTTGGATGACTCTTTTACGTACAAAGAGTTAAAAGAGTTTCTGGCACATATGGATACCTGCGAGGAATGCAAAGAAGAGCTTTCCATTCAGATTCTGGTTACGGAAGGTGTGGCGAGACTGGAAGAAGGGAATGCATTTGATTTGCAGAATGAAATAGAAAAAAGACTGGAAGAAGCAAAAAGCCGGCAGAGAATGCATGAATTTCTTGTAAGATTAATTTTAATCATGTTAGGAGTCGCTGTTTTTGCACTTTTGATTTTCTGTTTTGTATATTTTGGATTTGATATTTGATAAGAGGTTTCTATGAGTAAAAAAATTGTACTGATTGACGGACACAGCATATTGAACAGGGCATTTTACGGAGTCCCGGAACTTACGAATGCGGAAGGACTTCATACCAATGCAATCTATGGGTTTCTGAATATTATGTTTAAAATTCTGGAGGAAGAAAAGCCGGATTATCTGGTGGTTGCTTTTGATCGTAAGGAACCTACTTTTCGGCATGATATGTATCCGGAATACAAAGGCACCAGAAAGCCTATGCCTTCGGAACTTAAGGAGCAGGTGCCGGTTATGAAGGAAATTTTGACAGCCATGGGGATTCATATCATGGAAAAAGCAGGTTTGGAGGCGGATGATCTTTTGGGAAGTTGTGCCAGATTCGCGGAAAAACAGGGTATGGATGTGGCATTGGTTTCCGGAGATCGGGATTTATTGCAGATAGCGAGCAAACAGACCAAAATAAGAATTCCGAAGACCAAGGGAGGAAAAACAGAAGTAGAAAACTATTACGAAGCGGATGTATTGGATAAATACAGTGTTACCCCTTCCCAGTTTATCGAATGGAAAGCCCTGGTAGGAGATATCGCTGACAATATTCCGGGAGTTCCCAAAATTGGAGAAAAAACAGCAACAGAACTTTTGGTGACTTATGGAAGTATTGATAATATTTATGCAAATCTGGATTTGATATCCAAAAAGTCCGTTAGGGATACCCTGAATAACAATCGTGCACTCTGTGAATTGAGCAAGACGCTTGCTACTATTAAAACGGACTGGGAGCCGGATTTTTCTTTTGAAGATATTGCAATGGGAGATTTTTATACACCGCAGGCATATCAGATGTTTAAGAGGCTTGGATTTAAGAATATGCTGTCCCGTTTTGACGAAAGCATGATGAAACAGTCCTCCACACAAAGCGTGGTCTACAAAACACATAAAAGCTGGGAGGAAGTTTCTTCTTTTATTGCCTCCATGAAAATAGGGGACGCACTTGGAATGTATGCTTCCGAAGTCGGAATTGCATTTTCCAAAGGACTGGAACAATGTGATTTTTTGGTATTTTCTGATGAAGTAACTTTGGATAAGGTAAAAGATGCCCTGTCGGAAACTTCAAAATATGTGGAACTTTCCATGGGAAATGCAAAGGCATGTCTTCCCTTCTTAAACCTTTCCTTAGAAAATAATTATTTTGATGTAGTTATAGCCGCCTATCTTTTAAATCCGTTAAAGAGTGACTATGATACGGAAAGCATTGCAGTAGAGCATCTGCAAATGCTGTTTCCCGGATACCACGAGGTATTTGGAAAGGAAAAGGCCGCAGATTTATTTAAGAAGGATGAGGATAAGGTCATTCGGTTCTATTGTGAACAGGCAACCATTTCTTATCTTGCAAAGCCGGTATTGTTAAGTAAGCTGAAAGAGACAGGCATGATGCAACTCATGCAGGAAATAGAAATGCCCCTTTCCATTGTTTTGTATGACATGGAACGGTATGGTATTAAGGTTAAAAAAGAAGAACTGAAGGAATATGGTCAGGCTTTGGACAGCCGTATTACAGAATTGGAAAAGTCCATTCATGAAAAAGCAGGCTGTGATTTTAATATCAATTCTCCAAAGCAATTGGGAGAGGTTTTGTTTGAAAAAATGGGATGTAAAGGCGGAAAGAAGACCAAAACCGGTTATTCTACCGCAGCGGATATTTTGGAAAAGATGGCCCCTGATTATCCCATCGTTTCAGAAATTCTGGAATACCGTGGCCTTACCAAATTAAAATCCACTTATGCGGAAGGATTGTCTAATTATATCAGGGAGGACGGAAGGATTCATTCCAGTTTCAACCAGACTGTAACGGCAACCGGAAGAATCAGTTCCACTGAACCCAATCTTCAGAATATTCCCATGCGAATGGAGCTTGGCAGACAGATTCGAAAAGTATTTGTGCCCGAAGAGGGCTTTGTGTTTACGGACGCGGATTATTCCCAGATTGAACTTCGTATTCTGGCGCATTTATCCGGTGATAAACAACTGATTGAAGCCTACAGCTCCAATAAGGATATTCATAGAATGACGGCATCCCAGGTTTTTCATGTTCCCTTTGATGAAGTGACCGACCTGCAAAGAAGAAATGCCAAGGCAGTTAATTTCGGTATCGTCTATGGAATCAGTTCCTTCGGATTAAGTCAGGATTTAAGCATTACCAAAAAGGAAGCGGCATCTTATATAGAAAGTTATTTTGAAACCTATCCGGGCATAAAGACTTATTTGGATTCCCTGGTTGAAACCGCAAAGAAGCAGGGATATATTACAACCTTATTCGGGCGGAGAAGACCGATTCCGGAACTAAAGTCCAATAATTTTATGCAAAGAAGTTTTGGGGAACGCATTGCAATGAATTCCCCGATTCAGGGCACGGCTGCCGATATCATGAAAATAGCCATGATTAAAGTATATCGCGGCTTAAAAGAAAAGAATCTCCGTTCCAGGCTTATTTTGCAGGTTCATGATGAACTGTTGATTGAAACGGCAAAGGAAGAAATGAATGTAGTTGCCGAAATCTTGCAGGACGGAATGACCGGTGCTGCGGATCTTGCAGTAGAACTTCTCATAGATATGCATACGGGTGAAAACTGGTACGAGGCAAAATAATCGAGGTAAATCATGAAAATCATTGGTATTACCGGCGGAGTGGGTGCCGGGAAGTCACAAATTCTTACTTTTATAAAAGAGCATTACAAGTGTCGTATCTGCATGGCAGATGAGGTGGCAAAGCAGATTCAGCTTCCCGGCGGAATCTGTTATGAGCCCATTGTGGCATTGCTCGGGACCGGAATACTTGACGCAGACGGATATATTATTAAGTCGGAAATGGCAAAGAAAATTTTTGAAGACAAAACCCTGCTTGAAAAAGTCAATCAGATTGTGCATCCCGGGGTAAGGACTTATCTGGAAAGAGCCTGTGAGGAGGAAAAAAAGAAAGGGGAAGTGGAACTTTTCTTTATTGAAGCGGCTCTCCTGATAGAGAACGGATATTGTGACTTTGTAGATGAAATGTGGTACATATATGCGGACAAAGAAATAAGAATAGCGAGACTGAAAGAGAGTCGGGGATATACGGATGAGAAAATTCATCAGATTATGGCCTGTCAGCTTAGTGAGGAAGAATTTCGGGATAAATCAGATTTTGTGATAGATAACAGCTGGTCCCTTAAAGAAACGCAGGAACAAATCAAAACAAAACTGGAGGATTACACGTGGCTAAAGTAGTAAAAGAACATTTGGTATTTGGTTTGGATATCGGTACCCGAAGCATTGTTGGTACGGTAGGATATAAAAAGGAAGAACGATTTGTAGTAGTAGCCCAGCGTTCCAAGGAACATGAAACCCGTGCTATGATCGACGGACAGATTCATGATATCAAAAAGGTAAGCAACACCATCCTGGAAGTCAAAAAAGAGCTGGAAAAGGAAATAGGAAGGCCCTTAAAAGATGTTTGTATTGCAGCCGCAGGCCGTGTGCTTAGAACCGTAACCACACATGTGGAAACGGATTTTCAGGAAGATAAGACCATTACCATGGATGATATTTATGCTTTGTCAGCCAAGGGAATTGAGAAAGCATTTGCAGAATTCAATGAAGGAAATACCACCGGGCTTAAATTTTTCTGCGTAGGTCACTCCATTATTCGTTATTATATTAATCAATATTCCATTTCTAATCCGGAAGAGCATAAAGCCGGAAATATGGGAGCGGATATGATTGTTACATTCTTGCCGGAGGATGTGGTGGACGGACTTTATAAGGCAGTGGAACTGGCAGGACTGAATGCGGTTAATCTGACACTGGAGCCGATTGCCGCAATTCAGGTGGCGATTCCGGAACGTTTCCGTATGTTAAATATTGCCCTTGTAGATGTAGGAGCAGGAACCAGCGATATTTCCATAACCAAAGACGGTACCATTGTTGCATATGGTATGATTCCCATCGCAGGCGACAGTCTGACGGAAATGATTGCAAAACACTGCCTGGTAGATTTTAATGATGCAGAGCTGATTAAGAGACAGATTGAGCAGGGCGGAGATATTTCTTATACCGATATTATGGGACTTCCCCAAACCATTTCCGCTGAGGAATTGTCGGAGATTTTAAAACCCTCCGTTATTGAAATGACCAAGCCGGTTGCAGAATGTATCAAGGAATTAAATGGGGATAAGACAGTCAGCGCCGTATTTGTTGTTGGCGGTGGCGGCAAGATTCCGGGGTACACCAAAGCATTGGCGGAACAGCTTGAAATTGTAAATGAAAGAGTTGCGGTACGTGGGCAGGATGTCATGGGATTTGTGGATTTTCCGGACTACGTTAAAAAGGATTCGCTTTTAGTGACACCGGTGGGAATCTGTCTTAGTTTTTATGAACAGAATCAGAATCTGGTATATGTTTCCTTTAATGAACAGAGCCTGAAGGTGTACGATAACGGTAAATTGTCGGTTGTAGATGCGGCAATGCAGGCCGATTTCCCCAATGACAGTCTTTTCCCGAAGCGGGGAGACGAATTGAATTTCATGGTGGACAAGAAGCAACGTATCAAGAGAGGAATGTTAGGAGAATCCGCAATCATTATGGTAAACGGAAAACCGGCGGATATCCATACGCCAATTAAGGCCAATGATGTGATTACCGTAATGCCATCCACTAAAGGCGAATCGGCAAAGATGCAAATCAGTGCGCTTCCGGAATTTAACGAAAAAATTTCGGTCATTGTGAATGGAAAACAGATGGAACTTCCCAAGTTTGCCATTGTGAACGGGGAGATGAAATCCGGCTATTATGAAATCCAAAGTGGGGATGACATTATCATGCAGACCTATTATGAAGCCGGACAGATTTTGGAACTTATGGATGTTGCCGTTACAAAGAATACCCGGATTACGGTGAATAATGTAGCAGCGGATACTTCTACCAAAGTATATGAGAATTTTACCATGACTTATGAAGAGGCGGATGAGGTAAATTCGGACGTAAGCAAGGTTGATTTTTCGGATCCCGATGAAACAGAGGATACGGCAGATAGCGCGGATGTCCATGACATTCATGTTGTGGTAAATCATATGCCGGTTACCCTTTCCGGTAAGAACGCTTACGTATATGTGGATGTGTTTGATTACATTAATTTTGATCTTACGAAACCAAAAGGAAGCGGTATTGCAACCCTGTTAAATGGTTCTCCGGCAGAATATCTGAAAGAAATCTCCGAAGGAGATATTATAGAAATCTACTGGAAGGAATAAAGAAATGAGACTTTGTAGTATAGCCAGCGGTAGCAGCGGCAACTGCACCTATATCGGTTCAGATGCCACCCACTTAATTGTGGATGCCGGTATCAGTGCAAAAAGGATTGAGGAAGGCTTAAAAGATCTGGAACTGACACCGAAAGACTTAGACGGAATCCTGATAACCCATGAGCATTCCGACCATGTGGCAGGTCTTGCCGTTTTAAGTAAAAAATATGAAATCCCCCTGTATGCTACGGAGGGGACAAAGGAAGCAATTCTTAAGAGTAATGCAAAAAATGTGCCGGACAGAGAGCTTTTTGTTACGGTGAAAGCAGATGAAAATCTGGTGATTAAGGATTTAAATGTCTGTCCCATGCATATATCCCATGATGCCGCAGAACCCGTAGGATATCGTTTCCGGTACGGGAATTTAAAAGCAGCGGTTTGTACGGATATCGGGGTGTTTAACGAATATACCGTGGAGTGCTTAAAGGATATGGATGCCCTTTTGATAGAATCAAACCATGATGTGAATATGCTTCAGGTAGGACCCTATCCCTATTATCTAAAACAAAGAATTTTAGGAAACAGGGGACATTTATCGAATGAGAATGCCGGAAGGCTTTTGGACCGGATTATAAGTGATAAGTTAAAAGGAATTCTTCTTGGACATTTAAGCAAGGAAAACAATATGCCGGAGCTTGCCTATGAATCTGTCCGGTTTGAACTGCAAACAGGACAGAATGCCGAAATAAGCCGAGATATCCCCTTATATGTTGCCCCGAGAAACACACTTTCCCAAACAATTCATTTGTAAGAAGCGATTTTAACCGGAATAAAATGTTAATGATTGCCAAATAGCAAAATGCGTAATATAATAAGAAATATTTTGTACAGGGTACAAACAGAATAAGAAAGGTGTAAAGAAATGAAAAAGACAATTATTACCGTAGTTGGAAAAGATACCGTTGGAATTATTGCAAAAGTATGTACTTATTTAGCAGAGAATAAGATTAATATCTTAGATATTTCCCAGACGATTGTATCCGATTTCTTTAATATGATGATGGTGGTTGATACAAATGCAAGTGTGAAGACCCATGGTAAGATGGCAGATGAGATGGATGCACTCGGTAAGGAGATTGGGGTTATCATCAAGTGCCAGAAAGAAGAAATATTTGACATGATGCACAGAATTTAGGCATTTTGAGAAAACAAAGGAGACCGTCATGATTAACTTATATGAAGTTGTGGAAACAAACAATATGATAGAGAAGGAAAATCTGGATGTTAGAACCATTACCCTTGGCATCAGCCTTCTTGACTGTATTGATGAAAATTTAGAACGTCTGAATGAAAAGATATATACGAAGATTTATGAGGCTGCAAAAGACCTTGTAAAAACCGGTGAAGAAATTTCCAGGGAATTTGGTATTCCCATTGTAAATAAGAGAATTTCCGTTACTCCCATTGCTTTGGTAGGCGGGGCAGCCTGCAAGACCGTAGAAGACTTTGCAAGTATTGCAAAGACCTTAGATAAGGTGGCACACGAGGTTGGGGTGAACTTTATTGGGGGATACTCCGCACTTGTAAGTAAAGGAATGACAAAGGCGGATGAACTTTTAATCCGTTCCATTCCGCTAGCATTATCCTCCACTGAAAGAGTCTGCAGTTCCGTGAATTTAGGTTCCACCCGTACCGGAATCAATATGGATGCGGTAAGACTTATGGGCGAAATGATTAAACAGACCGCCGAATATACCAAAGAGGATGATTCTTTGGGTTGTGCAAAACTGGTGGTATTCTGTAATGCTCCCGATGATAACCCTTTTATGGCAGGTGCATTCCATGGGGTTACGGAGGCTGATAAGATTATCAATGTAGGGGTCAGCGGACCCGGCGTTGTGAAGACCGCACTGGAAAAAGTGCGTGGAGAAAGTTTTGAGGTGCTTTGTGAAACCATTAAAAAGACTGCGTTTAAAGTAACCCGTGTGGGTCAGCTTGTTGCAAAAGAGGCATCCAAGATGTTAGGGGTTCCTTTTGGTATCGTAGATTTATCCCTTGCACCTACCCCTGCAATCGGCGACAGTGTGGCAGATATTCTGTGTGAAATCGGATTGGAATATGCAGGTGCTCCCGGTACTACAGCAGCGCTTGCTCTTTTGAACGATCAGGTTAAGAAGGGCGGCGTTATGGCATCCTCCTATGTGGGAGGTCTCTCCGGTGCTTTCATACCCGTAAGTGAGGACCAGGGTATGATTGATGCGGTTATGGCAGGAGCATTGACCCTTGAAAAATTGGAGGCCATGACCTGTGTATGTTCTGTGGGACTTGATATGATTGCTATTCCCGGAGATACCAAATCAACCACCATTTCCGGAATTATTGCAGATGAAATGGCTATCGGTATGGTAAACCAGAAGACTACCGCAGTCCGTATTATTCCGGTTATCGGAAAGGGAGTCGGAGAAAAAGTAGAATTTGGCGGACTTTTGGGATATGCACCGATTATGCCTGTTAATTCTTTCTCCTGCGATGCGTTTGTAAACCGTCCCGGCAGAATTCCGGCACCTATCCATAGCTTTAAGAATTAGTGACTACAATTATCATTTAGATTTTAATCAGTTTGCGGCTGAACTCATTTTGCATGGTTTGGCCGCTTTTTGCTGTCTTTACCGCTTCGTATATGTGTGAAGCACGAATATCCGTTTCCAACATCTTACGTCCAAATTCCGATAAATCATTTTTTACTTCCGAAAGCTGGCATAGAAGCGGACAGGCATGAAATCCGGGCTCCTTGAATAAACCCTTCGCTTCTTCCCGAAATCCCAGTACATGATAATAACAGGGATTCTTTAATTCCATTGCTTTTTTAACATTCTCCTTTGTTATATCAAGAAGAATATGAAGAAGCGCCCTGTGAATCCGTGCCATGGTAATATCTTTGGATTTTAAGTGGTTCTCTGAAAAGTCAGAAATGGATGTAAAATGGTACAGATTATTTCTGATTTTTTGAGCCAGACTATCTGACACATCGGAATATCCGGTAAGATTTGAGGCATCGGTATTGAGTAATTTATAAAATAAAAGGGTAGAAAAATCATCCTGAAAAAGGAGTGCATGGTCTTTGGACGCATGCTTTAGTACCTCACAGGTATCCTTGGGAACGAAATGGGTAATGGATAAACTGCCGGAGTGGAGATTCTGTCGGATAGCGTCGGCAGACGCAAAGGAGTTTTCCGGTAATTCTTTATCCAGATAATGACTGCCTTCCCGTTTTACGGGGAAGACGGACATGGGACTTTTTAGTTTTCGGAGCGCTTTCATATATTCCAGTCCGAGAATGGTATTGGGCATGGACAGAAGAGCCAGTTCTTCTTCCTTTAAGGAATAACAGCAAGAAAGGGCGTTTAAGCGTGCTGCCGGAAAGGTCATTCCTTCTTTTAATCCTTGATTCAGGGCTTTTTTGTAGGAAACAGATTCCTTCAGACAATTCTCGGAAAGGGAAGAAAGGAGTGACAGATCATCCGTTTCACATCCGAAACTTATGGCAGATGTTCCGAGACTTTGCAATAGCATTACAGCACCGTATGCAAATATTTCGGCACTTGCGGTAGCATATACGGTTGGAAGTTCTAACACCAGATCAGCACCGTTATTTAAAGCGTTTTTGGTACGTTCATATTTATCGATGATGCCAGGAATACCGCGCTGGGTAAAATTCCCGCTCATGACAATGACAGCGTAATCCGCACCGCTTAATTCTTTGGCCCGTTTTATCTGATACGCATGTCCATTATGAAAGGGATTGTATTCTGCAATAATACCAACTGTTTTCATGATATCTCCTTGAAAAAAAATCTGTTTTTAGTATAATATATTTTGGATGATTTGCATAGAAAAAATGCACAGGAAGGGAGACTACCATGTCTTATATTGATTTAATTAAAGATAGAGCAAAAGTAGATAAAAAAACAATTGTATTACCCGAGTCCAATGACAAAAGAACCTTAATTGCGGCTGCCAAAATTATGGAAGAAAAAATTGCCAATATCATCATGATCGGGGATGAAGAAAAGATTATGGATGGTGCCGGATGGCTGGAAGTGGATCTTAGCGGTGTTCAGATTGTGAATCCCAAAACAACGGACAAGCTGGAAAACTATGTAAATTTGCTTTATGAAACCCGTAAAGCTAAAGGCATGACACCGGAAAAAGCAAGAGAAATTCTCTTAAATGATTATTTAACCTTCGGTATTGTGATGGTTAAGAATAATGATGCAGACGGCATGGTGGCAGGTGCCTGCCATTCTACGGCAGATACCCTTCGCCCCGCACTTCAGATATTAAAGACAGCACCCGGTGTAAAACTGGTTTCAGCGTTCTTTATTATGGATACGGTTATGAAGGATTTGGGTGAAAACGGAACCTTTCTTTTTGCCGACTGTGGCTTAAATCAGGATCCCACCGCAGAAGAGCTGGCTGCCATTGCCGATACTTCTTCCAGAAGCTTCAAGTCTTTAATAGGACCCAAACCGGTGATTGCCATGCTTTCCCACTCTACAAAGGGCAGTGCAAAGCATCCTCTTGTAGATAAGGTAGTGGAAGCTACCCGGATTGCAAAGGAACAGTATCCTCATCTTGTTATAGATGGAGAATTACAGCCCGATGCAGCATTGGTTCCCAGTATTGCAAAATCCAAAGCACCCGGAAGTGTGGTCGGCGGAAATGCCAATGTCATGATTTTCCCCAATCTGGATGCCGGAAATATCGGTTACAAGCTGGTGCAGAGACTGGGTAAGGCAGAAGCATACGGTCCTATGTTACAGGGTATTGCAAAGCCTGTTAATGACCTTTCCAGAGGATGCTCCTGGGAAGATATTGTGGGTGTTGTAGCACTTACAGCAGTACAGGCTCAGCTTGTCTGAGAATTTATATGTTTATAAATACATATCAGGAAATCATGATAGGAGAAAAGTGGTTATGAATATCTTAGTTATTAATTGTGGAAGTTCTTCATTGAAATTTCAGTTAATCGATTCAGAAAATGAAAAATGGATTGCAAAAGGTATCTGTGAAAGAATCGGTATTGACGGAAGCCGTATCGTATATACCCCTGCCGGCGGAGATAAAGAAGTTACGGAATCCGTTATGGTAAATCATACTGATGCCATCCGCCTTGTTTTGGATGCACTTACCAATGAGAAAACCGGTGTAGTAAAAGACTTAAGTGAAATTGGTGCCGTGGGACACAGAATTGTTCACGGCGGTGAAAAGTTTTCGAAAGCAACCAATATTGATGAGGAAGTATTGAAAGCAATTGAAGAATGCAATGACCTTGCTCCTCTTCACAATCCTGCCAACCTGATTGGAATCCGTGCCTGTAAGGAATTGATGCCGGATACACCCATGGTGGCTGTATTTGATACTGCATTTCATCAGACCATGCCCGAAAAGGCCTATTTATATGGTATTCCCTATGAGTATTATGAAAAATATAAAATCAGAAGATATGGGTTCCACGGAACCAGTCACGCATATGTAAGCAAGAGAGCTGCCGAGGTACTTGGAAAAAATTATGAAGATTTAAAGATTATTGTCTGCCACCTGGGAAATGGTGCCAGCGTATCTGCAGTAGACCACGGCAAATGTGTGGATACTTCCATGGGGCTGACTCCGTTGGAGGGACTGATCATGGGAACACGTTCCGGTGACATTGATCCCGCTATTATTGAATTTATTGCGCATAGGGAAAACAAAAGCATCGATGAAATTATGGCGGTGCTTAACAAAAAGTCCGGTCTGCTTGGCATGACCAAGAATTTTTCCTCCGATTTCCGTGATTTGGAAGATGCTTACTTTAAGGACGATAAGCTGGCAATCAGTGCGGTGGAAGCATTTGCCTACCGGGTTGCAAAATATATCGGAGCATATACAGCAGCCATGAACGGCGTTGATGTAATCTGCTTTACGGCCGGAGTGGGTGAAAATGCCGCATTCTTAAGAAGTATCATCTGTAATAATTATCTGGGATATCTGGGCGTTGAAATTGATGAAGAGTTAAATTCGAAAAGAGGGGAGGATATTGCTATCACCACCCCTGATTCCAAGACAATCGCTATGGTAATTCCTACCAATGAAGAACTTGCGATTGCAAGGGAAACCTGCGCACTTTGCAAGTAAATCTTTGTCTTACGGAGAGTTGGTTCCAATATGAGAAAAACCCGTACATTCTTTTGAGAATGCACGGGTTTCTTTTAATCAACCGTTTCGATATGCACATTATAATCCGTAATTTCCTTACCTTGAATGAGCTGCAGTATGATATTCATACGTTTGCAAGCTCTTTCATAATTCTCACGGGCGTAACTTTCCGTGTATTCATTGTATCCGTTATTGGAATATGCTTCATGATAAGAGGAAACGGCAGTGGTCATATAAGAAGAAGCCTCATCAGCCAGTGGTTCAATATAGTCAAATTCTTCCGGTGCATCAATTTCTGCAAAAACCTTGAAACACTGGTCTAACTGATCCAGATAACCCAAAAGTTCTTTTGTGGCATTTTCGCTTGTTCCGTCTATACTGTTGATTGCATCATCCAGACGCTTTACTTCATCACAGAAACTATTGACATCATTTTCAAATTTGGAAGCTTTGGGGTCTTCTCCGCATCCGGAAAATGTTAATATCGAAAGCATGGCGAGCAGACAAATAATTGTTCGTTTCATGCAAAAATCCTCCTTGTTATGTTCATAACAAATCTATCATACTTTACCCGGGAAAGCAAGAATGTGTTTTGCTTGCATTTCTTAAGAATTAAGATAGACATTATCTATACTATTTCATATATTACATATATTATACGGAAATATTTATGCAAATAATTTGATTTTAATAAAGTGATGTGGTAAAATATGATGAATTTAGTGAGAAAACAGGAGGATTAAAAATGAACGGAGCAGATGCCATCATAAAATGTCTGAGTGCAGAAGGGGTGAAAGTAGTATTTGGTTATCCCGGAGTCGCAATCTGCCCTTTTTATAATAGTATTTTACAGTCCGATATTCAGACTGTTTTAGTCAGAACCGAACAGAATGCTGCCCATGCTGCCAGCGGTATGGCACGAATGACAGGAAAACCCGGTGTTTGTGCCGTAACTAGCGGTCCCGGTGCTACCAATGTCATTACCGGTATTGCGACTGCTTTTGCAGACAGTATTCCATTAATCGTAATCACCGGTCAGGTTAATTCCGAACTTCTCGGAAGTGATGTATTTCAGGAAGCGGATATTACAGGTGCCGTGGAATCCTTTGTAAAATACAGTTATCTGGTAAAAAATGTACAGGATATTCCCCGTATTTTTAAGGAGGCCTTCCATATTGCCAACACAGGACGAAAAGGCCCCGTTCTGATTGATGTTCCGATTGATATTCAGAATGCTTCCGTTAAAAGTTTCTCCTATCCGGAAGAAGTCAGTTTAAGAACCTACAAGCCTACCGTGAAAGGGCATGTGGTACAGATTAAAAAGGTAATTAAAGAGCTGGAAAAGGCAAAAAAGCCGATTATCTGTGCCGGTGGCGGTGTATTGCTCAGTAACGCAGAAGAAAATCTTCGGCTTTTTGCAGAAAAGCATAATATTCCTGTAGTTTCCACCATGATGGGCATTGGAGTAATGCCGACTAAACATCCTCTTTATTTTGGGATGGTGGGCAACAATGGAAAAGCCTATGCGAATAAAGCAATGAACGAATCCGACCTTTTAATTATGGTAGGTGCAAGAGTTGCGGACAGAGCCGTAAGTCAGCCTGATTTAATTACACAGAATAAGATTTTGGTACATATGGATGTGGATCCTGCTGAAATCGGAAAGAATGCAGGTCCGACCATTCCTCTTGTCGGGGATGCGAAGCATATTTTTGAAGAATTCTTAAATCAGGAGTTTGAGTGTGAACATGATGACTGGCTTAAGATTTTGAATGAATATAAAGTAAGCCTTGCACCGAAAAGGAATCCGAACCCTAAGTACGTGGATCCGGCTGCATTTATCACCGAACTTTCCGAAAAGATGAAAGATGACGGAGTATATGTGGCAGACGTGGGACAGAATCAGATCTGGTCCTGCGGTTATCATATTGTAAAAGAAGGCAGATTCTTAACCAGTGGCGGAATGGGAACCATGGGATATTCCATACCTGCGGCAATGGGAGCCAAACTTGCGGATAAGAAGAGACAGGTCATTGCAGTATGTGGGGACGGTTCCTTCCAGATGTCCATGATGGAACTGGCAACCATTAGACAACATAATATTCCGGTTAAGATTATTGTCCTTAAGAATAACTATCTGGGGATGGTTCGTCAGTACCAGCACTTTACGTATAAGGACCAGTATTCCGTAGTAGATCTTTCGGGAAGTCCTGATCTGGAAAAACTTTCGGCAGCATATGATATCCCCTTCCTTCGTCTTAATAATATGGACAAGGTAACGGAAACCATCGAAACATTCCTGGAAAAGGATGAAACCATGATGTTGGAATGTCTGATTGATCCCATGGACTTGGTATAACAGTGAGGTAATCTATGAAGAAAATATATTCTGTATTAGTAGAGAACCGTTCCGGTGTCCTTTGTAAAGTAGCCGGACTGTTCTCCAGAAGATGCTTTAATATTGACAGTCTTACCGTTGGAGAGACCGATGACAGTGCTGTTTCCTGTATGACGATTGTATCCAGCGGAAATGAAAGAACCATTGAACAGATTGAGAAACAATTAAATAAAAAACTGGATGTCATCAAGGTTAAAACTTTTGATGAAGAGAAAAGTATCAGCAGGGAGCTGATGTTAATTAAGGTTAAATATAATAAGAACAATCGTCGTGATATCTTGGAAACCTGTGACATGATGAAGGCACAGATTGTGGATATGTCGAAGACCCAGATGATGATTCAGGTATGTGATATTCCGGAAAAGACAAAGTTGTTTATACAGATGTTGGCCAGCATCAGCATCGTGGAAGTGGCAAGAACAGGAACCCTTGCACTTCAGAAATGTTCGGACAGTGATAACTAAAAGTAATAATAAGTATTCCCTTATATCATAGATTGACAACCCTAAAAAGAGTTGCTATGATAAGAAAATAGAGCAGGAGGATAAGGTTTTGCAGAGAAAAGTATTCCAGTTATTAGCAGATAATACATCCGGTGTTTTGAGCAGAATTTCCGGATTATTCAGCAGAAGAGGTTATAATATTGAAAGTATCACTGCCGGTGTAACTGCAGATCCCAGATATTCCCGGATTACCATCGTGGCAAGCGGTGATGATAAGATTTTGGCACAGATTGAAAAACAGGTAGCCAAACTGGTGGATGTATGCGATGTAAAGGAATTAAAACCTGCAGAAAGTGTTTATCGTGAGCTTGCCCTGATTAAGGTTCGTGCAAAGGCAGAAGAGCGTCAGGGAGTGATTTCTCTGGCAAATGTCTTCAGAGCCAATATCATTGATGTTTCTTCAGAAGGACTTATTGTGGAAATTACCGGAAATCAGGATAAGATTGATGCTTTCATCAAACTGTTGGAAGGCTACGAAATTCTGGAGCTTGCAAGAACCGGTATTGCGGGACTTTGCAGAGGAACGAAAAACGTCATTTGTTTATAATTTGATAACCCGAAGGGTGAAACCTTCAGATAGTTATAAATTTTTAATTTAAGCGGAGGAAAAAAAGATGGCAAAAATATTTTACCAGGAAGATTGTAATCTTGCACTCTTAGAAGGCAAAACAATCGCAATTATCGGCTACGGAAGCCAGGGTCATGCCCATGCATTAAATGCAAAGGAATCCGGATGCCATGTTATTATCGGTTTGTATGAAGGCTCCAAATCTTGGGCAAAGGCAGAAGCACAGGGTTTTGAAGTATATACCGCAGCAGAAGCTGCTAAGAAAGCTGACATCATCATGATTCTGATTAATGATGAATTACAGGCTGCTATGTATAAGAAAGATATTGAACCCAACCTGGAAGCAGGCAATATGTTAATGTTTGCACACGGCTTCAATATTCATTTCGGACAGATTGTACCTCCTAAGGATGTAGACGTAACCATGATTGCTCCTAAGGGACCCGGACATACCGTAAGAAGTGAATATCAGGCAGGCAAGGGTGTTCCTTGTTTAATCGCTGTTCATCAGAATGCTACCGGAAAAGCACAGGATATTGCACTTGCATACGCACTTGCAATCGGTGGTGCAAGAGCAGGTGTTCTGGAAACCAACTTCAGAACCGAGACCGAAACAGACCTCTTTGGTGAGCAGGCTGTTCTTTGCGGTGGTGTATGTGCTCTTATGCAGGCTGGTTTCGAAACCCTTGTAGAGGCAGGATATGATCCCAGAAATGCATACTTTGAATGTATCCATGAAATGAAACTGATTGTAGACCTGATTTACCAGAGTGGTTTCGCAGGCATGAGATATTCTATCTCCAATACGGCTGAATATGGTGATTATATTACCGGACCTAAGATTATTACTGAAGAAACCAAGAAGACCATGAAGAAGATCTTAAAGGACATTCAGGATGGTACTTTCGCAAAAGATTTCCTTCTGGATATGTCTTCCGCAGGCGGACAGGCTCATTTCCGTGCTTTAAGAAAGCTTGCAAGCGAGCATCCTTCAGAAGTTGTTGGTGAAGAAATCAGAAAGCTTTATAGCTGGAATAATGAAAGCGATAAGCTGATTAACAACTAATTCTACAGACTTAAAAAGCGTGTATCATTTTGGTACACGCTTTTTTCAGGTTATCTATTGATGCGAATGGTTAGCTCATTTACAAAATGTTAAACCGGAGAAAACATTTGCATGAATTTTTCCATGGCAGCTGTCTTATAATTTTGCTTTCTGGTTGCAATGCCGATTTTTCTTCTGGGTATCGGTTCTGCAATGGGGAAGGGAACCAAGGAACCGTTCTTTAATTCTTTTTCCACGAAATTCTGAATTACACAGGCAATTCCCATGCCGATTTTAGCAAAATCGATTAGTAAATCCATGGTAGTTACTTCCAAAAGCTGTTCTGGAACAATGTCCTTGGTCATCAGATATTTTTCCACATATTGTCTGGTGATATTTCTCTTATCCAATAACATCAGGGTAGCATAGGATAAGAGATCATCATTACTTTCTGCGGCAAGCGTTCTTAAATGTTCCATGTATGCGTTTGTGGTTACCAGAATATCCTGAATTTCTTCAATGGGTGTAAAGTTCAATTCACTCATACGCCCGTTTTCTCCGATAATACCGATATCCAGTTTCCCGTTTTCCAGGCCGGCTATGGTTTCTGCGGAGGACTGGCAGAAGATGGAAACCTTGATATGGGGATTTTCTTTCATAAATTTTTTTAAGTAAGGCATCAGCATGTATTTACAAAGTGTGGTGCTGATTCCAATGGATAATTTGCCATATCCGATTTCTTTATGCATAATCAGTTGTTCTTCCCCAAGGTCAATGGCGTGAAAAGCGGTTTCAATCTGTTTGAACAGAAGTTCCCCCTCAGGAGTCAGTTTCACTCCTCTGGAATTTCGGATGAATAAGGTAACAGATAAATTGTTTTCCAGTTTTGCCAAAGCCTTGGAAATGGCGGGTTGTGAAATGTACAGTTTTTTGGCAGCCTTGGATATATTACCGTTTAATGCGGTTTCATAAAAGATATGATAAAGGTTTAAATTCTGCTGATTCATGATTTACCTCAAAATATTTCACTTTCCGTTAACAGTGCAGACAAATTGAATTAAAATATTATTGAATAGATTATACCATAACCTGATGTTATAGAAAATATAAAAGTTATGTATTTGCTGAAATAGAATTCCTGTGATAGAATGTAGAAAAGAAAATACTTAAGGAGGATAATCAGTATGGGAATGACCATGACGCAAAAGATTCTGGCTGCGCATGCAGGTCTTGATAAGGTTGTTGCAGGACAGCTTATTGAAGCAGACTTAGATCTGGTTCTCGGGAATGATATTACCAGTCCTGTTGCCATTAAAGAAATGGAAAAAATGAAGGTGGACGGTGTTTTTCACAAGGATAAAATTGCACTTGTTCCGGATCACTTTGTTCCTAATAAAGATATCAAATCCGCTGAGCATTGTAAGTGCGTCCGTGAATTTGCAAAAAGAAATGAAATCACCAATTATTTTGAAGTTGGAGAAATGGGGATTGAACATGCACTTTTGCCTGAAAAAGGTCTTACAGTGGCAGGTGACGTAATTATCGGTGCGGATTCCCATACCTGTACATACGGAGCTTTAGGAGCATTCTCTACCGGTGTCGGCAGTACTGACATGGCAGCCGGCATGGCGACAGGAAAAGCATGGTTTAAGGTTCCTTCCGCAATCAAGGTGGTTCTGACCGGCAAGCCCGGAAAATGGATTTCCGGTAAGGATGTGATTCTGCATCTTATTGGACAGATTGGGGTGGATGGCGCGTTATACAAATCTTTGGAATTTGTAGGAGAAGGCGTGGAAGCACTGTCCATGGACGATCGCTTTACCATTGCCAACATGGCCATTGAAGCCGGAGCCAAAAACGGTATTTTCCCTGTAGATGACAAGGCAAAAGCTTATATGGCGGAGCATTCTTCCCGTGCATACAAGGTATACGAAGCAGATGAGGATGCGGAATATGAGCAGGAAATTTTGATTGACTTAAGTACCTTAAAGTCTACCGTAGCATTTCCACATTTGCCGGAAAACACCCATACCATTGATGAAATTGAAGAAATTGCAATTGACCAGGTGGTAATCGGTTCCTGTACAAACGGCAGACTTGATGACCTTAGAATTGCGGCGGAAGTATTAAAGGGCAGACATATTAAAAAGGGTATGAGATGCATCATTATTCCGGCAACCCAGAAGATTTACATGGATGCCATGGAAGAAGGCCTTTTGAAAATATTCATTGAAGCCGGAGCGGTTGTCAGCACTCCCACCTGTGGTCCCTGCCTTGGCGGTTACATGGGAATTCTTGCAGAAGGGGAAAGATGCGTTTCTACAACCAATCGTAACTTTGTAGGACGTATGGGTCAAATTACATCCGAAATTTATCTTGCAAGTCCTGCCGTTGCTGCGGCAAGTGCGGTTACAGGATATATTTCCGGACCGGATTCATTGTAATGAAATTTTCTCGATTCTTCGAATCGGAACAAGTAAAGGAGAAAATCATGCAGGCTAAAGGTATTGTTTTTAAATATGGTGATAATGTAGATACGGATGTTATTATTCCGGCACGTTATTTAAATTCCTCCGACCCTAAGGAACTGGCGGAGCATTGTATGGAGGATATTGATAAGGATTTTGTTAAGAATGTTAAGAAAGGCGATATTATTGTTGCGGATAAAAACTTCGGCTGCGGTTCTTCCAGAGAACATGCACCAATTGCCATTAAGGCGGCCGGTGTAAGTTGTGTTATCGCTGAAACGTTTGCAAGAATTTTTTATCGGAATGCAATCAATATCGGACTTCCCATTATTGAATGTCCCGAGGCTTCCAAGGGAATTGAAGCAGGGGATGAAGTGGAAGTGGATTTTGACTCCGGTATTATTACCAATGTTACAAAGAACACAAAATTTCAGGGACAGGCATTCCCTCCTTTTATGCAGAAAATTATTGCTGCGGAAGGTTTGGTAAATTATATTAACAATAAATAATCGGTATGGAAACAAAACGTAAATTTGAAATTGATATGTGCCATGGCCCACTGCTTGGAAAAATACTGTTGTTCTCTCTGCCATTAATGGCATCGGGAGTATTGCAGTTATTATTCAATGCAGCGGACATGGTGGTAGTGGGAAGATGGGGAAACAGTGATGCGCTGGCAGCCGTTGGCTCTACCGGGTCTCTGATTAATCTTCTGGTAAACGTCTTCTTAGGGTTATCTGTCGGTACCAATGTTCTGACAGCACGTTATTTCGGCTCCAAACAGGATAAAGAACTTTCGGATATGGTACACACTGCAATTCTGACAGCAGCAATATGCGGTGTGTTCCTTATTTTTGTTGGCTTTTTTATAGCCCCTTTTGCTTTAACCTGGATGGGTGCACCGACAGAAGTACTTTCCAAATCCGTTCTTTATATCCGGATTTATTTTGCAGCCATGCCGGCTATGATGTTATATAATTTCGGTGCCGCCATATTGAGAGCAGTGGGGGATACCAGGAGACCGTTAGTCTATTTGTTTATTTCCGGTGTTGTAAATGTCATATTAAACCTTATTTTTGTAATTGGATTTCATATGAGTGTTGCAGGGGTAGGACTTGCCACTGCTATCTCCCAGGTCGTATCGGCATATCTGGTACTCAGATGTCTATTGAAAAGCGATGCAGCATATGGATTAAAAATAAACAAATTACGAATCAATGCTCATAAGATGACGGCTATGCTGAAAATCGGTTTGCCGGCAGGATTACAGGGGGCTTTGTTTGCCATATCCAATGTACTGATTCAGGCATCCATTAATTCTTTTGGTACGGTAGCCATTGCCGGAAATTCTGCAGCAGCCAATCTGGAGGGCTTCGTTTATATGGCAATGAATACCCTGTACCAGACTGCCATCAGTTTTGTGGGACAAAATTACGGAAATAATTATTTTAAAAGAATTAAGCGCACCGCTGTACTCTGTTTAATCATTGTGTCAATCGTAGGTATCGTCTTTGGGAATATTATGTATTTCTTAAGTCCCGTTCTGTTACGTGCTTACGTAAATAAAGAAGATGTAGCAGCGGACATGGCCATTGCGTATGGTGTGCGAAGACTATTGTTTGTATGTTGTCCTTACTTCTTATGCGGTGTTATGGATACTCTTGTGGGCTGCATAAGAGGCATGGGGAGAAGCGTGCTTCCCATGATTGTTTCCCTCACCGGTGCCTGTGTATTTCGTATAATCTGGATTCATACCATATTTGCCCAAAACAGAAGTCTGGATGTATTATATGTTTCCTATCCCATCTCATGGTTCTTGACTTCCTTAGTGCATGCCATTTGCTTCGTTATCGTATTTTCCTTGGAAAAGAAAAGATTTGGGCAAAATGAGGCTTGAAACATATGTTCGATTGTGCTATTCTTTAATAAGAGTATCCGGGAGGTAGCATATGTTTGCATATATCAGAGGAGATATTGTTGAGATTACGGAAGATAATGTAGTTCTGGATGTAGGCGGAATTGGTTATAATATCCATATTTCCCCCAAAGTTGCCGCATCTTTGCCCAGCATTGGGAATGAAGTGAAATTACATACCTATACCCTGGTCCGGGAGGATGCTTTTTCTTTATATGGTTTTTTAACAGCGGCAGATCTTGCCATTTTCAAAAAGTGTATAACCGTAAACGGAATCGGGCCGAAAGGTGCACTTTCCATTTTATCTGTGATGGATGCGGAAGAACTGCGGTATGCAATTGTGTCGGGGGATGCCAAGGCCATTGCAGCTGCTCCCGGTATCGGCAAAAAGACTGCCGAACGTCTGATTCTGGACTTAAAAGACAAACTGGATTTTGATGAAAATATGATTCGAATGGAAATATCCGGACAGAATGCTGTGGCAGGTAAGATTTCCGAAGATAGTAACGTGCAGGAAGCAATCGAGGCACTTGTGGCTCTCGGGTATGGACAAACCGAAAGTATGCGGGCTATCGGACAAATTGAGGGTGCGGAAGGTATGGATAGTTCCCTGTTGATTAAAACAGCTCTGAAAAAGTTATTTTAAAGGATAAATTATGGCGAGAACGATTGAAACCAATATAACGGAAGAAGATGTTAAGATAGAAGGGACATTAAGGCCAAGATATCTTAAAGATTATATCGGACAGGAAAAGATTAAGGAAAATCTGAAAATCTATATTGAAGCAGCAAAACAGCGTGGAGATTCTTTGGATCACGCCTTGTTCTACGGTCCTCCGGGGCTGGGTAAGACAACCCTGGCAGGAATCATTGCCAATGAGATGGGGGTTCATATGAAGGTGACCAGCGGCCCTGCTATTGAGAAGCCGGGGGAAATTGCCGCAATCCTGAATAATCTGCAGGAAGGGGATATTCTTTTTGTAGATGAAATCCACAGGCTGAACCGGCAGGTGGAAGAAGTGTTGTACCCCGCAATGGAAGATTTTGCCATTGATATTATGATAGGGAAAGGTTCCTCCGCACGTTCCATTCGACTTGATTTACCCAAATTCACACTCATTGGAGCTACTACCAGAGCCGGTATGCTGACTGCTCCCTTACGGGATCGATTTGGAATGATACATCGACTAGAGTTTTATACCGTAGCAGAACTAAAAACTATTATTAAGCAGTCTGCCGGGATATTGAAGGTATCCATTGATGAGGGCGGAGCTTTGGAACTTGCAAGAAGAAGCAGGGGCACACCCAGACTTGCCAACCGAATCTTAAAAAGAGTACGGGATTTTGCGCAGGTAAAGTATGATGGAATTATTACGGAAGAAGTGGCAAGAGTTGCATTAGACCTTATGGATGTGGATAAAATGGGGTTAGATCACATTGACAGGAATATTTTGAGTACCTTGATTTTCAAATTTAGCGGTGGGCCTGTAGGACTTGATACGCTTGCGGCTGCAATAGGAGAAGATGCGGGTACCATAGAAGATGTTTACGAACCTTATCTGATTCAGAATGGATTATTAAACCGTACTCCTCGGGGAAGAATGGTCACAGACCTGGCATATAAGCATATGGGGTTGGAAAATAAAATTCCCGAATAAAAGTATTTATAAGAATTCAAACAAGTTATATAGGAATACTTGCTTATGTTACTTTCTTGCGATATAATATATATTGTACTATGTTGTAGATTTAACGGCATATTTAGTATTGGTCGGAGGTAGCGTATGTCATCCAAAACAGAAGCAGAAGTAATTATAGGCGGAAAAATTATCACATTAAGCGGATATGAAAGTGAAGAATATTTACAGAAGGTTGCATCCTATATCAACAGTAAATTAGAAGAATTTGGGCGTTTAGATTCTTTCCGAATGCAGCCGGCTGATAAACGTTCTGTTTTGATGCAGCTTAATATTGCTGATGACTATTTTAAGGCAAAAAAGCAGATTGATATTTTAAATGAGGAACTTCAGAATAAGGAAAAGGAACTGTATAATTTAAAGCATGAACTAATTGCATCTCAGATTAAGCTTGAGACATTGGACAAACATGTGAAGGAACTTCAGAATGAAAAGCATGAGGATGCCAAGAAAATTGTACGTTTGGAAACCGAACTGAAAGAACATAATAAGTAGAAAGGGCGCTGTCCGAAAGGGCAGCGTTTGTTTACTTTATGAAAAATGTGGAATTATTATCTCCTGCCGGAAACTATGAAAGTTTTCTTGGAGCCATTAATGCAGGGGCAGATGCCGTATATCTGGGCGGAACAAAATTTGGAGCAAGAGCATATGCAGATAACTTTACAGAGGATGAAATTTGTAAAGCTATTTTTTATGCACATTTATTTCAAAAGAAAGTTTATTTAACCGTAAATACCTTAATGAAGAATCCGGAAATGGACGAACTCTATGACTATCTTTCACCTTTTTATGAGGCAGGACTGGATGGCGTTATTGTGCAGGATTTAGGGGTATTTATGTTTATCCGGGAGCATTTTCCGCACCTTGCCCTTCATGTGAGTACGCAAATGACCATTACCGGTGTTAATGGTGCAAAGTTACTAAAAGAGTTAAGGGCAGAACGTATTGTTCCGGCAAGAGAATTGTCCTTAGAAGAAATTATTAAGATGAAACAGGAAACGGGTCTGGAAATAGAGACGTTTATCCATGGAGCGATGTGTTATTGCTATTCCGGACAATGTTTATTCAGCAGTATTCTGGGAGGCAGAAGCGGAAACAGAGGCCGGTGTGCCGGACCCTGTCGTTTACCGTATCAAATCGGTACGGATAAAAAGAATGACGTGGAATATCCTCTCAGTTTAAAGGATATGTGTACGTTGGAAATATTGCCAGATCTTATAGAGGCCGGAATCGATTCCTTTAAGATTGAAGGCCGTATGAAAAAGCCGGAATATGCCGCCGGTGTTACGTCAATTTACAGAAAGTATATTGATTTGTATCAAAAGAAGGGGCGTAATGGCTATCAGGTAGATAAAAAAGATCTGGAGCAATTATATTCCCTTTATATCCGTTCTGATATCCAGAATGGTTATTACCGGAAATATAACGGTAAGGAAATGATTACGTTAAAGTCTCCTGCTTATAATGGAGCAGATGAGGCTCTACTTTTACAAATTCGTGAACGCTATCTGTCCAGAGATTCCATAAAAAAAATAAAAGTTGGAATGGAAGCTTCCTTTCAGATCGGAGAAGAGGCAACACTGCGTGTATGGGTAAAAGAAACTCCTGATAAAAAGATTACCGTAAGAGGTATAAAGGTACAGGCTGCTGCAAAGACCCCTGTTACCGCACAAAACATTACTGACAGTTTAAAAAAATTAGGAGATACATTTTTTTTTGTTGAGGATAAAGACATACGGATTCTGCTTGACAGGGATTGCTTTTATCCGTTAAAAATGTTAAATGACCTTCGAAGAAATGCAATCCTGCAATTACAGGACAGTCTCATGAAAAAGAGAGTTTTAAATTCTTTTGAGCCTTCTGATACAATTAAGATACAATCTGATGTGTATAATAATAAAGCTTATTCCATACTGGTACAAGAGGAAGAGCAGCTAAAGGCAGTGTTAGAAAGTTCCTTTGATTTTCAAATACTCTATCTGGAATCGGATATAAAGATTGCGGGAGAGACTCTCTCATACGAAATGCTGTGCAGGATGAAAGCGAAGCGAAAAGACATAAAAATAATTATAGCACTTCCCTTTGTCTGCCGAGACAAGGATATCAGAAAATTAGATGAGGATCTGCCTGAACCCGAAAAACTGGATGGATTTTTAGTACGTAATCTGGAAAGCTATTATTGGTTAAAGGAAAAAGGCATTACAAAGGAAAAAATCTTTTTTGATGCAGGAATTTATGCCTTTAACCGATATTCCATGAAGTTACTTGATACCTTTGCATCTACTATCTGTATCCCATATGAATTGAACAAAAAAGAACAGTTCCATTTATTGGAAGAAGATATAGAAGCTTCTGTGGAAAAGGTGGTTTACGGCAAGGTTCCGCTAATGGTAAGTGCAAACTGTATTGCCAAAACAACCAACCGGTGCCCGGTAAAGGACAACAATATTCTGACCTTGAAAGACCGGTATGGTAAGGAATTTCCCGTAAAAATGCATTGTAAATACTGTTACAATGTACTTTATAACTCAGTACCGCTCTTTATCCCGGATATAAAAGATTACAAAACCGTTAAAACCATGCGCATACAGTTTACCACGGAAAGTGTCGCAGAAGTGAGAAATATACTGGATTATTATGCAAATGATTATGAAGGCAAAAGGCTTCCGGTGAAAGAATATACCACCGGTCATGAAAAAAGAGGAGTACAGTAGAAAAATTTATGTATCTTTTACTCAGTGAACTATCAAAATATTTCATAACCATATTATTGGCATTATATACTTTGGAATGCTTTATTTCCTTTCGGTTTAAAAAGCAAAAAAATAATCTGTTTTATGTAAGACAGTGGATCTATATTTTTGCAATTCAGTTTTTTGCATTTTACACCATGTATGTGAAACAGCCAAAACTGATAGCGGAAGCAATAGGAGATTATCTGAATATAAAAACAGAAAATCTGGAGGTTGCTTCTTATATTGTATTTTTTCTCTTTATTCAGCTTGTTTTTGTGTTGATGATATCCATTTCTTTGCTTTTACTGGAAAACTGTAACCGGCTTTTGCTAAATAATATGTGTATGCTTTTAGGAATTGGATTTATCATTCAGACCAGAATGTCCGCATATCGTGCCATTAAACAGCTTACCATGGTGATTATTTCTCTGATATTGGCACTGATTATCATCGGTATTTTGGGTAAAATTAAGCATCTACCTGATTTTATTCATTTCTATTCTGTATTTGGCATTGGTATTTTGGCGATTGTTCTGGTAATGGGGAATATTACACATGGTTCCAAATTATCCTTTTCCATTGCCGGATTGACCTTCCAGCCTTCGGAATTTATTAAACTTTTATTTGTATTTTTCTTAGCTTCGGCACTCTATGAGAAAACCAATTTTACAAATATATTATTTACCGCCGTAATTGCCGGCATGCACGTCATTATACTGGTGTTGTCCAAGGATTTGGGCAGTGCCCTGATTTTCTTTGTCGCTTATATCTGTATTGTATTTATGGCTACAGACAATTTCGGATATTTATTGCTGGGTATAGCAGGCTTTTGTATTGCGTCCGTTGTGGCGTATCGGCTGTTTTATCATGTCAGGGTACGTGTGCTTGCATGGCAGGATCCGTTTGCCTATATCGATAAAGAAGGTTTTCAGATTACCCAGTCACTTTTTGCCATTGGCAGTGGTAATTATTTTGGACTGGGACTATTTGGCGGATTACCAAAAGACATTCCCTATGTGGAAACGGATTTTGTATTTTCTGCAATTTGTGAAGAAATGGGTGTTATCGCCGGAATTTGTATTTTATTGATTTGCATCAGTTCTTTTATCATGATGATGAATATTGGACTTCATTTGAAAGATGAATTTTTGAGATTGTTATCTGCAGGCTTCGCAGTAATCTATATTTTCCAGATTTTTCTTACAATCGGCGGCGGAATCAAGATGATACCGCTTACAGGCGTTACTCTGCCTTTTATCAGTTATGGCGGAAGCTCTCTGTTGACAAGCATTGTTTTGTTTTATCTGGTGGAATGGATTTATTCCCGGTATTGTGAGGAAGGAGGTGCCCCTCTTGAAAAAGGAAAACAAAAAGCCTGACCGAAACAAAAGTATGTATGTGGTAATGAGTTTCTTTGTTCTCCTGTTTTTGGGCATGATTGGTTATCTATGCAATTTTGTCAATAATCATGAACAGGAAATGTGGAACAACAGTTATAATAAACGACAGGAGATTCTGGCATCCCAGAATTACCGGGGCAGTATTCTGGCAGCCGGTGGGGAAGAACTTGCCGTTACCAAAGTAATCGGGGATGAAGAAATCAGAACCTATCCCTATGCGGAGAAATTTTCCCATGTTGTAGGCTTTTGTACTCAAGGAAAGACAGGGATTGAGTCCCAGGCTAATTTTTACCTGATTCAGTCCAATATTCCTCTAAACGAAAAGGTGCAAAATGATATTGCCGGAATCAAAAATCCCGGAGATAATGTTTACACCACCTTACATGTTCCGGTTCAGGAAGCCGCTTATAAGGCTTTGGACAATTATAAGGGAGCCGTAATCGTTACGGAAGTAAAAACCGGTAAAATTATAGCCATGGTTTCGAAACCGGACTATGACCCCAATCAGATTACGGAGATCTGGCAGGATCTGGTGGAAGATAAATACAGTACCGTTTTATTAAACCGTGCCTCTCAAGGGTTATATCCGCCCGGATCTACGTTCAAGATTATTACGGCACTTGCCTATATCAGGCAGTATCCGGATACTTATACCTCTTACCGGTATCAGTGTAACGGTTATTATAAGAAGGGCGATAACCGGATAAACTGTTATCATGGAACAAACCATGGAAGCCTTGACTTCACAAAGTCTTTTGCAAAATCCTGTAATTCTTCTTTTGCAAATATTGGTATGCAGCTTGATAAGAGTAAATTTTCCGATACTTTGGATACACTATTATTTAACGATAAGTTGCCGGTTTCCTTTCTTTACAGTGAGAGCAAGGTGGAAATGAATGAGGAACTTTCGGATGAGGCTATGATTCAGACATCCATCGGACAATGGAAGACGCAAATCACGCCCCTTCATCTGAATATGATTACTGCCTCCATAGCAAACGGTGGTATCATGATGAAACCCTATTTGATTGACCGGGTAGAAAATGCTCACGGAACGGTTATAAAGCAATTTTCACCATCGGCAAACGGCAGGGTTATGAGTAGTGAGGAAGCAGAAATTCTTACCGAATTAATGGTAAATGTGGTAGAAAATGGTACGGCTACCAAACTTTCCGGTCTGAATTATACAGCCGCAGGCAAGACCGGTTCTGCAGAGTACAACAATGTGAAAGGGGACAGTCATGCCTGGTTTACCGGTTTTGCACCGGCAGAGGATCCCGAAATCTGTGTCACCATTATTGTGGAGGGAGCCGGCAGCGGTGGCGATTATGCGGTTCCCATGGCAAAACGAATTTTTAATGCATGGTTTGATGAACAGGATTCCAAAAATTGATATTGCATGAAAGCCTGTTTTGGACTATACTAAAAACAGATTCGTTTTACCATTACACCATATGCAGCGGGAGGTATTGCAATGATAGAAGCAATTAGTTGCGGCGGTGTGGTTATTTTTCGAGGAAAAATTCTTCTTTTGTATAAGAATTACAAAAACAAATACGAAGGATGGGTTTTGCCCAAGGGTACCGTTGAAAAAGGTGAAGAATTCCAGGATACGGCATTGAGAGAAGTGTTGGAGGAATCCGGCGCAAAAGCGACCATTATGAAGTATGTTGGAAAAAGTGAGTATACCTTTAATGTTCCGGATGATACCGTATCAAAGGAAGTTCACTGGTATTTGATGATGGCGGACAGCTATTACAGTAAACCACAGCGTGAAGAGTATTTCGTTGATTCCGGCTTTTATAAGTATCACGAAGCTTATCATTTGTTGAAGTTTTCAAATGAAAAGCAAATACTGGAAAAGGCTTATAACGAATATCTCGAAATGAAAAGAAATAATCTTTGGGGAACCAAAAGGTTATGAAATATCCCTCATGGCTTCATGAGGGATATTCTTTATCCAAAAAAAGTATTTGGAATCCGTAAAGAATGTGGTATGATAAAAACGGAGGCGAAGGTTTATGAATTTGTATCCCCACCTGTATTACGGAGAAGAATTAAAAGAACCCGGGAAAATACTACATAAGCTGAAGAAGGCGGATAAAAAGCTGGATGCTTATGTGGTTTTGCTATCCGAAAATCCATCTGATCAGTTAGAAATCCGGCAAATGAAGGATTTGTTCGGCAAAGTCTTAAAATCCAGGGACCCTATGATTATCGGTATCGGCAAAGACTATGACGACTGTGTAAAAATTGTGGAACGAATTGCCGGGGAATGTTTTAAGAAAAACAGAAATGGTAACCTGAAAACCTATTTAAGAGAGAGAGTAATATAGATGTTGCATGTACTTTTGCAAATATTGGCAATTCTCGGAATAATACTGCTTTGCATATTGGGACTTTTGATTCTTTTATTACTGCTTATTCTATTTGTTCCAATCCGGTATAAGGCAATGGGAAAAAAAGATGCGGAAAATCAGGAAATTCATGTAAGGGTTTCCTATTTGCTGCATATTCTTTCTGTCTGTTACGATCTTTATGGAAAAGAAAGTGATCTTAGAATCAAAATATTCGGAATACGCTTAAAATCCGGCAAAAAGAAAAAAAACAAAAAAGTAGTAGCGGAAGAGGCAGAAGAAGCAATAAAAGAAGAGCCCACGGACCCTGTGGCGGCACAGGATACACCGTTAACAACGGAAGATGGTCCTGTGGAATCGGAACAAAAAGATAAGGATACAAAGGAAAAGGATAACTTAGGCGAAGCAAAGAAAGCGGAAAAGAAAAGCCTTTCTGAGAAAATGGAGGAGTTTCGTGAAAAGATACTGTACACAATCCGCAATTTCTGTGATAAGATAAAGGATATCGTAGCTAATATAACTTACTATAAGGATTTTTTGACAGATACCAATAATAAGAAACTGTATGGAAGATTATGGGGCAGATTTCTTAAAATTCTAAAAAGTATACTGCCGCGAAGAATTAAAGCAAATCTTCATATCGGCACGGGTTCCCCTGACACTACCGGATATCTGTGTGCCCTGTATGGAATTTTTATTTCGAAATTCGGCAATAATGTTATACTGGATGCGGATTTTGAAAATAAAGTATTGGAAGGTGTCTTTTTTCTGAAAGGCAGGGTAATGATATTTACCTTGCTAAGGCATGCTTTGCCGATACTGTTTGATAAACAATTGAGAGAATTTAAGAAAGGACTTAAAAGGGAGGAATAGGAATGGCTCAAAATCAGTTTACAAGTGTTGTAGAATCTTTATTAAAGGGAATGGATACCATTTTATCCACGAAAACAGTGGTTGGAGAGGCAACACAGGTTGGGGATACCATCATTTTACCTTTAGTGGATGTTTGTTTTGGTGTGGGAGCCGGAGCCGGTGCTAACGAGGAAAAGAAATCCCAGAACGGAGCCGGTGGTATCGGTGGTAAAATGACTCCGAGTGCCGTTCTTGTTATTACAAAAGACGGAACTACCAAACTTGTTAATGTAAAAAATCAGGACACCGTTACGAAGATTATCGATATGGTACCGGATTTAATTGATAAATTCGGAAAAAAGAAGAATGAAAAGATAATGGAAGACGAAGAAGCGGTAAGCATTGCATTTCCGGAAGAAAACAAACAATAAGAAACCTATGGATTCTTAAACATATAATAGTATAAGAAAATGTTTAAGGATATACTATGGAACGCAGGGTTATTGTTGGATTACTCGCAATCTTTATTGCGGTTGGAATGTTGATTATGCTTTTTCTTCACAATGATTTAATTGCAATCATTATTATTGCGCTGTTGCTTTTTCTGGGCTATAACTGTTTAGATTGCAAATAATTTGGGAGATTGTTATGGATATAGAAGCCATCTTACAGGGAGATGACGAGGAAGCATTAAAAGAATTAAAACTCTTTCTGTTTAAAGAAAATGTCCGTCTTCAGAACGAAAAAAGGGAATTACAGGAAGCTACGGACAAGCTTATTAAAGAACGTGCACAGTTTCGTACGGAAATGGATCTTCTGAACCACAAAATGGTGCAGGAACATAAGCGCTTAAAGGATGAAAATATGTTCTTCGAAAAGAAGATGGAGATTCTAAGAGCCGGTTATCGGGAAATGGAAGAGCAGAAGGACAAGTTGGAAAAAGACCGTTTTCGCTTTAAAATGGAGCAGGATTTGTGGAAGAATCAAAGTATGTCCCTGGGGCGTGGCAATGAACTGGCGCAGGTTCTCTTCCGGGGAGCAAACAATCCGATTTCTTTAAGAAAAAGATACCGCGACCTATTAAAGATATTCCATCCGGATAATCTGGCAGGAGATGATGAGATTGTACAGATTATTAACAGAGAGTATGACAGAAGAAAAAGGGCAGAACAAAAGCCGGTGTAGAACACCGGCTTTACTTTTCATACATTTTAATTAGGCTCTTTCTACAACGCCTGATTTCAAACAGGTTGTGCAAACGTGCATTCTCTTAGCACCGCCGTTAACCTTGCACTTTACGCTTCTAACATTGGAATTCCAGATTCTGTTAGATCTTCTATGAGAATGGCTTACGTTGTTACCGAAATGAACGCCTTTTCCACAAATATCACATTTAGCCATCTTGACACCTCCTCAAATGCTTCCGCATTGCTTTCTTATAAACTCACAACATTGATATATTAACAGATTAAAAAGGAAAATGCAAGTAAAATTATAAGAAATTTATAAAATTGAAATTTTATGTTTCCTTTTAAATGAAAAACAGTTATAATACCATATATGTGGTCAGAGAATGTAAACCGCAAATAAGGAGGTAATATATGAAAGGTTCATCTATGAATACCCACATGGGTAATATTACGATTGATAATGAAGTTATTGCCCAGTATGCAGGTTCTGTTGCAGTAGAATGCTTTGGCATTGTTGGTATGGCCGGCTTTTCTGCAAAGGATGGCTTTGCAAAGCTTCTTAAGAAGGATAATATTACAAGAGGTATTACCGTCAGTGTAAACAACAATAAGCTTACTTTGAATTTCCATGTTATTGTTGCTTATGGTGTTAGCATCCTGACTGTATCTGACAATCTGATTGAGAATGTAAAATACAAAGTAGAAGAATTTACAGGTCTTACCATCGAGAAAATCAACGTCTTTGTTGAAGGTGTAAGAGTGATTGATTAAGGAGGATTTATCGTGGCTTTAACAGTAATCAACGCTAAGACACTATCAAAGATGTTCTTAGCCGGCGCTAAAAATCTGGAATCAAAAAAGGAATGGATTAACGAACTGAATGTATTCCCAGTTCCTGACGGAGATACCGGTACCAATATGACACTTACCATTATGTCTGCGGCAAAAGAGGTTGCAGCTCTCGGAGATAATCCGGATATGGGAGCATTATGTAAGGCTATTTCCAGTGGTTCCTTAAGAGGTGCACGCGGTAACTCGGGAGTTATTCTTTCCCAGTTATTAAGAGGATTTACCAAGAGCATTAAAGAAAAAGAAGAAATCGGTATTGCGGACTTAGCGGAAGCCCTTGAAAAAGCAGTAGAAACTGCATATAAGGCAGTTATGAAACCTAAGGAAGGTACGATTTTAACCGTTGCCAGGGGCGGCTATGAAAAGGCAAAGGAATTATTTGAGTCCGGCGAAGAGAATCTTGAAAAATTTATGTTTGAAATTCTGGAGCATTCGAAATATGTGCTCAGCCAGACACCGGAGCTTTTGCCGGTATTGAAACAGGCCGGTGTAGTGGATTCCGGCGGACAGGGATTGGTAGAAGTCATGTCCGGTGCTTTGGATGCATTTATGGGAAAAGAAGTGGATTACTCCATTACAGAAGCACCGAAAGCAGAAAATAAGGCAAAAGAAAACGTACAGGAAGAAGTGGATATTAAATACGGATACTGTACGGAATTTATCATCATGCTGGAACGCAATTTCAACATTAAACAGGAAATGGATTTTAAGGAATTCTTAGAATCCATCGGTGATTCCATAGTATGCGTTGCAGATGATGATGTGGTAAAGGTGCATGTGCATACCAATGACCCGGGACTTGCAATCCAGCGCGCATTAAAATACGGAGCCCTCTCCAATATGAAGATTGATAACATGCGCTTAGAGCATAAGGAAAAGCTTTTTAAGGAACAGGAGAAGAAAGAGGCTGCCCGCGAAGCTATGACTGATACTGTGGCAGAAGAAGCACAGGCTATACCGGAAGAGAGAAAAGAAGCAGGTTTTGTTGCGGTTTCCATCGGTGACGGCATGAATGAGATTTTTAAGGGTCTTGGAGTTGATTATATTATTGAAGGCGGACAAACCATGAATCCTTCCACCGAGGATATGTTAAATGCAATAGACAAGGTAAATGCAGACGTTGTTTATATTTTGCCCAATAATAAAAATGTTATTTTAGCAGCCAATCAGGCCGCAACTCTTGTGGAAGACAAAAAAATCATAGTAATTCCTACAAAGACTGTTCCCCAGGGCATTACGGCAATCATTAATTATGTGGAAGGCATGTCCCCGGAGGAAAATGCGGAAAATATGACCACCGAAATCGGTAATGTAAAAACCGGTGAAGTTACTTATGCGGTAAGAGATACCCAGATTGACGATAAGGTAATCAATCAGGGCGATTACATGGGTATTGGAGATGCCGGTATTTTATCCGTCGGTACCGACATGTTTGATGTCACCATGGGTATGATTGATATTATGGTAGATGATGATGTGGAACTAATCAGTGTGTATTACGGCAGTGATGTTACTGAGGAGGAAGCCGAAAAAGTCAGAGCAGAAATTGAAAGCAGATATTCTTCCTGTGATGTAGAGCTTCAGTATGGCGGACAACCTATATATTATTATGTCATTTCAGCAGAATAACAGAGTGTGTATATGAATTTACAATCAGATATAACCACAATCAAAGGAGTGGGGGAGAAATCCGCCACTCTTTTTCATAAATTACATATTGAATCGGTAAAAGATCTTTTATTCTATTTCCCAAGAGATTATGAAACCTTTGAAGAACCGGTATGGATTAAGGATGCCAAAGCAGACGAGATATGCACTTTGCGGGTTTTTGTATGTGGTGCTCCTACTTTAAAAAAAGTACGGAACCTATCCATATTGAATGTATTTTGTAAGGACTCCACGGGAACGGTTAAAATTACATTTTTTAATATGCCCTATATGAAAAATATTCTGAAATCGGGGCAGGAATATCTGTTTCGAGGCATCTTAAGAAAAGACCACACGATGGAACAGCCTAAAATTTATAAAGAAGAGGAATACCGGAAACTTCTGCCTTTTATACAGCCCAGATATTCATTGACCAAAGGGCTTTCCAATCAGGCAATTTCTAAGGCAATGCGTAATTTACTTAGTTTATGTCCGTTGCCGGAGGATATTTTACCACAAAAAATTAAAGAAGAAGCCGGTCTTATGGATTACAGGGAAGCTCTTCATAATATACATTTTCCCGAGAATGAAGGCAAGCTTTTGAAGGCCAGAAACAGGCTTGTTTTTGATGAGTTTTTTTATTTCATGTTAATGCTACACCGCTCCAGGGAAATAACCGGGCAGGCCGAAAATCAGTTTTCCATGATAGAAACCGCAGAAAGCCGCCGCTTTTTAGAAAAACTTCCTTTTAAGCTGACAAAAGCCCAGTCAAAGGTCATGGAAGAAATAAAAGAGGATATGACCGGCAACCACGTAATGAGTCGATTAATACAGGGAGATGTGGGCAGCGGAAAAACGATCGTAGCATTTTACGCACTGCTGTTATGCATAAGTAACGGTTATCAGGGGGCATTTATGGCCCCTACAGAAGTACTGGCCAGACAGCATTTTGAAACCCTTAATAAGATGACGAGAGATTATGGACTTCCCTTTAAACCGGTTATACTGACCGGTTCCCAGACTGCTTCCGCAAAAAAAGAAGTCTATGCGCAAATTGAAAGTGGAGAAGCCAATCTGATTATCGGAACACATGCGGTGATACAGGATAAAGTATCCTACAAGAATCTGGCACTTGTTGTAACGGATGAACAACACCGGTTCGGAGTTCGACAAAGAGATGCCTTAAGAAATAAAGGGCGGGAACCTCATGTTCTTGTTATGAGTGCAACCCCCATTCCGCGAACTCTGGCCATTATTTTATATGGAGATTTACAAATATCGGTTATAGATGAACTGCCGGCAGGAAGAAAGCAGATTAAGAATTGTGTGGTGGGAACGGAATACCGCCCCAAAGCCTATGAATTTATTACCAGACAGGTGCGTGAAAACAGACAGGTTTATTGTATCTGCCCTATGGTAGAAGAGGGGGAGCTGGATAACTGTGAAAATGTCATGGATTACACCGAAAAATTAAAGGCTGTCCTTCCAAAAGAATTTCGGATTGCTTCCCTTCACGGTAAAATGCGTCCTTCTGATAAGAATCGAATTATGGAAGATTTTTCTGCCGGTAATATTGATGTCCTGGTTTCCACCACTGTTATTGAAGTCGGCATTAATGTTCCTAATGCAACAGTCATGATGGTGGAAAATGCGGAACGTTTCGGACTGGCGCAGCTTCATCAGTTAAGGGGCCGTGTAGGCCGTGGAGATGCCCAGAGCTATTGCATATTTATGCAGGGCGGAGGGTCTGAAGAAACAAAAAAACGTCTGGAAATATTAAACCAATCCAATGATGGATTTTTTATTGCAAGTGAAGATTTGCGCCTGCGTGGACCGGGAGATTTTTTCGGGGTAAGGCAGAGCGGTGAGTTTTCTTTTACGTTAGGTGATATTTACCGGGATGCAGACATCTTAAAAAAAGCAGCGGATGCCGTAAAACAAAATGAAGAAGAACTATTTTCTGCCGATTTTATAAAGAAATTTAAGGAACAAAACGGCAGTTATAAATGGAATTTTGTTGACTTTGGCACCATCTGAAAGTACAATAGTATATGTGTAAATTTGAAATGTTTTGGGGGATTTTATGTCTAAAATTGCAGTCATTACAGATTCAAACAGTGGCATTACACAGGCACAGGCAAAGGAATTAGGTGTTTACGTGATTGCCATGCCTTTTATGGTAGATGATGTTACTTATTATGAAGATATTACGCTTTCTCAGGAAGAGTTTTATAAGATGTTGGAAAACGATGCCAGAATCAGCACCAGTCAGCCGGCACCGGATAGTATCATGGAACTTTGGACAAAACTTTTAAAAGAATATGATGAAATTGTGCATATTCCTATGAGCAGTGGCTTGTCCGGTTCCTGTCAGACAGCGATGATGTTAGCGGAAGAAGAAGGATTTTCCGGCAAAGTATTTGTGGTAAATAACCAGCGTATTTCCGTTACCCAGAGACAGTCCGTACTGGATGCACTTTCACTCGCCGAAAAAGGAATGTCCGCAAAAGAAATCAAGGATTTTTTGGAGGCAGATAAGTTTAACAGCAGCATTTATATTATGTTGGACACGCTGTATTATCTGAAAAAGGGTGGGCGTATTACGCCTGCTGCTGCAGCACTCGGCACTATTTTGAAATTAAAGCCCGTGCTTACCATTCAGGGAGAGAAACTGGATGCTTTTGCAAAGGCGAGAACCACTGCTCAGGGTAAGAGCATGATGATTAATGCCCTTAAAAATGATATTGAGAGCCGTTTTGGCGGTATGACCGAAGATAAACATATCTGGATACAGATTGCCTACACCAAAAATATAGATGCTGCTATGCAGTTAAAGGAAGAGGTTATGGAAGCTTTCCCCGGATACGACATTCACATGGATCCCTTGTCTCTAAGTGTATCCTGTCACATCGGTCCCGGAGCGCTTGCGGTAGCATGCTGTAAAAAAATAGATTGATTTTTTGCTGTCTTTTCCGCAACGAAAAGGCAGTTTTTTAAGTGATTATAGGAGTGTTAGAATGGCAAAAGCAAATAATTATGATGCTTCCAGCATCACCGTATTAGAGGGCCTGGAGGCAGTCAGAAAACGTCCCGGTATGTATATTGGAAGTGTTTCCACAAAGGGATTAAATCATCTGATTTATGAAATTGTGGACAACTCGGTAGATGAACATCTTGCCGGATATTGCGATACCATTAAGGTGACCCTGGAAGCGGATGGTTCCGCAACCGTGGAAGATAACGGCCGTGGTATTCCTGTCGGTATGCACGAAAAAGGAATCAGTGCAGAAAGGCTTGTATTTACCACTTTACATGCCGGAGGAAAATTTGATAATAATGCCTACAAAACCAGTGGCGGTCTTCACGGTGTAGGTTCATCCGTTGTAAATGCACTTTCCAACAGACTGACCGTGCGTGTTAAAAACGGTGGGCAAATCTATGAAGACCGATACGAAAAGGGCATCCCGGTCATTGAACTGGAAAATGGTTTGCTTCCGGTAGTGGGAAAAACCAAAGAAACCGGTACAACCATTAACTTTTTGCCGGATGATACGATATTTGACCGTACCCGTTTTAAAGAAGATGAAGTGAAAAGCAGACTTCATGAAACCGCATACTTAAATCCGAATCTGACGATTCTTTTTACGGATAAGAGAAAAGAAGAAGCCGAGGTTATTACCTTTCATGAACCCGAGGGAATTACCGGTTTTATAAAAGATATGAATAAATCCAGCGAAGCACTCCATGATGTAGTTTACATTTCCGGAGAGAGCGAGGGGATTTCCGTAGAAATTGCCTTTCAGTATGTGAATGAATTTCATGAGAATGTTCTAGGATTTTGTAATAATATTTACAATGCAGAGGGTGGAACTCATTTAACCGGTTTTAAGAGTTCCTTTACCAATGTTATCAATACCTATGCCAGAGAGCTGGGTATTCTTAAAGACAAAGATATTAATTTTACCGGTGCGGATATCCGAAACGGTATGACAGCCGTAGTTTCCTTAAAACATCCGGATCCCCGTTTTGAAGGACAGACAAAAACCAAACTGGATAATCAGGATGCCGCAAAGGTGGTAAGCAAAATTACCGGGGAAGAAGTGGTTCGTTTCTTTGACCGTAATCTGGAAACCTTAAAGAGCGTAATTTCCTGCGCAGAGAAAGCTGCGAAAATCCGAAAGACTGAGGAAAAAGCCAAAACCAATATGCTGACCAAGCAGAAGTTTTCTTTTGATTCCAACGGAAAACTTGCTAACTGTGAGTCAAAGGATGCCTCAAAATGTGAAATTTTCATTGTGGAAGGAGATTCTGCTGGGGGCAGTGCCAAAATGGCAAGAAACCGTATGTATCAGGCGATTTTGCCCATTCGTGGTAAGATTTTGAATGTCGAAAAAGCTAGTATGGATAAGGTTTTGGCAAATGCGGAAATCAAAACCATGATCAATGCTTTCGGATGTGGTTTTTCCGAAGGATATGGAAATGACTTTGATATTACGAAACTGCGCTATGATAAGATTATTATTATGGCCGATGCAGATGTGGACGGTGCCCATATCAGTACGCTGTTGCTGACCCTATTTTACCGTTTTATGCCTGAACTTATCTATGAAGGACATGTTTACCAGGCGATGCCTCCTTTATATAAGGCTATGCCTTCTAAGGGGGAGGAAGAGTATTTATACGATGACAAAGCATTGGAAAAATACCGGAAAACCCATAAAGGGCCCTTTACCCTGCAACGTTACAAAGGTCTAGGTGAAATGGATGCAGCCCAGCTTTGGGAAACCACATTGGACCCCGAGAGACGTTTACTTAAGAAAATTGAGATTGAAGATGGCAGACTTGCCTCTGAAATAACGGAAATGCTGATGGGGACAGATGTTCCGCCGCGAAAAGCATTTATTCACGAACATGCACATGATGCGGAACTGGATGTGTAGGAGAAGAGAATGAGAGTAATGGACGATAACAGAATTATACGTACGGAATATTCTGATTTGATGCAGAAATCCTATATCGATTATGCCATGAGTGTTATCGTGGCCAGAGCCTTGCCGGATGTCAGGGACGGACTAAAGCCGGTTCAGAGAAGAACTTTATATGATATGTATGAACTCGGTATTAAATACGACAAACCCTTCCGTAAATGTGCCCGTATTGTAGGAGATACCATGGGTAAATACCATCCCCACGGCGACAGTTCTATTTACGATGCCTTGGTGGTTATGGCACAGGATTTCAAAAAGGGATTGCCTCTTATTGACGGACACGGTAATTTCGGAAATATTGAAGGAGACGGTGCCGCGGCCATGCGTTATACGGAAGCCCGTCTTCAGAAGATTACACAGGAGACATTCCTTGCGGACCTGGATAAGGACGTTGTGGATTTTATACCCAATTTTGATGAGACCGAAAAAGAACCTTCCGTTTTACCGGTCAAGATTCCCAATCTATTGGTGAATGGCAGCGAAGGAATTGCAGTCGGTATGGCAACCAGTATTCCTCCTCATAATCTTGGGGAAGTGATTGATGCCATGAAAGCCTATATGAAGGATGAAAATATTACCACCAGGGAACTGATGCGTTATTTAAAAGGTCCCGATTTCCCTACCGGTGGTATAGTCATCAACGAATCCGAACTTTTAGATATTTATGAAACCGGTGTTGGCAAAATCAAAATCCGTGGCAAAGTGCAGGTTGAAAAGGCTAAGGGCGGTAAATTAAACCTTGTCATTACCGAAATTCCCTACCCCATGATCGGCGCCAATATTGCTAAGTTTTTATCCGATATTGCGGCTCTTGCAGAAAGCAAAAAGACCATGGATATCGTGGATATCAGCAATCAGTCTTCCAAGGAAGGTATCCGTATCGTCATTGAACTTAAGAAAGATACGGACGTGGATAATTTCACGAATATGCTTTATAAAAAGACACGGCTGGAGGATACTTTTGGTGTCAATATGCTTGCCATATCCGATGGACGCCCGGAGACCATGGGCTTAAAACAGATTTTGAAAGCCAATGTGGACTTTCAGTTTGAAATTGCCACAAGAAAGTATACAACCTTACTGGCTAAAGAAAGAGAAAAGAAAGAAATCCAGGAAGGATTAATCAAAGCATGTAATGTCATTGACCTGATTATTGAAATTTTACGCGGTTCCAAGGACCGTGCCATGGCAAAAGCATGCCTGACAGAAGGAATTATCGATGGTATTAAGTTCCGTTCCAAGGAATCCAAAATCATGGCAACCCAGTTAATGTTTACCGAAAAGCAGGCGAATGCGATTCTGGAAATGCGTCTTTATAAACTCATCGGACTGGAAATTGAAGCTTTGATTAACGAACATGAAGAAACCATGTCCAATATCTATAGTTATGAGGATATACTGGACCGGAGAGACTCCATGGCTCAGGTCATTATCAATGAACTGGAGGAAATCAAAAAAGAATTTTCCAAGCCTCGGAAAACAGAGTTAACCAATGCGGAAGAGGCCGTATTTGAGGAACGTAAAATAGAAGAAATGGATGTTTACTTCCTGATGGACCGTTTCGGTTATGCCAAGACGATTGATGTACCCACCTATGAGAGAAATAAGGAAGCGGCAGATGCGGAAAACAAATATATTGTGAAATGTAAAAATACCGGGCGAATCTGCATTTTTACCAATATGGGACAGCTTCATACCATTAAAGTTACGGATGTTCCTTTTGGCAAATTCAGGGACAAAGGTATTCCGGTGGATAATATCAGTAATTATAGTGCAAATAAAGAAACCATTCTCTGCGTTGCAAGCCAGACACAACTCAATCTCTATCGTTTGCTTTTCGTTACCAAAAACGCCATGACCAAAGTGGTTGACGGCGGTGAATTTGATGTGACCAAAAAACTGGTAGCGGCAACCAAATTAAACGAGGACGATGAACTGGTGGACGTAACCGTTTTGAAAGAACAGCGAAATATTGTTCTCCAGACAAAGGAAGGTTATTTCTTACGGTTTCCGATTGAAGAAATTCCGGAAAAGAAAAAGGGTGCCGTAGGTGTCCGCGGTATGAAAATGGGAGAAAAAGACTATATTGAAGCTGTATATTACACCCAGAATGCTGTGGAAAGCAGTATTACGTATAAAAACAAAAAACTGATCTTAAATAACTTAAAACCCGGAAAGCGTGATACAAAGGGCACCAAAGTACGGGCATAGGAGACCAACCATGAGAGTAATTGCAGGAATTGCAAGAAGTTTACCGTTAAAATGTCCCTCCGGTCTGGATACCAGACCCACTACGGACCGGATAAAGGAAACATTATTCAATATGCTTCAGGCAGAGATCCCCGGATGTGTTTTTGTGGATATTTTTTCGGGAAGCGGTGGCATCGGCATTGAAGCAATCAGCAGAGGTGCCAAAAAAGCCTATTTTATTGAGAACGGAAAAGAAGCCTTATCCTGTATTGAGGATAACCTGAAGTTTACAAAATTTACGGATAAAGCAGTCGTATTAAAGCAGGATGCCATCAGTGCCCTGAACAATATTTACGAAAAAGAAGCGGATATCATTTTTATGGACCCTCCTTATGATCAGGGTCTTGAAAAACAGGTTTTGTCGGTACTTAAAGGGTTTCGTTATGTAACAGAGAATACCTTAATCATTGTGGAGGCTCATCTGAAATGCGACTTTTCTTTTGCAGAGGATATGGGATATCAAATTGTAAAAGAAAAGAAATATAAAACCAACAAACATGTCTTTTTAAGAAGGCAATAAAGGAGAATGATATGAAAAAGGCAATTTATCCGGGAAGTTTTGACCCGCCTACGCTGGGACATCTGGATATAATAAAGAGAGCTGCCAGTGTCTGTGATGAATTAACGGTCAGTATTTTGAATAATATAGAGAAGAAGCCGTTGTTTTCTGTGGAAGAACGTGTTAAAATGTTAGAGGAGGCTACAAAGGATATTCCGAATATTAAAATTGATTCTTTCAGCGGTTTGTTGGTTGATTATGCGAGGGAGAATGATATCCATGTTGCCATCAGAGGACTACGTGCCATAACAGATTTTGAATACGAATTACAGGTCGCACAGACAAACCGTATCTTATCGAAAGAACAGCTTGATACCATGTTTCTTATCACCAGTCTGGAGTATTCTTACTTAAGTTCCTCCGGGGTTAAGGAAATGGCGAGATTTGGGGGAGATATTTCCATGTGTGTTCCCGAATTTATTATGGATATGGTATATCAGAAATATGGTATTGATAAATCAAAAGTGAAATAAGGAGAGGGATAATGAGCAGCAAGATTGAAGCATTGATTGATGAAATTGAGGAATATATTGAGAACTGTAAACCGGCAGCTTTTTCCAGCACCAAAATCATTGTTGTGAAGGAAGAAATCGATGAACTCTTAAGAGAACTTCGTATGCGTACTCCGGATGAAATCAAGCGTTATCAGAAGATTATCAGCAATAAAGAAGCAATCTTAAATGATGCGAGAGAGAAAGCGGAAGAGCTGATTAAACAGACTACCATCCAGACAACTCAGCTCATCAGTGAACATGAAATCATGCAGCAGGCATATAATCAGGCCAATGAAGTGGTAACCATGGCTACCAGACAGGCACAGGAGATTTTGGACAGTGCGACCATGGAAGCTAATGAGGTCAGGATGTCTGCCATGCAGTACATGGATGATATGTTAGGTCATTTAGAGAATATTATTTCAAGTTCCACCCAGACTGCTCAGGCAAATTATGACACTTTAATCGGCAACTTAAATCAGTATCATGAAATTATCCAGTCCAATCGTGCTGAATTACATCCGGTAGATGAAGAACTTGTAGAAATGGTTGATTTGGACGAAAACAAAGAAGACCTTGAAGTTATGTAATTTTCCAAAGGTAATAGGTTCCCGGAAACATAAGTGTTTACCGGGAATTTTCTTTATAAACGATGTATCCGCAGAGGTTTATGAATATGAAACGTAAAACGGGTTTTTGTCTTTTTATCATGCTAATCCTGTTTTTAGTTCCGGCAAAATCGGTCCGTGCTTCTGATTTCTATTATCCCTACGATGACGATGGACAATTGGTCGTAGTCCTTGACCCTGGACATGGCGGCAGTAATCTGGGGGCTGATTATAACGGATTTTTAGAGAAAGAAATGAATTTGAAAGTTGCCAGGGCCATGGCTTTGGAACTGGAAAAATATGAGGGAATTACGGTATATCTGACACATGATGACTTAGAAACAGATATGAGCCTCAAAGAGAGGGCACAATTTGCCCAAAGTGTGAATGCAGATATCCTTCTTTGCCTGCATTTTAATATGTCCCCCGGCAATATTCTTTACGGTTCCGAAGTATGGATTTCCGGATTTGGGGATGAAAACCGTATTGGCTATGGTTTCGGAAAAATACAGTTGCAGGAAATGCAGGAATTGGGCTTATTTATTCGTGGTATCAAGACCAGAATTAATGAAGAAGGAACCGATTATTATGGTATATTGCGTAATTGTGAAGAATTATCCATTCCGGCGGTTCTTATCGAGCATTGCCATATTGATCATGAACAGGATGTTCCTTTCTGTGATTCTATAGAAGATTTGGAAATTCTTGCAAAAAGAGATGCAACCGCTGTTGCAAAGTTCTTTTGCCTTAGAAGTGAGGAATTAGGTGTAGACTATCGAAGTAATGAAAGTGCTTATTTAATACCGCAGACGGGAAGTTATGCCAAAATGGATACGACGAACCCGGATATTTGTCTGATTGAAAAAAAAGAAACAAATTCTTCCAATCGAACAGTCACCATTCAGGTCACGGCCTGCGATTATGACACACCCATGCAATATTATGCCTATAGTCTGGACGGCGGTAAAACATACAGTCCTTATATCATATGGCCGGACACCGATCTGCTTGAAATGAAATCCAAGGATACCATCGAGCTTTCCTTACAGATTCCGGAAGAGATGGATAGTCCCCAAATACGCATCAAAGCGGTAAATCAATATGACCGTTTTACGGAAAGTAATATTCTTTCGGACTTTTTAGAATTAGAAGATGTAGCAAAAGAGGAGCCGGAAGAATCCTTAGAGGATGTACTTCCTGTGGATGGAGACAACATCACCATTTCTTCCCAAGATATGGGAAGTGCAGGATTTCAGGCACCTGTAAAGGAAGAGAAATCCAAAACGGATTATTCCGGTTTTCTGAAAATATGTCTGGTATTATGCATTTTAATATTTGTTGTTGTATGTACCATCAATATTGTTTTATTATGCAGCAAAAGTCACAGGCGTAAAAAGAAAAAGTAAACGATACTGAGAACGGTCTGAACGGTTTTATGAATCAGATATTTTCCGATGGAGAGATCCGTTTCCCGAATCATGTATTTTGTCTGTAAAATACAGGACAGGCCGCCAAAAGGAAGAAGCCCCATGGTAAGGGATAGACTTTGCGTTCCCATACTCTTGATTCCACCGTTAATTTCCAAAAGCATGTGGCTTAAACTTAGGAGGAGTGGATTTAATCTGTCTCCAAAACCAAGATGCTTAAGTATTCTAAATTCAAAGAGCGGTAAAATCATGCATACATTACAGAGAATCATATAGGCGCCCAGAATAGTGATTCCACTGACAGCATCGGATATACTTTTTTGAATACTTTCCAAAAACAGATTATTTTCACAATATTTGTTTTCGCCAAATCCTGTTTCTATTATTTTCTTTCGATAAAAGAGGCTAAGGATAAGCCCATATCCGATGGGAATTCCATAGATTCCTAATAGAACGTATGGCAGAACCTTACTTTCATCCAGCTTTAGGAAGGGCAGAAGAAACCCAAAGTAGTAAGCAGGACTTAACTGATTGCAAAAAGTAAGCAGATAATCTGCTTCCGCCTTACTTATCCGGCCGGAACGGTACAGATCCGCACAGGTTTTGGCCCCCATTGGGAAGCCACACAAAAAACCACATAATATAACATAGGACCCTGCTTTGCTTGTACCAAAAAGAAAATGGAACAGGGGATGAATAAAAAATGTGATTTTCTCTGTATAGTTCTGCCGTACAATGATCCCTGAAATTACCATAAAGGGAAAGAGAGCAGGAACCATGTTCTGAAACCACATGGTTAATCCAAGGGATGCATAGTATAAACTGGATTTGGAAGTAAATAAAAGTAATATAAAAAGTAAAATAATTAAAATACTCATATTACAGTGTATGACACAGAATCTGTTTCATGATTAAAAGGAGCAATATGCGTTTAGATAAATTTATCTGCCAGGTTAGTTCTTACTCAAGAAGCGAAGCAAAAGTTCTGTTAAAAAAGGGTTCTGTCGCTGTAAACGGCCTTATCTGCAAAGACGGAGAATTAAAAATTGATGAGAATCAAGATTCCATCACCATAAACGGCAAAGAAATTTGCTATCAGGAATATTATTATTATCTTCTGCATAAACCGGCAGGATGTATTACTGCCTGTGAAGATCCGAAAGAAAAGACGGTTATGGATTTTCTAAAAGATGCCCCCGGCAAGAATCTGTCTCCGGTTGGAAGATTGGATAAGGACACGGAGGGCCTGCTTTTAATCACTAATGACGGAGCACTTTCCCATAATCTGCTTTCTCCCAAAAAACATATTCCTAAAACCTATTTTGTAAGATGTAACTCTCCGTTTTCCGAGGAAGATATGCAAAAATTAGAAGAAGGCGTGGATATTGGAGACGAAAAGCGGACAAAACCGGCAAAGGTGAAGCGAATATCCGATAACGAAATGGAACTTACCATCACAGAAGGCCGTTATCATCAGGTAAAACGTATGTTATCTGCCATTTCCAATAAGGTAGTTTACTTAAAACGTATTTCCATGGGAAATCTGAAACTGCCTGAGGACATAAAATGTGGGGAGTACAGGGAACTGACCCCGAATGAACTAATTATATTGAAAGAGAGCCTGTAAATGAATTTAGAAAAGAAAATCCCAAAAGCCTCTGATTTCAAGGCAGTTATTTTTGATATGGATGGTACCTTATTAGATTCCATGTGGCTATGGTATCAGATTGACATTGATTATCTTGCACGGTTCGGCTATGAACTGCCGGAAGGGTTACAACAGTGTATAGAAGGAAAAAGTTTCTCAGAAACTGCCGTTTATATCAAGGAACGTTTTCAGATTCCGGACAGTATTGAGCAAATGGAAGCAGACTGGAACGAGATGGCACTTCACAAATACCAATATGAAGTGTCCTTGAAAGAAGGGGCCGAAAATTTTCTGCGTTTATGTAAGGAGCAGGGAATCAAATTAGGTGTGGCAACCAGTAATTCCAGAAGACTGGTGGATGTCATTGTTGAAAAATTTCATTTGGACCGATACTTTGACTGTATTCTGACGGCTTCGGAAATCAAAAAAGGAAAGCCAAATCCGGATATTTATTTATCGGTTGCAGAGAAATTAGGCATTTCGCCTAAGGATTGTCTGGTGTTTGAAGATGTAATACCGGGCATAATGGCCGGTAAAAATGCCGGTATGCAGGTATGTGCAGTGGAAGACGTGTACTCCCAGGATATTCGGGATGATAAACTAAAAGAAGCAGACTATTTTATTGATTCTTATCTGGAATTATTAGAATAAATGAGGTTTTTATGAGTGGTTTTTTACCGGTATCCAAAAAGGATATGGAAGAACGAAATATTGAACAATTAGATTTTGTTTTCGTAATCGGAGATGCTTATGTAGACCATCCCTCTTTCGGTCCGGCCATTATAAGCCGTGTACTGGAATCTCATGGTTATACGGTAGGAATGATTGCCCAACCTGACTGGAAGGACAAAGAAAGCATTAACGTCCTTGGAACTCCCAAACTTGCTTTTTTGGTATGTGGTGGTAATATGGACAGTATGGTAAACCATTATACGGTTTCCAAAAAACGCCGTGATTTTGATTCCTTTACACCGGGAGGGGAATGCGGCAGGCGTCCGGATTATGCAACCGTGGTTTATTCGAATTTAATCAGGCAGACCCATCGTAATATTCCGATTATCATCGGAGGTATTGAAGCCAGTCTGCGCAGAATGGCTCACTATGATTACTGGTCGGATAAATTTAAGCGTTCCATACTTTTAGACAGCCAGGCGGACCTGATTTCCTACGGTATGGGTGAGAAGAGTATTGTGGAAATTGCGGATTCTTTAAAAAGTGGTATTTCTGTCAAGGATATTACCTTCATTCCGGGTACCGTATACAAGACTAAAGATAAAGAACTGTTAAGAGACGCCTTATTTTTGCCGTATTACGATACCATGAAAGAAAATCCCGCAAAATATGCCGAGAGTTTTCATATTCAATATAATAATACAGACCCCTTTACCGGACGCGTTTTAGTGGAGACCTATCCCAATCACGTTTATGTGGTACAGAACTCTCCCAGTAAACCCCTGACGCAGACGGAAATGGACGACATTTATGCACTTCCTTATATGCGTACCTATCATCCTATGTATGAGGAAAAGGGTGGCATTCCAGCCATTTCCGAGATTAAGTATTCCCTGATTAGTAACAGGGGATGTTTTGGCGGCTGCAGTTTCTGTGCCCTTACATTTCATCAGGGAAGAATAGTACAGACCAGAAGCCATGAATCCATCATAGAAGAAGCCAAATTGCTGATTCAGGATAAGGATTTTAAGGGATATATCCATGATGTGGGAGGACCTACCGCAAATTTTCGACACCCTTCCTGCGAAAAACAGTTGAAATACGGTGTTTGCAAAAACAAACAATGTCTTTTTCCGAAACCTTGTAAAAATTTGCAGGCCGACCACAAAGATTATCTTGTACTGCTCCGGAAACTTCGTGCGCTGCCCGGTGTCAAGAAAGTGTTTATCCGTTCCGGAATTCGTTTTGACTATCTTCTTGCGGATGCGGACGATACCTTCTTTAGGGAACTGGTAGAACATCATGTCAGCGGTCAGTTAAAGGTTGCTCCGGAACACATCAGTGATGTGGTACTAAAGAAAATGGGAAAGCCGGAAAATGCGGTTTATGAAAAGTTCATAACCAAATACAAAAGACTGAATGAGCAACTGGGACTTAAGCAATTTGTGGTTCCTTATCTGATGTCATCCCACCCCGGCTCTACCCTGAAAGAGGCAATCGAATTAGCCGAATATTTGAGGGATCTTGGTTATATGCCGGAACAGGTACAGGATTTCTATCCCACACCCTCAACGGTATCCACTGTTATGTATTATACCGGTTTGGACCCGCGGGATAATACTCCGGTTTATGTATGTAAAAATCCTCATGAAAAAGCCATGCAAAGGGCATTGATACAATATCGCAATCCTAAGAATTATGATTTGGTATATGAAGCTTTGATGAAAGCCGGAAGAGAGGACTTAATCGGATATTCCCCCAAATGTCTGATAAAGCCTAAGAACGCCGGCAATTTCCGAAAGGAAAACATTCACAAAGTCCATAGGGACGACAGCAATATAAATAAAAATGGGGACAGAAAGAGAAAGAAAAAGACAATTCGAAATATTCACAAAAAGAAATAGCGGAGGCGTATATGAAAAACATTATTATTGTTACCGGTGCCAGTTCCGGGATTGGTCAGGAATTTATATTACAAATGGATACTGCATTTTCCAAGATTGACGAATTCTGGATGATTGCACGCAGAGAAGACCGTATGGAAGAAATTGCAAAGGTATGTGAGCATAAGACCAAAATTATTCCCATGGATTTGATGGATGAATATGCTATGGATGACTTGGAAGCCCTGTTAGAGGAAGAAGAGGCGATTGTCCGTATTCTTGTCAATGCTGCCGGTTTTGGACTCATAGGTGAATTTGATGAATTATCCCTGGAAGAACAGTTGGACATGCTTCGAGTTAACTGCGAAGCCCTGACCAAAATGACCTATATCTGTCTTCCCTATATGCCGAAGGGAAGCCGTATTATCCAGATGGCAAGTGCCGCCGCTTTTTTACCCCAGCGTAATTTTGCCATTTATGCAGCTACAAAATCCTACGTACTCAGCTTTTCAAGAGCTCTTAACCGGGAAGTGAATTACAGAGGAATCTATGTAACCGCAGTTTGTCCCGGCCCGGTGAACACGGAATTCTTTGATATAGCAGAAAAGTATGTAAGCAGCAAGGCCATCAAAAAGCTGACCATGATTTCTTCTGAAAGTTGTGTAAAAGCAGCGCTGAGAGCTTCCTATCAGAAAAAAAGCATGGTAGTTCCGGGAATTTGTATGAAAGCCTTCTTATTATTAACAAAGATAGTTCCCCATGAAGTAATTTTAAAATTGACCGACCTGGTCTAAAAGAGTGAGAAAATGAAAAATATAAAACGTTTATTTACCACTTATGATGTAAAAGGTACAAAAAATTATCTGAACAGCCAGAAGAAGTACGAAGTAATCAGAACCATCCTGTATTTCGGCATTTCTTTATCTTTATTTTTTGCAGGAATCCTTACTACACATACCCGAAAAAATCTGTTGACACTGGTTGCTGTTTTAGGCTGTCTGCCGGCCTCCAAAAGTCTGATTGGTACCTTTATGTTTTTAAGATACAAAAGCCTTCCTCTGGAAATAGCAGATAAAATAGAAGCCCATGTAGGAAATCTTTTCTCTTTATACGACTGTGTTTTTACATCCAATGACAAAAATTTCGAAGTAGGGCATCTGGTAATTCGGGGCAATACGATAGCAGGACTTTACACAAAGAAAAAGTATGCGGAAACGGATTGTGAAAAGCATCTGAATGTTTACCTGAAAGCAGATGGTTATAAAGACGTTACCATTAAGATTTTTTCGGATGAAAAGAAGTATATGGAACGCATTGACCAGATGAGACAATTGCCGGAAGAGGAAAAACTCACCAGAGGTATTACCGAAACATTAAAGAGTATTGCACTATAAGGGAGAAAACATGCAGGTTTATACCATTCAAACAAATGAAGCGGGACAGAGACTGGATAAATTTCTGACAAAATATCTTCCCAATGCCACAACCTCGTTTTTCTATAAAATGTTACGGAAAAAGAATATAACCTTAAATAATGTCAAGGCTTGTGGAAAGGAAATTCTGAAAAGCGGGGATACCGTAACCACCTTCTTTTCGGAAGAAACCTTTGAAAAATTTCGCGGACTTAACCGGATAAGCCAAAAGGAAGAGGAATACGGGAAGGCTTACCGGGCATTGACCGAAATTGAGGTTCTTTATGAAAATGAACATATTCTGATTTTGAATAAGCCTGCAGGAATATTAAGTCAGAAGGCCAGGGAGCAAGATATTTCCCTAAATGAATGGATGATTGGATATCTGCTTAATACCAAGAAAATCGCACCGGATACGTTGGAAACCTTTAAACCTTCTATACTAAACCGGCTTGACCGGAATACCAGCGGGATTGTACTTTGTGGTATTTCCCTAAAGGGCAGTCAATTTTTCAGTTCTCTCATAAAGGAAAGAAAGCTTAAGAAGTATTATTATGCCATTGTGAAGGGAAATGTAAAAAACGACGGCTGTTTAGAGGGAACTTTAACCAAGGACACAAACAGGAATACGGTTGCTGTTAAGAAAGACGGTGAAGGCAGTATTATTAAAACTGCATATAAGGTTTTGAAGCGGACAGATTCTCTTTCTCTTCTTGAAGTGGATCTGATTACCGGGAAAACGCATCAGATCAGAGCACATCTTGCGTCAATCGGACATCCTCTTCTTGGAGATTACAAATACGGTGACAGAGACTTTAATGATATTTATAAAAAGAGATTTGGGATTACAAGCCAGCTTCTACACGCCAAATATATTGTATTTCCAAAATTTAAGGACGAGTTCTCAGAACTATCCTTAAAACGTTTTGATGCACCGGTTCCGAATGTTTTTGAGGAGGTTATGAAATAATGGCAACATGGAGTTCCAGGGGCCTTAGGGGTTCCACTCTTGAAGATATGATTAACCGGACAAATGAAAAATACGCAGAGAATAATCTGGCACTCATTCAGAAGATTCCGACCCCCATTACTCCCATTAAGATTGACAAAGAAAACCGTCATATTACATTAGCCTATTTTGAGCAGAAAAGTACGGTTGACTATATCGGAGCTGTTCAGGGAATTCCGGTATGCTTTGACGCCAAAGAATGTGCAAAAGATACCTTCAGCCTTCAGAATATTCATGAACATCAGGTTAAGTTTATGGAAAAGTTTGAAATGCAGGGGGGAATTGCCTTTTTTCTGATTTATTATACGGAAAAAGATCTTTTTTATTATCTGCCCTATGAAATGCTCAGGTACTTTTGGGATAGGGCAAATAACGGAGGACGAAAAAGCTTCCGGTATGAAGAATTAAACCCGGCATATATCATTCCCAAAGTTCAGGGCATATTAATTCCCTATCTGGAAATCTTAAAAAAAGACCTGGAAGATAGAGAATAATTTCTTGACAGAAACCGGCTATTTGGGTATACTACAAACAGTTTTATGTGCTAATCTGCTAATTTGGTAGCGCGTTAAAGCGTTAAAGTACAAGGAGATATTATGATACAGAATTTATTACATACTCCCGAAGGTGTAAGGGACATCTACGGAAAAGAATACTTAAAAAAACTTACCATTGAAGAAAAACTGAGAAGTAAATTTCTTTCTTACGGATATGAAGATATCCAGACTCCTACTTTTGAATACTTTGATGTTTTCTCCAGGGAAATCGGGACAACACCTGCAAAAGATCTGTATAAGTTTTTTGATAAAGAGGGCGAAACTCTGGTTCTCAGACCGGACTTTACGCCTTCCATTGCACGCTGTGCTGCCAAGTATTTTATGGAGGATTCTATTCCGCTTCGATTCTGTTATTGCGGAAATACTTTTTCCAATACTTCAGAATTGCAGGGAAAATTAAAAGAAGTTACCCAACTCGGAGTAGAGTGCATTGGAGATGATACGGTATACGCGGATGCGGAAATGATACACATGGTGATTGAAGCCCTGTTGCATACCGGACTCACCCATTTTCAGGTAAGTATCGGACAGGTGGAGTATTTTAAAGGTTTGTGTGAAGAAGCAGGGCTTTCTGAGGACACCATTAACGCCTTACGGGAATGCATTTCATCCAAGAATTATTATGCAGCAGAAGATATGCTTTATCGTGCTAATGTAAAGGATGAACTTCGGAATCAGATTTTGACAACCACCAGCATGTTTGGTAATATAGAAGCGCTTAAGGAAGCTAAAAAATCCGTTAAAAATGCCCGTTCCATAAAGGCTATCGAGAATCTTGAGAACCTCTATGAAGTGCTTTCCTTATATGGGACAGAGCAGTATGTTTCCTTTGACCTTAGTATGCTTTCTAAATTTAACTACTATACCGGAATCATCTTTAAGGTTTACACCTATGGAATCGGGGATGCCATAGTGAAGGGCGGAAGATATGATAATCTTCTTTCACATTTTGGTAAAAATGCCTCTGCAGTTGGCTTTGCAGCCGTTGTGGATGACATTTTGGAAGCTTTGTCCAGACAAAAAATCGAAATCAAATTACCCCAATGTAAAGAAATTATGTTCTATAATGAAAAGAATTATGCCGATGTCCTGAAAGAGGCACAGAAAAAGAGAAAAGAAGGCATTTTGGTTGAAATGCGCAGGAAGGAAGTATAAAATGAATACAGACAGATATTTAACCTTTGCCTTGGGAAAAGGACGTCTTGCAAAGAAAACCCTGGAATTATTTGAAAAGATCGGAATCACCTGTGAAGAAATGAAGGATAAGGATTCCAGAAAACTGATTTTTGTAAATGAAGAATTAAAATTACGTTTCTTCCTTGCGAAAGGTCCCGATGTACCGACCTATGTAGAGTATGGCGCCGCTGACATCGGTGTTGTAGGCAAGGATACCATTCTGGAAGAAGCCAGAAGGGTTTATGAGGTGTTGGATCTTGGGTTTGGAAAATGCCGCATGTGTGTATGTGGACCTGAATCCGCCAAGGAATTGTTAGAGCACCACGAACGTATCCGGGTTGCCAGCAAATACCCTAAAATTGCCAAAGACTATTTCTATAATCAGAAGCATCAGACCGTAGATATCATTAAATTAAATGGTTCCGTAGAGTTAGGACCATTGGTGGAGCTTTCTGATGTTATCGTAGATATCGTGGAAACCGGTTCTACCCTCAGAGAAAACGGTCTTACCGTATTAGAAGAGGTTTGTCCTCTGTCGGCACGCATGATTGTAAATCAGGTAAGTATGCAGATGGAACAGGAACGTATCGGAAAATTAATTAAAGACTTAAAAGATGTATTGAAAGAAGAAGCTTAAAGGAGCAGAGTATGCGCATTATTGAATTAAACGAAAACAGTAAAAAGAATCTTTTAAAGGATCTTCTCAAACGAAGCCCGTCCAGTTATGGGAGTTATGAAGCAACCGTAAATGAAATTATAGAAAATGTAAAAGAAAACGGTGACCGGGCCGTATTTGAATACACAAAGAAGTTTGATAAGTTTGATTTAAATGAATCCAATATCCGGGTAACCCGGGAAGAAATAGAAAATGCCTATGCATCGGTAGGGGACGAACTGATTAATGTATATCGCAAATCTGCTGAAAATATCCGCGTTTTTCACGAGAAGCAGTTGCGTAACAGTTGGATTGATACCAAAAACGACGGAAGCATTTTAGGGCAGCGCATTACGCCGATTGAAAGAGCCGGTGTATATGTACCCGGTGGTAAGGCTGCTTATCCCAGTTCCGTTCTGATGAATGTGATTCCGGCAAAAGTGGCAGGTGTCAGTGAGATCATTATGACAACTCCCTGCAACAGCGAGGGCAAGGTTAATCCCGGTACTTTGGTGGCTGCCGATATTGCAGGCGTTGATGTGATTTATAAGGTCGGCGGTGCACAGGCAATTGCGGCACTGGCTTTTGGTACGGAATCAATTCCTAAGGTTGATAAGATTACCGGTCCCGGCAATATTTTCGTAGCCCTTGCCAAAAAGGCTGTATATGGTCATGTAAGCATTGACTCAGTTGCAGGTCCCAGTGAGATTCTGGTTCTTGCGGACGAAACAGCAAATCCCCGTTATGTGGCTGCCGATTTGTTGTCCCAGGCAGAACATGATGAACTGGCTTCCGCTATTTTAATCACCACCTCAAAAGAACTGGCAACGAAAGTATCCGAAGAAGTAGCAGATTTTACCGCCGTTTTATCCCGCAGGGAGATTATTGAAAAATCCCTCGAAAATTATGGTTATATTCTGCTTGCGGAGAATATGGAGGATGCCATTTTGGCAGCCAATGAAATTGCCTCCGAGCATTTAGAGATTTTAACCAAAAATCCTTATGAAATCATGACAAAAATCAAAAATGCGGGTGCTATTTTCCTGGGTGAGTATTCTTCGGAACCTTTGGGAGACTATTTTGCAGGCCCCAATCATATTTTACCGACAAACGGTACCGCAAAATTCTTCTCGCCTTTGAATGTGGATGATTTCTTGAAGAAAACAAGCATCATTTCTTATTCCAAAGATGCACTTGAGAAAGTACATAAGGATATTGAAGCTTTTGCGGAGAGCGAAGGACTGACTGCTCACGCAAATTCCATTAAGGTTCGTTTCGAAAGGAGTTAATATGGCCCGTATAAAAGAAATTGCAAGAAAAACAAAAGAAACCGATATTTTCGTACGATTGAATCTGGATGGTGAGGGGATTAGTAATATTGATACCGGAATCGGTTTCTTTAACCATATGTTAGAAGGCTTTTCCAAACATGGTTTCTTCGATTTGGATTGCCGTGTTAAAGGTGACCTTCAGGTGGATGGACATCATACCGTGGAAGATACGGGTATTGTAATCGGTACTGCCATCAAAGAAGCCCTTGGTGACAAAGCAGGAATCCGTCGTTACGGAAGTTTTATTCTTCCCATGGATGATGCACTCTGCCTTTGTGCCATTGATCTTTGCGGGCGTCCTTATTTTTCATTCGATTGCAATTTTACGGTAGAAGACATCGGAGGGCTTGATACCGAACTGATTCGGGAATTCTTCTATGCCGTTTCTTATGCCGCAGGTATGAATCTCCATATCAAGATGATTTCCGGAATCAATAACCATCATATGGCTGAGGCGATGTTCAAGGCATTTGCAAAAGCATTGGATGAAGCTACGTCTTCCGATCTGCGTGTAAATGGGATCTTAAGTACAAAAGGAAGTTTATAAGAAGGATAGAACATGAAAACCAAAAAACTGATTGCAAGTATTTATTTATATAAAAAGCATGCTGTAAAAAGTCTGGCAGATACCACCATAATAGATACCAATCCGGTCAGACTGGCAAAATATTATTGTGAAAATAATGCCGACTTAATTCTGGTATTTGATATGTCCGGTAATGACCAGGAACATGAAGACTCTCTTGATATCATGAAAGAAATCTGTGCTTCGGCAGAAGTAGATGTATACGGTGCCGGTAATGTGCATCGAATGGAAGATATCAAGAAAATCCTGTATACAGGATGCAAAAAAGCAGTATTAAATTACAGCAAAGAACAGAATATTGAGATTACAAAGGAAGTTTCCTTAAAATTCGGAAAAGATAAGATTCTGGCTGCTGTTAATGATGTCAATACGATTCTGCAAAATAAGGATGGAATAGAGGAATACATTTCCGGATTATTGCTTATGAATCCTCATATGACAAAGGAAGTATCCTCTTGTTTGGAAATTCCTTTGTATATACACATTGAGCAGTTAGCACTTAATAAATTACTGGAAACTCTTGCAAATGATAATGTAGTCGGGATTACCGGTAATTCTGTGAATGATAATGCTAAAGAGCTTTCATCCCTGAAAAATCTTTTACGGGAAAACGGAATTATGACGGCAAGCCTTGATGCCAAATATGAATGGTCGGATTTCAAGTTAAATTCCGATGGTATGCTTCCTGTTGTGGTACAGGATTACAAAACAGATGAAGTTCTGATGGTTGCATACATGAATGAAGAATCCTATCAAAAAACCTTAGAGACCGGTAAAATGTGTTATTTCAGCCGAAGCAGGCAAGAATTATGGTTAAAAGGGGACACCAGTGGGCATTATCAATATGTAAAATCCCTGACTGCTGATTGTGATATGGATACCCTTCTTGCAAAGGTATCCCAGGTAGGAGCTGCCTGTCATACCGGTAAGTACTCCTGTTTCTTTAACGAAGTAGTAAAAAAAGATTATGAAGAAAACAGCAATCCTCTGAAAGTATTTGAAGATGTTTACAACGTAATTTTAGACCGGAAAGCAAATCCGAAAGAGGGTTCCTATACCAATTATCTTTTTGATAAAGGAATTGATAAAATATTGAAGAAGCTTGGAGAAGAGGCAACGGAAATTGTCATAGCGGCCAAGAATCCAAACCCCAACGAAGTAAAGTATGAAATCTCAGATTTTCTGTATCATATGATGGTCCTTATGGCAGAAAGAAATATTTCATGGGAAGAAATCACCACGGAACTTGCAAATCGTTAAATAGTAGTATAAAAATGGAGCAGAAGTGTGTCTTTTCATACTTTTGCTCTTTTAATGAGAGGTATGTATGAAGAAATTAGCTCTTTCGGATGATATTCTGATGAAAATAGAGAAACCCGCCCGTTACATCGGCGGTGAAGTAAATTCTGTAGTAAAAAATAAAGAAGATGTGGATATGCGTATTGCATTCTGCTTTCCAGATGTGTATGAAATCGGAATGTCCCATTTAGGAATTCAGATTTTGTATGACATGTTTAACCGCTTTGACGGTGTGTGGTGTGAACGAGTATATTCTCCATGGACAGACCTGGACGCCATTATGAGAAAAGAAAATATCCCCTTATTTGCATTGGAAAGCCAGGATCCTATCAAGGATTTTGACTGGTTAGCGATAACCCTGCAATATGAAATGTGTTATACCAATGTTTTACAGGTTCTGGACCTTTCCGGAATTCCCCTTTTAGCAAAGGACCGTACCGATGGGGACCCTATCGTAATAGGGGGCGGTCCCTGTACCTATAATCCGGAACCGATTGCGGATTTCTTTGATATTTTCTATATCGGAGAAGGAGAGACCCGCTATGAGGAACTGATAAATCTGTATCGTGAATGTCGTGATAGCGGACTTTCCCGGAAAGATTTTTTACGTAAAGCCGCAAAAGTACCGGGGATGTATGTACCGGCATTCTATGATGTAACTTACAAAGAAGACGGTACCATCGAATGCTTTCAACCAAATGAAGAAGGCATTCCGGCCAGAATTTTAAAAGAAATTGAAATGGATGTCTCCCATACCTATTATCCGGAAAAACCCTTGGTACCTTTTATGAAAATATCACAGGACCGTGTAGTTTTGGAAATTATGCGTGGATGTATCCGCGGTTGTCGTTTTTGTCAGGCTGGACAGTTATACCGCCCTGTCAGAGAACGGGATGTAGAGGTTCTTAAAGATTATGCGCTTAAGATGTTAAAAAATACGGGACAGGAAGAAATTTCACTCAGTTCTTTAAGTTCCAGCGATTATTCCAAACTTCCTGAACTGATCAATTTTCTGATCGAGGATTGCAGTAAAAATCATATCAATATTTCTCTTCCTTCCTTACGGATTGATGCCTTTTCCCTGGATGTGATGAGTAAAGTACAGGATATCAAGAAAACGAGTCTAACTTTTGCACCGGAAGCCGGTAGCCAGAGACTTCGTAATGTAATTAATAAAGGGCTTACGGAGGAGGATATTATCGGTGGCGCAACCCTTGCGTTTGAGGGCGGATGGACCAGAGTAAAATTGTATTTTATGCTGGGACTGCCTACCGAAACTGATGAGGATATTGAGGGAATTGCGGAACTATCCAATAAAATTGCGGCGACATTCTTTGATGTCGTACCAAAAGAGAAAAGAGTAAATGGAAGAGTACAGATTGTCACCAGTACTTCTTTCTTTGTTCCCAAGCCCTTTACCCCCTTTCAGTGGGCAAAACAATGTACCAAAGAGGAATTTCTGGAAAAAGCCTATAAGACCAAGCATGCCATTATGGCCAAACTTAATCAGAAAAGCATCAAATATAACTGGCATGAAGCCGATACCGCTGTTTTAGAGGGTGTTTTGGCACGTGGTGACCGTAAAGTTGGAAATGTTATTTTAAATGTATATAAAAAAGGGGCTATTTTTGACTCCTGGAGTGAATACTTTGATAATCAGAAATGGATGGATGCATTTGAGGAATGCAATGTTTCCATGGATTTCTACACAACAAGAGAACGTAGCACTGAAGAGATATTTCCCTGGGATTTTATAGACTGCGGTGTAACAAAAGAATTTTTGAAACGAGAGTGGGAAAAAGCACAAAGAGAAGAGATTTCCCAAAACTGTCGCAAGCAATGTCAGGGTTGCGGTGCCGCAAGATTCGGAGGAGGTGTTTGTTTCTCATGAAAATAAGAGTAAAATTCGCCAAATTCGGCAACTTAAAATTCATCGGTCATCTGGATGTACAACGTTTCTTTCAAAAAGCAGTAAGAAGAGCAGGTATTGATGTAAAATACACTACAGGCTTTTCTCCTCATCAGATTATGTCTTTTGCACAACCTCTGGGGATTGGTTTGGAAAGTAATGGGGAATATATGGATTTAGAAGTAAATTCCTTTACAGACAGTGATGATTTTGTGGAGCGCTTTAATAAAGCCAGTGTAGAAGGAATAGAAATCCTTTCTGTCAGTGTACTTCCGGAGGGCAGTAAGAATGCCATGGCAAGTGTTGCTGCAGCAGGCTATACCATTCGATTCAGGGAGGGCAGAAGCCCCAGAGAAGGGTGGCAGGAGCGGTTAAAAGAGTTTTTGGCCTCCGAAACCATTATGATTACCAAGGAAACCAAGAAAAATACGTTAGAAATTGACTTAAAACCGGGAATCTACGAGTACAGGATTACGGGGGATTCGATTTATTTTCTTATCAATGCAAGCAGCTCCGGCAATATTAAACCAGGTATGATTATAGAAGCATTTATGCAACGGGCAAACGAAGTCCTTCCGGAAAATGCTCTGTTAATCACCAGAGAAGATACTTACACGAATGTGGGGAGTGAAGAGGAACCGGAATTTATTCCCCTAGACCAAATAGGAGAAGTTATCCATGCAAAAACTTCTGATTGTCTCTCATGAGAAGCATTTATTATGTTTAGAATATACGGATAAAAGACTATCCGGAATCCGGATTATAAACGATACTTCAGGTAGTCTGTTAGGCAATGTTTATGTTGGACGTGTAAGCAAAATGATGGCAAACCTGCAGGCTTGTTTCGTCGACATTTCTCGCAATTTGACCGGCTTTTTACCATTGTCCAATGTGTTCAATCCTATATTGGCAAACAGAGTTTATGACGGAACCATTAAGCAGGGAGATGTCATTGTAGTCCAAATCGAAAAGGATGCCGTAAAGACGAAGCAACCGGTTCTTAAAACAAACATTTCAATTTCTGGGCTTTATGTGCTTATGGAAACAACAGAAGGAAGCATTGGGATATCCAATAAACTGGATAAAAAATGCAAGGATGATATTTTGTCATATCTTGTAGAAAATAAAATGATAAATCCGGATAAAAAAATTCTGGACGGAGAAGAACATAACCTTCCCTTTTCGGCGATTATTCGTACAAATGCAGGGAATCCTGCAAACTATGAAGCGTTAAAGTCAGAATGGAACTACTTAAAGGATACCTTGAAAAATATTACAGAATATGGCTTACATCAGTCCATTTTTACCTGTCTTTATAAAGCTTCTGAACCCATTATAGAGTGTCTTAAGAATTATTATCAGGAGTGTTATGAGGAGATCATTACAGATATTCCGGAGATTTATGAAAAACTTCAGAATACGGAAAAGTTGAAAATTCCGGTGCGACTGTACCGGGATGAATATACGCTGAAAAAACTTTATAATGTAGAATCAGAAATAGAAAGGGCCCTGCAAAGCCGTATATGGCTTAAATCAGGTGCATATTTAATTTTGGAATATACGGAAGCCTTGACCGTAATTGATGTTAATTCGGGCAAAAAACAGGCTTCTAAGGACAATCAGCAGAATTTCTTTGAAATCAATATGGAAGCGGCTCATGAAATCATGTTTCAGTTAAAGTTACGTAATATATCCGGCATGATTCTAATTGACTTTATCAATATGGAAAATGACGCACAATATTTGGAACTTATGAATCTGCTTCGTGAACTCGCCAAAAAAGATTCTGTTAAGACGGATGTCATTGACCTTACAAAATTGGGATTGGTAGAAATGACCAGAAAACGAATTGGCAGACCGATAAAGGAGCTTTTGCAGACCATTTGATAGATGAAAAGAGGCAACCGCAACTGTTCGCAAAATGACGATTTAACGAATAGTTGCAGCATTTAATTATTCATTAAAGAGCTTTATCAAACTTACTTACAGATGTCATCTGAATCCAATATAATGGTAAACGGACCATTATTTTCCAATTCTACCTGCATATCCGCACCGAAACTACCTGTCTGTACATTTGCAATGGTTTCTTTACATTTTGAAATAACATACTCATACAAATAATTAGCCATTTCAGGTGATCCTGCGTGTACAAAGGATGGGCGGTTGCCTTTTTTACAGTCTGCATAGAGCGTAAACTGCGATACCAGCAATAAATCACCGCCTACAGTGGAAATATCTAAATTGGTCTTACCGGATTGATCCTCAAAAATTCGTAAGTTTATTAGTTTTTTAACCATTTTGTCAGCAATTTCCACAGTATCAGTTTCACAAATTCCTATCAGTATCAAAAGACCTTTTTGAATCTGTCCAATGATACAATTATCAACAGTCACACTTGCGTGATTTACACGCTGAATAAGAAATTTCATGGATGCATCCTCAGATTAAAATGGACTTACAAAAAATAGTGAAAAAAGCCAAAACAGAATTGACAAAAATTTAACACTCATGTGTTTCTCCTCATACATCATCTCTATTATTTTCCTCTTCTAAAGCTTTAGTTTTATCCTCTTCAACAATTAATATTTCTTTATCATCATCGTTTTTAGAGCCAAATATACGCTTAAAGAAAGAATTGTTTTCCTCTTTATCTTTTTCTTCTTCCTCTTCCGCCACTACTCCTACCATATCTTTTTTCAAGCGAAAATTACCGTTGGAATCAATGGAATCCATTTCTACATAATCTGCGGTTAAATCCGAGTATTTCTTGTTACGTAAAGAGCGGTTAATCTGGTATTTGCAAGCAGCATAAATTACTGCACAAATAGGAACTCCGACAATCATTCCGGGAATACCAAAAAATCCTCCAAATACGGAAATTGCGACAATAACCCAAAAGCTCGATAAACCTGTGGAATTGCCCAAAATCTTAGGACCTATAATATTCCCATCCACCTGTTGCAACACAATGATAAAGATAACAAAGTATACACAATTCAGGGGATGCATAATATCCGCCACAAGAATTAACACTGCACTGGGTACCGCTCCTAAATAAGGCCCGAAAACAGGAATAATATTAGTAACCCCTACAACAACACTTACTAAAGCTGCATAAGGAGTTCCCAGAATTGTAGTGCCAATAAAGCATAATAAACCAATAATAATGGAGTCTACAATTTTACCGCCAAAGAAACCTATAAATGTTTTATTGGTAAAGCGGAAAGCACGTAATAATTTATTGGCTGTATGTCTTTCAAACAGGGAATAAATAACTTTTTTGCTTTGAGCTGTAAAAATTTCCTTGCTTGCGAGGAAATAAACAGAAATAATAAGTCCCAAAAGAACATTCCAGGTAGTCTTGAAAAATCCTACAACCCCCAAAGATACTGTTTTAAGAATTTCTCCTGACTTTTCCATAAGACTCTTCGTGTCATTGAGCCAGTTTTCCAGTTCTTCAGAAGTTTTTGCAATAATCGGCATTACAGTATTCTTAACATCCTCATTATTTTCCAGTACATTATTCAACCAATTATTGAAATTGCTTATATAAGAGTCAAAATTTGTAATAATATTCCTGATACTGGGTACAATCTGCGAAACCAACATAGCAATTAACAGATATATGATGACAAATACTAACAAAAACGTGAAGGTAATTCCAAGTCCCCTGATTGCTTTGTTATGTTTCCCATTCTTTTTTAATTTCAATTTTTCGAATAGAGGATTTAATATCTTTTTCTCAATGAAATTTAATATCGGTGCCATCAGATAAGCCAATATTAAACCAATTATTACCGGTGAAAATACGTGTAAAACAGCTTGTATATTCTTAATCAGACTTGATATATGAAATATTAAATAATAAAAACAGATTGATGCTGCTATAACAAAAAACGCAGTAAAGCCCCATTTCATATATTTATTAGAAAATTTGACTTTCATTATTTTAACCTCACAATATGATTTAAAAATTATTCCATAATAAGTATAGCATGTCTTATCGCATAAAAACAGACTTATTTTTCGAAAAATAATGAAAAATCATAAAAATTAAAGTATAATAGATACGTTATAAATTTTGTAGAAACATAGGCGGGATAACATATGAAACTTCAACAAGTCTTAAGTCTGACCAGAAAGGCAATCGATGATTATCACATGATTAACCAGAATGACAAAATTGCGGTGGGCATCTCCGGAGGTAAGGACAGTCTTACCCTTTTGTATGCACTTTCTAATTTACGCAGATTCTATCCGATACCTTTTGAACTTGTTGCTGTCACCGTGGACCTTGGTTTTGATAATCTGAATCTTACCAAAATACAGGAATTATGTTTGGAATTAAATGTAGATTATCATATCGTAAAGACGGATATTGCCAAAATTATTTTTGAGGATCGTAAAGAAAGTAATCCTTGTTCCCTATGCGCAAAAATGCGTAAAGGGGCTTTGAATGATGCCATGAAAGAAATCAAATGCAATAAAATAGCCTACGCGCATCATAAGGATGACGTGGTGGAAACCATGCTCATGTCCCTAATTTATGAGGGTCGAATTCATACCTTTAATCCTGTTACTTATTTGGATCGCATGGATTTAACTGTAATTAGGCCACTTATCTATATGAATGAAGCGGATGTTATCGGTTTTGTTCATAAATATGATGTTCCGGTTGTAAAAAGTCCCTGTCCGGCTGACGGACATACAAAACGTGAGTATATCAAGCAATTACTTCGTAATATCAATTTAGAAAACCCCGGTGTCAAAGAAAGAATGTTTACGGCAATTCGTTCAGGAGTACTTAAGGAGTGGTATATTGATGCAGAGAAATGAAAACTATCATGATATGCAGAATAAACAAAATATTATGAAACTACGGGAGATACTGGATACTCTCCCACCTTTTTGCAAGGAATACTTTCGCAGCATCAGTGACCGCACTTCCAGCAGAACCCAGCTCGCCTATGCATATGATATCAGAGTCTTTTTCGAGTTCCTTCATGAAACCAACCCGATTTGCCGGAAAATGGATATAATAGACTTTCCAATCTCTCTTCTGGATGATGTCACAAGACAGGATATTGAAGAATACTTATCTTATATTAGTTTGTACGAGAAAGAAGGGCAGGAACATACCAATACGGAAAGAGGAAAAGCAAGAAAGTTATCTGCGTTAAGGGGATTTTATAACTATTTTTTCCAAATTGAGAAAATCAAAAAGAACACTGCAGAACTGGTACCCTCTCCAAAACTGCACGAAAAAGCCATTATCCGATTAGATCCTAATGAAGTGGCAATTCTGCTTGAGCAGGTTGAAAATGGTGATAAATTAACAGAAAAAGAGCTCCAATACCATAATAAGACAAAGGTAAGGGACATTGCAATACTTACTCTTCTGCTTGGAACCGGTATCCGAGTGTCTGAATGTGTCGGACTGGATATAAAAGATGTGGATTTTGAAAATGACGGAATCAAGGTAAGAAGAAAAGGTGGCTATGAAGCCATTGTCTATTTTGGAGAGGAAGTCCGAGAAGCATTACTTGATTATATGGAGGAAAGAACTCATATAATCCCGGAAACAGGACATGAGGAAGCTCTGTTTCTTTCAATCCAAAATAAAAGAATTAGTGTTAGAGCAGTTGAAAAACTGGTAAAAAAATATGCCTCCCGGGTAACCTCATTAAAAAAAATTACGCCTCACAAACTTAGAAGTACCTATGGTACCTCCCTTTATCAGGAAACCGGAGATATTTATCTGGTAGCTTCCGTACTCGGACATAAAGATGTGAATACTACCAGAAAACACTACGCAACTATGGATGAGACCAGAAGACGTCAGGCGGCAAATGCTGTAAAATTAAAAAGTGACAAATAAACTTTAACTGTAAAAGCAAAGATAATTATTATAATCATATTTATTTTAAGCAGATTTATTTTAACTCAGAAGAATAATAAGGTACAATCAGATAATTTCCTGCATCTATGCCCGAATCCGCCAGATGATTTAGTCTCTGTACCTCTTCTATGTATGCATTATTATCTTCATATTCATAAGTTATAAAACGATCTGCAATGGACCAAAGCGTGTCACCGTATGCAACTTCGATCGTGGTATAATACTTATAACGTATTTCCTTATCCTGCTCCAATGCATTAGAAGATATACTCTGTAAAGTAACGGTCAATAATGCAACCATTAAAACAGTAAACAGCGCTAAAAAGCACTTATTTCGAATCTGGCGCATTCTCATAACCTTATATCTTTTTGCTCTCTCATTACTTAAGGATATAATGTTACTTCTTTCTTCTCTTCTCATAGTATAACCTCGCTTATGCGTGAATATATGTTCGTGAACATTTGTTCTTATACGAGCATTATATCGAACAAATATTCTGGTGTCAATAGAAATTTGAAACATTTTCGAACAAATTTTCGGAATATATGTTTGCTTTTTTGTTTTCTATGTGTTATACTAAAATAAATCAGATTATTAGGAGGTTTTCTATATGGCTGCAGGTAAAATTTCTGCGAAACAATTAGAGATTTTGGAATATATAAAAGAAGAAATTTTGAAACGTGGTTATCCCCCCGCTGTTAGGGAAATTTGTGAAGCGGTCAATTTAAAATCTACTTCTTCCGTTCATTCCCATTTAGAGACTTTGGAAAAGAACGGATACATTCGTCGTGATCCTACCAAACCTCGTGCCATCGAAATCTGCGATGACAGTTTTCAAATGGTTCGCACCGAGGTAGTGAGTATTCCGGTTGTAGGTCGTGTGGCGGCAGGACAGCCCATACTTGCTACTGAGAATATTGACAGTTATTTTCCTGTTCCTGCAGAATTTGTACCCACCGGGGAATCTTTTGTACTTAAAGTAAAGGGCGACTCCATGATTAATGCCGGTATTTTTAGTGGGGATCAGATTTTTGTACAGAGTTGTAATACTGCAAAAAATGGTGATACCGTGGTTGCCTTGATTGATGATTCCGCTACAGTTAAAACCTTCTACAAAGAAAACGGTCATATCCGTTTGCAGCCTGAGAATGATACCATGGATCCTATTATTGTAGATGATTGTACTATTTTAGGTAAGGTTTACGGTGTATTCCGCTTCTATAAATAATTTGGTCTATTTCGTTATTCATTACAAAGTTTGTTAAGCAAAAACTCTCATAGCCTTCCGGTTATGAGAGTTCTCTTTACCTATTATCATTCTTTACCTGTTTATCAGAATAAATTATTGTCTAAAACGAACTGCAATGTAAGCTTTAATCTCCTCTACGCATCTTTCAAAGCCCAGTTTGGAACTGTCCAGACATAAGTCATAATTTCTTGCATCCGTCCATTCCCTTCCTGTATGGTATTTATAATATTCGGCCCTTCTTTTATCGGTTTTTGCAATAAATTTTTCCAGTTCTTTTTCCGGCATACTGTGTTTTTTGGCAGCCTGTTCCTTACAAAAATCCTCCGGAGCATGAATAAACACACTGAGTACATTGTCGTAATCCTTTAATACAAAATCCGCACACCTTCCAATAATGACACAGGACTCCGTTTCAGCCAGTTCCTTCATGATCTTAGCCTGATAATTAAACAGATTTTCATTGGAGGTAAAATCATCGCTTTCCGGGGGAATCAACTCGCCCTGATAAACCTTTTTGGCAGCCTTAAAAAGAGAGGTGTTTTTAATAGTTTCATCTGCTTTATTAAATAAGGCTTCATTAATACCGCTGTCATCCGACGCCAATTTCATAAGATCTTTATCATAATAAGGAATATTCAGTTCTTTGGAAAGCATTTCTCCAATTGTTTTGCCGCCACTGCCATACTGTCTTGCAATAGTTATTACAATGTTCTTATTATTCATGAAATCTCCTTTCCGGTAAAAGGTAAAAACCTTAATACTTTTGCTATTCTCCTAAATAAGCTTTCTTAATGGAATCATTATTTAAAAGCTCGGAAGCTTTCCCTTCCAGAACGATTTTACCGGTTTCCAAAACATAAGCTCTGTCTGCAATGGAAAGTGCTTTTTTGGCATTCTGTTCTACCAAAAGTACAGTGGTACCGCTTTTACTTACTTCTTCGATAATACTGAAAATTTCATTTACAAAAATAGGTGACAAACCCATAGAAGGCTCATCCATTAAGATTATCTGCGGATGGGACATCAAAGCCCTTCCCATGGCAAGCATCTGCTGTTCCCCACCGGATAAGGTTCCTGCGAGCTGGTTTTTACGTTCTTCCAGTCTGGGGAATCGGGAATAAACCATTTTTAATGTTTCTGCAATTTCTGATTTATCCTTTCTGGTATAGGCGCCCATCTTCAAATTCTGTAAAACCGTCAAATTGGCAAATACTCTTCTGCCTTCCGGAACATGCGCCATACCGAGTGTTACTATTTTATGACCGGGAACCTTCGTAATATCCCTGTCTTCCAGGTATACTTTTCCGCTTTCCGGGCTGATTAATCCGGTAATAGTGTGTAAAATGGTTGTCTTTCCCGCTCCGTTTGCACCAATTAAAGCGATAACCTCTCCCTTATTTACTTCAAAGGATATTCCTTTAATGGCCTGAATCATGCCATAGGAAACATGTAAATCCTCAACTTTTAATAATGCCATGACTCTCCTCCTATTCCCCTAAGTATGCCTTGATTACTTCCGGATTATTCAGTACCTCAGAGGTAGGACCTTCACAAAGGACACGCCCGAAGTTAAGCACCGTCAGTCTTTCACAGATACCGGAAACAAGCTTCATATCATGCTCAATCAAAAGAATGGTCATTTCGAATTTATCACGCACAAAACGAATGGTATCCATCAGTTCCTTCGTTTCATTCGGATTCATACCGGCTGCAGGCTCATCCAAAAGAAGAAGTTTGGGATTGGTTGCAAGTGCTCTAGCAATCTCCAGTTTACGCTGTTTACCATAAGGCAAATTAGAAGCAAGTGTATCCTTCTCTTTATCCAGGTCAAAAACCTCCAATAACGAGAGGGCTTTCTCTTCCATTTCTTTCTCTATTTTCTTATATTTCGGCAGTCGCAAAATGCCGGTTACAGTTGAATAATGATATTGATTGTGAAGACCGACTTTTACGTTATCGATTACGGAAAGTTCCTTAAAAAGTCGAATATTCTGGAAAGTTCTTGCAATTCCGGCTTCATTGATTTCGATATTCTTTTTGCTGGTAATATCCTGATCATCCAGTTTAATAATACCCATACCCGGCTTGTAAACTCCGGTCAAAAGATTAAATACGGTAGTCTTTCCTGCACCGTTCGGTCCAATGAGACCATATAGTTGTCCTTTTTCAATTTTTAAATTGAAATCGTCTACAGCACGAAGGCCGCCAAAGGAAATTCCTAAATTCTGTACTTCCAATAAAGCCATAATTATGCAACCTCCTTTTTGCCGGATTTATTCTTCTTAAATTTGCCAAAGAATTTTCCTGTCCATTCCTTTACTTCGGGACTCCAGTTGAAAATCATCATTACAATCAGAATAATGGAATAAATTAACATTCTGGAGTTTGTAATAACCTGTGATACATTGGAATCTTTGGAAATAGAATACAGGATTTCACGTAAAAGTTCCGGTAATATGGTAAGCACGGTAGCTGCAATAATGGAGCCCCGAATGCTGCCGATACCACCTAACACAACAAAAACTAAAATTGAAATGGAAAGGTTATAGTCAAATACACTGGAACTCATATTGTCGAAACTATGGATATAAAATACCCCGGCCATACCGGCAAGTGCTGCGGATATGGAGAAGGCAAGCAGTTTGTACTTGGAAACATGAATTCCAACGGATTCTGCTGCAATCTGATTATCACGAATGGACATGATGGCACGTCCGTCCCTGGACTGAATCAGATGTAAAACAATATATAAAGTAAGTAATATCAAAATGATACCAATGGTAAAATTAGAGTCCTGAGGCATACCGGTTACGCCCTGTGCCCCTTTGATTACGGCAATTCCATCTTCCTCCATTCCAAGAGAAACGGTATCCTTTGTGGAAAAATGCAGACCGTTTTTATCAATTCCCATATAGATAACATTAATTACATTCTTAATGATTTCACCGAATGCCAATGTTACAATGGCCAGATAATCACCTTTCAATCTAAGTACAGGGGTTCCGATCAGAATACCTACAATCCCTGCCGCCAGAGCACCGATTAAAAGTGCTAAGAAAAAGCGAAGCGGAGTAAAGGTAATAATTCCTTTCATGCAGATGGAAAAGGAAGCTCCCACAAAGGCCCCTACACACATAAATCCTGCATGCCCAAGGCTTAATTCTCCCAGAATACCAACCGTCAGATTTAAGGATACAGCCAGAATAATGTAAGAACAAACCGTAACTAACATACCCTGCATATGATAGGACATGGTATGAGTTGCAATCATAATCTGAATCACAAAATAAGCAATAACAATAATTCCATAGGTGATAAGATTACTTTTTGTCTGTTTGTTTAATGTTAATTTTTTCATCTTATCTCCTCCTTACACTTTTTCCTGTAATTTCTTACCAAGAATACCGGTGGGTTTAATCATCAGAACCAGAATAAGTACCCCGAATACAATGGCATCGCTTAACTGGGATGAAATATATGCTTTACTGAGTATTTCAATGATACCTAAGAGCAGTCCTCCGATAAATGCCCCCGGAATGGAACCGATACCCCCGAACACAGCCGCAACGAATGCTTTAATACCGGGCATGGACCCGGTGTAGGGGGACAGTGTAGGATAAGTGGAACATAATAACACACCGGCAATAGCGGCAAGTCCCGAACCTATGGCAAAGGTTAAACCAATTGTGAAATTCACATTGATTCCCATCAGTTTGGCAGCTCCTTTATCTTCCGAAACCGCAAGCATGGCCTGACCGGATTTTGTTTTATGTATAAATAAGGTAAGGCAAACCATGATAATAATACAGGAAATAACGGTAACCATGGTTTCACCGCTAATTTTTATTCTTCCGTCAAACAGCATGAGCATCGGAATGTTCACCACGGAATTAAACTGCTTCGGAGCAGAACCAAAGATGAGCAAAGCGGTATTTTGCAAAAAATAACTCACCCCGATTGCAGTAATCAAAACTGCCAGGGAAGATGCTGCATTACGAAGAGGTCTGTAAGCCAGTTCCTCGATTACAATACCCAGTATGGTACACACCACCATGGCAATCAGGACACTGACAAGCGGATTCACACCCATGGCACTGGTTGCAAAGAAGGATGCAAATCCACCTACCATGATAACGTCTCCATGTGCAAAATTTAACATTTTAGCAATACCGTAAACCATGGTATATCCAAGAGCAATAACCGCATATACACTCCCTAAATTAATACCATCGATCAAAAACGAAATAAACTTCATATTTACACCTCTGCTTGCATATACTATCAATCATATATTATATCAAAAAAACGATATCCATGCAACATAAAAGAGGGTTGAATCATCAACCCTCTTCGGTCTTACGTCATTGTATAAATTAGTTCTGAATTAAGGAATAAGCGCCGTTTTTAATTACCATTGCTTTGGCATTCTTATTTACTTCACCGGTTGCGCTCCAGGTCATTCCTTCACCGGTAATACCATCATATTTTAACTCAGGCATTTTCTTAACAAGTTTGTCACAGATGCCGGATACACCATCAGCGGGAGTTGCACCGCTTTCTTCGATAGCTGCTTTTACAATATAAACAGCGTCATATGCGTCTGCTGCAAACTGGTTGGGAGTTTCGCCATATCTTTCCTCGTATTTCTTTACAAATGCCTGTGTTCTTTCATCAGTAGCATCTGCTGCGAAAGGAGTTAAGAGAATAACGCCTTCTGCCAAAGAAGTATCAAAACCTTCTACACCGGTAAGAATACCGTCCATACCGTCACATCCGAAGAATGTGGGAGCATAGCCCATGGTCTTTGCCTGGGATAAAATTAATGCTGCTTCTGTGTAGTAAATCGGAAGGAATACAAGATCAGCGCCTGCTTCCTGTGCTTTCTTTAACTGTACGGTAAAGTCGGTTTTGCTGTCCTTAGTAAAGGCTTCGGTAGCTACGATTTCATAAGGCTGATTTGCAGCTTCAAGAGCAAATTTTTCATAAATTCCGGAAGAATATACGTCAGAGCTGTCATAAATTACTGCAACCTTGGTTGCCATATTGTTATCTCCGATATAAGCTGCAGCACCGGTACCCTGGTTAGGGTCGGTAAAGCAAACCTGAAATACATTATCATTCTTGATTGCATCAACACTGGATGCGGAAGGGGTAAGCTGGAACATATGATCCTGGGAAGTCTTACCGGATACTGCAATAGAACATCCGCTGGTTACACTACCGATCAGGATATTCATACCCCAGTCTTTCAATGTATTGTAAGCGTTTACGGATTTCTCGTTGTTGGTCTCATCATCTTCAAAACGATATTCAATCTGAACACCATTGATTCCACCATCTTCGTTGATTTCGTCAACCGCAATCTGGATGGCATTCTTTACGCCAAGACCATACTGTGCATAATCGCCTGTTGCGGGTCCGATTCCACCGATTTTCCAGGTGGTAGCTTCTTTGCTGTTACCACATCCGGTAAGCATGGAAGCTACCATGGTTGTAACAACAAGCAAACTTAAAAGTTTCTTCATCTTTTTCATAACCTTTTCCTCCTTTTATTTGTTCCGATCCGCAGGATCGAGAACCTTCGCCCCACCAGGGGCTTCCTTAATTTTTGTTCCGATTCGAAGGATCGAGAACCTACACCCCCATCAGGGGCTTCCTTAATTGATTGTACTTTATACAATCAATTTCACTATAATATACACTTTATACTAATTACAGTCAAGGTTTTTATGCAAAAAACACATATTTTTCATGTATAAATACTGATAATTTTGAAATACTATATCAAAAAGGAGGTAACAGAATGGGTATGAAATGGTTGGATGTAACTGCTCTTGTACTTACCATCATCGGTACAATCAACTGGGGGCTTATCGGCATCTTGCAGTTTGATCTGGTTGCCTGGTTATTCGGTGATATGTCTTTATTATCACGAATTGTATATACTCTGGTAGGTATCTGCGGTTTATATCTTATCACTTTTTTTGGCAGATTAAAAAGTGATATTGATAATTAGAAAAAACGCAGCCATAAGCTGCGTTTACATAATAAATCCGTTCTTTTAAAGTTCCTCTTTATCCACGATTTTGCCATCTCTCCAGATTCTCTCCAGATTATAAAACAGGCGGTTTTCTTTATCAAAAATATGCACTATCAAATCGCCAAAATCAAGCAAAATCCAGTTCGCAGTGTTATATCCTTCGGCCTGCTTTAACTCATAGCCGGCCTTTCCGAGAGTTTCCTGCACATGATCACTTAATGCCTGTATCTGGCTTCTGTTGGAACCGTTAGCAATGATAAAGTAATCCGCCATAATCGATACTTCACTGATATCAATAACCCGGATGTCCTCGGCTTTTTTATCCTCAAGAGCCAAAATGGCGAGTTTTGTCATTTCTTTTGCATTCGATTTATCCATTTTTGTTCTCCTCTACTCCACTAAATTTTTCTGCGTTAATTCATTATAAAATTCATAGGTATTTTGGGTCATAACATCAATTTCTCCAGGCGTGCTTTCCAGATAATCCAGCGTATCCTTCAGAATCCTGACTACCGCCGAATCCAGATCTATAAAAGCCATCTGACGTATTTCGGCAAGATTAGGCGCTTTCTTACGGTTTGGTTCAATGTAATCTGCCACAAAAATTATTTTTTCCAGCAAAGACATACCGGGTCTTCCGGTAGTATGATTCAAAATTGCATTGATAACGTCCGTATCATGCACCTTGTAGGTTTTCATTGCCAGAAAACTGCCGATCTTGGCATGCAACAGGAAGGGATTACGCTTTTCTACATCCGTAACCGGAATGTTATATTTCTCACAGATTGCAAGTTTCTTTTCGTCTTCCATACATTTTGCACAGTCATGTAAAAGTCCAGCCAGTTCGGCATTTTCTATAGAAGCACCATATCTCATGGCAAGTGATGTTGCGGTATAAGCTACTCCGATAGTATGGATATACCGGTCCTCATCCAATGTTTTTGCCAAAGATTTTCTGATTTTTTTGATATTGGTTACTTTCATGCCATTCTCCTAATCCGTAAGATATAAGTGATTCCTTTCTATAAAGGAAAGAACTTCATTATTTACCATATAACGAATACTCTTACCCTCCCTTACCCTTCTTCGGATTTCCGTTGAGGAAAGATCCATGAAAGGATACGGTAGCAAGTTTATTTTAGCATGAAATTTAGAAATAAGATAGTCTTTTTGAACTTCCAGTTTCACAAAATCTACATCATCGCGAATAGCTGCCAAAACGGTGCAGTTTTGGAAAATGATTTCAGGTTGGTGCCAGGTTTCCATGTGCATCAAAGAATCCGCTCCTACAATAAAATAGAAGGAATCATCCGGAAACTTTTCGGTCAGCCAGACCAAAGTATCACTGGTATACGTATTTCCCTCCCGAAGTACTTCCACATCGGAAGCCCTAAAATAAGGGTTGTCTTTCACTGCTTCCCTTACCATTTCCAATCGAACACTGCCATCAGGAATGGAAATATTCTTTTTCAGATATGATATCCCGCTCGGCATAAACCATACTTCATCCAGATTTTCATAGCATCTTGCAGTTTCCCCTAAAAGCAAATGTCCTATGTGTATCGGATTAAAAGTTCCGCCCAAAATTCCTATCTTCTTTCCCATCTGTTTCCCTTATTTCTCCGGAAGAATTATTTTTTTGTTATCCTTGTTTTCTTTGTACAATACAATCTTTTTGCCGATGACATGTACTACCTGGGAATGGGTTCTTTCTGCGACCATCTCTGCAATTTCCTTAGGGTCGTCCAGACAATTCTTTAATACGGAAATCTTAATGAGTTCCCTCTTATTAAATGCCTCACCGATTGCTTCGGTTACCTCCGGAGTAAGGCTGGATTTACCTATTTGAAAAATGGGTTCTAAAGTACTTGCAAGACTTTTTAAGTATGCTCTTTGCTTACTGGTCATAATGTTCTCCTAACTTATTATTTATAGTAGTCAAAAGAAAGCCCATACATACGGACGGTATCCCCTTCTTCGATGCCAAGTTCCTCAAGTTGTTCCAAAATACCGGTATCCTTGAGGAAATTCTGGAAGAAAGCAAACCCTTTTTCACTCTCCAGATTGGTATATCCCAACATCTTTTCTATACGTGGTCCTTCAATGACATATTCATCATTTTCTTCATCATAAGTAACGCTAAAAGGCTCGTCCCCTGAAACAAGCATTTCCTCAGGGAAATATTCCTGTTCAAAGATAACAGTCTTGTCATCCATGCCTGCAAGAATATTCCTGACATGATAAAGTAAATCCTGAACTCCCTTTTTGCTTACCGCTGAAATGGCAAATACCGGAATTCCTTTGGGTTCAAACTCTTTTCTCAGCTTATCGATGATTTCATTTTCATTCTCATATATTAAATCCGTTTTATTGGCAGCAATGACCTGAGGTCTTCCTGCAATTTCCGGATTATAACTTTCAAGTTCCTTATGAATGGTGTAAATATCTTCAATCGGATCTCTTCCTTCGGAGCCTGCAGCATCCACCATATGAATAATCACCTTGGTTCTTTCAATATGACGCAAGAACTCAAAGCCAAGACCCACACCTTCGCTGGCTCCTTCAATTAATCCGGGGATATCCGCAATTACAAAGCCGTTTCCATCCTCAAAATCCACCACACCCAGGTTGGGATTTAATGTGGTAAAATGGTAGTTGGCTATCTTAGGCCGCGCATTGGTTACGCTGGCCAAAAATGTAGATTTGCCCACATTGGGAAATCCTACCAGTCCCACATCCGCAATCACCTTTAATTCCAATAATAAGGTCAGTTCCTTTGCAGGCTGTCCGGGCTGTGCATATTTCGGCGCCTGCATGGTGGAAGTGGCATAATGCTGATTTCCGTTTCCGCCCCTGCCGCCTTTTAAGAGAATAACTCTACGGTTATCTCCCGACATATCCGTAATGACTTTACCACTGTCCGCTTCCTTAATAACCGTACCGGCGGGAACTTTAATGATAATATCATTCCCGTTTTTACCGCGACAGTTCTTCTTCCCACCGTTCTCTCCCGGTTCTGCCTGATATTTTCGGATATGACGAAAATCTGTCAGCGTATTTAATCCCTCATCCACTTCAAAGATGACATCACCGCCTTTGCCGCCGTCTCCGCCGTCCGGTCCTCCGTCAGGTACATATTTTTCTCTGCGGAAGGAAACGTGTCCGTCACCGCCTTTGCCGCTCTTTACATAGATTGTCGCTCTGTCTGCAAACATATTATACTCCTATTTCTTTTAGCACATACCAAAAAGGGGCTTCAAACAGTCGTTTGAAGCCCGTGATAATACCAAAATTATTCTTCTACAGGATATACGGAAGCCTGCTTTTTGTCTCTGCCCTTTCTTTCAAATCTCAGGACACCGTCTACCTTAGCGAACAGAGTGTCATCTCCGCCGATACCTACGTTAACACCGGGATGAATCTTGGTTCCGCGCTGTCTGTATAAGATATTACCTGCCTTAACGAACTGGCCGTCAGCTCTCTTTGCTCCAAGTCTCTTGGATTCGGAATCTCTACCGTTCTTGGTAGAACCAACACCCTTTTTATGAGCAAAAAATTGAAGGTTCATATTTAACATCGGTTTACACCTCCTCAAATTTAACTTGTAAATACTTTTCCCCGTATTCTTTCTGAATATTCTGAAGTCCATAGACCATAGCATCCAATAGAAATACGGAACGCTCCTGTAAGGGATTTTCAAAATCACACCGGATAAACCCATCTTCTTCATTGGATATGCATTTAAAATCTTCTTTTGCAAGTTCTTCCAATGCATTAATCGTATTGATTATCAAGACGGATACAGATGCACAAACCAGATCAAAACTGTCTTTCTTTTTAAAAAGGCCCTTTTTCCCCGGATACCCGGCATGTCCCGAACAGATTAACTGTCTGTAAGAGTTATCTTTACTCTTACCAATTATAATTGTCGTCATAATTATGCATTAATCTTATCAATCTTAACCTGAGTGTATGCTTGTCTATGACCATTTTTCTTGTGGTAACCGGTTTTTCTCTTGTATTTGTATACAATAACCTTCTTGCCACGACCCTGTTCCATAACAGTTGCAGTTACGGTAGCTTTGCTAACGTCCTCGCCAACCTTTAAAGAACCGTCACTTACTGCGATAACCTGGTCAAAAGTAACAGTGTTGCCGGCTTCAACGTCAAGCTTTTCTACTTTAATAACGTCTCCTTCGGAAACTTTGTACTGCTTACCACCTGTTGCAATAATTGCGTACATATAAGGCACCTCCTTATTCTATGAACGAATTCTCATTCATTTACTCGCTAACTTCGGTGATGTCAAAAAGACATACTTATACCTCATTACGCGGCATACTCAGATATAATAGCATTTACTTTATATACTGTCAAGTCTATTTTGCATTTTGTTTTTCAAAATCTTCAATATACTGTACAATCAGTTTCACCGTACCGTCAATCCCTAAAATTCCGCTGTTTATACACAAATCGTAACTGTCTGCCCTTCCCCACTTTTTGGAGGAATAGTAATTGTAATAACTCTGACGTTGTTTGTCCTTCTTTACCATCATATCCCGTGCCTTATTTTCGGTCACTTCCAATTTTTCCATGATGCGGGCAATCTTTTTGTCTTCCTCTGCGTAAATAAAAAGATGCAGGGAATTCTTCATTTCCGCAAGGGCATAATCCGCACATCTTCCCACAATCACGCAAGGGCCTTCACCTGCAATCTTCTTAATGGTATCAAACTGTGCCAGAAAAACCTTATGACTGATAGGCATATCCACATAGGAAGAGGAATTGTATCCAAAGGAATAGGTATCCATTACAAGATTATAGAGGAAAGAATTCGTTGGACGCTCATCATGAGTCTTAATCATTTCCTCACAAAATCCACTCTCCTTTGCAGCCCTTGTTAAAAGCTCCTTATCATAACACTTAATCCCAAAGTATTCTGCTAATTTGCGGCCTATTTCATGTCCTCCGCTGCCAAACTGTCTTCCGATTGTAATAACTGTATTCATGTAATTCCCACCTTTCCATACCTTTTATTTATTATAGCACTTTTTTCAGAGAATTTCCAGCAAATGCCTGAAATACTCCGGCAGTGGCGCATCGGTTTCAATGTACTCCCCGGTCGTTGGTTGCTTAAATCCGAGTACTTTGGCATGTAGAGTCTGCCCTTCTAAGTGAAAGGGACTTTTTCTATTGCTGTAGACCTCATCCCCAAGTAAGGGATGGCCGATGCTTGCCATGTGAACACGGATCTGATGGGTTCTTCCGGTTTCCAGCTCACATTCAATATAAGTGTATTTATCAAATCTTTTTAATACTTTATAATGTGTCACGGCATGTTTTCCGTTGGGATTTATCGCCATTTTTTTACGTCCTGTGGGATGTCTGCCAATTGGTTGATTGATCGTGCCCGTATCCTCTTTTATCACGCCATAACAGATTGCATGATATTTTCGGACCACGGAATGCTCTTTTAACTGATTTGCTATATCATTATGTGCCCTATCATTTTTACAGACAATTAAAGAACCTGTCGTATCCCGGTCAATGCGGTGTACAATTCCGGGACGCATTACTCCGTTAATACCGGATAACTCATCTTTAAAATGAAACATTAATGCATTTACCAAAGTACCCGTATAATGCCCGGCAGCGGGATGAACTACCATGCCCTTGGGCTTATTAACTACAACTACATCTTCATCCGAATAAAGAATATCCAAAGGAATATCTTCCGGTAGAATAGCAGGTTCTACAGCCTTCGGCAGTAAAAACGATACTTCGTCATCTGTTTTTACTTTATAACTGCCTTTTACGATTTTACCGTTAACAGTTACCGCCTCTTCTTTAATCAGCTTCTGTATATAGGAACGCGACAAAGAATCGATAAGCATACTGATACACTTATCGATTCTCTCATCCTCCATATCTTCGGTTATCTGAAAACAAAAACTATCCATATACTCTATTTATCCTGCTTCTTATTTTTGGGAAACGGATTTAAGAATTCTAAATCTTCGTCATTATATACAAACAAAAAAATGATTCCGAACAGTATTACACTGACTACGATAAAAGAATCCGCAATATTAAAAACCGGGAAATGAATCAAGGAAAAATACAGAAAATCCACAACATATCCCAGACTTAACCGGTCATACATATTCCCCAATGCACCACCCATAAATAATCCGGTCAATATATATACAACATGAAATTTTTTGTCGGTTGGTGCTCTCCACACAAAATAAAGTACCAGTAATGTGAGAAGAATACCCATTCCGATAATGAATGCCGTTTGTCCGTCCAACATACTCCATGCAATTCCGGTATTTTCAAAATAAGTCAGTTCAAACACACCGGGTATCAGTACAAAAGGGGCATGCCCTTTCAGATTGGCCAACACAAGGGCTTTTGTAAAACGGTCGAATCCAAAGGCAAAAACTGCAAACAGCAGAAAAATCAATAGCCATTTTATTTTTTCTTTATTCATGGGCGTCCTCTTCGCTAAAATAAATTTCATTGACTGCATTCAGTATTTCCTCATCGGTAACAGTCATATCCACAACCGCCTTCCCGATTTTTTTAAGAAGTACGAATTTAATGGTGCCGGCATCCATCTTCTTATCGGATTTGGTCAGATTTAATACTTCCTTAGGGTCTATATTATCCACCGTGATGGGCAGATTAAAGGGTACAAACATATCCCTTATTTCATAATAATCTTCCATCTTAATCATGTCCTTTTTCCAGGAAATATAAGCTGCCGCTACTGCACCGAGGGCCACACATTCGCCGTGTAAAAGTTCAAAATTCTTTGCTTTTTCAATCGCATGCCCGATAGTATGTCCGAAATTCAAAAGTGCTCTTTCACCCTGTTCCAACGGGTCCTTTTCCACCACCATCTTTTTGATGATACAACTGCGATAGACCATTTCCTGCAGAACCGGAATATTTTTATCACTGATTTCATAAAGATGGTCAATTAACCACACATAGAATGCTTCATCCTTAATCAGTCCGTGCTTCATGACTTCTGCAAATCCTGCAAAAAACTGTCTTTCATCCAGTGTACTCAAAGTCTCAATATTCATATAAACCAGTTTCGGCATATGAAATGCACCGACCATATTTTTATAACTGTCAAAGTCCACACCTGTCTTGCCGCCGATGGAGCTGTCACATTGTGCTAAAAGTGTGGTCGGAATCTGGATAAAATCAATTCCTCTTAAATAGGTTGCGGCAATAAATCCGGTCATATCCCCTATGACACCCCCGCCAAGCGCTACCAAAACATCTTTGCGGTCAAACTTTTCACAAATCAAAAATTCATATGCCTTTTTCACATTATCCAGATTTTTATTTTCTTCTCCGGCGGGCAGGGTTAATACCACCGTTTTTTTACTGCATTTTTGAAGTTCGGATTTTACAACATCCGCATAGAGCGGCCCTACATTGCTGTCGGTTATAATACAGATCTTTCGTTCTTTTCCATATAATGATTCCACTTTTTCAGCCAGATTTTCAAAGGATGTTTCAAAACAGATATCATAACACGGCTTCTTCTCATAGTTAATTGTCAAAACATTTTCCATTTTACGTAATTTCCTTCTTTAATTTATAAAGGACAGATATGAAATATCTGCCCTTTTCTTACTCTTTAATAATTGCTGAAAGGAACATCAAACGCACTACCGTTTAAGATTTCCTGAAAGTCACCGGAAATGTCTACACTGGCAGGTGTGATAATGAAGATATAATGGGATATCTTTTGCAGATTTCCATTGATTGCAAAGCAGGAACCGGATGTAAAATCAATGATTCGTTGTGCTATGTCCACATCCAAACCTTCCAGGTTAAGCACTACGGTACGATTTGCCAAAAGTGTTTCGGTAATCTCTCTTGCATCTTCCACATTGTTGGGTTTAATTACACAAACTTCCATACCTGTCATCTGTCCTCTCTTTGCAGTTGTCTTTGGTAACGGTGTGAGCTTTGCTACAGGTTTCTTGGCATTCCTATCTTCTACAGTCTCTACATCTCTGAATGCTTTCTTGTTATTATTCGGACGTTCTTCTTCGATTTCTTCCTCTTCATCTAAGTATTCATCATCCTCATCATATTCGTCATCTTCATTCAGTTGCATATACTTTAAAAACTTGTCCATCACACCCATGATTTATATCTCCTTAATCTGCTTTAATCGCATAATTTCGTTCACCGAAAATTCCGGTTCCCACTCTTACATAAGTCGCCCCTTCTTCAATGGCAACCTGATAATCTCCGGTCATTCCCATGGACAAAATATCCATACTGATATTATCAATGTTTTTTTTCATTATGTCAACAGATAATTGGCGAAGTTTCACAAAATATTGTCGATTTTCTTCCGGACAATCTACATATGGTGCAATTGTCATCAGTCCCTTGACCGAAATCCCCGGTAAACCGGCTATACTTTTTACCAGTTCCACGGCTTCTTCATTGGTGGTTCCGAATTTACTTTCTTCTCCGGCCACATTTACTTCTATCAAAATATTCACGGTTACATTCTGTTTGCATGCTTCTTTGCTTATTTCTTCCGCAAGTCTTAAAGAATCCACGCTATGGATCAGATAGACTTTGCCAATCAGATACTTTACTTTGTTTCGCTGAAGGTGACCGATCATATGCCAGCGGATATCCCCGGGCATTTTTTCATATTTATCCATTATTTCCTGCACTTTGTTTTCTCCAAAGTCCCTGCAGCCCTCACGGTATGCTTCTTCCAACATTTCAACCGGCTTTGTTTTGCTGACTGCAATTAAAGTTACTTCCTTTTCATTCCGATTGGCTTTCGAGCATGCCTTCTTAATATTTTCTCTTACCAAACTTAAATTTTCCGAAATCATAATTGCTCCTATTTATAGATAAACTGGTCCGCTTTTACAGTGGAAGCCTCCTGTACGATCATATCGTATACATTCAGTCCATATTCTGTATTGGATTTCACAATTGCATATTCATCATTCTGGTACAGAATTTCAATCTGCCTGAAATCCGCATAACCTTTATTCATATTATAAACCCCTATAAGGGTTGCACTTTTGCTGACCGTATAGGTTTCTGCGGAATCATTTTTGGTAAGTTTATCCCCATTTCGGATTACATCGGCATCCACATAATATTCCCCGTCCACATTACTGTAAACACTGACAGAAACGGTTTCCTTGTCCGTCTTGCCCTCATCTGTGATATACTCTCTTAACACATTATAAGTGGAGGCATCACCGCTATGCAGAATATATTCCTCGGGGATAAGATAAAACTCCCTTTGAACAATTGCGGAATTGGGAATCTTAAGTCCGGTTTCTTCATGTAAGAGAAGTTCTACATCCAGAAAACGGTCATTACAAAAGGTAATCATGGAATTATTAAACAGCAATTTGGCAAACAGACCGCCATCCCGGCTCTTTATTATGGATACCTGGGCCCAGGATTCCAACTGATTTTTCATGAAACGTACTTTTACATAGCCTTCTTCTTCCAGTTCTGTTGCCTTATACTCGTCCACTTCTATTAAAAGATACCATTCCTCTTTATTGCAATACTTATAAGCCGGTTCCCCTGCATTCACTTTTTCATTTCCAAGATACTGGTTCTTATTATACTGTGCCTGGTCAAAATTTTTGGAAGTCACGGTATCTGCAGTCAGATCTTCATAACCGTCATTCCAATACATGACCACACCGGTATCTTTTGCATAGCACATTTTTACGGAATTTCCGTAGCGGCTGCCAAGATCCGAAATGCTTTCTAAGAAACTATTGCTGGACATCCGTAAAAGCGTACCTTTTACCGTATATTTAAAATCATAAGCTGTTGTGAAGTTATCCGGCTCAAAACCATGAGAAAAAGTAACTATCTCACTCTTTAACTGCGCCAGGTGTGCATCGGACAAAGAACTTTCCGACAGGGAGTTCTGGTTGATATATTCATTTAATTTTCCGGTTTCGTCAATGGAATAAACCAAATCACCATTAGCGGCCCTTCCGCCTTCTTTCACATAATAATTGATATAACCGGTAGCATCCGCATATACTACATTTTCTTCCCGTACTGCGATACCGGTGTACAAATTATTGGATGTCAGCGAGCCTTCTCTTACCTCATAAGGTCTGATATGATTGGTTTTGAAATAGGTACCGATATAAAAACAGGCATAGATAAAAATAGCTGCAAAAATAATGATACCGATATTCAAATTAAGTGGTTTTCGATATTTCTTTATTTCTGCCACAATTTTATCCTCCCTGAAAAAAGCCCCGGAAAGCATCCGAGGCTTTATCTCTGATTATGTATTACAAAGAAACAATAATTTTGGAACGAACTTCCTCCGGTAAATCATTCTCGTCAGCGGAAACACTCAACACAAAATCAACACCGAACTTTTCACTCATCTTTTCCAATTTGTCAACAAACACGGTGATGCCTGATACATCCATGTTTGCAATATTTAAAAAGCTGTCAAAATACATTTGCTGCAAGTCATGATCCTGTGAAATAATACCACATACAAATCCCTGAAATGCATCCGTACTCTCCAGCATATAATCCGATACATTAATTAATCTTACTTTATTATTTAATTCGTACATATGCTTTGTACTCTTGTCAAGGTATACAACGCTGCCCTCTGCTTCCTTAACTTCCTTATTCACTTTTTCCAATAAATACTTTGTTTTTCCTTTTCCTTTATTTCCCACAATCAACTGAACCATTGGCGTAACCCTCCTTATGTATATCGATTGAAATACCTCTTATCATATTATAAGACAATACCCCATAAAAAACAACTGTTAATTACCTATTTGCGAAAGCAAATCCCTCATTTGTGCATACAGAAGATCCCTTGTCTCACTTTTTAATATAACCGAGATATACGGATCCCCCGAAATATCCCTGGATAACAGTATCAGACAGGATCTTGCAGCATTGGTAGTACCCGTCTTGCCGCCCACAATGGTCACATTTTCCGGTGCAGAGTAATTTCCTCTTAAGAAAAGATTTGTGGTATTCACAGAAAGATTCTTTTCATTGCCGGATTTGTCATAATAAACCGTATCATAAGAATCCATATGTATGATCTCGCGGAAAGCCTCGTATTTGATTGCTTCATTGAATATCAGATACAGGTCATATGCCGTTGTATAATGATCCTCTGCCGTAAGCCCGTGTGGATTTGTAAAGTGTGTATTGGTAGCTCCTAATTTGATGGCTTCTTCATTCATCAGGTTTACAAAAGTCTCACCGTCACCGCTTACACCTTCTGCAATCAGCACGGCTGCATCGTTTGCAGAATAAATCAACAATACATGAAGCGCCTGCGCCAGTGTCATGGTATCCCCCGGTTTCAGGCCGCACAACTGTGCTCCGCTTTCTTTAATTACTACATTTTCAGAAGCAGTAAGTACCTGATTCATGGAACCGTATTTAATTGCAACCAAAGCAGTCATTACCTTTGTAAGGCTTGCCGGATGAAGACGTTCATGCACTCCCTGGGCATAAAGAACCTCCGCATCGTTTACATCGCATAACAGTGCCGCCCCCAAATCCGGTATTTCTGTTCCATCTGTAAGATTAACATTTCCCGGAACCACACACAGTTCTGCCGCAAAGGGTTCTGCTGTCCTGGCATTCTCGGGTGAAAACAGCCCGAAACTGCTGACACCGTATTCCGGATCATAGGCAAAACTGTATTTTGTGCCGCCGCAGCCTGTCAAAAAGAATGTAAAAACAGCCATACACAGGCAAATAGAACGCTTTATTCTTCTATTTGTACATTTCACGCCACTCTAAATCTCCTCTGTCCAATGACTTGATTAAAAGTTCTGCACTCGCCAGATTGGTTGCCAGCGGTATATTATGAATGTCGCAAAGTCTCATAATATTTCCCACGTTAGGCTCGTGTGTTTTGGGTGTTAAGGGATCCTGTAAAAAAATCACAAGATCAATCTGATTGTGTTCTATCTGGGCACCTAACTGCTGGACTCCCCCAAGATGCCCCGCAAGATACTTGTGTACAGTCAGATTGGTTACTTCTTCAATCAGCCTTCCGGTAGTTCCGGTAGCATATAAATCATTTTTACTTAAAATACCTCTGTAAGCAATACAGAAATTCTGCATTAATTTCTTTTTTGCATCATGTGCAATCAGTGCGATGTTCATTAATATACCCTCTCATTTCCTCTTTTACGTTGTAAGGCTACATTTAAGACAATTCCCATACCGGCAAACAGGCTGACTAAGGATGTCAGACCATAACTGATAAAGGGTAAGGGTAAACCGGTATTTGGCAGTATAAATGTAACCACCCCAAGATTGATAAAACTTTGAAACGCAATCAGGCCGCCCATGCCCGCCGAAATAATGGTACCCGCAATATCCGGGGCCCTGCCTGCGATCAAAAAGCACTCCAGTGCCATAAAAATTAGAATAAGAACCACAATAACACTGCCTTTAAATCCGAATTCTTCCCCAATAACTGCGAAAATAAAGTCTGTCTGTGGCTGCAAAATATAATTACCGTTTTTTACGGAACTGATTTCATTGGAATTATAACCTTTTCCGTTTAATCTTCCGGAACCGATTGCCGTAATGGAATTTAACTGCTGATAAGCATCTTTGTCCGCATACTCTTCCGGATTCAAAAAAGCTAAGATACGCTTTTGCTGATAGGGCTTAATAATTTCTTTTTCAATCAGAATAGAATCCGGCTGTACGGCAAGACTGACAAAAATAAGAAGTCCCGGTATCACAACTGCCAACACACCTATAATGATTTTATAGCTCAGTCCACCCACAAACATGATGGTTGCAAACAAAAGTAAAAATACAATACTTGTGGACATATCTGGCTGTTTGTAAATTAAAACCCAGGGTGCTGCGACCAATGCAATGCATACCAGAATACACTTAAAGGTATTAAGTTTCTCCCTATATTTCATAATAAACTGTGCAAAGAATAAAATCAATATAATTTTAGCCAGTTCGGAAGGTTGGAAACGAAGCCCACCGATTTCGAACCACCTCTGTGCACCGCCCCCCGTATCACCTGCTTTGGTAAACAATACAGCACTTAACAGTCCCAGATTACCAATATACATAATCCAGTAAAACTTTAAGATAATATGGTAATCAAAAAACGAAAGGGCTATCATTAGAAATACGCCGAAGACCACACCGTAAAGCTGTCTCATCTGTAAGGATGCTTTAGCACTTCCCACAGCAAAAACACCTATTACGGCAGCCGATAAGATTAAAATTATTAACTTGAAATCATAGTCCCGTATACGGTAATTTTTTGACATTCTTCCACCTTGAAACCTATTGGTTTATATCCAAAATCGGTATATTCGCATATAATGTCGGCGTTTTACTGCCGAGTTTTCCTTTCGTACCCGTTTTACTGATTTGAATTTCCATATGACTTGCATCAATTTTCATATATTTTGATATTACTTTGACAATATCTGTCTTTATCATATCCATCATATCAGGTGAGCAGTTCGCTCTGTCAGATATCAGTAAAATCTTCAAACGGTCTTTGGCAATCTGTTTCGAAGTCTTTCTGCGAAAAAATCTTTTCATGACACGCCTCCTTATATTTTGTGAAAAATTCCGGTTAATTTCATCCAAAAGGATACTCCTCTTGAAAAATCCATAAAAGGAACTTCTTTTCCGGTCAGACGATTTACAATATTCTCAAATGCAATTCCGGCAGGTGCACTGCTTCCCACAAGCGGCTCTCCCTGATTTGTTGCAATGACAATGTTTTCATCATCCGGTACAATCCCCAGTAAAGGAATGGCCAGAATATCTACCACATCGCCCTGGGACATCATGTCCCCTCTCTTCACCAGGTCATAACGAAGACGGTTGATTACCAATTCAATTTTTGACATTTCTTTTGCCTCCAAAAGTCCGATGATACGGTCAGCATCGCGTATCGCGGAAACTTCCGGAGTAGTTACCACAATTGCCCGGTCAGCCGCGGCAATGGCATTTTGAAATCCCTGTTCAATACCGGCAGGGCAATCTAAAATGATATAATCAAACTGTTCCCTTAAATGCGTGATCATCTTAATCATCTGCTCGGGAGTTACTGCACTCTTATCCCTGGTTTGTGCCGAAGGTAAAAGATACAGGGTTGGATTCCGTTTGTCTTTGATCAATGCCTGTTTCACACGGCAATGCCCTTCTACCACGTCTACAAGATTATAAACGATACGGTTTTCCAGTCCCATAACCACATCCAGATTCCGCAGTCCGATATCCGTGTCAATCAGACACACTTTTTTCCCCATTCGTGCAAGACCTGTACCTACATTTGCGCTTGTGGTGGTCTTTCCCACACCGCCTTTCCCTGATGTAACGACGATAACTTCACACATAAATCCTCCTTTTGCCCTATGGCGAAATAAAGTTTCGTCCACCAAGTACTGATTAGAAAGTACTAAGTAATTCTTTTGTAATGGGTTCCAAAACAACCTGTTTTTCTTTCACGCATGCTATTTTGGCTTCTTTCTTTGGTTTTCTGCCCCACTTTGTCTTTTGGGAAATATATTTGAAACTGCCGATTTTAATTTTTTCCGGCAACATTTCAAGCGCATATACAAAATGCCTGTCCGCCTCATCTGTCAGGATATTCGCTTCCCCCATCAGTGCCCCTAAAACATAAATGTTCTGGGTTGACGTAACAATGCAGCCGCTATCCACATCTCCTAAAATCACCACCGGCTGCTCGCTGGTAAGTTTCATTCCGTCTGTAAGGGAGCTTTTAAAAATCTGTGCCATGGAATCGTCCTGCATCAGACGCTTATTGACACGGTCCAAAGCTTTCACATATCGCTGCTCCGTGACTTCATCCTTCCCTACAATACAGACAATTTTCAAATCGCTGTTTTGTTTGATTATATTGACGATTTCCACCTGTTCGGAATCGGTCAGAACTTTTCCTTCCATGGAAATTGCCATCTGTGCTTTTCCGAAGAAATTCTTTGCTTCCGAAAACTTTTGCTTTAGTTCCTGTAAAATATCTTCCTGTCCGGCTTCCGGATTTAACAAAAGACTGATTCCGTTTTTGAAGCTTTTAATTACCACAGCATCTTTCATACTAAAACACCAACTTAGTCACCATAGGTAGCACCTTCCACATCGGTTGCACCACCGGTAACAATTTCTTCCTTCTCTTCCAAATTGAAATAATATTTAAATACATCCTTGCTGGTCTGGGCCGCAAAACTGGAGGAATATCCAAAAGCAATTCTGGTTGCCACTGCAATCTGCGGGTTGTCGTAGGGTGCATATCCTACAAATAAAGCGTGGTTTGCTCTTGTGGTACTTTCCTGAGCAGTTCCGGTCTTTCCTGCTATGGCCATATCCAAATCCGCATAATAAGACATATTCTGTACCACTTTACGCATACCGGAATGAATGGCAACCCAGTATTCCTGCGGCATATCAATCACATTTCGGATATCCGGTTCCTTTTCCATAATGACTGCCCCGTCCGAGTTTGTAATTTTATCAATCAGTGTCAGATTATAACAGGTTCCATTATTTGCAACGGTGGTCACATACCGGGCAAGTCCAACTGTCGTATAGTTATTGCTGCCCTGCCCTATGGCAGACTGAATCGGGTACTCAGTGGATACATCCGGTGCATATTCTGTGATTTCCACTCCCGATTTTTCGGTAAGCCCATACATATCCGCATATTTTGCCAGGGTATCCAGACCTGTCTGGGCATCGTACACGCCATCCACAAGGCTCATGTTGTAACCTAACTGATAAAAGAAATAGTTACAGGAATTTTCTATCGCACCGGTAACATTTAAGGAACCGTGATGTCCGGGATATATCCAGCATTTCGGTGGAGGCGTTACTGTGGTAAAACTGCCCGTACAGGTAAAACTGGTTTTGGTGTTAACATACCCTTCCATCAGTCCGGCAGTCGCCGAAACCATTTTAAAGGTAGAGCCCGGTGCCGACTTGTACATAGTCGCATAATTTAAGAGCGGACTGCTCTTATCTGCCTGTATCTGTGCATAATACTCTGCATCAATGGAATTTGCCATTTTATTATTGTCATAGCTGGGATAAGACACTAAGGCCAGCACATCACCCGTATTTACATCTGTAACCACTATAGAGCCGCAACAGGGATCCAACGCAAGTTGTGCAGGTGTAACATCCAGATTGGCAATGCGGTTTTTCATAAAATCGTATGCTGACATCTTGTTAGCGTAAAGTTTTGTTTCATCCTCTTCCGGTATCTCAATCTTGCCTTGTTCACAAAGTATCATGCAGACATGTCTACCGTTAATCACATCATTCTTTAACATATAACGGAAGAACTTTTTCTGAAAATCGACGGAATTATCCAGAATTTCAAAAATTCCCTTTACGAGACTGTCATATATTTCTTCCGAATCTGCATATTGGCTGTTCAAATCCAGTTTTGTAACATCAATCCAGCCACTTGCTATTGCATAATGCAAATATTCATTCAGACTTATGGTTTCATCATTTTTCCATGCAAGATAAGTAGAACTGTTTGTATCAACCTTCTGCATGTCAATAATGCCTCTCTGCTCCAGATAACTTACAATATTGCTTTCATAAACCTGATATTCTTTGGAGAGTTTGTTATATACCGTCTTTTTATTATAGAGCTCATCATTCAGTTTTTCATAAGCTCCTGCTTTATAATCCAGATACTTCTGATAAACCAGTTTTTCCTGTTCACCGGCACTTTCCTCTGCCATGTGATCGATCTGGATGACACTATTATTGAATAATGCAAAATAAACATCATAAATCGGGATATATAATTCCTTGCTGGAATTGCTTTTCCCTGTATATTCCTTGGTATTCCGAAGCTTGTTTAATATGACGCCGGCTATTTTCTGCTCCAGAATATTATAGCAGGCAATCTGCAAATCCTTATCAATGGTGAGATAAACATTGTCACCTGCAACAGGCATTCGCGATTCTTCTTCATCGATCTGCATCACTTTACCGGTATTGTTTACATAGACGGTTTCATAACCTTTTCTTCCCTGTAAAGTGGTTTCCATATAGGCTTCAATACCGGTTCTTCCTACAATATCATTTAAGTTATAACGGTTACCGTCACCACCCTCTTCCAAGTCCTTAGCGTTGAGGCTTTCCAGTTCATCCGAAGAAATTTTTCCGGTATAGCCGATAATCTGCGAAAAATAAACACTGTCCACATAACGTCTGACCGGATCCTCTTCAATCGTAACCCCATCCAGCTCGTCCATGTTTTCCATAATGACAGCCCGGGTTTCTTCACTGATATCCTTTGCAACGGTAGTGCCGATATATTTGGAGAAGGAAGTAAAACTCATGGCGTACCGAATCGTAACCATTTTCAGGAAATCATCCTTGGAATATCCTTTTCCGGGAATGAAATCGCTCTTGGAATCCTCCGGATCTTCCCTTTCTCCGATGCTGTAGCGTTTTCCAAGATATTCCATTATTTCGTCAGGTGTAGCAGTCTGTTGTTCCAGTTTCAAATCACTGACTAAAGGCTCTCCATAAACATCCGCCAGAAAACGCAGCCTTTTCGTATCACTGGTTGCTGTAAACACATAATCGCCATCCTCATTTAATGCAATTCCAAAATCGGTTATGACGTGGTCACCGTTTTTTTCTACCAGCTTAATTAATTTATAGATATTGGCATTCAGCAGTTTATTTTTATTGTTCCCTGTTTCGTATACATCTTCTATTTTCACGGAATAAGCCAGTTCATTATAAGCTAACAGATTCCCGTTTTTATCGTATATATTGCCTCTTATGGAGGATATTTCCCTTGTTTTCTTGCTTTCCAGCATGAAATCATTTAAGAACTCCTCTCCCCTGACAATCTGTAAATTAAAAAGACGGGAAATCAGAACACCGCCAAGCATGATAGTTACAATAAACAGGATGGTAAGACGGCTGGTGAGTATGACAAACAGACGCTCTTTTAATTTTTCAAACAAAATTCCTGCCACCTCTTTTTTCTTTCTTTTTGATCCCTACATCAGCAAGCAGAATGAGGGGATACAAGCCGATTGTTGCTACAGTGGTATAAATGACCTCCGGAATGATGATCTGGGAAAAATAATAAGGAAAATTCAATTTTCCGCGGAGCATAAACTGAAAAACATAACAGGTAACACAATATGTAAAATCGCTTAGGATGATTAAAATCATCGGCAATTTGATATCATCCGGATAAAATCCTCCTGAAAATTTTCCGTTTAAATATCCGATATACATTAGAATAAGTGCATAAAACCCGATTACTTCTCCAAAGAAAATATCACAGAGCAGCCCGCAGAAAAGACCTACGATAATTCCCCTGTCTTCTCCTTCCATAAAGCCATAGGAAGCCGTTACGATAATCATAAGATCCGGTACGATTCCGTTAAAAGAAAGGCTTTGAAAAACCGTACTTTGTAGCAGAAAGCAAATCCATATAAAAAAAGCAGCAATCAGACCTTTTTTCAAAGCTTGTCCTTTCTAAGTCCTGTTTCATTCCTCCACAGTCTGTTTTAACTGCATAATGACCAGAACTTCACTCAAATGTTCAAAATCCACGGCCGGTGTAACCGTCCCGGATTTCGTCAGTTTATTGGAATCTATGTTGATTTCATTGATATAGCCGATTAAGATACCGGGAAGATACTTGTCGCTGATATCACTTGTTACAATCTTATCTCCGTTGGTTACTACCCCGTCGCTGTCCAAAAGCTGCGAAAAACTAATCAGATTTTTCTGCATCAGCTCCAGATCGCCGGAAACAATCAGATTATCCCCGGTAGCGAGAATTTTACCGCTGACATTGGTATTGTCATTAATAATGGATACGACTTTAGCCCAATTTGGTCCTACCGAGTAAACCCGTCCTACCAGACCACCGTCAGCCATTACATTCATGTCCACCTCTATTCCGTCATTGCTCCCTTTGTCAATGGTAAAGGAATGATACCAGTTACCGGCATCTCTTGCGATAATGCGGGCACCGGTCTTTTCATACCCGGAATACTGCTCATCCATTTCATAGAGTGCCTGTAATTGATTCAATTCATATTTTCCCTGCTGCAGCTCAATATTCTCTGCAAGCAGATCCGCAACCTGCTTCTTTAACTCTTCATTTTCTTCTTTGAGTGCTCTGATTTCCTTTAATTCTTCCGCTCTGGTGGAAAACCAGCCTCCCACCGAACTGATTCCTTTTTGAAAAGGTACGATCAGATATCCAACCACCGTATTTAAGGGTTTATTAAAAATATCGGTGCTGAATGTCATCAACATGGTTACGGTACACATAAGTGTCAATACAAAAAGGAGATATTTACTGGGAATGGTAAATTTTTCTCCCTTTCTTTTTACTACCGGACTCATTTACTCATCCCTTCAATTGCATAAGCTACACTTTTATAGTTGTCGTCTTTAATAATTTTGGAAAGACCGATCACCACACTTTCTATCGGATTTTCCGATACATTCACACGAAGTCCCGTACCATTTGCCAGTTTCTCCGCCAATCGGTTTACCTGCGAAGCTCCGCCGGTAAGATAGATACCATGTCGGTAAATATCTGCTCCCAGTTCAGGAGGAGTTCTCTCCAGAATCACCTTTACATTATCAATAATGGTATTAAAATGTTCTTCCAGACAACTGTTGACAAGACTTGCAGGGATTTCGCGTTCCACCGGAAGTCCGGTTACAATATCACGTCCATAAACGACTGCACATGTATCCTCTTTTTCCATCTGCTCAAGGGACATCTTAACGTTTTCCGCGGTTTTTCCGCCAATAATCAGAGAATATTCTTTGCGGACGGCATTTTTGATGGCCTCATCAAATTTCAGTCCTCCTGCTTTTATCAGTTTGCTGAGTACAATGCCACCGAGAGACAGAATGGAAATTTCCGTTGTCTCATATCCTACATTGACTACCAGAACACCCTGGGAATTCTTTACATCAATATCCATTCCCAGTCCGTCGGCAACGGCCTTTTCCACCACCATAATTTTCCTTGCCTTCACGTTGGCATCCCTAATTAAATCATAAAAGGCTCTCTTCTCAACCTCTGTAACATCCGTAGGAACGGCAATCAGGTAATCCGCAGGAGCAATCCTTCCCCCCATTAAATCCTTGATAAAATAACGGATGATGGTCTCCATGTTTTTAATATCCGCAATCACTCCATTGCTGAGCGGAAAGGATATTTTAATATTGGAAGGCGCTTTTTCATACATATCAAAAGCAGAATTACCATAGGCAAATAAAGTGGATTTATTTTCAATGGCAATCATATTTTTTTCAACCAATACGCTGTCATCATTTCGCGTGTAAATTTTAATATTATTGGTACCTAAATCAATACCGAATACATTGTTGATCAATTTTCTGACCCCTTTCTATAAGTATCCTGATTCTTTGAAACTGACATAACTATTATCTCCGATAATAATATGGTCTAAAAGCGGAATATCGGAGAGTTTTCCCAGTTTTGCAATATTTTCCGTAACTTCAAAATCCTCTCTGCTGGGGCTCGGGTCCCCACTCGGATGATTATGCAAAAGCATGATATAGACCGCTTCTGCTTTCACGGCCTCTACAAATACCTCCCGGGGAGACAGGAGAGAAGCCTTGACCGTGCCTTTGGAAAGTTCCACTTCCTTTAACAAATGTCCTTTGGAATCCATACAGAGCAAAACAACGCATTCCCTGTCCCGATGCCGCAGGGATTCCATAAAATATGAGGCAACCGTATCCGGCCGGTCAAAGTTTAATGTGGCACAGGCTTTTGTCCGGGCTACCCGGTTACAGAATTCCATCACACATTTAATCTGGATTGCCTTAACCTTTCCGATTCCCTTGCATTTTAATAATTGCTCCATACTAATCTTATGAAGTCCCAAAAGCCCCTGTCTGCCGGACGATGCCATGTCCAGTATCCTTGCAGCAAGACTTTCCGCGTCCTCATCCCGGTTTCCGCAACGGATTATGATGGCAAGAAGCTCACTGTCCGTCAGGTTCTCTACCCCAAATTGTTGAAATTTTTCATAAGGACGCATTATGAAGTTTTGTTTTTCTTTTTTGTTCATACGATCTCCTCTGCCTTCTCAAACCCGTATGAACCTTACCATGCTTTATCGGATAAACCGATATACCACAAAGGCGATAATGACACCGATTACGCTTGCCAGACTAAGGCGGATCTGAAGTGCAAATGTAAGAACAATGAATCCCAGATCCAGCGTAACCGGACTGCTTAATCCAAAATCGTTATGATAATCCAGAATCCCAAACTGTGTGGAAATGAATCCTCCGATTACATATCCGATAAGTACAAGAATAATTAGTGTCCAGTTAATCTTTTTCATTGGCCAAGCTCCTCTTCTCTTTTGTCAGAATTTGCCTTTGCATATGGGGTTATTTTATCATAATCTGAGCATTATGTATATAAAAACTACGGAAAAAGTTTCGACAAAATCCCCTTGTCAACCAAGGACTGCAAGGACTTATAAATACCAAATTTTGCATGCTGCCAGGTGATTCCTCCCTGAAAGTATGCCGCATAGGGTGGTTTCAACGGGCCGTCTGCAGAAAGTTCAATGGAAGACCCGGAAACAAACGCTCCCGCAGCCATAATTACTTTGGAATCATACCCGGGCATATCCCATGGTTCGGGTGTCACATGACTGTCAATGGGTGCCGCCGCCTGAATTCCCTCGCAGAATGCGCACAGACCTTCCGGCGTACCAAATTCTACTGCCTGAATGATATCATGCCGGCTCTCCGTACCATCCGGTACAACCCGAAATCCTAATCTTTCATAAAGATTAGCGGCAAATATGGCTCCCTTTAAGGCTCCGGCCGTTACGGTAGGCGCTAAAAACAGTCCCTGATAAAAAGAACTTAATATTCCTAAGGAAGCCCCTACTTCCTTTCCCAGTCCCGGAGAAGTCAGCCGGAAAGCAGCATTTTCCACACATTCCTTTTTTCCGCAGATATAGCCCCCAATGGGTGCCAGTCCGCCACCCGGGTTTTTAATTAAGGAGCCCACAATCATATCCGCACCCACATCACTCGGTTCCCGCATTTCCACAAATTCGCCATAGCAGTTATCTACCATACAGATGATATCCGGTTTGATAGATTTTATAAAGGAAATCAGTTCTCCGATTCTTTCTACGGATAAAGTAGGTCTGGTCTGATAACCCTTTGAACGCTGAATGGTAACCAGTTTTGTTTTTTCATGGATGGCCGCCCTGATATTATCATAATCAAAACCTCCATCCTCTAACAGATCCACCTGCCTATAGGTAATCCCGTATTCGCTTAAAGAACCTTTGGACGGACGGATACCGATTACTTCTTCCAGCGTGTCATAGGGTTTTCCTACCGGAGATAAAAGTTCATCACCGGGTCTTAAATTACTCATAAGGGCAAGTGCCAGTGCATGCGTTCCGCAGGTAATCTGGGGACGTACAAGAGCCGCCTCGGTATGAAATACCGAAGCATAAACTTCTTCTAACGTATCCCTTCCCAAATCATTATAGCCATATCCGGTGGTGCCTAATAGACAGGCCTCACTGACCTGATGCTTCTGAAGGGCCGAAAGCACCTTTAACTGGTTGTATTCGGCAACCTCATCAATCTTTTCAAAACGTTCCTTTAATGTCTCTAAAATTTTCTCGCCAAAATCATAGACCTCATCACTGATACCAAGGTCATGATACATCCTTCTTAATTCCATTGTCCCATCCCTTATCCTATTATCTTCTTCTCCTTCATTTCAGACAACATAGCCTCTAAAATACGATGTTCATCATACCCGAAATCCTCTTTATTAATCCATGTTACCTCTTTTTCACGCCGAAACCAGGTAAGCTGTCTTTTCGCAAAATGTCTGGTATCACGCTTTATTTTATAAACTGCTTCCTCCAGTGTGGTTTCTCCGTCAAGATATTCCAATATTTCCTTATATCCGAGTCCCTGCATGGAGACCATCTCTTTGTTGCATCCCATCTCTTGAAGTTTTTTCACTTCCGGGACAAGACCGTTTTCCATCATCTCATCCACTCTTTGGTTGATTCTTTCATACAGTTTTTCCCGAACATCATTTAGTACGAAATAGGAAAAGTTGTAAGGACTTTCCTTTTGCCTCATAACCGCATTATGTTCGGAAATTCTGTCCCCCGTCTTACTTGCAAATTCTAACGCCCGTATTACCCTTTTAACATTGTTGGGATGAATCTCATCGGCCGCTCTTGCATCTACTTCTTTTAACATATCATGAAGATAAAGATTTCCCTTTTCCAAAGCCGTTTCTTCTAATGTTTTCCGGTAGGAATCATCTTCATCATTTTCCGCGAAATCAATATCATATAATACTGCCTGGATATAGAAGCCGGTTCCCCCTGTTAAAATGGGAATGTGACCGTTTTGCCAGATTTCTTCCATTGCTTCCTTACACATTTTCTGAAAAACAACCACATTAAACTCATCCCAGGGATTTAAGACGTCAATCAGATAATGTTTCACTCCCTCCATCTCTTTCGGGGTGATTTTGGCACTGCCGATATCCATATATCGATAGACCTGCATGGAATCGGCAGACAGGATTTCTCCCCCAATTTCCTTTGCAAGTGCAATACTTAATTTTGTTTTTCCGACCGCAGTTGGTCCGGTCAGCACAATAAGTGGTCTTTTCTGCATGCTTTTTCCTTTATACGATTCGTTTAAACATCTTTTCAATTTCATATCTGCTCATGGAAATGATGGTGGGTCTTCCATGAGGGCAGTTGTACGGATTATCCAGTTTCAGAAGCTCTGCAATCAAGGATTCCATCTCCATACGGGAAAAATGATGATTTCCCTTTACCGCAGATTTGCAGGCCATGGATGCCAATTTCTCTTCCACCAGATTTAAGTTTTTATAAACAGGTCCGTCTATCAGTTCATCCAGAACAGAAAGAAACATCTCTTTTTCATTCAAACCATAAAGATCTGTGGGAACGGCACGTATTGCATAATCATTTCCTCCAAATTCTTCGATTTCAAATCCAAGATGTTCAAAATAAGGACTGTATTCCTGATATACCTGCTCTTCCTTAGCCGAAAGTGTCACCACGATGGGAGGATTTAAGTTTTGGGAAGTAATGGATTTGCTGCGGTAATGCGCCATCAGTTTCTCGTATTTCACTTTTTCGTGGGCCGCATGCTGATCCACCATATATAATTTATCCGAAAATGCAATCAGCCAGTAGGTATCAAAAATCTGTCCCAGAATATCATATTTTTCCACATTTTCCGCAGAAAGCATCTTGTCTTCAAAAAGAGAGAGCTGTTCTGTTTTTGTAATCTCCGTTTCTTGTTCGGGTTCCGGTTTTATCCTGTTCCAGATTGGATTTCTTTCCTTTTCTTCCAGTTTGGGCATGTCCGTATGATACTTAACTTCTTCTTCCACACGGAATGCTTCTGCCCTCCTCGTTTCAAAGGGCTCCGGCACTGTTTGTTTCTTTACCTCCGGTTTTGCCTCTTTTTCTTCCAAAACATCCGGTATCATTTCCTTTTGGGAAAGAACGCTGTCTATTTCTCTGGCTATAAAATCATAAAAAGCCTCCCCGTCAATAAATCGTACTTCCATTTTGGCAGGATGTACATTGACATCCACCATCTTCGTATCCACATCCATATGAAGCACGACGAACGGGAATTTATGCTGCATCAGATACTGGCTGTAGCCATCCTCAATGGCTTTACTGATCACATTACTTTTCACATAACGATGATTAATAAAAAAGGTCTCAAAATTCCGGTTGGACCGGTTTAATACCGGCTTCCCAAGATAACCGGACAGCAGGATTCCCTGTGTTTTAGCAGAAATCGGAATCAGATTGTTTGCAATCTCCCGTCCGTAAATCCGGTAGATGACTTCTAACAGTTTTCCGTTACCGGAGGTATGAAACTTAACCTGTCCGTTTACCACTAATTTAAAAGCAACTTCAGGGCTGGATAATGCCATATGTTCCATCAAATCAATAATGTAACCGCCCTCCGTTGCCGGCTGCTTTAAGAATTTTCTTCTGACCGGCGTGTTAAAAAACAGATTGCGGACTAAAATCGTGGTGCCATCCGGTGCTCCTATTTCTGCATATTCTTTTTCCACTCCGCCCTCGATACAAAAGCGGATACCGGTCAGGCTGTCTCTTACCTTGGTAATCACTTCCACCTGGGCTACCGCACAGATACTGGAAAGCGCCTCCCCACGGAAGCCAAGACTGGTAATATTGCTCAAATCTTCCGCGGTCTCGATCTTACTGGTGGCATGTCTGAGAAAGGCATTACGGATTTCCGACTTTTCAATTCCGGTACCGTTATCCGTAATCCGGATAAAGGAAATGCCGCCTTCTTTTATCTCCACCGTAATGGAGGTTGCGCCGGCATCCATGGCATTTTCAACAAGCTCTTTTACGACACTGTTTGGTCTTTCTACCACCTCTCCGGCTGCTATTTTATCAATTGTTTCTGAACTGAGTACGTGAATCTTTGCCATTCTGATTCCTTTTCTACCATCGGTTGTTTAACTTATTCTGGATTCGATACAAGGTATTTAATGCATCAATCGGAGTCATTGCCGAAATATCCAGTTCCCGGATTTCTTTAATGACATCTTCATCCTTTACCGTATCAAACAGGGAAATCTGTCCCATTTCGATTTCATCCGGTTTTTCCACCTTTTTGCCTCTGGTTTCCTGTGCGGTTTCAATTGCAATCTGCTGAATCTTTTCTGTAATATCATTATCCAGAAGCTGTTTCACAATCTCTTTTGCGCGGTCAATCACCATATCCGGCACACCGGCCAGTTTGGCAACCTGAATCCCATAGCTTTTGTCTGCACCGCCCTTAATAATCTTTCGCAGAAAAACAATATCATCCCCCTGCTCCTTCACCGCGATACAGTAATTGTTCACATTTCCCATCTTACCTTCCAGTTCGGTAAGTTCATGATAATGGGTTGCAAAGAGGGTTTTGGCGCCAAGCAGGCGGCGGTTGCTGATATGCTCAATTACGGCCCAGGCAATGGATAACCCGTCAAATGTAGAAGTACCCCGCCCGATTTCATCCAGTATCAAAAGGCTGTTCTGGGTAGCATTGCGCAGAATATTGGCAACTTCATTCATTTCCACCATAAAGGTCGACTGCCCGCTTGCCAGGTCATCACTGGCTCCTACTCTGGTAAAAATACGGTCCACCAGCCCGATATTTGCGGTTTTTGCCGGAACAAAGGAGCCAATCTGGGCCATTAACACAATCAGTGCCGTCTGACGCATATAAGTGGATTTACCGGCCATATTCGGTCCCGTAATAACAGAAATACAGTGACTGGCATTATCCAGATAAGTATCATTGGCAATAAACATATCGTGATCAATCATGCGTTCCACTACAGGATGTCTACCGTCCTTAATATCAATGACACCTTTTTCATTGATTTTGGGCCGCACATATCCGTTTCGTTCCGCAACCAGGGATAAGGAGCAGAAAACATCCAGTTTTGCAATGGCTTTTGCCGTTCTCTGAATGCGGTCAATTTCCAGTGCAATCGCATCCCTGATCTGGCAGAACAAATCGTATTCCAAAGTGTTCAGCTTATCTTCAGCATTTAATATGGTATCCTCCAGTTCCTTCAATCTGGGAGTGGTATATCTTTCTGCATTGGCAAGCGTCTGTTTCCGGATATAATCTTCCGGCACCAGACCTGAATAAGAATTGGTTACTTCAAAATAGTAACCGAAAACCTTATTATATTTAATTTTCAGATTTTTAATTCCGGTTCTTTCCCGGTCTTCTTCCTCCAACGCAGCGAGCCATTTTTTACCATCCTGTTTGGCACTTCTTAACCGGTCAATATCCTCATCAAACCCTTCTTTAATAAAACCACCTTCCCGGATGGAAAAGGGCGGGTCTTCCTCTATGGCACTCCCAATCAAAGAGCAAATGTCCTCCAAGGGATCAATTTCATTCTGTATTTCATTTAAAAGTTCTTTTTCAAATGCTTTTAATACCGTTTTTATCGGAGGCAGCATAGAGAGGGAATTACGAAACGCAATCATATCCCTGGGATTTGCCGTCTTAAAACTGATACGTCCCAAAAGACGCTCCAGATCATAGATAGGATTGAGATATTCCCGCAGTTCATCCCTGCTAACCGAATCAGAGGAAAGTTCCTCCACGGCATCCAGACGATTCATAATATCCTTTTTTTCCACCAACGGCTGTTCGATAAAACTGCGTAACATTCGTCCGCCCATTGCTGTTTTGGTCTTGTCCAAAACCCAGAGAAGAGAACCTCTTTTCTGCTTCTCCCTCAGCGTTTCGGTCAGTTCCAGATTCCGTCTTGTAGAACTGTCAAGCAGCATGAATTTAGAACTGATATAAGGATAAATATGACGGATATGGGACAGGGAGTTCTTCTGTGTATCATAAAGGTATGTAAGAAGTGCTCCACAGGCAATAACACCGGCCGGAAAATCTTCGATTCCAAGTCCAATCAAAGTATGGATATGAAAATGCTTCATAAGAATTTTTTTGGCATTTTCATCATCAAAATAATGGGCATCCAGTGTATAGATGGAAATCCCAAGTCGCCCTTTTAAATCTTCCAAATCCATACCGCTTACCAGAAAAGCATCGTTGCATACGATTTCTTTTGGCTGGTATTTCATAATTTCATCCATCAGTTTTTTAGTATCTTCCACCTCTGTTGTAAAGAAATCGCCGGTGGTTACATCGGATAACGCAATTCCTACTTTGGAAGGCAGATAGGTAACGCACATAAGGTAATTATTCTTGCTTTCATCCAGTGCATTGGCATCCATATTGGTACCCGGCGTTACAATCCGTACCACCTCACGCTTTACAAGACCTTTGGCCAGTTTGGGATCTTCCACCTGCTCACAAATTGCCACTTTATAACCCTTGGATACCAGTTTATTCAAATAGCCTTCTACCGCATGATAGGGTACTCCGCACATGGGAGCACGTTCTTCCACACCACAGTCTTTTCCGGTCAGGGTAATTTCCAGTTCTTTGCTCGCAATCTGGGCATCTTCAAAAAACATTTCATAGAAGTCTCCCAATCGGTAAAAGAGAATGCAGTCCTTGTACTCTTCTTTCGTTTCTAAATATTTTTGCATCATGGGTGTATATCCGGCCACTTTTTTACTCCTTCTGAAAAACAATAAAGCGAGTGTGCAATATATGCATACCCGCTTCATATCATACCACAAAATATAGTTATTGTAAATCTTTTGCTCTTTGTAAAGCTGCATCAATATGAGGGCAGAAATTGTCTTCACCAATCATTTTGACAAAACCTGCTTTCTTCATAACGCTCATAGGCTGGTCATTTACGTGGGAAAGAATAATCTGTATATTTCTCTTCGCACAATCTTCCCGAACCTGCTCTAAATTGCGCATGGCAGTCGCATCAATGGCATGCACGCCCCTCATACGAATAATTAAGAATCTGGTATCCTCCCGTAAAGTAATATTCAAAATCTTATCCGCTGCTGCAAAGAACATGGGGCCGGAAATTTCATAAACCAGAGTTTTGGCCGGAACTGCCTTAAGGGAAATACTGTCCGGATCGTCCTCTTCATCTATGTATTTCCATCCTTCCACATTGGTTACATCGCTCATCCGCTTCATAAAAAGAATCGCCGCAAGTACAATTCCTACTTCAATTGCAACCACAAGGTCAAAGACTACGGTTAATATAAAGGTGGTAAGGAGCACCAGAATATCACTCTTAGGAGAGGATTTACATAGTTTTACGAAATTTCTCCAGCCACTCATATTATAGGCAACCTGGAAAAGAATGGCTGCAATACAAGGCATGGGAATCAGCTTTGCAAAAGGCATTAAAAATACTAACACCAGTAATAACGTTATGGAATGCACCATGCCGGAGATGGGTGTCCGTCCACCATTCTTGATGTTTGCAGCAGTTCTTGCAATGGCTCCGGTTGCCGGAATACCGCCAAAGCATGCGGACCCGATATTGGCTACGCCCTGTGCAATCAGTTCCATATTCGGTCTGTGCTTGGAATTAATCATACTGTCCGCCACCACTGCGGAAAGTAAGGACTCGATGCCCGCAAGTAACGCTATGGTAAGGGCATTGTTAATCTGGCTTCGTATCATACTAAAGGAAAACAACGAAGTATTTAAGGTTAATGTAGGCAGACCCGACGGAATATTATCGAAAGATTTACCAATTGTTTTAACCTCCCCAAAATAGGGAATAAGGGCTACCATGGCCGCACTCACAACAACTGCAATCAGACTTCCCGGAATCAGTTTGGATATCTTGGGCCAGATAATCAGGATGAACAGGCTGATTACCCCAATGAGAAATGCAGGAAAAACAAAAGTGGCGATGTTAGCTGCCAGTGCTTCCACCTTTTCAATTGTTTCAATCGGTTTTTCTCCATGGGTATAAACAATACCGCAGAAATCCTTAATCTGTCCAATAAATAATGTCACTGCGATACCGGCCGTAAAACCTGTGGTAATGGTGTAAGGAATGTACTTAAGCAGGGTACCGAAATTCAGTAGCCCCATTATGATCAGAAAGATACCTGCCATAATGGTGGCAATCATCAGTCCTTCTGTACCATCCTTTGCTACAATTCCGGCAACTATGGTTGCAAAAGCAGCCGTTGGTCCGGCAATCTGTACACGGCTTCCGCCAAGAAATGCTACTAAAAATCCTGCAATAATGGCTGTGTAAATACCGGCTTCCGGTCCAACTCCGGATGCAATCGCTAAGGCAATCGATAACGGAAGTGCAATAATAGCCACAATAACACCCGCAACCAGATCCTTTGCGAACTGCGCCTTCGTATAGGTCTTCATTACAGAAAACAACTTCGGTTTCAATTTTTCCATGATATGACTCCTCTTTCGTGTTAAATTATTTCACCCATGTAATAAAATCCCTGACAGGAATTTAACTTTACCTTCACAATTTTTCCGATAAGGTCTCTTTCCCCCGGGAAATGAACTATCGTATTATTGGAAAGCCGTCCTGTAAGAAGGGTATCATCCTGCTCATTCACCTCTTCCACCAGAGCTTCCATAACCTGTCCTTCATAGAGTTTCACACGTTCCCTTGCAGTATCTTGCACCACTTTCAGTAATTTGTCAAATCCTTCTTTTACAATTTCCTTTGGAACCTGATTTTCCATTGCTGCCGCAGGGGTCCCGGTCCGTTTGGAATAAATGAAGGTAAAAGCATTATCAAACTGTACTTCCTTTACAACTTCAATGGTTTCCTCTACATCTTCCAGCGTTTCTCCCGGAAATCCCACAATTAAATCCGTGGTAATCGCAATATCCGGAATTTCTTCCCGGATATGTTTTGCAAGTGCAAGGTACTGTTCCTTGCTATATACACGGTTCATAGCCTTTAATATACGGTCTGAGCCGGCCTGTAGGGGCAGATGGAGATGCCTGCAGATTTTCTTGGAATGCTTCATGACCTGTATCAGTTCCTCGGAGAGATCCTTGGGATGAGAAGTCATAAAACGAATCCGTTCCAAGCCTTCAATCTTTTCCACTTCCTGCAATAACTGTGCAAAGGACATGGGATTTTCCAGATTTTTTCCATAGGAATTCACGTTTTGTCCAAGAAGCATGATTTCCACGACGCCGTCTTTTACCAGTCCTTCAATTTCCCGTATGATATCTTTGGGTTCCCGGCTTCTTTCCCGGCCTCTCACATAGGGAACAATACAGTAACTGCAGAAATTATTACAGCCGAACATGATATTGATACCCGATTTAAAGGGATATTTTCTTTCGGTGGGTAAATCTTCCACAATCTGATCCGTATCCTTCCAAATATCCACAATCATGCCTTTCGCCTCGTAGGAATTTACTAAAAGCTCTGCAAACTTAAAAATATTGTGGGTACCAAATACCAGATCTACAAAGGGATAACTCTCTTTTAATTTTAATATGACCCCCTCCTCCTGCATCATGCATCCGCAGAGAGCCAGTTTCATATGGGGATTCTTTTTCTTAAATCCTTTGATTTCCCCCAGTCTGCCATAGACCTTCTGATTGGCATTGTCTCGTACCGTACAGGTATTAAATATGACAAAATCGGCATTTTCCTCTTCTACCGATACATAACCCGCATATTCTAATATTCCGGTCAGTTTTTCGGAATCCCGCGCATTCATCTGACACCCGAATGTAGTGACATGAAAAGTCAGTTTCCTGCCGTATTCTTCCTCTTTTTCTTTTACAAATGCCTTCAGTTTTTTCAAAAAATAATACTGTCTGTCCGGCTCCGATACCGGCACCGGCTTGCTTAAATCTACTGTATCGATGGCTTTTACTATTTCTTTATCCATAAAACTCTCCTCAAATCCGTTATGCAAACTTTTTCACAATATGCAGTAACAGGTCCACAATCGCTTCCATATCTTCCGCAACCGCATACTCAAAACGGCTGTGACAGTTGTGGCTCCCGGTACCGATATTGGGACATGGCAGTCCCATAAAAGAAAGTCTTGCTCCGTCTGTGCCGCCACGAATAGGCTGCACAATCGGATTTATTCCTACTTCCTTCATGGCATCCTTGGCATTTTTAATTAAATGCATATTTTTCTCCATAACCTCTGCCATGTTATAATAGGAATCCTGCATATGGACCTCAATGGTGCCTTCTGTGTACTTCTTATTAAGAAATGCAGCATTTTCCATAAAAAATGTCTTTTTATCTTCAAATTTCTTTCGGTCATGGTCCCGGATAATATAGTCTCCGGTGCAGGTTTCCACATTCCCTGAAATATGGTCTAAATGATAGAATCCTTCATACCCTTCCGTATACATGGGATTCTCCATCTTGGGCAGATTTTCCTGAAATTCCTGTAAAATCAGAATGGCATTCTTCATTTTATTTTTTGCATTTCCCGGATGCACATTCAATCCATGTACGGTTACCTTGGCACCTGCCGCATTGAAATTTTCGTATTCCAGTTCGCCGGCTTTCCCGCCATCCACTGTGTAGGCATAATCTGCCCCGAACAATTTTACATCAAAATAATCCGCGCCCTTACCAATTTCCTCGTCCGGCGTAAAGGCAATCCGAATTTTACCATGCCGGATACCGGGATGTTCCATTAAAAACCTTGCCATTGCCATAATTTCAGCAATTCCGGCCTTATCATCCCCTCCCAAAAGTGTCGTTCCATCGGTAACAATTAAATCTTTATCCAGATAATCCATTAAAGAAGGAAACTCCTGGGGATTCATATAGATATTCTTCTCCCTGTTTAAGCATATGGACTGTCCGTCATAATGTTCAATGATGCGGGCCTTTACATCCTTTCCGGAAACTTCCGGAGAGGTATCCATATGGGCAATAAAACCCAAAACAGTGCTGCTTTGTGCCGTTGCCGGAATGGTTGCATAGACATAGCAGTGTTCCTTGTCATAGGTAATGTCTTCTGCTCCGATATCATTTAACTGTCTTACCAGAAGATCTGCCAATGCAAACTCTCCCGAAAAGCTTGGAGTTGTATGACTCTTTTCATCGGAGGTGGTATTTATTTTTATATATTCTAAAAAATAATCGATAACTTTACTCATTTTATCCTCTGATCTGTCCGTTTCCCCGGATTACATATTTATAACTGGTCAGTTCTTTTAACCCCATAGGTCCTCTGGCATGAAGTTTCTGGGTACTGATTCCGATTTCTGCACCAAACCCGAATTCAAAGCCATCCGTAAACCGGGTGGAGGCATTGACATAAACGCAGGCTGCATCTACGCCATTTAAGAATTTTTCTGCACTTTCGGGGTTATTTGTTACAATAGCCTCCGAATGTTTTGTATTGTATCGATTAATATGGGCAATGGCTTCTTCTACGGAATCCACTGTTTTCATGGATAAAATATAATCTAAGTACTCTTTTCCGTAATCCTCCTCACTCGCAGGGATACAGTCAGAAATCACTTCCCTGACTCTTTCATCTCCCCGCATTTCTACATGGTGTTCTCTGAGTTTTTCTGCAAGAACAGGCAAAAATCGGTCTTTCACGGCGCTGTGTATAACCAGGGATTCACAGGAATTACATACCCCGATTCTCTGGGTCTTGGCATTGATAATAATGGAACATGCCATGGAAAGGTCGGCATCCTTATCCACATAAACATGACAGTTGCCGGTTCCGGTTTCAATTACCGGAATTGTGCTGTTTTCCACAACGCTGCGAATCAGTCCTGCACCACCTCTCGGAATCAGAACGTCCACATATTCTTTTAACTGCATAAAAGCAGTGGTTACTGCTCTGTCTCCGGATTCAATTAACTGGATGGCGTCCTCCGTGATTCCTTCTTCTTTCAGTGCCATGCGAAGTACATTGGTTATGGCAAGATTAGAATGTAAGGCATCACTGCCCCCTTTTAAGATTACGGCATTACCGGTCTTGAAGCAGAGTCCAAAGGCATCTGCAGTTACATTGGGGCGGGACTCATAAATAATACCGATTACGCCTAAGGGAACACGCCTCTTCTCGATGAAAAGACCGTTAGGACGCTCAAAAGTATCCAGAATTTCTCCTACAGGGTCTGTAAGCTCCACGATTTCCAAAAGCCCTTCCGCCATAGCCTCTATTCTTTCCCCCGTTAATTTCAGGCGGTCAAGCAGTCCTTCCTTCATTCCCTTTTCTCTGCCAAGAATCATATCCTCTTCATTGGCTTTCAGAATTTCATCCGTATGCTCTTTCAAAAGAGAAGCTGCTTTTTTCAAAGCTTGATTTTTCTTTTCCGTGGTAAGATTCTGTAAAATATATTTCGCACTTACTGCTCTTTTTCCAAGTTCCTCTAATGCATAACTCATATTCCATCCTCCTGATTATCTGAAAAGAACCTGCATAGGCCTTATGTCATGTGGATCCCTTTCTATTTTTTCAACAATCTGGCAGCGAAATGCTACCGCAATGGTCCGAAGTCCTTCCTTTTTGCTTAAATATCGGTCATAGAACCCTTTCCCATAGCCGATACGGTTCCCATCCCGATCAAATGCCACGCCCGGCATAATCATCAGCACCTGTTCCTTCTTGCAGGCTTCATATTGGAACATTTCCTTTCCTTTTGGTTCCAAAATTCCCCGATAACCGTTTCCCACATCAGAAGGACTTTCAATTCGGAAGAATTCCATATGCTCTCCATCCGCAAGCACCCGTGGCAGATAAACCCGTTTACCATCTCTAAGTGCCTTGCTTATCATGGACTTAGTGGAAATTTCACTGCCATAACTTTTAAACACAAGGAAATCAGTGGCGTTTAAATACCACTGATGTGTTAAGACTTTTTGGGTCACATATTCCTCTTCCAAAATCCGTTGTTCTTTGGAAAGCCTATCCCTTTCAAGCAGGATTTGCTTTCTGATATTCCTTTTATCTGTCATCGGATCAATTTCCCTTTTTGGCATATTTATCCCCAAGATTCTCAATGCTGCCATCCGGGTTGATAATGTCAATATTATTAAGCTGTCCCCTTAAATTGGCACGGATACTTGCAATGTATTCTTTCCTTAGTCCTGCCTGTTCCTCTTTCTCGGCTTCCGTTAATCCCTCTGCCTGAGATTTATGATAAAGTTCATTGATTCTTGCAATTTTTTCATCCAGGTTCATAAAATTATCCCTTCTAATCGTGTTTGTGTAGATTATCTACAAATCCGGGCAGGTCAAAGCTATCATTTTTATGCGCTAAGAACAAGGTTCCCTCCTTGCCGCCCTGCGTAATCCTATGTACGATTCCCACATCCTTGCTGTTGGCAATTACCATATCCGCTCCCACATTGGTGGCAATCATGGCAGCCGTCATTTTGGTATTCATTCCTCCGGTGCCCACATTGCTTCCGGTGCTTGCTTTTCCCATATTCATGTATGTATCATTTAATTCTTCCACTACATCCACAAATTTTGCATCCGGATTTTTTCTCGGGTCATCGGTATAGAGGCCGTCAATATCGGAAAGCAGAATCAGAAGATCCGCTTCCACCAATGCGGCAACAATGGCAGACAGGGTATCATTGTCCCCAATCAGCGTATCACTTTCTTTTTCCGTATTGATTTCGTAGGTTGCAATGGTATCATTTTCATTGACAATCGGTATAATACCCATTTTTAAGAGTTCCATAAAGGTATTATGGGCATTAAAACGATTCATATTATCCACAACCGTATTTTTGGTCATGAGAATCTGCGCCACTATCTGATTGTACTCTGCAAATATCTTCTGATAAGTCATCATAAGTCTTGCCTGTCCGACGGCAGCACATGCCTGCTTAAATGCAATGGGAGTTGCCTCACTTTCCTTTTCCCGGTACGGTTTCACGGCCTTTTTACCCACTGCAATGGCACCACTGGTTACCAAGACTACATCCTTGCCCTGATTTCTAAGATCACAAAGTTCCCTCACCAGTTTCTCCAGTTTGGTGTAATCAAGGTCTCCGGTTTCTTTATGCTGCAGGGAAGAAGAACCGATTTTAATTACGATACGTTTTTTTTCTTTTAATGCATCTCTGAAATTATCCATTTTTAAAATCCTTTATTCATGAAAATATAGAAATATTACCCGGAAATATTCTACTTCTTATCTTACATTCCGTCAATGGAGGATTTCCGGCTTACAATTGCCTCCGCCACCTTAATGCCGTCCATGGCGGCAGATGTAATACCTCCCGCATATCCGGCACCTTCTCCACAGGGATAGATTCCTGCAATGGCTGTCTGAAGCGTACTCTCATTCCGTAAAATCCGAATCGGGGACGAGGTTCTGCTTTCCACTGCCGAAAGCAAGGTATCTCCCCGGTTAAACCCTTTTATTTTTCCTGCCGCAGCCTCCATTCCATCCACAATGCCTTCCCTTATAAAAGCAGGAAAAATACCACTGATATCACAAAAGGCATAGCTGCCTTTCATGGCCGGTTCAAAAGTCATACCCTCTTTAGGCTCTATGATGGCACTGCCTTTCTCCACATGGCTATGAAAACTCTGATAGGTCTGTACGGGAATTTTTCCATCGGCAAGTTCATAAGCCTTCTGTTCTAAATCCCGTTGGAATTTTATACCCGACAAAGGGTGTCCGTCCCCATAATCTTCAGGGGATATGGTAACGATAATCGCTGCATTGGCATTGTTTCCTGCCCTGCTACTGTAACTCATCCCGTTTACACATAATCTTCCCTCTTCGGAGGACGCATTGACTACATAACCTCCCGGGCACATACAGAAGGAATATACACCGCGCCCGTCCCTTGTTTTCTCCGCCATTTTGTAGGCAGCAGCCGGTAAATCATGAAAGCTGTCCCCATATTGACTGATGTTAATATCTTTCTGTCTGTGTTCTGCCCTCACTCCGATGGCAAAAGGCTTCGGTTCCATGGGAAGTTTTTCTTCGTAGAGCATTTCAAAAGTATCTCTGGCACTATGTCCGAGAGCCAGAACCACACAATCGCACTCCATTTCTTCCTGCCCATTCAGAATGAGTTTCTTAATCTGCATATTTTCATAGACCAATCCGGTCAATTTTGTTTCAAACCGAACCTCTCCGCCCAAATGTATAATTTCATTGCGTATGTTTTTTACTACATTGCAAAGAATATCGGTTCCGATATGTGGCTTGCTCTCATACAGAATATGTTCCGGCGCACCAAATTTACTCAAGATTCTTAAGACTTCTTTATTCCTGCCGTATTTATCTTTTACAAGAGTATTTAATTTGCCGTCTGAAAAGGTTCCGGCTCCGCCCTCCCCAAATTGCACATTGGAATCAGGTATCAGAATGCCATTTTTCCAGAAATGATCGACATCCTCTTTCCTACTGTCCACATCCCTGCCACGTTCTATCAAAACAGGCCTAAGTCCAGCCCTTGCCAGAAAGTAGCCGCAAAACAGACCGGCCGGTCCCATTCCCACGATTACCGGGCGCTTCTTACTGATCCGCTCCGTTTTCGGGAATACGTAAGGCTTCTCCTTAAAAATTTCAATCTGTGGATTTTTATTTTTCCGTAATACCTCTTCTTCTTTTTTTACTTTTACCAAAGCGGAACAGTTATAGAAAAGATTCTCCTTTTTTCTGGCATCCAATGATTTCTTCAGGATTTGAAATTCTTCCATATCCTTTACCGAAAGATGTAATAACTTAGCAGCCTGACTTTTCAGTACTTCCATGCCCTGATCCGGTTTTAATTTTAAGTTGCTTATTTTAATCATGATTTTCCCGTCTGTATTCTAATTATTTGCAGCTTCTTTGCCTGCAATATACCCGGTTGCCCACGCCCATTGCAGATTGTATCCGCCGCATTTTCCGTCCACATCCAATAATTCTCCGGTAATGAAACAATTTTTTAATATCCTGGATTCCAGATTTTCGGTGACCTCCTTAAGTGGAATTCCCCCGGCAGTAACCTGCGCCTGTTCAAAGGAGTTTGTGCCCTTGACAGTCAGCTTAAAATCCTTACAGATATCTGCAAGTCTTTTGATGGCTTTCTCATCCAAAACCGAAACCTTTGCCGCCGGGCTGATATTTAACAGGGAAAGAAATTTCATCATCAGTTTTTTATTTAAGAGACCGGTAATAAATTCCTCGCAAGTTACTTCTTTTCCGGCATTACTTTTCTTTGCTCGGATAAAGTTTTCCAATTCTTCCGGGGTTTGATTGGGCAGAAAATCAACGGAAACATGAACCTGTCTGTTTTCACTAAGTGCATAGGCTGCAATTCTGCTTATCTGGAAAGTCACGATTCCCGAAATTCCATAATCCGTAAATTGAATCTCACCCCGCTCAGAAGCTTGCTTTTTCCCATCCACAAACAAAGTCAGTTTACATTCTGCCCTGACTCCTGAAATGGCTTTCATAAAGTCTTCCTTCACCTGAAGCTGCACAAGGGCAGGTACCGTCTTATGTATGGTATGCCCAAGTTTTCGAAGCAGCTCATACCCGTTTCCATCGGACCCGGTCTTCGGGGCTGCCTTTCCGCCACAGGCAAGAATCACTTTGTCATAGACTTCAGTCCCCTCTGCAGTGCATACTTTAATTTTCTCATCCCTCATGCCTACTATTCCGGTAACCATTTCCCCGGTCCTTACCCGGACATTTCTTTCCTTCATCAGGATTCGAAAAGTATCCAACACGGTAGAAGCCTGCTCGGAATAAGGATATAAGTAGCCGTTTTTATCCTTACTGAGCATTCCCGCACTTTCAAAAAAGCGAACAATATCCACTGTTCCGAATCGGGCAAGAACCGCTTTTATGAATTCTGTATTGTCACTATAATAATGGGTTTCATCCATTTCCAGATTGGAAAAGTTGCATTTTCCGTTACCGGTGGATAAAAGCTTTTTCCCAACACGGTCATTCTTTTCGTAAACAGTAACGGCCGCTCCGGACCCAGCTGCCGTATATGCTGCCATTAATCCGGAGGCACCGCCTCCTACAATCGCAATTTTCATATGCATCTCCGTATTTAACTGGAATAAGTTTCCAAAAAATGATATAGTTCCTCTTCCGTCTCCATATACATGCCATGCAGCATTTCAAGCTGGAGATATTCCGGAAAATCCTCCGCCCTCATATCAGTATCCAGATAAACCGTTTTCCGGTCATCACAATATACCTTGACCTTATGGTCCATAATACAGATATAGAACCCCTCCGATGGTTCCACGTAAGAGTAATTCATTCTAACCACTACTCTTTTAGCAGAAAATCCCGTCACTTCCAGACTGGTAAATCCTCTTTCCAATTCCGAAAGCGGCGGATATCTTTCATAGATTTCCATCGCCTCCAAAAATTCTTTCCGATTCATTCCCATGTATTTTGCCGGCACCCTTTTTACCTGTTCTACCTTGGTGCCATCTTTGATATCATACTCTTCAATCACATACTCAGTATCCGCTCCCAGAACCTCTTCCATGTTATAGGAAACGGCAAAGGAATTTCTTTGTTCCGATGTTTCTTCTGTTTCTGTTTCTTCACAGGTTGTTCCGATGAGACCGGACGCGTTTTCCATATTCTTTATTTCTTTTTCATGAAAGCCGTTTAACACTTTTCCACTGATAAAGCCAAAATAAAGGAGGGAAATGCTATAGGCCAAAAATAAACTGATACTCTTAATCCGTTTCATGTCATCTCCACAAAAGCTTTTTCATAAGTATCAGCCTATTTTTCCAAAAATATACGATTACACCATAATATGTAAGAGATTTCCTATGGTTCTCTTAATACCGCCAAACGGCAAAACATCTGTATCACTTTCCTGAATACATCTCATAAATATCAACACCAGATTATAAATGATATATCCGGTTACAAACGAGAAGCAAAATGCCACAAGCGCATTGGTTGCCTGGTATAGAGCTTTATTAATAAAGTAAACACACAGTGTCGTCAAACTCACTACAATAAGAGGCATGATAATCATGCGAACCCATTCCGGCCTGTAGGAAAATTTCCACACATATTTCACACTGCATAGAATACAGGTCAGTATATAGAATGCATATAAGCCAATCAGGATCGGATAAACACTAACTTCCATGAACTGAAAAGAAATAAGGACCGCAAAAATAAATACGGCAAATGCAGCCAAATAATATAGTAAAATATTCCTCTTTTTGTTTGTCTCTTTCAGAAGAATGGTGAAAATGACACTTCCGGCCATGAACAGAGGCAACAAGGAACCTATCCGTATCAGATTGACAAATTCCTTCATGTCTTTCCCAAAGAATAATTTTGCTATGGAACCTGCTGCTCCTATATTCAGTGCACCAAAAAACAGTGCAGAAAGAAATGTTCCCAAAATCACTCCATCCATACTGTGGCGAATCATTCGTTTGTCATCCCGCTTCAGACTATTTAAATGAACCGACACAATTCTCAGCATGGCAAAAACTATGATGCAGGTTTCAAATGCCGTTATTACCAGAAAATTACCATAAAATCTTCCGATATCGGAGAGCGATTGCTGCGTCATAACACGATCCCCTTCTGACTGATTGACCCGCATTACATAAAACAGAAATCCCCAGAAAAGGATTCCGTACATTGCATATTTTGAAAGGGAATCTGCGGAAGTATTGGCAAAAACGGGTAATAAAATATCACTTGCATCTTCTGTGAGCCGCATGCCGTCTCGATTTTTCTTTACCTTCTTTTTCCTGATAAGGAAAAGAAGAAAGATTGCCAAAAATACCAGTCCCAAAATCAAATAGATTCCATGAATACTTCCCAGACCGCCATAAATACCGGCTAAATCCGGATTATGTAAAACAGCTGCAATCTTCTCTCCTTTTTGGGAACCTGACAGGGTGAACAGAAGTATTAAGGGAATTCCTAAAAGCAACGGAATCAGAAAAATATAAAGCGACATACTGCCGGCACCATTTCCTCTAAAGTACCCGATACAGACCAGCGTAATGGTAAACGGTAAAAACAGAAATGCCATCCTTTTCATGAGTAAATAACTAAAGTAAATGCAGGAATCATTATTTTTCTCTATAAAATTGGATACAAAAAATAAAACTACCGTACCCAGTATTCCTATCACTATACTGAAAGCAAGCATGGTACGCCACACCATATCCACATTTTTATACTGTTCTTTCAAAATCCGAAATCGGACCATTTTGGCCATATAATCCGGAATCCATGCTATAAAAAAAGAATAAATGGCAAGAAAGACGGAGAATGTAAAGGATAGTTCGGCGGTTCCGATTTCTCCGATGATTCTGCTCACCATACCTACAATGATCAGACAAATCATACAAAGGATAAGATTGCCCTGTATTTTTTTCATTTCTGATTTACTCATATCCTTAATCCTCTCTGGTAATCTGAACACGGGAAAGAATCATACGCTGCTTTTCTTCCATGAGCATTCTCTCCTCTTCCTCCATATGGTCATAACCGCATAAATGCAACATACTGTGGGAGACTAAAAATGCAAACTCTCTTTTTACGGAATGTCCGTAATTTTCTGCCTGTTCGAATACTTTGTCGGCAGAAAGTATAATATCTCCCAAAACAAGTTCCCCAGTTTCCGGATCCAGATAATCTGCATCATGCTTTGCAATTTCAGAGAAGTCGGAAGGTGCTTCATAATCCACATTCGGAAAAGAAAGCACATCCGTTTCCTGGTCTATATTGCGATATTGTCGGTTATATTCACGAATCCCCGGGTTGTCCGTAACCAGAACATTAATCTGTACATTATAAGGACATTTTTCTTCTGTTAATACAGCGTCTGCCACCAATGCGACAATCTCCTCCGCATCAAAAGGAAACACCGTTTCTGTTTCATTTTCGTAAAATATTTTCACATTCTACTCCTTGTTTGTTCTTTTGTAGTTTTTCTTAGGTTCCGGGCCCTTACGTTTCTTCATACGTTCCATTTGCGCCTCATAATCATCATACGCCTTGACAATGCGCTGTACCAGAGGATGTCTCACCACATCCTTACTGGTCAGGGAACAAAATGCAATGCCTTCTACATTTTTCAATACTTTCTGTGCAATATCCAGACCGGATTTGGCATCATGGGGAAGATCCTTCTGGGTGGAGTCACCGGTGATGATTACTTTGGAACCGAATCCAATTCTGGTAAGAAACATTTTCATCTGTGCCGGCGTGGTATTCTGTGCTTCATCCAGAATAATGTAGGCATTGTCTAAGGTTCTGCCTCTCATGTACGCTAAGGGTGCAACCTCTATCAGTCCCTTTTCCATGTTTTTATTGAAACTTTCTGCTCCCATAATCTGATACAAGGCATCATACAGGGGTCTCAAATAAGGGTCTACCTTACTTTGCAGGTCACCGGGCAGGAAACCAAGCTTTTCTCCCGCTTCAATGGCAGGTCTTGTGAGAATAATACGGCTCACCTCGTCCCGTTTAAAGGCGGTTATGGCCATTGCCATTGCCAGATAGGTCTTACCGGTTCCGGCAGGACCGAGCCCGAAAACAATCATGTTATTACGGATCTTATCCACATACTCTTTCTGACCGATGGTTTTCGGTTTAATGGGTTTTCCGTTAATCGTATGGCAGATCAGATCCTTATCGATATTGATAAGTTCATCTTCTTCATTGTCCTTACCTAATTCGATACAGTAGTTCACATTCTGCTCTTCAATTTCCGTACCGTGACCGGAAACCTCGATTAAATTATACAGAATATTAATACACTTCTTAACCTTACTCTCTTCTCCGGTCACTTTCAAGGTTCCGTTACGGTCTACAATCTGTACATGAAGTTCGTTTTCCAGTTTTTGTAGATATTTATCGCTAAGTCCGAAAATTTTCTGCATATCCTGTGCGGACATATCCATGCTATAGGTTATTTCACTCATAAATACACATACCTCTCCTATCGTATAGTATACGATAGGTTATGATATTTTTTCAATATTTACCTTGCAATTTGTATGCCAATTTTTTCTTCTACTTCGATTTCTCCCTGATACGTCCAATAACCGCCCTTAGAATCCATATAAACATTTGCGGAAATAATACTTCCTCCCTCATTTTCCAAATTTTCTACATATTTCCGGTACCGTTTAGACAGTATATTTTCCGCCTCTTTTAAAGTATACCTGCACTCCATATTATAATACTCCCGATTATGATAAACTCCGAACCGGACTGGTAAAGTAATCCCCTTCCATAGAGTTATGCCCTTATTTTCATAAGTGGTATCGTAATAGCGATATGTATTTCCTTTCCCGAGAGTAAGTTCGTTCCCCCATAAGTGGCATACTACTTTATCGCTTGTACGGCCGGTATATACTTTCCGGATATAACTTGGCAGTAATTTGTCCTCGTAACAAACCGTTCTTTTCACTATAATATCTGCTTCTGCGGCTGTATATAAATACTTTCTTATGGTTTCATCGTCATTATAAACCGGAATTTCGCCGGAAACCAAAAGCATATTCTCACTGACCATATCTCCCGGTTTTACCTGGGCAACTCCTTTTTTGACAATCATAGAGGTAATCATGCCATCTTTCTCCGCCCATAAATCCATGCATCTTTCTTCGACAGCCTCATAACTCGTTAAATCATTTTCTTTAATGGATATATACAAATCGGTGCCGTCAATTTTCACAGAGACCCATGTGAATTCCGGAAACTCTTCCCGTAATCTCTTCTCTAATTCTTCGATGTTCACGCTATTTTTCGGTATGGTTTCCGAAATTCCCTGTGTTTTTAAGTATTTTCGAATCTGGTTATCGGTAATTTTATAATTCCCCTCTACCTGTATATTCCAGATGAAGAGACCGCTTAAAAACCAAGCCAAAAAAGCCAGTAATGCCCCGGTAAGAAAAATGGACCGCTCTCTTATTTTGGACAAAAAGAAGGGTAGTCCATATCTTTTTAAGATGACTACCCTTGTCTTGGTTTTTCTTGCAATTTCCCTTAAGGACCAAAAACCGGAAAGACTGATATAAAGAAGATACGTATCTTTTTCCTTCTGTATTTCCCAAAGCATAATATTCCTGCGGGAACAAAGATTTAAGAAACGCTCCGGGGCGAACCCCCATATCTTAATTTTTACATATCCCTTCAGATATCTTAAAACACGAATCAAGATGTTTGCTCCTTATCAAATTCAATACAATTTAAAAACCCTGTAATTTTCATATCTTCATTTGTATAAAAAGCAATTTGCAGCTTCTTTCCGGCTATCTTAAGGAATCCGTTCTTGGTCTGCAGAACCATACATTGGTCCGTATATTCCAGAATCCCCCGATAGTTTTCTATATAAAGTTCCCGGTTTCCGGTTATGGCTATTTTCACATCCCCTGCACATACATCTTTTGGAATCATAAGTTTATCGGATAATCTGCTCATGATACACTATATGCGAAGAGAAAAATTATCATGCTTAATTTCGAATTCCTTTGATTAACAGCTGTTTTTCTACCGGGTCTTTGCTGAAGGAATAGGCTCTCTTTAGTCTGGTACGTGCCTGTTCTTCCTTCTTATCATCATTGGAATGCAGGTAAGCTAATACATCCCCTTTTTTGACATAGTCTCCTACTTTCTTCTGAAGCACAATTCCTACCGAAAGGTCAATTACACTTTCTTTGGTTTCTCTTCCTCCGCCGAGAAGCAGAGAACAGATTCCCACCTCATCGCAGACAATTTGGGAAATATATCCCTCCTCCTCTGCCAATAAGGGGGTAATGTTTTTGGCTTTCGGCAAAAGTTCCGGGTGATATACCGCTTCTTTGTTTCCACCCTGTGCTTCCACAAACCGGGCAAGCTTTTCTAAAGCCTTTCCGTTTGCAATAACCTCCTTAAGCATCTGCCTTGCCTCTTCTTCCGAATCCGCCCGCTTCCCTGCCATTAACATCCATGACCCAAGTGTAAGACAAAGTTCGGTAAAATCTTCCGGGCCGTTTCCTTTCAGGGTCTCAATGGCTTCCTTTACTTCCAGTGCATTTCCTACGGCAAATCCAAGGGGTTCATCCATGTCGGAAATGACGGCAATGACTGTCTTTCCTGCACCTTTTCCAATTTTTACCATTTCTTCTGCAAGGGCAAAAGCATCCTTTTCTTTTTTCATGAAAGCTCCGCTTCCGGTTTTTACATCCAGAACAATGGCATCTGCTCCTGCCGCCAGTTTCTTGCTCATAATGGAACTGGCTATTAAGGACATATTATCCACCGTGGCTGTCACATCACGAAGTGCATACAGCTTCTTATCCGCAGGTGCCAGATTTTTGGTCTGACCCATAATCGCTATTCCGATTTCATTTACATTTCTTATAAAGGTATCCGTTTCTATTTCTGTAGAAAATCCGGTAAAACTCTCCAGTTTGTCAATGGTCCCACCCGTATGACCGAGCCCTCTTCCACTCATTTTGGCAACCGGAATCCCAAGCGCTGCTACCATGGGGGTAAGTGCAAGACTTGTTTTGTCCCCAACCCCTCCCGTAGAGTGTTTGTCCACCTTTATACCATGTATGGGGGAAAGATCCAGTTCCTCTCCGCTTAATTTCATTGCCATGGTAAGATTTAGGGTTTCTTCTTCATTCATTCCCCGAAAATAGATTGCCATCATCATGGCCGACATCTGATAATCCGGAATATTTCCAACTGTATATTCCGCAATCATAAAATCTATTTCCTCTTTGGTAAGAATTTCCCCATCCCGTTTCTTTTTAATCAGATCATACATTCTCATAAAAACCACCCCATACCTTTCTCTTTAATCCACACTCTTAAGGGATTCCGCCATATTGATATTCTCTAATTTTCCGGTCATGAAACGATTCACGATAAAATTGAATACGAAAGTCAGTATCACACTAATCATTATACTGCTTATCTTTATGACCACATCAAAGGAAATCAGATCAATGTTGATTTCATGCATAACAAACCGGTGCAGCCAGATTCCGAGAACAATTCCAAGTCCGCATCCGATGGCAGTAAGTACGGTATTTTCACGGAACACGTAGGAAGCGGTTTCTCTTTTGTGAAAACCAAGCACTTTAATGGTGGCAATTTCCCTGATACGTTCCGTAATATTGATATTATTCAAATTAAAAAGTACAATAAATGCCAGTGAGCCGGCACAAAGAATTATGACATAAACAATATAATTCATGCAGGACATCATGTTCGAAATACGTTCCAGAGTATCCATATTAACGGTCACACTTGTGAGGTTTTCCTTTGTCATAAGAAGCGCTGCAATCTCATGTACATCACAATTTTCATCCAAATTCACATAAATACTTTTATATTCAGGCTCATCTATGAAAGACCTGTAGGTATCCGGATGTACATATACATAATTATAAATGTAATTTTCGAATATACCACTCACTTTTCCTTCTATGGTACGTTGTTCGTCATCCGTTATCGTTACCATATCCCCAACGGACAGCCCTAAGGTATCTGCAATTTTTTCCGTAATGACAACTTCCCCCACACCGGGATAATCAATTTTGTCACCTTTCCTTGTATGGATATTTACAAACTCATCCAGGTTTTCGGGTTCACAGGCCACTACCAGACTGATATTTTTTGTCTTATCATTGGCTTTCAAATCCATGGATTTTTCCAAAGCCAGTGCTGCCGTACCATTGTTTTCCGTAATAACTTCCATAATCTCGGAAACTTTTTTGTCAGAAAGATCAGGAACCGGATCCTTCAGATTCAGGGTCATTTCAAAGGTCTGTACCTTCGTAAACTGCTGTTGGGCTATTCCGGTAACGGAATCTTTGATTCCATATCCGGTAATCAATAATGCCGTACATCCGCTTATTCCGATGATCATCATAAAGAAACGCTTTTTATAGCGAAAAATATTGCGTACCGAAACCTTCTGCAAGAAGGATAACCGCTTCCAGAGAAAAGGAATTCTTTCAAATATGACACGCTTTCCTGCCTTAGGAGCTTTCGGTCTCATCAATCCGGCTGCTACCTCCTTCAACTCACTTCTAAGAGAAAAGAAGGTAACACCCATAGAGCAGAGGGTAGCCCCTACCAGGGAGATAATTAAAAGTTTCAAGTCAAATACATAAAGCATTTCACCAAAATGATACATCAGTCCATAGGCAATCCAGATGACAAACGGGAATATGAAATTCCCTCCAAAGTAGCCCACCAGACATCCGCTGATTGCCGCACTGCCGGAATAAAACAGGTATTTTCCCATAATCTTCGCATCACTGTAACCAAGCGCTTTCAGTACCCCAATCTGGGTACGTTGTTCATCCACCATACGATTCATGGTAGTCATACAGACTAATGCTGCCACCAGGAAGAAAAATGCCGGAAATACATTGGCAACACCATCTACGATGGAGGAATCGCTTTCAAAGCAGACATACCCGATATTGGTATCTCTGCCAAGAACATACGTATCGGGCAGTTCGATATCTGCAATCTCCTGTTTCGCATCTTCTATTTCTGATTCCGCATCCTGTATCTTCTCATCAAATTCTTTTTTGCCGTCTTCGTAGCTTAAATATCCCTCATTTAGTTCATCCTCTGCATCGGCAAGTTCCTTTTCTTTATCTGATAATTCTTTTTTATTCTCCGTTATTTCTTTCCATCCGTCTTCGATGGCAAGTTTTCCCTCTTCAAGCTGTACTTTTGCATCCGCCAGTTCTTTTTCGCCGTTTTCCAGTTCCACTTTTCCGGTTTCTAACTGTTCCTGCGCTAAAACAAGCTGTTTCTGTGCCTCTTCTAAGGCTGCATAACCGGCTGATAGTTTCTTCTTTTGTGCCGGCAGATTGGCAAGTGCAATCTGGTTATCAAGAGCGGCCTGCATGGCAGCAATTTCTTCATCCGTATAAATTCCAAGAAGTTTTAACTGGTCAATCTGCTCCTGGGCCTTTTTAAATTCGTTCTCCGCATCTGCTATTTTCTTTTTCGCACTATCTAAGCTTGCACGATTCTCTTCGATAGTCTTTTTCCCGTTTTCCAGGTTTAATATAGCCTCTTCATACTCTGCCTTTTTATCTTCCAGAAGTTTTTCATTTTCAAGAATTTCATTTTCTGCATCTGCCAGTTCTTTTTCCTTATCTCGCAAGGTATTCTCTGCCTTTTTTATCTCTTTTTTGGCATCCTCTATCTGCGCTTTACCATCCTCTATTTCCGCGCGGGCTTCTTCCAGTTCCTCGTAAGCATCGTTTAATTCTTTTTCGCCGTCCTCTTTTTCATCCTCAAATTCTTTTTGGGCATCTGCAAGTTCCTCATTTGCTTCTGCCACAATACTGTCATAGCGCCTCTTTCCGGTTTCTTCGCAATAGCCTTCCCAGTCCTCCTTAATCTCATCAATGAAAGTATCATAATCTTCCGAATACAATTTCTGATCGGAATCCAGTTTTACATAGATTTCGGTATAGTAATCCATGGCAAAACCTTCCGGAAGCACATAAACAAAACCTCCTACCCGGCCGTTTCCCAAAGATGTGGTTCCACGTTCAAACTGCACATAATTGGATGCCTGCACAATTCCGGTGATGGTATATTCGCGGAAGGAAAACTGTTCTAAATCGTCCTCCTTGTTGTTTTCGGAGAAAACAAGTTTGCGGCCGATCATATCCTTTCCCATATAATTGCTGTCCACCACACATTCATCCGCTTTCTCCGGCATGGAACCATATTTTAGCACAACATCATTGACACCTTCGGTCAGGGAATGTACTTTTACGACATCCTCATTACCCTTCTGGTTCAAAATGATAATATCCGCAAAATAGGCTCCGTCCGCAGCCCGGACATTCTCTTTTGAAGCGATAAATTCCACATCTTCTTCTTCAAATCCATAGGAATTTAAAAGGCGGAAATCAAAAAAAGACGTATCCTTCAAATACTGATCCGCTGAATTTACCATTACGCTTTTTGTAATTTTCAGGCCGGAAAAGAAACCGACCCCCAATGCCACTATGGAAAAAATGGCTAAATATCTGCCCAGAGAATTTTTAATTTCTCTAAACGTTGTTCTTCTTAACATTGATCTCATTTATATTACCATTCAATATCTTCTACTTTTGTTATATGTTCATTCTTGATCATACTCTGTATGGTTCCGTTCTTCACGGTAATTACCCGGTCAGCCATGGCAGTCAGTGCCTGGTTATGGGTAATCACGATAACCGTTTTCCCCTTATTCCGGCAGGTATCCTGCAAAAGCTTCAAAACGGCTTTTCCGGTATTATAATCCAAGGCACCTGTTGGTTCATCGCAAAGCAGAATCTTGGGATTCTTGGCAAGTGCCCTTGCGATTGCAACACGCTGCTGCTCCCCGCCCGATAATTGGGCCGGGAAATTAATCATACGGTCCTCAAGACCTACTTCCTTTAAAACTTCTTTTGCATCCAGAGGCTCTTTGCAAATCTGTGCTGCCAGTTCCACATTTTCAAGTGCAGTCAGATTCTGAATCAGATTATAAAACTGGAATACAAATCCCACATCATACCTGCGGTAATCGGTAAGCTGCCTCTTGTTATAAGCAGATATTTCCCTGTCATCCAGATAGACCTTACCACTTGTCAGGCAGTCCATACCTCCCAATATATTTAGGATTGTGGTTTTGCCTGCACCACTGGCGCCAACGATTACACAGAATTCCCCTTTTTCCACTTCAAAATTCACATTGGATAAGGCTTCTATTGATACTTCACCGGTATGATAAATCTTACCAACATTTTCAAATTCTACAAATGCTCCCATTACTTAACCTCAACTTTTGACTTGAATTCATTTTTTGCAAACTTGCGAAAAAGATAAATACCAATTGCCAGAACAAACAGGGAAATAAACTGGGATGTTGAAAGAATGCCTACTTCCCCACGATAATCATTTCTAAAGAATTCGATAATAAATCTTCCCAAACTATAGAGAATCAGATAAAGTGAACCAATTTGTCCCTGCCCACGTTCCTTTTTCGCATAGTGAAGCAAATACAGTCCGATTAGAAACATTCCCGCGCTGGAAAATAACTGGGTTGGCAACAGTTTTATGTTATTAGGTGCAAAATTGGAATGTGTAAAGGTAATCCCCAGGAATGTTTCTGTTTCTCTCCCATAGCAGCAGCCGGCTAAGAAGCATCCGATTCTGCCAAATCCCTGGGCAATTGCAACTGCAGGCGTTATCAAATCAAAATAATCCAGAAAACAAAGTTTCTTGACATTACAGGTAACAATCAATGCCATAATACCAAAAATAATGCCACCATATACCACAAATCCGCTTCCGGTAAGTACTCCGACAGGGTCTTTCAGAAAATCCTTAAATTCCACAATACAAAACAGAAGTTTTGCTCCAACCAGACCTACACCTACCAAAATTACCATAAACAGGTATAGAACATCCGAATCCATGTTTCTTTTTTTAGCACGGTATTCCGACATAAATAACGCCGTCAGAATTCCGATTGCGATCATAAGTCCGTAACCGTGTATGGTAATATTACCAATTTTCAATAAATCATTATACATTGTTGTTCTCCTTAAAATTATTTATGATATGGTTCATTATGACAGATACGATATGCCCTATATATTTGTTCACATAAAATCACGCGCATCAACTGATGAGGAAAAGTCATATCGGAAAAACTGATTTTCTTATCTGCCAGTGCACTGACAGAGGAATGCAGTCCCAGTGAACCGCCAATCACAAACTGAATATGTCCTCTTCCTGTAACGCTTGCCTGTTCCACCAATCCGGCAAATTTCAGAGAATCCATCTTTTCTCCTAAAATCTCCAGAGTAATGGTATAGGCATCTTTTCTTAGTTTATCAATGATTTTATCTGCTTCTTTCTTCTTAATCTGTTCTTCCAATGCCTCACTGGCATTTTCTACGGTCTTTTCATCATCAACTTCGATAATTTCGACCTTGGTATAACGGCTTAAACGTTTTGTGTATTCCAAAACCGCTTCCCTGTAAAATTTTTCTTTTATCTTTCCAACACAGACAATTGAAATTTTCATCCTTCAAAAATTCCTCTTGTAGGAAAAGACGGATAGATTACTCCACCCGTCCCCCAATTAATTATTCTCATACATTTTTGAATAGATTTCATCCACAAATCTTTCTAAAAATAAATCATCCAGATTCATAAACTGCTTACTGATTTTGCTTTTCAGTACTTCTGTTCTGCGGAAATACTTTTCTTCCTCGGAAATTTCAGCACAATCCTCCAAAGCCTTAGCATCAATTACTTCTTTCGTAATATTCTCCCTGGCCCATTTACTCATGGATTCCTTTAAAGAGTTTTCGGATTCTGCCTTTTTTGCAAATACCTTATAGGACTTCATGGAAATCAATCCCATGATAATAAATATCAGAAACAGTGCGCTCATGGTGCCGTAAGTCATATACTTTGAGGTTCCGCTAAGCCGAATCGGAAGAATTCCCGTGATACCGGCTATGATTACAATCATACCGGCAATCCCCACAAAAAGCAGAACCATGGCACTGCTTTTATTTTCGGCAGCTTTTGCTCCATTATCCTGATAATAAACGAAACCTCTCTTCTCTGCTTCCGGCTCATCCTCATCTAAATCATCCTGCTGTTCCTGTTTTACGGAAAGCAAATACACTTCCATTAACCGTTTAGACTTGTCCAACCGGTCACGCGGAACCAGAATTTCATATACCTCTTCTTCCGGATTCTCTTTAATTTCCGTAGCTGTAATCTTGTGATTCTCTAAAAACTCTCTTAACGGTTCCAAAGATTCCAAATCTTTTGCGAAAGTGAGAGGCAGTTTAATATCCTCTTCACTTTCCACAAGATCGCAGTTACACTCTGCACATTTATATATTCCCGGACGATATTCATTATTGCATTTTGGACAAAACATAGGAACCCCTCCTATAGCAGTGAGAATTATTTATTTCTCAGATATTCATCAATACCTTTTGCACCTGCTTTTCCTGCCCCCATAGCAAGAATAACGGTAGCTGCACCGGTAACGGCATCTCCACCTGCATAAACACCCTCTTTTGAGGTCTGACCATTTTCCTCTGCGGCAACAATACATTTCCACTTATTCACATCAAGTCCTTCTGTTGTGGAAGAAATAAGCGGATTGGGCGAGGTACCGAGAGACATAATCACAGTATCCACATCAATCACAAACTCACTGCCTGCCACTTCCACAGGGCGTCTTCTGCCGGATTCATCTGCTTCCCCAAGTTCCATCCGGATACATTTCATACCGGTTACCCATCCTTTCTCATCGGAAAGGATTTCCACCGGATTGGTAAGAAGGTCAAATATGATTCCTTCTTCCTTAGCGTGATGAACTTCTTCCACACGGGCCGGCAATTCTTCTTCACTCCTGCGGTATACAATGTGAACCTCTGCTCCCAGACGAAGGGCTGTTCTTGCAGCATCCATTGCAACATTACCACCGCCGACAACGGCAACCTTTTTCCCTCTCATAATAGGGGTATCGGAATCTTCATTAAATGCCTTCATCAAATTGCTTCTGGTAAGATATTCATTTGCAGAGAATACACCGTTTGCGTTTTCTCCGGGAATTCCCATAAATTTGGGAAGACCTGCTCCGGAACCGATAAAGACTGCCTCAAATCCTTCTTCGGAAATCAGTTCGTCAATAGTTACGGATTTTCCTACCACTACATTGGTTTCAATTTTAACACCAAGGGATTTTACATTTTCAATTTCTTTTGCCACAACTGCCTGTTTCGGAAGACGGAATTCCGGAATTCCATAAACAAGTACTCCTCCGGGCTCGTGAAGGGCTTCAAAAATAGTCACATCATATCCCATTTTAGCAAGATCTCCGGCACAGGTAAGTCCTGCAGGACCGGAACCGATAACGGCTACTTTCTTACCGTTCTTTTCCGCTGCACCTTCGGGTTTAATATCATTTTCCCTTGCCCAGTCAGCCACAAATCTCTCCAATTTACCGATGGAAATCGGTTCTCCCTTAATACCACGGATACATTTTCCTTCACACTGGCTTTCCTGGGGACAAACACGTCCGCACACAGCGGGTAACGCAGAAGATTCACTGATAATCTGATAAGCCTTTTCTATGTTTCCTTCTTTTACCTGTCCGATAAAGGCAGGGATGTCAATGGCTACAGGACAGCCCTGAATACACTGTGCATTATTCTTGCATCCGATACAACGGCTTGCCTCTTCCATTGCTTCTTCTTTATTATATCCTAAACATACTTCTTCAAAATTCGTTGCCCTGACTTTTGCATCCTGCTCACGAACCGGTGTTTTCTTTAAAACGTCCATTATTATTTCCTCCAATTATAGTCTTACTGGCAGTTGCCGCATCCGCCGTGATGGGTATCGCCTTCTTTTGCCTTTAAGAAATCACGGCCTTCTTTTGTTTTGTAAATCTGCTGTCTTTGCATTGCCTCATCAAAATCTACCTGATGCCCGTCAAACTCAGGCCCGTCAACACATGCAAATTTTACTTTTCCGCCGACTGTTACACGACAAGCTCCACACATACCGGTTCCGTCCACCATAATCGGATTTAAGCTTACAATGGTAGGGATTTCCAGTTCTTTTGTCAGAAGACATACAAATTTCATCATAATCATGGGACCGATTGCCACGCAGACATCGTAATGGTTTCCTTCTGCTACCAGATCTTTGATAACCTGGGTAACCATACCGCTTCTGCCATAGGAGCCGTCATCCGTTGTCACATATAAATTACCGGCAACCGCTTCCATTTCTTTTTCAAGAATCAGAAGATCTTTCGTTTTAGAGCCTACAATGACATCTGCAGCAATTCCATGCTCATGAAGCCATTTTACCTGAGGATACACGGGTGCAGTACCTACACCACCTGCTACAAAAAGCATTTTCTTCTTTTTCAATTCCTCAAGGTCTTCACTTACAAATTCAGAAGCACAACCAAGGGGGCCTACAAAATCATGAAAACTGTCGCCTGCTTTTAAAGCAGCCATCTTCTGTGTGGATGCACCTACAATCTGAAATACAATGGTTATGGTTCCTTTTTCTCTGTCATAATCACAGATCGTGAGAGGAATACGTTCCCCGTCCGCATCCATGCGGGCAATAATAAATTGTCCGGGGTTGCAGGATTTTGCCACACGTTTTGCCTCTACTTCCATTTGGTAGATATTGGTTGTAAGTTCCTTTGCGTTTAAAATCTTATACATCTTGCACCTCTTTTGATTTTTATTGAAAAGGCTCTAAAATATACTCATCCAAAGCCCCTCTTAACACCTTATAACAGCTACCGTTATATAGATTGACCGCATATACGATACCGGTCTTATTCTGCATATTGGCAGCGTCCTCATAGATTTCATTCACCAGATAGTAATCGTTTCCCTCTATGGATACGGCGGCCTGATAAACATACAAATACCTTCCCTCTTCACCGCTCTCAGGAGTACCGTATTCATCTCTTAATTTACCGGTTTCCACAAGTCCTGATACCAGACCGTTTATGGCAAGTTCCGGTGTAAGTTCTGTATTCAAAACCAGATTGTAATGCATTATACTGCATTCACTTTTTACCCCGTCATCGGAAACCACTACAAACATAAAGGTGCTTTCTCCAAGCGGCATGGGAATCGGTGATTCATACAAAAAGGAATTTATAGTCGGTTCAGTGCCGTCTAATGTATAATACACCACTCCTTCGGAAGGTTCAACTACTTCTATTAACTCCGGTGAAAAATAATCCCCACTTAATGTCAGAACCTCAGGAGCAACAGGCTTAATTACATCAATGTCAAAATTTTCCGAAACCGCTGTGCTTTTAATCCCATATTCATTCACAAAAATTGCCGTGATGGTATAATTACCGGTATCTAAGAAAATCGGAGTCGTGTAGACCTCACTGTTTTCATCCGGCATCGTTCCGTCCATCGTATAATAAATCGTACCCTGGGTACTGGAAGTCAGTTTTAGTGCAATCATTTCTGCATAATTGCCTCCCGAATAGGAAAAAGCCGGGGGATTTGCCATATAACTCTGATAAGTATTTTTTAAGGTTTCATCCGGACATTCCATCAAAAGCTCATTGACAGACGCATATTCCTCTTTTTCTACAAAATAGGAAATCAGTTTTTTATAGACCGCAAGCATCTCCTCTTCGGTACCATTTCCGGCTGCAAAAACATCATAGAGATTTGTTAAAAATGCCTGCTCATTTCCGGCTTTTCTATACATATCCGCAAGTGCTATTTTGAGGGAAACATTCTCCGGTTCTATTTCCAGTGCTCTTTCATAATAAGCGCATGCTTCCGAAATTCTCCCCTCTGCAAAACAGTTTTCTGCCTGTCCTATCTGATAGGAAAAAGAATGGTACCGATAATACCATACACTCAATATAATGCAAAATACCAATAACAATGCCGCTATTGCTATAAACACACCAAAAACAATTTTATTGCTCTTTTTCTTAACCTCTTTGTCCGTTTTTTCTTCTTCCACCATTTCCCCGATACCGGACAGAGATTCTTTTATACTATATTCAATTTCCGGTTCAAATTCGGGTACCATCCGGATCTCTTCACCGCATTTTTCACAGTAGAGTTTACCTTCCGGTATGGTGGTCCCACATTTTGGACAAATCATAATTTCACCTTCTACTGCTGCAATGACAGGGAATGTACACAATTATACATGAGCATGGCTATGGTCATGGGCCCCACACCGCCGGGTACGGGGGTAATGGCGCTGCATATCTTTTCCACACTTTCAAAATCTACATCACCGCATAATTTACCATTTTCCATACGATGGATACCGACATCGATTACCACGGCACCCTCTTTTACATAACTTGCATCAATCATTTTGGGTTTACCAACGGCTGCTATCAGGATATCAGCCTGCTTCGTAATTTCTCTTAAATCCACTGTCTTGGAATGGGCAATGGTTACTGTACCGTTTTCCCTTAATAATAACAGGGCCATGGGTTTTCCTACAATATTGCTTCGTCCCACCACCACACATTTTTTACCGGTGATTTCCACATGACTTCTCTTCAATAATTCAATGATTCCTGCGGGGGTACAGGACACAAAGCCCTTTTCCCCGATACAGAGCGCCCCTACATTCTGGGGATGAAATCCATCCACATCCTTAAGCGGAGAAATGGAACGGATTACCTTATTCTCATCAATATGTTTCGGCAGGGGAAGCTGTACTAAAATTCCGTTTACATCCTTCCTGTCGTTTAGTTCTTCAATAATGCTTAGAAGTTCTGCTTCGGTAGTTTCCTCCGGCAATTCATACGCCAGGGAGCGGATGCCGGTATAGGCACAGGCCTTTTTCTTATTGCCCACATACACGGTGGAGGCAGGATCACAACCAACCTGTATTACAGCCAGAGTTACTTCCTTCCCCTCTGCCTTTAATGCCGCAACCTTTTCTTTTACTTCTTCTTTAATCTGCGCAGAAATCGCTTTACCATCGATTAATTCAGCCATAAATACCTCCTGTTGTTTCGGATTTTGTTAAAATTTGCAGACCTTAGAACAAACCGGTAATCTGTCCGTTTTCTACATCAATGCCATAGGCAGCAGGTGTTTTGGATAATCCGGGCATGGTCATAATGGTTCCGGTCAGGGCTACCACAAATCCCGCACCTGCCGAAACATAAACCTCCCTGATATTGATATCAAAGCCTTCGGGGCGTCCCAGCTTGGTGGGGTCATCCGACAGGGAATATTGATTTTTCGCCATACAAACAGGAAAATTCCCAAAGCCCATGGCTTCGATTTTTTCAATCTGCTTCAAGGCTGCACCGGTATAAGACACACTTCCGGCACCATAAATTTTCTTAGCAATGGTTTCGATTTTTTCACGAATCGGCAACTCTGATTCATAAAGCGGTTTGTAGTAGCTTTCCTTGGTTTCTAAAGTATTTAGCACCTTCTTTGCAAGCTCGATACCGCCTTCTCCGCCTTTTTCCCACACTTTAGCAAGAGCAAATTCACATCCCTTTGCTTCCACAAACTCTTTTACAAAGGCGATTTCTGCATCCGTGTCCGAAACAAAGGCATTTAAGGTTACCACAACCGGTACTCCGTAGATTTGAATATTTTCGATATGTTTTTCCAGATTACGTATTCCGGATTTTAAAGCCTCAAGATTTTCGGTGTTCAAATCTGCCTTTGCAACACCGCCATTGTATTTCAGTGCACGGATCGTGGCTACCAACACCACCGCGTCAGGCTTTAAGCCTGCGGCCCTGCACTTAATGTCAAAGAATTTCTCAGCCCCCAGGTCTGCGCCGAAACCGGCCTCCGTAATGACATAATCTGCCATCTTAAGGGCTGTCTTGGTTGCAATAACGGAATTACAGCCATGTGCGATATTGGCAAAAGGTCCTCCGTGTACCAAAGCCGGTGTATGTTCCAGAGTCTGGATCATATTCGGTTTGATGGCATCCTTAAGCAGTGCCGCCATGGCACCCACTGCTTTCAACTGCCCTGCCGTCACGGGATTGCCGCTGTAATCATAAGCAACGATCATACGGCTTAATCTTTCTTTTAAATCTTCCATGGAATCGGCCAGACACAAAACCGCCATTATTTCCGTAGCAACGGTAATCACAAAATGATCTTCCCTGACAAAGCCATCCGTCTTATTTCCAAGTCCTACCACCACATTGCGTAACACACGATCATTCATGTCCAGACATCTTTTCCACACAATCTGTCTGGTATCAATGTTTAATTCATTCCCCTGCTGAATATGGTTGTCCAATAAGGCTGCCAGAAGGTTGTTGGCAGAGGTAATGGCATGAAAATCTCCGGTAAAATGTAAATTCAAATCCTCCATAGGCACTACCTGCGCATATCCGCCACCGGCAGCACCGCCCTTAATCCCGAAACAGGGTCCCAGGGAAGGCTCTCTTAAAGCAATGACTGCTTTCTTATTCAATTTGGCAAACGCCTCTCCAAGCCCAACGGTTATGGTGGTTTTTCCTTCTCCCGCAGGGGTAGGATTAATTGCAGTTACCAAGATCAGCTTACCGTTTTCATTCTCTTTGATTCTCTCCCGGTACTCATCCGATATCTTAGCCTTATATTTTCCGTATAATTCCAGTTCATCCGCCTGAATATCCAGTTTCTCTGCTACCGAAACTATGGGCTCCATGGTTGTTTCCTGTGCGATCTGAATGTCTGTCTTCATGTCATAAAATCTCCTCTAATAGTTGTTCAAATTGTTCCTGGGACATTAAAACCTTTCTCGGTTTTGTTCCTTCTTCTTCCCCCACAACCCCATATTCGTAAAGCTGGTCCATAATACGTGCCGCACGGTTAAAACCAATCTTAAAGACTCTTTGGAAATTCCCGATGCTGGCCTTATCTTTGTCAATTACGAAACGACCGGCCTCTGCAAAATATTCATCCACTTCACTGCCGCCCGATCCGGAACCGCTGTCGGAAGCCGAACTGCTGTTTCCGATATTCTTTATTTTCTCTTCCACATCTTCGGCATACACATTGCCGATTGCCTGATTTTTCAAAAAGTCCACCACGTCCGCTACTTCTTCATCCGAAACATAGGCTCCCTGAATTCTGGCCGGCTTTGTATAGCCCTGCGGGTAAAAGAACATATCCCCGTTACCAAGCAGTTTTTCGGCTCCGTTCATATCCAGAATGGTACGAGAATCCACACCGGACTTTAAACTTAACGCAACACGGCTTGGCATATTAGCCTTAATCAGACCGGTTACCACGTCCACGGAAGGTCTTTGTGTTGCCAGAATCAGATGAATTCCTGCCGCACGTGCAAGCTGTGCCAGTCTGCAAATGGAAGCCTCCACTTCCCCCGGTGCCACCATCATGAGATCTGCCAATTCATCTACAATAATGACAATTTGAGGCATCTTGGCCGGTACATTGTCTTCTCCTCTTTCCCGCATGGTTTCCAGTTTCTGGTTGTAACTCTTTAAGTCTCTGACATTAAAATCTGCAAACCTTTTATATCGGTCTTCCATTTCGCTAACACCCCAATGCAGCGCAGCAGAAGCCTTTTTCGGGTCTGTAACCACCGGAATAAGCAGATGCGGAATCCCGTTATAAATGGTAAATTCCACCTGCTTGGGGTCTATCATAATTAACTTCACATCATCCGGATGGGCTTTATAGAGAATACTCATAATAATCGTATTCATAAACACGGATTTTCCTGACCCGGTAGTTCCTGCAATCAGCATATGGGGCATCTTGGCAATGTCTGCCACCAGAGTCTTACCTGCAATATCCTTACCAACTGCAAATGCAACATTGGAATTGAAATCACGAAATTCCGGCGTTTCCAGAAGGTCCCGAAGGGCTACCGGTGATTTTTCTTTATTCGGTACCTCAATACCTACCGCTGCTTTTCCCGGTATGGGAGCTTCAATTCGAATATCCGTTGCGGCAAGATTTAATTTGATATCGTCTGCCAGACCTACAATTTTGCTTACCTTAACCCCCACTTCCGGCTGTAATTCGTACCGGGTAACACTGGGGCCCTGGCTGATATCCGTAACCGTAACATTAACCCCAAAGGTACGCAGGGTCTGCTGCAGTCTTATTGCGGTTTCTTTTAATTCCCTTGCGGAATCTCCGCCGCTTCCGCTTCCCTTTTTCAGTCTGGAAAGAGGTGGGAAAATATATTTCTTAGGAACTTTCTTTTCTGCACTATGTATTTCTTCTGCCATGGAAAGATTGGTTTCTTCTTTCACAGGTGCCGCCTTGGCCACAGGCCTTGTCACTTCGGATGGCTTCATCACAGGCCTCGGTGCTTCAGATGGCCTGGTCACAGGCTTTGGTGTTTCCGGTATCTTAGCCACGGGCTTTGGTGCTTCAAAAGATTCCATATCCGGTTCTGGAGTGTTAATTTCTGCCATTTCTTCCCGAACCATCCCGCGGATTCGAATATGGTCCGTACTGTCCGCAGCAGTAACCGGTGTTGCTATCTTATGTGTTCCGCCCCTGATCTGTCTTACCGGTATGCTGTCTTCCCCACAGGGCACTTCATTGAGCGTGATTTCATGAATATCGTCTCTGATTTTTATCTCTTCCGGCTGGCTGATGGTCGTATCCATCATGACCCCGGAAACCTTTTTATCCATTCGAAGAATCTTTTCGTTTTCCTTTTCTTCCGCCTTTAAGCGTCTTTCTTCCTCACGTCTTTCCCGCTCTTCTTCTCTTTTAAGCCGTTCTTCTTCTCTTCTTACACGGACATCCTCTGCTTCCTCGCGGCGTATTCTTAATTGTTCCCTCCGGCGCATCGCATCTTCTTTGGAAAACTCAACAAATTTCTTCCCGCTGTTTTTTACACCGTTTACAAAGGACTTTTCCGTTAAAAGCACCAGCGCAATGATGGAAATAATCACAACAAGCAGTACCGTACCAATGGTGGATAACATATGATATAAAGCAAATGCAATGCTTCCTGCAATCACACCGCCACCATTCCGGCCCTTGCTGCAGGTATCAAAAATTTCTTTCAGATTATATTTTTCCGCACTGTATGCGCCGTTTGCCAAAAGTTCACAAATAACCCCGAACATCAGAAAAAGCACAAGTCCTGCAATCACCTTGCGGGTTGCAGCACCGCTCCCGCCGTTTGCATACCAGAACAGGTAGCCCAGTGCAAATACCGGTGCGGCAATATAAGCAGAAAACCCGAATACGCCAAACATGAATCCGCTGACGGCATCTCCAACCTTGCCTAATATATGAAAATTACATAAGAACAAAAAGATACAGACTGCACATAACAAAATTAAGGAAATCTCATGAAAAATTTCACTATCCAGTGCAGAATCCCTTCCCGTTCTGCCTTTTGCAGAGCCGGACCGACTGCCCGAAGAACTTCTTGTACTTTTTTTTCTTTGATTTGTTGCCATAATAAAAACTCCCATCCCTGATCATATCTTTCCATGACATGACAGTTGGAATTATTATATCATTTCTCAGCCGAATTGTCATCATGTATACAATTTTTTCGGTCATTTATCAACTCATATAATTTTCCCATGGCATCCTTAATCCCGCCTACATCGTTAATAATCCCATAATTTACCGTTTCTTTCCCTACCAGTATGGTACCTACATCCTTGGTCAGCATTTTAGTTTCCATCATCAAATCTTCAATCTTTTCTTTTGTTATATTGCTATGAGATGCAACAAAACCCGTTATTCTGTCCTGAATCTGTCTGAAATAATCAAAAGTCTGGGGCACACCGATTACGGTTCCGTTTAATCTGACCGGATGTATGACCATGGTCCCGGTGGGCACAATAAAGGAATAATCACAACTTACCGCAATTGGCATTCCAATGGAATGACTGCCGCCAAGAACCAGAGAAACCGTGGGCTTTGAAAGGGATGCAATCATTTCGGCAATTGCAAGCCCTGCTTCTACATCCCCACCCACTGTATTGAGAAGCACTAAGAGTCCGTCAATTTTGTCACTGTCTTCAATTGCCGCAAGTTCCGGCAAAATATGTTCGTATTTCGTTGTTTTTACACTTCCGCTTAAATTATCGTGTCCTTCTATTTCCCCAATAATGGTGATTAAATGTATTTTTAAGTGCTGCTTGTTATCTGCCAAAGTAAGCTGACCCGTTTTTTCTATACGTTCATCTCTGTGACTTTCTGCATTTTCTTTATTATTATTTTTCTTTTCTTCTCCCATAAAAACCTCCACAGACACATGATAATCGTCGCCATAACAAAAAATAAGGAATCCCTTATTGGAATTCCTTATCATTGTGTTCATTCTGTAAAATTTCATACATCAGATATCAAAATCATCATATTCCTTAACTTCAATATCGTAGTGCATCTTATCTTCCGTAACTTCGTATTTATAACCCATGGACTTTCTCGCATTTTTCTTTGGTAAAGGCAGCGGATTTTCGATATACTGCACATCCTTTTGGGCTTTGTAATAGGACCCGCTGTCTCTTGTTTCTTTCTTACTTTCCGTTTCCTTTTTCTGTACCGGCTTTGTTTTCTTTACTTTCTTTATTTTGCTCTTTTGTACACGCGGAATCGGTACGTACTTATCTCCATTGGCTTCATCCGGTACTATCAGTATTCCCTGAATTCCGGCCCCCGCCAGAACGACAGCTGTAGATATTACCATAAATTCATAATGCATGGCATTGGTATTGGTACCCAGTGCATAGCACATCACAACTGCAACGAATAGTCCAAACCACAGCAATTGGTTTTCCCTGTCTCTTCTCATCCAGAAAGCCGGTAAACCGATTAAACAAACGACAGCGATACCGACCCATGAAAAAATCTGTTCCGTTGACAGTAAATTAACATCTGCAATCAAATCGAATGCCCGTTTAGGCTGGAACATTTCCACCCCTACACTCATTACAATCTGCACCGTTGTATTGCTGTAAAGAGCATCCAGATAGGTAACCCAGATATACCCAATAAAATACCCCAGAATATGCAGTCCAAACTGCATGGATATGCCTTTTGTCACTTCTTCATCGAAATTATTATCTTCTTTCTTATTGCGAATATGTCTTACAAAATACAATATCACAAAAAGCACAAGTCCGATTGCATCAAAAAAACTTAAGATACTTACCATGGCACCTATTAAGAGCGCCCACACCGTATCGGACCATCTAAGATTCCCCAAATGGCGCAAATGCTTGTAATAAAATCCGATACATAAAAGTGCCAGTCCAAACATGGCAAAAAATAGTACGTTTGCTGAATAAGTAAGACTTTCCTTTATGAAGAACGGAGTCACCATGACGATTCCTGTAAACAGGAAAGCCGCTGTATTACCCAAAAGCTTTTTCAGTGCAAAATGCCATAACAGTACACCTATAATCTGCAAAACGATTTGCAAGACAATACCTGCCATGAATTTGTTCCCAAAAAGGTAAAAAATGCCCCTTAGAACATAAACATACAGAGCCTGTGTGGCATGTGCCGTAGCCGGTACCGGTTTCCCGTTTATTATGGCAGACTCATAATACGCTGCACTTTCTCCTGCCATATCCAGGTTGCTGCACCGCAGAAAAATGCCAATTCCTATCAGTGCAATCAGCAGAATCCATTGTAACAGGTTCCCCTTTTCTTCCAAAAAAGAGGACGGATTTTCATGATACCGGTTAACACACCATCTGGTGAGCAGAAAAATACCCACGCAAAAAACAACCGGCAATACCGAAAGGCTGATTACTATGCTGTTGTCCGATATTGCCAATCTTTGTATGGACAATATCATAAAACCAATATACGCAAAACCAGTTACTACTGCGAAGCAGGCCCAAAGGGCATAACTGAGTTTGTTTTTCATAAATGACATAGTTATTTATCCTCGTAGAAAATCCGAAGTTTAAATCTGTGCAAGTGCCTGTTCCAAATCTGCAATAATATCTTCCACGTTTTCAATACCCACGGAGAAGCGGATTAAATCCGGTGCAACGCCTGCCTCAATAAGCTGCTCATCATTCATCTGTCTGTGGGTATGGCTTGCAGGATGAAGTACGCAGGTTCTTGCATCTGCAACATGTGTAACTATGGCCGCCAGTTGTAATTTATCCATCAGTCTGCCGGCTGCTTCTCTGCCGCCTTTTAATCCAAAACTGATAACGCCGCAGGTACCCTTTGGCATGTATTTCATTGCCAGTTCATGATATTTATTACTCTTCAGTCCCGGATAATTGACCCAGGCAACCTTTTCATGGGCCTCCAAAAATTCTGCGACTGCCTGCGCATTGGCACAATGTCTTTCCATACGCAGAGGAAGGGTTTCCAGTCCCACGTTTAACAAAAAGGCATTCTGCGGAGCCTGGATAGACCCCAGGTCACGCATAAGCTGAACGGTAGCTTTGGTAATATAAGCACCTTTTCCGAATTTTTCGGTATAGGTTACTCCATGATAAGATTCGTCCGGATAACAAAGTCCCGGGAATTTATCGGGATATTTTGCCCAGTCAAAATTACCGGAATCCACAATAGCGCCACCCACCGTCATGGCATGTCCATCCATGTACTTAGTGGTGGAATGGGTTACAATATCAGCCCCCCATTCAAAGGGATTACAGTTAATCGGTGTAGCGAATGTATTGTCTACAATAAGCGGTACATTATGAGAATGTGCAAGGTTTGCAAATTTTTCAATATCCAGAACAACCAGCGCAGGGTTTGCAATGGTTTCCGCAAAGACACATTTGGTATTATCCCGGAATGCTTTTTCCAGATTTTCAAGGGTATCATCCGGATCCACTACGGTACATTCAATCCCCATCTTTTTCATGGTGCATGTCAGGAGATTAAAGGTGCCTCCATATACGGTGGAGGACATTATCACATGGTCCCCTGCTTCTGCAATGTTGAATACCGCATAATAATTTGCAGCCTGTCCCGAACTGGTTAACATAGCTGCCACGCCGCCCTCCAGTTCACAGATTTTTTGTGCCACATAGTCATTGGTCGGATTCTGTAACCGGGTATAGAAATAACCGCTTTCCTCCAAATCAAACAGTCTACCCATCTGCTCGCTGGTCTCATACTTATATGTAGTGGACTGGTAAATCGGCAAAATTCTGGGTTCTCCGTTTTTAGGCTTCCAGCCGGACTGTATACAAATCGTTTCTTTTTTCATTTTTACTACCTCTCCGTCAATTATTCATCCCAGTTATGATATACAGCCTGTACATCATCGTCATCTTCCAAAAGATCCAGAGTACGCTGCAGATTTTTGATTGCGGTTTCATCCGTCAGCGTCACATAATTCTGGGGAATCATGGTTACTTCCGCACTTACCATGGGAATGCCAGCATCTTCTAAAGCTTTCTTTACTTCTTCAAAGTTGTCCGGATCGGTCAATACTTCATAACTGTCCTCTTCCTCTGCAAAATCTTCTGCTCCGGCATCGAGAACCTGCATCATCAGTTCATCCGCATCTGCTTCATATTCTTCTTTATCGATAATAATCTGGCCTTTTTTGTCAAACATAAAGGACACACAACCCGGTGTTCCTACATTTCCCTGTCCCTTGGTAAAGGCACTTCTGACATTGGCTGCAGTACGGTTCTTATTATCCGTAAGAGCATCTACAATGATGGCAATTCCGTTAGGACCGTAACCTTCATATGTAATGTACTCATAGTTAACATTTCCTACATCCCCGGCTGCTTTCTTAATACCTCTTTCAATGGTATCATTGGGCATATTGTTTGCCTTAGCTTTGGAAATAACTGCCGCAAGTTTGAAGTTATTTGCAGGATCCGGCCCGCCTTCCTTAACGGCTACCGCTATTTCACGTCCGATAATGGTAAAAATCTTACCCTTTGCAGCATCGTTTTTTTCCTTTTTATGTTTAATGTTTGCAAATTTTGAATGTCCTGACATCTTTTATCTCCTTTTCGTTCCTTATCTGCATCCACAAAATATTGTGAAACACCAACTTAAAATATACCATTTCCGTGTCCTCACGTCAAGGCACGTTCCTTTATTCGGAATTTATGTATTTAATTCCAAACTAATCATCAGCGCATAATTGACTTTCTTCATAATCTGGCTGTCTAAATGACAGACTTTGTCCTTTAATCTCTTTTTATCAATGGTGCGAAGTTGTTCCAACAGAATTACGGAATCCTTTTCCATATCATATTTTTCCGTTGACAATTCAATATGAGTGGGCAGCTTAGCTTTATTCATTTTAGAAGTGATTGCCGCGCAGATGACCGTGGGGCTGTGTTTATTACCCATATCATTTTGTATAATGAGAACCGGTCGTATTCCTCCCTGTTCGGATCCGATTACCGGTCTTAAATCTGCATAATAAATATCTCCTCGTTTCATTTTCCAATTCCCTTCTTCAAAATCTGGTTACAGTATTTCCAGTTTATCTGAAGGTATTCAATTTATTCCGGAATATAAACCCGTGGAATACGTTTTCCGAGATCACAGACTAATTCATAATTAAATCTGCCGGACAATACACCCAGTTCATCCGTGGTAATGGTTTCGTTTCCGTCCGTTCCGATTAAGGTTACTTTACTGCCTTCCTTTGCCTCCGGAATATCGGTTACGTCCACCATGAACTGATCCATACAGATACGTCCCAGAATAGATGCTTTTTTTCCGCAAATCAGCACATATCCCTTATTGGAAAGGCTTCTGGGATACCCGTCTCCATAGCCCAGGGGAATGGTTGCAACCCTCATTTTCTTTGGTGTTACAAAAGTTCCGCCATAACTTACCGGCGAACCCTCAGGCAGTTCTTTTACAAAAACAACGGTACTATACAAAGAAAGTGCAGGTTTTAATGCTATCCGATTCATATCTACTTCACCGGAAGGAGCAAGCCCATACAAAGTAATTCCTGCCCGAACCACATCCAGGTTAGCTTCCGGCATTTCCAAAATACCCGCACTGTTGGAGCAATCCTTAATCAAATTCTTAAGTCCTAACTCTTTTTCCATTCTGTCCGTAAAGCCCTTAAACAGTTGCAACTGTTTACGTGCACTGGTCTTATCCCTTTCATCAGCTCTCGCAAAATGGGTAAATACTCCCTCTATTTCGATATTTCTTTTTTCAGTCAGACGCTTTACGAATTGGAATCCGTCTTCATCCGGTGTGATACCGATTCTTCCCATACCGGTATCCACCTTCACATGAACCTTAACCTTTTTCCCAAGTTTCGCGGCCTGTGCATCCAATTCATCCACCATATCATCCCGAAAGACACAGGGCCGGATATCATTTATAATCATTTTCTCGTAGGAATAAGGGAAAGTATATCCTAATATCAGAATCGGCAATGTAATTCCGGCATCCCTAAGCTGCATGGCTTCTTCGAAAGTCGCCACCGCAAACCCGAACATAAAGTCCAGTTTCTCCAAACTTTTTGCAATCGGAACACTACCATGACCATAACCATCCGTTTTGATAACTGCTATCATTCTCGTATCGGGTTTTAGCTGGCTTTTCATATTTTTCATATTACTTACCATTGCATCCAAATCGATCAGTGCATACCCTCTGTCTAAACCATGCAAGTTCATAGTTTATCTCCTCTATTGTTTCAAAAAATTCATTCCATCTATGATATCCTGGGCAACAAGACCCATTCCTGCAGCGTTTTCTTTTGCTATATCCCCTGCAAATGCATGCAAATATACCCCTTTAACAGCTGCAGCATAGGCAGGCAGCCCCTGTGCAAGGAAAGCACCGATAATACCGGTTAAAACATCTCCGCTGCCTGCGGTTGCCATACGGTCATTTCCTATGGTATTCAGATAAGTTTCTTTTTCCCTCTGACAAACATAGGTACGGGCACTCTTACCGACTACTACTCCTCCCAAAATATCCGCCATGGTTTTGGTACTCATCCATTCATTTTTGACCACAACATCTTTCGATACCCTGAGCAATCTGGAGAGCTCACCCATGTGCGGTGTAAGAATGACATCTTCGCCTCGTTTAATCTTCTTATTTAATAAATCTCTAACGATATATTCTTTGGAAATAATATTCAGAGCATCTGCATCCAATAACGTTGGTAAATGTAATTCCGTCAGAACCAGTCTTACTAAATCACAGCTTGATTTTCCGGTAAAGATACCGGGGCCGATTACAATCGCATCCGCCCATTTTTCCTGTTCTTTTATCGCCGCTTTTTCCTCTTCCGTAAGCCCATCCGAATTTTCATAAGTGAGTATCAAAACTTCCGGAAGTCTAATCTGAATAACACTCCGGATTGCTTCCGGAATAATCAGTTTTACCATCCCACAGCCTGCTTTATAAGCAGCAAGTCCGGAAAGTATGGCTGCACCGGCCATTTTTTGACTACCTGCAACAATTAATAATTTACCGAATGTACCCTTATTACCGCTACGTTTTCTACCCTCAAAAAGCTCTATGTAATTACCTTTTAACGTGTACATTGCCGGTAATTTATCTTTAAAAGATCTTTCCGTAATACCTATTTTTGCATTGATGACCTCACCGCTGTATTCACATCCGGGGAATAAGAACAACCCTCGTTTCTGATAAGCAATCGTTACAGTTTCATTTGCCTTAAATGCAGTCCCCATAATATTGCCTTTATCTGCATCAACACCGGAAGGAATATCCACTGCAATTTTGTAGCCTTCCAGTGCATTCATCTGTTCTATGATGCACGCATATTCACCTTCAATATTTCCTTTAAGTCCTACGCCAAAAAGTGCATCCACAACGATAAGAAACTGCTTATCCTTTGGAATTTCATTTAAACATTCAATCTCATATTTTTCTAATATTTTAACCTGTTTTTTAGTTTCTTTCGTAGCCTTTCTGCGATTTCCAAACAGCACCACACAGACAGGCACTTTTTCGTCTGCGAGCATTCGTGCCGTGCATAATCCGTCACCACCGTTATTTCCCACACCGCAGACAATTAAAACGCTGTCTGTTTCATTTCTTTTTAAGGATTTGTAATGAAACAAGACTCTCTCTGTTACTTTTAGCGCCGCTCTTTCCATGAGTACCAGAGAATCAATACCGATTTCATTAATCGTAGTACTATCATATGCCTTCATTTCATCCGTTGTTACAAGATATTCTTTCTTCATTTTGCCACAAAAAGGACCGTCATTCACCGTCCTTTTCTTCCCCCTTCTTTTCATATTTCATATCAAACAAATCAATCACTTCTGCGCCGAAAATGTTGTGCATATAGGTATAAAGATTCTGATTTTCCTGCTCCATCTCCTGCTTACGAATCAGTTTTTTCTTCAGTTCGATTCTGACCTGCTTTACCCATTCACCGATTTCTTCGATTTCTGCCGAATTGGATTGCAGAGTATCGTAACACCTTTCCATGGTAAGCATCATCAGTTCAAAATTCACTTCCTGAATCTGCGCAGGCAAATCTAAAATCTCATCCTGATAGGCATCCAGTTTCTCGTTACATTCGTTTATAAGGCGCTTATTTTCTTCAATCTTTTTTTCTGCCTTACCGTCGTTATTTTCCGCTGCCGCAGCAAGAGGAACAATTTCATCCATCAGTTTTTTCTTTAATACTTTGATTTCTTTCGATTCTGAAACTACTTTCCCCTGACGCTTCAAAAGATCATTGAGCTTTTCTTCCAGTTTTTTAATCTGTCCCGTTGCGCCATTTTTGCCCAAAATCACATGCCAGTTATGATCCAGTGTCAAGGGTCCTATTTTTTTTGTTTTTAATGCCGCCCTGAAAACCTCATTTTTGTCACTCATGATACTGCCTTCCATTTATTGTACTACTTATTCTCTTTGTTCGCCCGTTCCAAATTGTAAGAAAGTTTCATAAGACTGTCCGACAGATGTACATTTTCCACCTGAATATTGGGTGGCACGTTTAAATCCACATGCGCAAAATTCCAGATTGCTTTAATCCCGTTGGCAACCAGAATCTCCGCAACCTGAACGGCACTGTTTTTAGGAATGGTGAGCACTGCAATATCAATCTCATTTTCTTTTACAAATTGTTCAATTTCTTCCATGGGCTGTACGGCAATCTCACGTACCTTTTTCCCATACAGGTCCGGATTTTTATCGAAAATACCTTTTAAGATAAAACCTCTTCTCTCAAAATTCATGTAATTACCAAGTGCCTGGCCCAAATTCCCCGCACCCACAATAATTAAATGATGGGTCTTATCCATCCCCAGTATTTTACCGATTTCCTGATAGAGATATTCTACATTGTAACCATATCCCTGCTGACCGAAACCGCCGAAATTATTAAAATCCTGTCTGATCTGTGATGCGGTCACCTGCATAAGTCTGGATAACTCCTGGGAAGAAATCCGTTCCACACCAAGGTCTTTTAAATCCCCCAAATATCTGAAATAGCGGGGTAAACGGCTAATCACAGCCTGGGAAATTTCTTTTGATTCCACTTTATAACCTCCCCTTTTTCCCTCCGATACAACTACTTTTATTATATAAAAGTGTTAAAATCCTGTCAATGCTGATATTAGGAACGTCCCTATGTCCCCCTATTGACATCTCCCACTTCTGACGATAAACTTGTTTTCGTAAGTTAATTTAAGGAGTTAATCATGATACTTTCCTGTCAGAATATAAAAAAAGCATTTTTAGAAGAAGTTGTCCTTTCCCATGTTTCTTTTCATATAGAAGACCATGAAAAGGCAGCTATTGTAGGAATAAACGGAGCCGGCAAAACCACCCTTTTACGCATTATTATGGGAGAGCTTGCTGCCGATGAGGGGCAGGTAATCCTTGCCAAAGGAAAAACCGTGGGGTATCTTGCGCAGAATGCCGGGCTTAGCGGTGATAATTCTATTTACGATGAACTTCTGTCCGTAAAATACGAACTGATTTCCTTAGAGCAGAAAATACGCACTACCGAACATGCCATGAAGGGTGCCACGGATTCTGAACTGGAAATCCTGATGAAACAATATACGGACGACACCCACGCTTTCGAGCGAAACGGTGGTTATCTTTACCGCAGTGAACTGATTGGAGTCCTGAAAGGTCTCGGTTTCCCGGAGGAAGATTTTGACAAAAAAATCTCCACCCTCTCCGGTGGGCAAAAGACCCGTGTGGCACTTGGCAAATTGCTTTTAAGCTCTCCCGACCTCATTATCCTGGACGAGCCTACCAATCACTTAGATATGAATTCCATAAGCTGGCTGGAAACATATTTGAAAAATTATAAGGGTGCGGTCTTAATTGTCAGCCACGACCGTTACTTTCTGGACAGACTTGCAGAAAAGATTATCGAAATAGACCAGACTGCCGCTACTGTTTTCTCCGGCAATTATACGGATTATGCGGTGAAGAAAGAACAATTACGGATTGCCCGGATGAATGCGTACTTAAACCAGCAACGGGAAATCAAGCATCAGGAGGCGGTGATTGAGAAGCTGCGCTCCTTTAACCGGGAAAAATCCATCAAAAGAGCGGAAAGCCGTGAAAAGATGTTAAATAAAATTGAGGTTCTGGATAAGCCCACCGAGGCAAAGGCGGATATGTCCCTTACCCTCTCCCCCCGCATTGTCAGCGGGAATGATGTACTTGCTGTAACCGGCCTGTCCAAATCCTTTGGGAACCACCATTTATTCTCGGATATTTCTTTTGAGTTGAAACGTGGAGAGCATGTTGCCATTATCGGTGACAACGGCACCGGCAAAACCACCATCTTAAAGATTTTGAATAATCTGATAGATGCCGACGGCGGCACCTGTAAGTTGGGAACCAATGTGGAAATCGGTTATTACGACCAGGAACATCAGGTACTGCATCCGGAAAATACCTTATTTGAGGAAATCAGTAATGCCTACCCCGATATGACCAATACCGAGATTCGCAATGTACTTGCTGCCTTTCTTTTTACCGGAGATGATGTATTCAAGCGTATTTCGGAAATCAGCGGTGGGGAAAAAGGGCGAATCAGTCTGGCTAAGCTGATGCTTTCTAATGCAAATTTGCTGATCTTGGACGAGCCTACCAACCATCTGGATATTACCTCTAAAGAAATTTTAGAGGATGCCTTAAACCGCTATACCGGTACGGTGCTTTATGTCAGCCATGACCGTTATTTTATCAATCGTACGGCAGAAAGAATCCTGGAACTTACCGCAGAGGGTCTTAAGAGTTTCGGGGGCGACTATGATTACTATCTGGAAAAGAAATTTCAGATAACGCCACAGGAAATTAAGGTTACTGCCAATTCCGCCACAGAAACAGAAAGCAAAGTTGACTGGAAGAGTCAAAAAGAGGAACAGGCAAAACAGCGTAAGAAAGAAAATGACTTAAAGAAATGTGAACAACGAATTGAAAAACTGGAAATGGAAAAGGCAGAACTGGAAGAAAAGCTTTATGACCCTGCTATTGCCAGCAATTCAGCCGAATTGAACAGCATATCAACACAGATTGGAGAAATAAACGAAGAATTGGAAAAAGCTTATGAAGAATGGGAAAAGCTGGCAGAATAAACTGCCAGCTTTTTATTACATCTGCTCAAAGGTCTCACGAATGGCTTTGATAAAGTTCTCACTGTTTAAGACCGTAACATTTTCCAGAGAGGTAATGAGCGCAAGGTCCTTGGTCATTTTACCGCTTTCTATGGTGGAAAGGGTTGCCTTTTCCAGTTTGTCGGCAAATTCCATCAGTTCCTTATTTCCATCCAGTTCGCCACGTTTTCTTAATGCTCCTGTCCATGCAAAGATGGTTGCTACGGAGTTGGTGGAGGTCTCTTCTCCCTTTAAGTGCTTGTAATAATGACGCTGTACGGTTCCGTGAGCAGCCTCATACTCATACACACCACTGGGAGAAACCAGTACGGAGGTCATCATGGCAAGGGAACCGAATGCAGAGCTTACCATATCACTCATTACGTCTCCGTCATAGTTCTTACATGCCCAGATAAATCCGCCCTCTGCCTTCATGACTCTCGCTACAGCATCATCAATCAGGGTGTAGAAATATTCAATACCCAGTTCTTCAAATTTAGCCTTATATTCGTTTTCATAAATTTCTGCAAAGATATCCTTAAAGGTATGGTCATATTTCTTGGAAATGGTATCCTTGGTAGCAAACCAGAGATCCTGCTTGGTATCAATCGCATAATTAAAGCATGCTCTTGCAAAGCTGGTAATGGATTTGTCCGTATTGTGAATCCCCTGAAGCACACCGGCACCGGTAAAGTTGTGGATTAATTCTCTCGTCTCTTTACCATCTTCTGCGGTAAATACCAGTTCTGCCTTGCCTGCTCCCGGTACTTTAATCTCCGTATTCTTGTAAACATCACCATAGGCATGTCTTGCCAGGGTTATGGGCTTCTTCCAGTTCTTTACACAGGGTTCGATACCCTTCACTACAATAGGAGCGCGGAAAACAGTTCCGTCCAAAATGGCACGGATGGTTCCGTTCGGGCTCTTCCACATTTCTTTTAAGTTGTATTCGGTCATACGTGCCGCATTCGGGGTAATGGTGGCACATTTTACGGCTACACCATATTTCAGGGTGGCATTGGCACTATCGACGGTGACCTGATCATTGGTTTCATTACGATACTCAAGACCCAAATCGTAATACTCTGTCTTCAAATCAATGTAAGGAAGTAACAGTTCATCCTTAATGATTTTCCAGAGAATTCTGGTCATTTCGTCTCCGTCCATTTCCACAAGGGGGGTTGTCATCTGAATTTTGCTCATTTTCTTTCCTCCAAAATTAATTTTTTTCATATGCTTCATGCAATCCGTTTTTCACCATATTCTCATAGGCATTTATCATGTGCATGCGGGCAAGTTCCTCTGCCTCGTCTGCATTCTTGGCTTTCATGGCAAGCATAATTTTTTCATGCTCTTCATTGCTGGCTTTACTACGCTTTGCATCCGCCAGAGTTTTTCTTCTGACACGCAGAACATAGGCGTGAAGTTCCCTCAGACGCTGTTCCAAAATTTTCGAGCAACATGCTTCGTAGAGAATCTCATGGAAACGGTTGTCCAACTCTGCAATCTGCTCCATATGCCCTTTTTCGGCATGAAATCTGGCCAGATATACAATCTCTTCCATTTCCTCAAGCTGTTCTTCCGTGATATGTTCGGTTGCCCATCTGGCACACAGTCCCTCCAAATGGGAACGGATCATATAGATGTCCTTGACATCCTTTTCCGTGATTCCGGTTACATAAGCTCCTTTATTCGGAATAATCTGAATCAGCCCTTCCAGTTCCAACTGTCTGAATGCTTCCCTGACCGGTGTACGGCTGACTCCCATTTCCTCTCCGATTGTAACTTCCTTCAGTTCTTCAAAATCATCATATTTACCATTCAGGATATCTTCACGCAATTTATGGAATACTCTGCCGCGCAGAGAATACTTATCCGTTACTTCCTGCTTCACATCAAATTTTTCCACCGTACCCCTCCGTTTATCCTATGGTAATCTGCATTTCCTCACAGGTTTTGTTAATAATCTCAACCAGTTCCTCATCGGTTAAGACCGTTACACGACCGCCTGCATATTCCTCATCCACCCAAAGTTTGATCCTTTTCACAAGTTCACTGTTCTTGTCCACCATCTTATCACCTTTTAACTTATAATAGGTATTCATCCAGTGAGCAATGCCTGCCAGTCCGGAAGTGTTGGAAACTGCGCAGAGAACAGGTCTGTTTAAGAATTTATCGGTATCAAAAATATTATAAATCTCCTCATTTTTCAGAAGTCCGTCGGCATGAATACCGGCACGGGTTACGTTGAAATTCTTGCCTACAAAGGGAGTTCTGTCCGGAATGTGGTAACCGATTTCCTTTTCATAATATTCTGCCAGTTCGGTTATCACGGTGGTATCCATTCCGTTTAAGTCTCCACGAAGCTGTGCGTATTCAAATACCATTGCCTCAAGAGGTGTATTCCCGGTCCTTTCCCCAATACCAAATAAAGAGGTATTGATACCGGAACAACCGTATAACCAGGCCGTCGTAGAGTTGGAAACTGCCTTGTAAAAATCATTATGACCATGCCATTCCATGTTCTCGGAAGGAACGCCTGCATGGGTGGTAAGTGCATAAATAATGCCCTGTACGCTTCGGGGAATAACGGCACCGGGGAAGTTAACGCCGTACCCCATGGTATCACAGGCACGTACCTTAATCGGTATCTTATACTGCTCTTGTAATTTCATCAGTTCGCGGCAAAAAGGAACCACATAACCGTAAATATCGGCACGTGTGATATCCTCCAGATGACATCTGGGACTGATTCCCTCCTCCAGACAGTCACGAATTACACTTAAATAATGCTCCATGGCCTGCTTTCTGGTCATCTTAAGTTTTAAGAAAATATGATAGTCGGAACAACTAACCAGTATACCCGTTTCCTTCATACCGATTTCTTTTACCAGTTTGAAATCTTCCTTACTGGCACGAATCCAGCTTGTAATCTCCGGGTATTTGTAGCCCCTTTCCATACATTTATACACTGCATCCCTGTCCTTCTTGCTGTAAAGGAAAAACTCCGATGCACGAATCATACCGTTCGGTCCGCCAAGCTTATGTAAATAATCATAAATCGTTACAATCTGCTCTGTGGTATAGGGTGCACGGCTTTGCTGACCGTCACGGAAGGTAGTATCGGTAATCCAGATATCCTTCGGCATATTGTGAGGTACAATACGGTCATTAAAAGGAATTTTGGGTATCTCTGAATAAGGGAACATATTCCGGAATACATTCGGTTTTTCCACATCATCCAGAATATAGATATGCTCTTCTATCTGCAATAAGTTATTGCGGTCATTCATATGAATCGGCCGGTTTTCGAAAGTATCATTTTCCTGCATTTTCATACCTCTTTCTTATGCATTTTAATTCTCGTATAATTGTATACAATCATACGAGACCTGTCAATACCTTTTTCACGTTAATCATCCCGTATCCCTGTTTATTAAGAGGTTCCTTTAAGTCCTCAGCGGATAACAGTAATTTTCTTACCACTGTTTTGTTATCCCAATCAGGACAACACTGCAAAATTAACGCAACGGCTCCCGAAACAATGGGTGCCGCCATGGATGTGCCACTTTTTTTAATATAGGCATCGGTATAGGTTCCCCGATATTTTTTAATCCGGTTATTACAGGATATGATATCCGTACCGGGAGCCACCAGATCCGGTTTAATATATTTATCATGTTCTCCGCCTCTGGCAGAGTAAGTTTCACATCTTCCGCTCTTTTGCTTAAAATACAGTCCGTCATGACAACCCACGGTCAAAAAATCCTTGCACTTGCCGATATTGGATATGGTATTCACAGCCGGTCCCGTATTTCCGGCAGCACATACCACAATGATGCCGTTCTCCACGGCTTCCATAAGTTTTTCCAGAAGAAATTTTTCTTTCTTCTCACTCATACTGCCCCCAAGACCGACAGAAATATTAAGTACACGTATGGAATATCGATTCTTGTTTTTTATTACCCAGTCAATACCATCAATCATATGAAAAACGGTACCATTTCCGTTATAGTCCAATACTTTTCCAACCAGAATCTTGGCACCGGGTGCAATACCCTTGTACCTTCCGCCGGACAATTTTCCCGAGCCGCATGCAATTCCGCACACATGCGTTCCATGTCCTTTTTCATCATAAATTCCGGTTTTATGATTTACAAAATCCTGAAAATCGAGAATATGGTCTTTCAAATCGGGATGCGCGGCGATGCCAGTATCCAATATGGCTATATTGCATACTGCATTTGCTTTGGACATAATTCCATCCGTACAACCGATTTGTTCCCTGACTCTGTACATAACAAAACTCCGGCTTTTTTCTTATAATATGCCGGAGTTTATGAACTGCTATTTAATTTTTCGTTTTCTCTTCACCAACAGATTGGCAATCCCTAAAGCTATAAGCGCTGCAGAAAGAAAATACTTCGGGTGAATTCTGTCACCGGTATCCGGCGAACTGTCAATTTTATGGAATCCGGTAATGGTGGTCTGCCCGCCGTAAACCGTTCCTTTCCCGTAAAGATTGGATTCTTTTTCTGTGGCATAAAATACAAACGGAGATAAATGTTTGATTTCCACAATTAAATAATCCTCTTCTCTCCGGTAACTTACATTTTCCAGCTGGCCGTTTGCATCCACCGTCAGAATACGCAGAGAGGAATTATTATACTCCTTAGGAATCGTTATTTTTATAGAGAAATTATGACTACCAAAATATTTTACCGGAATGAGCGAGGCCATGTCCGTCAGACGAATGTCAACGCAATGCAGATTTTCCGGAAGGATTGTACGGTAAACCTCTTTGTAAGCATCCTTCACTTTCTGATAATCACTTTCATCACTTATTTCCAGAGTAAAACTACCCTTTATGCCATCTTCCAAAACATCTGCCGACTGAATAAAACTGCTGTTATTCTTTACATACAGGGCATCCACTTCCGAAATAAAATCGGAAAACGAAGAGACATCACTGGCACCAAGGACTGTAAAACTTTTTTCTCCAACCGTTATTTCCGACGGAATCGAAGCTCTTTCATATTCTTCTGCCGTATATCCCGAGAAAAGAATTCGTGCCTCTCCCTTTTCCTCATCCATGACGGCAATGACACCTTTTAACAGATTCTTGTCCGTCGCAAGAACGGTATCCTCGAAATCCTTTAGGGAAAAGGTATCCATAACAAGAACCATACCCACATTACCAAGATACGGAGCGGTATTCTCTTCTTCCAGATACTCTCTTGTTTCTTCATAGGAGGCCTTAGGCAGTCGGTCTTTGGAATCAAACACCAGAATATCCGCACTGACAGCCATATACCCTAATTCTTCTACATTTTCCTTAACATGGAATTCATGAAAATCACATTGTAAGAAAGCCTTATCCCCAATCCGGGTAACATTTTCTGCCCCTTCCACCAGTTGCAAATTGGAGCAATTATAAAAGGCTCCTTCCCCAATCGTTTTGACCGAATCCGGGATGGTTACGGAGGTTACAAAATGATTGTCCAAAAAGGCATAGCTTCCGATTGTCTTCACCGTATCCGGTATGCGAATGGACGATTCCTTTCCACGGTAAGCGATAAGAATTCCATCACCCACAATTAAGAAATCCTCTCCCTCCTCCTTCATCCAGTTATCCAGCCAGGGAGTATTGTCAAATGCTTTCGGCTCTATTTCTTTTACGCTGCCCGGAATAAAAACGGATTGCAATCTGTCACAGTGATAAAAGGCGCCATAGCCTATCTTTGTCACCCCAAACGGGATGTGAATTTTATCCAGATTGCTGCGGGCAAAGGAAAATCTGCCGATTTCCTTTATGTCCTCTTCGAACTCGTAATCCCTGAGGGTGGTATCCTTATAAAAAGCATAATCCGCCAGAATCTTATTAAAAACAGTAAACTTGGGGATATCTTTGTTCTTTTCTATGAGAATTTCTTCTACCTCTTCCTCCTCGTCCTGAATCACCGACGAACTGCTATTACTCTTTGCACTGTCAATGAAAACAATGGCACTGTTTCCTACCACAAACGTTCCACCTAAAATCTGATCCTTATCCGGGTCATAATATTCGGAAGGGGTGGTAAGAACAGACTCCTCCACATGAATGATTTCCTGTTGCTCCTCTTCCCCCAAAATTTCTCTATTTGCCAGATAATCCTGATAGTACCGGTAAGCATAGGTACCCTCTTCTGCAACAATTTCCAGGTTCCTGCATCCGTCAAAAGCTGTTTCGTGAATATCCGTTACGGAAACCGGAATCACCACTTTCTTTAACTTTACGCAATCTTCAAAAGCCTTTATACCGATTCTTCTTACGGAGAGCGGTATGGTAATTTCTTCCAACGATTTACAATTTGAGAAAGCATAGTCCGGTATGTTCTTAAGTTTGGAACCAAGGCCTACACTTTTGATTTCTTTACTTCCCCAAAAAGCATATGCATCCACATCCTCCACCGAAGACGGCATGGAAAAGTAATCGTTCTTCCTGCCGGGAAGCACCAGATACAATTTCTTTATTTCATCATCGTATAAACAACCATCCTTAACCGTAAAATAAGCATTTTTTGAAGCCACGGTAAGAACGGACAACTGAGGACAATTTGCAAAGCAGCCGATTCCGATATCTTTCAGGCTGTTTCCCAGTTTGACCTCTTTTAGTGACGCACATCGGCTGAAAGCACCGTTGCCAAGTGTAACCAGACTATCCGGAAGTGTAACTTTGGTAAGACCGTCACATCCGGCAAAAGCACAATAGGATATTTCTTCTAATTTATCCCCTTCAAAGCGCACTTCTTCCATCTCGTCATGCCCTGCAAATGCCTCATCTTCTATGCGTGTAACATAAGCAGGAACAGACACGACCTGCGCCGTGCCTGTATATTTTACAAGTATGGTATCTTTTATCTGAAAATCGCTTTCCGACGCTTTGGTTGTGTCTGCTGACACAGAATCTGCCGGAATCTGCGTAATCGCTACTGCTAATGCAAACAGCAGGATACTGATTGATATACGAAGTGCTTTTTTCATACCTTTTTCCTGTCGCTTATGCCGTTACCTTTTTTACTCTCTTGTCTTTCTTGAAGAAAAGAACAAGGGACATGCAGGTAAGGCCGATTACAAAGAACCATTTTGGATGAATATCACCCGTTTTGGGAGAACTGTCGGTTACTCCGTTTGCTTCCAGTCTGGAAGTGTTTACATAAATCACATAGGGTGAGAAATGCTCCGCCTTAAAGGTAACGCAGGCAACTCCGTCAATGGTGGTAAACTTGGGTGACAACTTATCCAGTTTTTCTCCCACAACACCGGCCACTTTGTTATTCCCCGCATATTCAATTAACGAATCCGGAAGCGGCAGCGTAATGCTGATACTCAGTCCCTTCGTGTCGGTAATCTTGTTCTTTCCCGTGGAATCATACAAGGAAATATCCATAGGGAAATATTTCAGATTATCCAGACTGCCATATTCATTCATTAAGGCTTTCACCACTGCCTCAGTAGCTGCGGAATCTTCTGTTACCTTCAATACAAAGTTGTCCGAGGAACCCTTTACCGTAACGGAAACCACACCGGTATTGGACAAGCCGTTTTTATCAATTACCACAACACTTCCGCCCTGGTTTCCGCCCGACACGGAACTGTTGCCGCTTCCATTTCCCGAATTATTGCTGTTGCCGGAATTATTTCCATTACTTCCGCCGGAGGAACCACTATTGCTTTTGGCCACGTAATTAGCGGATACGGTAAGGTTTTCTGACGGCATGACAACGGTTGTTGCAGCCGTTGTGGCACTGGCAAACTTCACATTCCCGGTCTCCGTAGTCCATTTGGAGAATTGTTGCGTACTTGCAGGCTCGTTGGCAATAATAATCACGGTGGAACCAGCTACGTAACTGCCGGAACCGCTGCCGTTCTTAACAGTCAGGGTGTACAAGGTATTGTTTGTATTATTACCTCCACCTGTTCCGGGCTTATTATTGTTATTGTTCGAATCCGTTACTTTTTCGTACTGCGCATATACGTCGGTATCCTTCTGGATATTGGTTATGGCAGGTCGCCACCCCGTAAATACATAACCGGTTCTCGTAGGTGCCTGAGGCGGAATTGCGTCCTCCCCGGGAGCTACCTTCTGCACATACAAAACTTTATCATCATAATCAATAAAGTTTACGGTGAACTTTTCTTCTTCGGAATCAATCTTTTCATATTGTGCCACAATATCCATGTCCCGGCTCACGCTGGAGAAATCGGAAGGCTGCCAGCCCGTAAAACGATACCCCGGTCTTTCCGGAACTTCCGGTGCCTCTGCTGCGGTTCCAATCAGTACACCGGTACGTTTTACAATGACCGTGCCGTCATAATTCCAGAAGGTAACCGTAAAGGTCTCCGTTGACGGCTTTTCCGTTACATTAATATTTTCATATTCATCTGCATAAATCTCTGCCGCACTGCCCGGCTCACAATAGAACTGAATGGTTCGGTAGTCCCCGTTGGTGCTGGGATGCTGGGGCGTATTAAAGGCCAGAGGATCTATGTAGGACACAGAACTTGGAATGTCCGCATAACGAATTCCGCTGTCGTGGAATGCATATTTACTGATGGACTTACAAGTGGTAGGCAAAATTACGGAATACAGGTTTTTGGTGTTCCGGAATGCATTTTCCGGAATGGTAGTCACCTTGGACTGGGAAAGATCTACCTGACCTAATTCCTCGCAATCTATAAATGCTTCTTCCGCAATTTTCTTTACGCCTGCCATTTCCCCCGGATTTATGGTTGCGGAAGTTGTCAGTTTACCACGGCTTTCCAGACATTGTACAACCAGACTCTTTTCCCCGTTTTCCAGTCCGTAAATAATGGCTTTGTCTGTGATGAAGTAAGGTCCTCCTTGAAAATCTACATTTTCAAGAGTCGGACAGTCACGGAAGGGTCTGATTCCCATCTCGCTTATTTCCGGAGACAAAATTACATTTTTCAGATAAGGGTTGTTATTAAATGCATAGTCCCCTATACTGCTACCTCCTGCCGGCATGGTAATCGTGGTCAGATTGGATTCGGAGCCTGCGGTATCTTCCATGGAGCTGCCATGAATGACATAATCAAAAGCAAATGCATAATCATCGATTTTTGCCGTGCCGCCGGTGATATTAATACGTTTTAAGGATTTACATCCGTTAAACGTGTACGGCTCAAATTCATCGATATCCTCAAACGTAATTTCCTGTATATATTCATCCGCTTTATCAGACGGGTCGCATTTGACTGCTCTTACGGTTTTATCCGAATTCAGATAATAGTTGCCGTTTGCATCCTTTTCCGAAGTGGTATTGGAAAACAGTCCCGGCCAAATCGCTTTCACACCGGTAGGTATGTGGGGTGTCAAAGCAGCATTAATAATGTCCCACTGGTCATCCGTTACTTCCACACTCTTATCGGAAAGCCAACGGTTGTAATTGGTCACTGCCTCACGGGCTGCCCTCTCATATTCCTCGGTGATGTAGGGATAGGAAGACTGTGTATATTTGGTGGTAATCTGATTGAAAACAGGATAATCCACTAAAGTAGCCTTTCCTACACCTGTCTCTTTATCCTTCACGTATTTTACTTCCAGATTGGTGGGCCAGCCGCTATAATAGGTGATATAGGATGTGGTCTGCTGGCCTGCATTGATGTTATTGGCACTATTCATGGCATAGTTGAACGGGACCACATTATTTCCAATAGTTCCGGTAAACCGAAGTACCGGAGACAATTCCGTTTCCAGGAAGTTTTTGTTGGTACAGTCATTTGCATGAAGCTGTACAATCTGTGTATCAAATGCTCCATCCCCGATATAGGTGATTTCCGTAGCATCCTGAAAAAGGACGTCCTTTAAATTATGACATCCCCTGAACGCATTTTCCTTAATCTGCGTTACCGTTGCCGGAATGGTTATTTTTTCCAAAAAGCAGTTATCGGAAAAGCTTCCCTCACTGATTGCAGAAATGCCGTAAGGTCCGATTCTTTCGGGAATGGTTACTTCCTTGACTTTTTTATTCATATTGAAATACAAAAGTTCATTCTTGGAATTGACCTGATAAGTCAGTTCCGCAGTGCTGCCGTCCACGGCTTTTTCCCGGATGATGACCTCATACTTATCCTGATCCGCATATTTGAACGGAATGGCATGCGCTTTGGTAAATTCATGAGTTGCGGAATCGCCTACACATTCAAAGTAAAAGATCGGACTTACCCAGGATTTAAAATCCAGTTCGTCATCGGTTATGGTTCCCTCAAAATTCGTATAAGAACTTTTTACCAGAATTCTTCGTAAATTGGAGCAACCTGCGAAATTGCTTAAATCCACGGTTCCCGTTACGGAATCCGGAATCCGGACATCCGTCAGGGAAGTACAGTTCCGAAAAACAGAAACACCCAAATCCGACAGTACCACATTCATATTGGCACGAATACCGGAAATATCCAATAATCCACCGTTATCCGTATTACCAAGGGAAGTACATCCGTCAAAGGCATGGTCGAAAATACGGGAAACACGTACCGGCAGCTGGAAGGATTCCAAAGCCCTGCAGTTTGCAAAGGTATAGTCGGAAATGTACTGCAGTCTGGAGTTAAAATCCAGGTCAATGGATTTCATGTTTACACAGTCTGCAAACGCATGATGACCGATTTCGGAAAGTCCGTTTCCAAGTTTGATGGTATCTAAGGATGCACATCCGTAGAAGGCATAGTTGCCGATACCCATCAGATTCTCCCCGACTACCAAGGTATGTATATTACTTTCGTTTGCAAATACACCCTTATCCGGGTTCGTATTTACCTTTCCGTCATCTTCCGCAATCACCCACGCCTGAACGGCACCGTCAGCGTTTTCGGCAGCAGGGTTTGCAACCAGGGACTGGTTGCCGATATACATAACCGTAATATTCTTAATCCACTGGTCCGCGGTAGTTTCGGTTTTTGTGTAGAAGTATCCATCCTCACCTTCAACGGTACCGTCGCTGTCCCTGTAATAAAAATTTGCCAGGTCGGTCTGGTCCCACTGAGCACTGTCTGCATAATAACAGGGCTTAAAGGTAGCATTCTTAACCAGTACGTCATTGCCGGATACATCCACTTCATAAACCGCCTCTTTTGCCATATAATACAAAGGCTTCTGGTTGCGGCTAACGGCAACATAACCGGTTTTGGAACCACGGTTCTCATTGTACTTGGTATAAGCATCCACCGTAGAAGGAATTTCCAAATAATTGTTTGCCAGGTTATCCGGCTTATATCCTAAAATAACCGCAATTTTATCCAGACTTGTAGACGATGCATTCACAAATGCAAACTGAAAAGTACCGTCACCGGTGGTATATATGGTATCACAGTTTTTAGGAACAACCGGTATCACACTGCTGTTAGCGGAACCGCCACCCTTAAAAATCTCGTTTTCCCATGTATACTTTTCAGTCTCTCCTGCCGCTTTGGTCTGCGGTACAGGAATCGCCGCAACTAAGATAGCCGTAATCAGACAAATAGCCGCCGCTGTTTTTCTGACCCTCTTACGCAATCTGAATTTCTTCTTTGCCTCTTTCTTTGCCATGCGTCTCTAATCTCCTTCTTAGGTATCTAATTTACCTTTCTGGCTACAACAACAAATCTGCCATAATTTGTATAATAATCACAAGTGGATAATGTCAGCAGTTCGTCTCCGAATTTGGCTGTCACTCCGGTGTCGTATAAAGACATCTGTGCCATTTCCTTCATATAGGAATTAAACTCCGCTTCCGAATCCGCATTAATAAACTGATAGTACTTGAATCTTACATCACTTTCCTCATAAATTTGGGACCGGAACACATACATCACTTCGTAGGTTCCCTTTTCATAAATGGTATCAAACTCAAAGGTTTTATGTTTTGCGTAAAATGACTCGGAATTGTATTTGGAAAGTTGTCCGAACATTCTGCCGCTTTGCATATGATGACCATACAGAATCAGATTGGTACTTCTTGGATAAATCATACAATCCTTATCCAGAAAAATACTTCCGTTCTTATCTTCCTCCTGGTCAAAATTGTGTTTCAGGTAATATTCATTGTTACCGGTCTGCAAAACCGGGTAATCTATATATGTATCGGCAATTTTTATCCATCCGATTATATCATTGTTGGAACGAAATAATGCCTGGTACTCAGGAAGAATATCGGGAGGTATGATTTCTTCATCATTGTAATGAATCACCGGTGCTTCCACTTTGTCCTCACCCGTCACAGGTGATCCCTTCAATTCCTGTTGTTTGCTGGTATAATCATCCAGGCGCTTCACCTGATAATAATAACTTCCCAGATACAAAAAACATACAGCTGCCACAAAAAGACTGGCAAATATGATGCCTTTTCGAATCCGGTCCCTCTTCTTTAATTCCTTTTTCACCAGACGCTTAACACCGGCCTCATAGTTTTCAGCCATATTCTTTTGGTTTTCCTTTTGCAGTTCCGAAAGTTCTTCCAGAAAATCCTGCTCAAGAATGGTATAAAACCGGTACTTCCCGCTACGCACCTCCATGGCAGCAGCCTTGATATCTTCTACATTTCGAAAATCATATTGTTTTTTTATTTTATCTATAATCAAGGCATCCCGTTTAGCCAGTTTATAATCTGTCTCTGTCCGAAACTGCCTTCCTGAAACCTCATACACGGATACAGACTCCTCTATGCTAATTTGCACACTGCACCTAATTCTATCTATACATAATATATTGTACTATATATTGAAATTTTATCAAGTATTTTTACAAGATATTGCAGAATATAACGAGAAAGAATCTCGCCTGCGAGATTCTCGCGTCGAGCGCGGTCGCTTTTGCGATATGATTCCTATCGCGCGAGTGCGCATCCTTAGCGGAGCGTTTTTATATAATAAGAAATTCAGAGGAATTTCTTATTATAATTATATAAAAATAGCTGCACATACACCCTTTCATTTGTGTATGTACAGCCAGTTTGCAAAATTTATTTTTCCATTTGTGCGATACCGTATTCAAAATATACTTTCTTTCCTTTATAGAGTTTTCGGAAACAATCCATAATGCGCTCTGCAACCATGATACCGTTTTCCTTGTTTGCATCCATTAAGATTACAATAATCTGCTTGCTGGAATAACGGGTGGATACATCCACTCGCCTTAAGGAAGTATAAATGGCCTGTTCCATCATTTCCAGCGCAACCTCTGCTTCCTCATTATCCACATTATCGGCTGTCATGGCTGTAAAAAGGATGGTTTCCACATCTCTGCCGCTTCGTTCCACAAAGCGTCTGATGAAATTATAGACATGATGAAAACTGTCAAGTTCCAACTGGTATGCACCGTGCCCCGAATCCGCTCTCGACATAACCTGACGAAGATAATCCAAATCTACCAGATTATTTCCTCTGCTTCTTTCGTCTTCTCTCTGTTCGCTGAAGAAATGGTAAGAATTTTTGCCATTTTGTTTTACATAGTACAAAGCCTTATCTGCTGCATTATACGCCGTGGCAAAATCTTCTCCATCCTCCGGAATCTGTGCGATTCCGATGGATACAGAGGAGTTGGTTTCATATTTTTTCTCCTCAATTTTGTAGCACAAATCAGAAATAATATCCCCTGCGAGATTACCAACCACTGATTTTGAGCCGGGGTCTTTAATAAACATTACGAATTCATCTCCACCGATACGGCAAAGTACATCATCCTCCTTGGCAAACTTTCTCATGGTATCCGCAAACATCTTCAGGGTATTATCCCCTTCAATGTGCCCGTAATTATCGTTTATGGCCTTGAAATTATCCATATCAATCATAAACAGGGCTCCTCTTGTACCGTCTGCCACCAATTCATTCACGGCCTTTTCGGTATAGGCACGATTCCAAAGGCCTGTCAGGGCATCCTGTTGGGATTTGCTCTTAATATCTGTAATTTCCTGTATCTTCTGTTCCAGTTTATCCGCCAGTTTTTTACGCATATCCTCCAGTTCCAGAATACGGCTGATACGGGAACGCATAACACTTTGAACAAAAGGTTTCGCAATAAAATCCAAAGCTCCTGCTTCCAGACAACGGTTCTCTGTAACTGCATCACTGTCTGCCGTAAGGAAAATAATAGGAATATTCTTATGTGCTTCATTGCTCTTTATAATTTCCAAAACCTCAAAGCCATCCATTTCCGGCATATTGATATCTAAAAGTATCAAATCGCAGGTGTTGTTTTCTAAAAACTTAAGGGCCTGTGACCCCATCGTTACGGCACTGATCTTATAAATATCAGAAAGACCCCGCTTCGCCATTGCCAGATTGGTTTTGTCATCATCCACAATTAAAATATGCTTCATTCCTGCCATCCTTTGTCAAATTTTTATTCAATTTTACTATCTGAGTTACAAAACTGTCAATGAAATATCTTCCAATCTTTTTATATTATTTATGAAAAATTTTCTATCAAATATTTTGAAACATTGACAGGCATACCTACATAGAATAAACCATAAACAAAATCGGAGGCAATTAAAATGAGTGATTTAACTGCTACCAACTGCGGATGTTCCGCAAACAACAATAACAGATGTGGTTGCGGATGCAACTTTATCTGGATCATCCTCTTACTTTCTTTCTTCGGAAACGGTAACTGTGGATGCGGTATGAACGGCTGCAACTTCTTCGGCCGTAGCGGATGCGATTGTGACAACAACAGTTGCGAATGGTTAATCTGGATCTTACTTATTTCCTGTTTCTGCGGAAATAATGGTTCCTGCTGCTAACCTGCCGTAAAGCACGCTGTATAAGACGTGCATAGAAAGGCCTTGTGCGGCTTTCATGGCTTTGGTTATTTCCAAAGCCAACTGCCGTGCAAGGTTTTTTGAATGAAATCACTTAAGGCATATTCTTCCCGGTAAGCTCATAAAATGAAATACAAAAAGAGGGGACATAAAAATGGACGATACCTGTGAAAAACCGGACAAAAAAAACGCATTTGACGCACTTTTTTCCACAAATCATCTGCAAATGTATAAAATATTACTGCCTTATCTTCCTCCTAAACTGCAGATCCAGCTTGCAGTCTATATAAAATATGAGGAACTTACCTATACCGTCTCCTTTTTATCCAAACATCAAAGCGGTATCTTTACCGAAAAGCAAACACCCGATATAGATTCCCTTTGTAATGAGTTGTCCCCCTATTGCTCTTTTGTGGAGAAAAACAGACTAGCCAGAATAAAAGAACTTATTAACAATATTAATAATGCAAAAGAAATGATGGAAATGCTGAATATGATGAAGGAAATGTTTCCGGAGGGTATGTCCTTTTCCAATGAAAGCGACGCTTGTCCGGATATCAAAAATCTCATGCCGGACAATATCAAGGAAATTCTTAATATGCTTGGGAAATAATGGAAATTATCATTTTATCACTGAAAATCTATGAAAGCATCAAGGAGGGCCTATGGAAAAACCGAAATGGATGGAGGATGAAAGTGTTCGACATATAGAGCCGAAGAAATTGGAATTTTTGAGTTCTTTAGTAGAAAACGGACGCGGAAAATCCCAGAAAGAAATGATGAATTTTTTTCTTTCCAGAATGAAATATGCCAAAGCAAACCATATTGATTTTAACTCGTCTGAGATTGCACTTGTAGTTGCGGCAATCAAAAAATACAGCACTCCCGAAGAATTAAAAGATATAGAGGAAATCATGAAAAAAGCGCCAAAATAATCCGGCGCTTTTTCCTTATATGATTTTTTTCTTTACGGTTTTACTACAATATTGACAATTCGTCCGGGTACATAAATCTCTTTCACAATGGTACCGTTTAACTTATCTCCCAGGCTTTCTTTTGCAAGTGCAATGACCTTTTCCTTTTCTTCATCCTTGGCAATCATAAGGGTCGCTTTGGTCTTACCGTTAATCTGCAGTGCAATTTCAATGGTAGACTCAATGGTCTTTTCTTCCTCATATTCCGGCCAGGTTGTCTGATAAACCCTGCCTTCATATCCTACAGACTGCCAGAGTTCTTCGGTAATATGGGGTGCTACTGGATTTAAAAGAGTAAGTAATGTCTTAAATTCTCCCTTTGTTACCGCGTTCTTCTTGTAGAAATCATTGATGAGTGCCATCATGGCAGCAATTGCGGTATTGTATTTTAAGTTTTCAAAGTCAGAACTTACTTTTTTGATGGTCTGATGCATTTTGGTTTCCATATCCTTGGAATAGCCTTCTTCGTCAGTCAGAAGATCCGTCAGTTTCCAAACTCTTTCCAAGAATCTGCGGCAGCCCTTAACACCGTCCTCACTCCATGCTGCACTTAAGTCAAATGCACCGATGAACATTTCATACGTACGAAGAGTATCTGCACCGTATTCTCTGACAATGTCATCCGGATTCACCACATTTCCACGGGATTTACTCATCTTTTCCCCGTTGGAACCAAGAATCATACCATGGCTGGTTCTCTTCTTGTAAGGCTCGGGACAGGGAACCACTTTCTCATCGTATAAGAATCTGTGCCAGAATCTGGAATACAGAAGATGAAGGGTGGTATGCTCCATACCACCGTTATACCAGTCAACAGGCATCCAGTATTCCAACGCTTCTTTGCTGGCAAGTGCTTCTTTATTCTTCGGATCGGTATAGCGTAAGAAATACCAGGAAGAGCCTGCCCACTGGGGCATGGTATCGGTTTCACGTTCTGCGGGACCTCCACAGCAGGGACAGGTGGTCTTCACCCAGTCCGTCATATGCGCAAGAGGGGATTCCCCATTATCCGTAGGCATATAACTTTCTACTTCGGGAAGCTCCAGCGGAAGTTCGCTTTCCGGTAACGCCACATATCCGCATTTCTCACATTTTACAACCGGAATCGGTTCTCCCCAGTAACGCTGGCGTGAGAATACCCAGTCACGAAGCTTGTAATTGGTCTTTTCATGTCCGATTCCCTTTTCGGTTAAATATTCAATAATCTTTTTCTTCGCATCTGCAACACTCAGACCGTTTAAGAAATCAGAGTTTACCAAAGTTCCGGTTGCCACATCGGTAAATACAGCCTCATTTACATCCACGGGACTGCCTGCTACTACCTCTATAATGGGCATATTAAATTTCTTTGCAAATTCCCAGTCTCTTTCATCATGTGCGGGAACCGCCATGATGGCACCGGTACCGTAGGTCATGAGTACATAATCGGAAATCCATACCGGAATTTCTTTTCCGTTAACGGGATTGACTGCAGTCAGTCCGTCTAACATAACGCCGGTCTTATCCTTTGCAATCTCGGTACGCTCAAAATCAGACTTGCGGCTTGCCATCTCTCTGTATGCCACCACATCATCCCAGTTTTTGATATCCTCACGATATTTATCAATAAAAGGATGCTCGGGACTCATTACCATATAGGTAACACCGAATAAGGTATCCGGTCTTGTGGTATAAATGGTAAGTTTATCTTCCTTTCCTTTCAGTGTAAAATCCACTTCTGCACCGGTGGATTTACCAATCCAGTTTTTCTGGGAAACCTTGACACGTTCAATATAATCCACGTCTTCAAGCCCTTCCAGAAGTTTATCTGCGTATTCGGTTATCTTCAACATCCACTGGCTCTTTACTTTACGTACAACCTCGGAACCGCAGCGTTCACAGACGCCGTTTACTACTTCTTCGTTTGCCAGACCTACCTTACAGGAGGTACACCAGTTAATCGGCATCTCTGTTTTGTATGCCAGACCTGCGTTAAATAATTTCAGGAAAATCCACTGTGTCCATTTGTAATAATCCACATCCGTGGTATTGATTTCTCTGTCCCAGTCGAAGGAATAGCCCAGAGAATGTAACTGCTTTTTGAAACGTTCCACGTTGTTTTTGGTTACAATCTTAGGATGAATATGGTTTTTGATTGCATAGTTTTCAGTAGGGAGTCCGAAAGCATCCCAGCCCATGGGATAAAGCACATTATATCCCTGCATTCTGCGCTTTCTTGCAACAATGTCAAGTGCGGTATAGGGTCTCGGATGACCTACATGTAATCCCTGTCCCGAAGGATAAGGGAACTCAACCAGTGCGTAATACTTCGGCTTAGTATAATCTTCACTGGTCGCAAACGCTTTTTCATCATCCCAGATTTTCTGCCATTTGTCTTCTACTTCTCTGTGGTTGTACAGTTCTGCCATTTTATTCTTCCTTTCCGAACAAAAACCGGTTTCATATAAGAAGCCCTTTCACCATAAGATGAAAGGGCTAATTTACATTCTTGCCCACGTATATTTTAAGCATTCCATGGGCTATTGTCAATCATTTTCCATTACAGTTCGTCATTATTCGCAACCTTATCGGCACGTTCCTTTACTTCTTTCTCCTGAACATCGGAGGGTGCCTGTTCGTAGCGGTTAAATTCATAGGAATATTCTCCGCGGCCACCGGTCATGGATCTTAAATCGGTACAGTATCCGTACAGACTGCTCATGGGGATATCCGCTTCGATGGTCTGCTTTCCGCCTGCAACCGGATTCATTCCCAGTACGCGCCCTCTCCTCTTGTTAAGGTCACCCATAATATCACCGGTATAGGCATCCGGCACGGTTACCTTGAGGGATGCAATGGGCTCTAACAGAATGGGGGTTGCTTCCATGATACCCTTCTTAAAAGCACCGATGGTAGCCATCTTAAAGGCCATTTCGGAAGAATCCACGGGATGTTCGGAACCATCATATAAGACAGCCTTAATTCCCACAACCGGATATGCCGCCAAAGGTCCCTTCACCACGGAATCCTGAAGTCCCTTTTCCACTGCCGGGAAATAATTCTTGGAAACCGCACCGCCGACAACCTCCTGCTCGAATATGTAAGGTTTCTCCAGGTCTCCGGAAGGAGAAAACCGCATCTTAACATGGCCGTATTGTCCGTGACCGCCCGACTGTTTCTTGTACTTGTATTCTACATCAGAGGTTTTCCGGATGGTTTCTTTATAGGCAATTTTGGGTTTGGTCAGTTCAATCTCGACCTTGTACTCATTTAAGAGTCTGCTGGTAATGATATCCAGATGCTGATCTCCCATACCATACAGAAGGGTCTGCCGGTTTTCGGAATCGTTAACTACCCTTAAGGTCTGATCCTCATGCGTCAGTTTCTGAAGTGCCTGGGAAATCTTATCAATATCCGCTTTATCCTTGGGTTTGTAACGCTTATAGGTATAAGGTGTGGAAATCTCCCACTTACCGTATTTGATGGTAGTCGCTTTTGTGGAAAGACTCTGTCCGGTTCTTGCTGCGGTAACCTTTGCAAGGGCTCCGATATCGCCGGCATGAAGTTCCGGTACTTCTATGGGTTTATTTCCCTGAAGTACATATAACTTGCCGATTTTCTCTTCAATGTCACGATCCACATTGTAAAGCATGTCATCCTGCTTTAATACGCCGGAGTTCACTTTAATCAACGAATACTTTCCAATAAAAGGATCCACGATGGTCTTCCATATGTATGCGGATTTTGCCTTTGAGAAATCATAGTCAGCATGATAGATTTCACCCGTCTTCATGTTAATACCGGCTACTTCCCTGTTCTCCGGGCTCGGGAAATACTTGATAATATCATCAATCAGAGTATAAATACCCTGGCATAAGGTATTACTTCCCATGGTCATGGGGAAAAGTCCGCAGTCGCAGACATTGGTACGGAGTGCTGCACGAATCTCCGCCTCAGAGAAGGTCTCTCCCCCGAAATACCTTTCCATCATCTCTTCACTGGTTTCCGCAACCGCCTCCATCAGGGTATCCCTGCAAATCTGCAGATTGGGTTTATTGTATTCCGGAATGTCACAGGCAACCACATCCTTGCCCTGCCAACGGTTACCGGTTTCCGAGATTACATTTACGTAACCGACAAATTTCTCATTTTCACGGATGGGCAAATGGAAGGGAGCCATTTTTTTACCGTATTTTGCGGTCATGTCTTCCACTACCTGCCGGAAGGAAGCATTGTCCACGTCCATATTGGTCACATAAACGATTCGGGGCAGTTTATATTTTTCGCAAAGTTCCCATGCTTTTTCGGTACCCACTTCCACTCCGGCTTTTCCGTTAACCACAATGATTGCTGCACCGGCTGCACTGATTGCCTCTTCCACTTCACCCACAAAGTCAAAGTAACCGGGAGTATCAATCAGATTAATCTTATAGCCTTCCCATTCGATTGGAATCACGGAAGTAGAAATGGAAAACTGGCGTTTCTGCTCTTCTTTTGTGTAATCACTAAGTGTATTTTTATCCTCTACTCTTCCCATGCGGGAGGTAATGCCGGACAAATACCCCATTGCTTCGGCAAGGCTGGTCTTTCCGGAACCGCCATGGCCAAGAAGTACTACATTTCGAATCTTATCAGTGGTGTAAACTTTCATAATTTTCTGCCCTTTCTTCGTAGTTTTTTGTTTATTATGTCTTAGATTCGCAAATCCCTAAAACACTATAGGGATATTTTACTAATTTTTCTTTACAATTTCAATATTTATTATGAAATTTTCACATATTTTATTTTCTTGCCATCCAAAAACATACGTGATAAACTTATTTCAAATTGCAATTACTATGTGAGGTTAATTATGATTTGTGGATTTATCGGACTCGGACTGATAGGCGGTTCCATTGCAAAAGCAATCAAAAACTATGACAGTACCATTTTGGTTACCGCTTATGATCCCAATACCGAAATGCTTCAACTTGCCCATAAAGAAGGCATTGTAAATAAAACTGCTTCCGGAATCAATGAAGATTTTTCGGATTGTGATATTCTATTCTTATGCGCTCCTGTCTCTTCCAATGATTCCAACCTGCGGGGATTAAAAGATATTTTAAAACCGGATTGTATTCTGACCGATGTAGGCAGTGTTAAAGGTACCATTCATTCCGCAATTAAAGAGCTGGGCTTAAATGAATATTTCATCGGTGGACATCCCATGGCAGGCAGTGAGCGTGTCGGATACGCTAATTCAAACCCTTTAATTCTCCAGAATGCTTATTACATCCTGACCCCTACCAATGAGGTTGCAGAAGAGAAAATCACCTTCTTTTCCGGTCTGATTTCCGGAATCGGAGCCATACCACTGATTATGCCCTATGAAAAACACGATTACATAACCGCCGGCATCAGCCACCTTCCTCATGTAATTGCTTCTGCTTTGGTGAATTTAGTGAGAAAAAAAGACAGTGATGACCAGAGCATGAAAAGAATTGCTGCCGGTGGATTTAAAGATATTACCAGAATTGCTTCTTCCTCCCCGGTTATGTGGGAACATATCTGTATGACCAATACCGATAATATTTTAGGTTTTCTGGATGATTTTATGGAAGTGTTAAAAGAAATCAGAACGGATATTTCGGACAAAAAAAGAGAGGAAATTCATGAGTTCTTCCAGCAGGCCAGAACCTACCGTGACAGTTTTATCAATGCGGACAGCGGTCCTATCAAGCGTGTTTTTGATTTTACGGTGGACATCGAGGACAAATCCGGTGCCTTGGCTTCTCTGGTCACCCTGCTTGCCGCTCATGAAATCAGTATTAAAAATATCGCTATCATGCACAATCGTGAGCTCAGGGAAGGCAGCGTCCGGCTGGAATTTCCGGATGAATCTTCTCTCACAAATGCGAAAGAAATTCTTTTGCGGAACGGCTATATTACGCACTAATTCTTAAGCTTACCAATCCCAAAGCAAATAAGACAGCCCGTAATTCCTCCTGCAAAATCAAGCAGTACATCCCTCGGACTGCCACAGCGCCCGGGTACAAATGTCTGGTGAAATTCATCCGCCGAGGCCGAAAGAAGAATGACCGCAACGAGAACCGGCCACATCACTTTATTTCTTCCCGGTTTTAACAGCATAAACAAGAGTACTCCCAAAATGAAATACTCTGTAAAATGAGCGGTTTTTCGGATTCCCCACTGCATGGCTTCCACCGTTTCATTCAGTTGTTCCGTACTTCTTACCGTTCCGGTCAGGTGGTCAAAACCTCTCACCAGCATATACGACACATCCCTGCTGAGAGACCCGGATTCTTCCCCGTCCTGTGCCGAAAAAGAAAAGACTGTGCCATACCAAATGAAAAGCATAATAAGAAGGACTCCCGTTCTAAGGAGCCCTTTTTTCGTAGTTCTATCTTTCATTTTCAAAGGCCTGATATGCTTCAATTCTGAAAGAATCCATAGCCGGCATACCTACAAAGGTAGCACCGTAGGAATACATATCACCCTTCTTTTCGATACGAACGATTTCCAAAATGGCATGTAATATCTCCTGTGTCCAGATTCGCAAATCAGATTCATACATAGCTCCGATTATCAGCGGTTCCTTGCAGTTAAATCCCACACCCGATTTAGAAACATCTACAATATCAATTTCAATATATTCGGTCGTATCTTGATCCAGTCTCTTGATTGTAATCGTGGATTTTAATTCACTTCTTTTGCTTTTTCTTCTTTCCTCCATAAGTGTCTCCCTTCCCAATGTCCAATACACTATGTATATTCTACCACACTGGAAAAATTATCACAAGACAAACATTGCATCTCCGAAGGAGAAGAACCGATAACGGTTTTCCACCGCTTCCTTATAGGCTGCCAGTACATTTTCTCTTCCCGCAAGTGCGGAAACCAGCATGATTAATGTAGATTCCGGCAGATGGAAATTGGTAACAAGACAATCCAGCACTTTAAACCGGTATCCGGGATAAATAAATATATCGGTATTGTCGCATTTTGCCTGTACCAGACCATTCTCATCGGCAGCACTTTCCACAGTTCGGCAGCTTGTAGTACCGACGCAGATGACTCTGTGACCGTTTCTTTTCGTCTCATTAATCGTATCTGCGGCTTCCTTTGTCACTTCATAATACTCTGAATGCATATGATGTTCCAGAATATTGTCCGCCTTTACCGGACGGAAGGTGCCCAGACCTACATGCAGGGTCACATAAGCAATCCGGATTCCTTTTTCCTCAATCTCTGCCAACAGCTCTTTTGTAAAATGAAGCCCTGCAGTAGGTGCCGCAGCACTTCCCTCATATCTGGCATAAACCGTCTGGTAACGGTTCTTGTCCTCTAACTTATGGGTAATATACGGAGGCAGGGGCATTTCGCCGAGTTTGTCCAGAATTTCCTCAAAAATCCCCTCATACTGAAACTGAATCAGCCGGTTTCCTTCTTCCACGGTCTCTAAAACTTTCGCTTTCAGGATACCATCCCCGAAAGAAAGAATGGTGCCCGGTTTACATTTCTTACCGGGCTTTACCAGGCATTCCCAGATATCGTTTTCTTTTCTTTTCAAAAGAAGTACTTCCACCGCCGCACCGGTCTCTTCTTTGCACCCCAGAAGTCTGGCCGGAATTACCTTGGTGTTGTTAAGCACCAGACAGTCCCCGGGATTCAGATAAGTGATGATATCCCGAAATATCTTATGAGTGGTTTTGCCGGTCTTTTTATCCAGGACCAAGAGTTTAGAGGAAGAACGGTCCGCAATCGGGTCCTGTGCAATCAGTTCCTCCGGAAGGTCAAAATAAAAATCCGATTTTTTCAGTTCCATTATAAATCTGCTCCTTCTAAGAATGCCTTATAGCCCCGGTAAGCTTCGTAGACATCGGCTTTGCTGGTTGCTTCATAGGGTGCATGCATATTAAGGACCGCTACCCCGCTGTCAATCACATTCATCCCATAAAGTGCCAGAATATAGGCAATGGTTCCGCCGCCTCCAAAATCTACTTTACCAAGCTCTGCTGTCTGGTAAAGAACCTTCTTCTCATCCAGAATATTGCGTAAATGTGCAATATACTCTGCATTGGCATCATTGGAACCGGATTTTCCTCTGGCTCCCGTAAACTTATTAAAGACCATACCCGAACCCAGGAATGCAGCATTCTTCTTCTCAAATGCAGCCGCAAAGGACGGGTCAAAGCCGGCACTCACGTCAGAGGAAAGCATGCAGGAATTTGCCAAGCATCTGCGCAGGGCAAGCTCACTGTATTCTCCGCTAAGATTCATCAACTCTGCCACAGAATTCTCAAAGAATCTGGATTGCATACCGGTTGCACCTACCGAACCGATTTCTTCTTTGTCCACCAGAATCAGGCAGGCGGTTCTGTCCGTCTGTTCCGTATCCATCATGGCTTTTAAGGAGGTATAGGCACAAACCCTGTCATCCTGGCCGTAAGCGAGAATCATACTTTTATCAAGACCCGCCTCTCTTGCTTTACCGGCAGGAACCACTTCCAGTTCGGCGGAAATGAAATCCTCTTCTTCTACATCATAGGTTTGTTTCAGAATATCCAGAATCCCTGCTTTTACTGCCTCTTTGGCTTTTGTTTCCTTCTTGTCCTTTTCCTCTTTTTTGATAATAAGAGGTTTGTTTCCTACAATCAGGTCCAAAGCCTCGCCCTCAATCACTTTTGCTGCTTTCTTTTCTAACTGTTCTGCTGACAAATGGACCAAAAGATCGGATATGAAAAATACCGGATCGTCCTCTTCTTCCCCGATGCAGATTTCTACCGTGGTACCATCCTTTTTCACAATGACACCATGGAGTGCCAAAGGAATGGTAACCCATTGGTATTTCTTGATACCCCCATAATAATGAGTATCCAAATACGCAAAACCGCCATCTTCATATAAGGGATTCTGTTTTATGTCAATTCGCGGGGAATCGATGTGCGCCCCTAAAATATTCATTCCCTCACTGAGGGGACGGTTACCGATTCGGTATGCCACAATGGACTTATTCATCCAGACACGGTAAACCTGATCTCCGGGTTTTAACTGTTTTCCTTTTTTTATCATCTTATCCAGTTCTGTAAACCCGGCCTCTTCCAACTGATTTACGATGGTATCAATGCATTCCCGCTCCGTCTTTCCCTGATCCAGAAAAGACCGGTAAGAAGCATTCAGGTTCTCCAATTCCTTTAACTGACGGTTATTATAGGTTTCCCAGACATTTTTATTTTCCATATTGCATTCCTTTCCCAACCAAAACACAAATTTTCAGTTTTACGGTACTATACCTTAACTTCTCAAATCAATATCCAGATGGAATTTGAGATTCTTTAAGATCTTATTGACAAAACGGTCTACTGCATCTGCCTCAAAAGCTTCCTCCCCGGGTACAAATTCAAGAGAGAATGCCATGCTCCTCTTATCCTGGGGAATCTGACCGCCCTCGTAAACATCGAAAAGCTTGATGTTCTTTACATAAGCGCAGCTCTTTGCAATAACCTCTTCCACCTGACCACAGGTAATATCCTTGCTCATTACCAGTGCCAGGTCCCTGCTTTCTACCGGGAACTTCGGCAGCGGCACAAAGGTTGCTTTGGAATGCTCCAATTCTGCCACTTTCTTTAAATCTACCTCCATCACATATGCGTCCGTACGCAAATCCAGTTCTTCCACAACCTCATAGCTTACTTTTCCAAGATATCCCACGACTTCCTTACCACAGAGAATATCCGCTGTCTGATAGGGATGTAAGAAGGATTTCTTTGAAGCCACGTAGTGAAATTTCACATAAAGATTATCTGCTACCACATCTGCAATTCCTTTTAAGCTGTAGAAGTCTTCTCCTTCCCCGAAAACAGCGACACAAAGCGTGGTTCTTTCATCCGGGTACTCGGTAAGCGGCAGTGCTTTGGGAATGAATGTACTTGCCATTTCAAAAAGTCTGCCTTCCAGATTTCCCTTCTTCTGATTTCTTGCCACTGCATTCAGCATGGAAGCGACCAGGGTAGTTCTCATCAGGGACAAATCCTCATTAATCGGATTCATGATGCGGATAGCCGTTCTCTCGGGCGCATCCTCCGGAAGTCTTAAAAGATCCAGATCGGAGGGTGAGAAGAACGAATAATGGATGCACTCATAAGCTCCGGCACTGCAAAGCGCTTTCTTTAATTTTAACTCATTTTTCTGTCTCTTATTCAGACCACCCATGGTAACTCTTGCATCCGGGATAAAAGTAGGTATGACATGATCGTAACCATACATACGAATCACCTCTTCTGCTACATCCGGGTAAGATTCCATGTCTTCGCGGTATGCAGGAACCTGAATGGTCAGTTCATCCCCATCCACTGTGGGTGCAAACTGGAGATTGGTCATGATGCGGAGAATTTCCTCTACCGGTACTTCAATACCCAAAACATCATTTACTCTTTTTATGCTTACCTTCATCTCTTTAGGTTCGATGGAATTGCCTGTATTCACATCCACATGAGTGGAAGAAATCTTACCGCAGTTTAATTCCTGAATCAGGTGAAGGGCACGCTTCATTGCGTGAACGGTGGAATACTCATCCACACCCTTTTCATACTTTGCACTCGCGTCCGTACGTTTTCCCAGTGCTCTGGAGGTTTTACGGATGTTATCGCGGGCAAATTTTGCAGATTCAAACAATACGGCCTTTGTGGTATCACGGATTTCAGAATTTTCTCCCCCCATAACACCGGCAAGGGCAACCGGCTTTACGCCATCGCAGATTACCAGATTATTTTCTCCAAGAGTATATTCCTGAGAATCTAAAGTGATAATCTTTTCCTCCTTTTCGGCACGTCTTACTACAATTTTATTGCCTTCCAGATATTCACAGTCGAATGCATGCATGGGCTGCCCCATCTCTAACATAACGTAATTGGTAATATCCACAATATTGGAAATCGGAGTCTGTCCGATCAGTGCCAGTCTTCTCTGCATCCATGCCGGAGATTCTTCTATTTTTACATCATAGACATAATGGCCGATGTAGCGGGGACAAAGATCCGGTGCCTTTACTTCAACGGTAAATCCTTCTTTCTTTTCCTCGGTCTCGGTATAATCCAGTGCGGGCATCTTAAACTCTTTGTTTAATACCGCAGCCACTTCTCTGGCAATTCCCACAATACTCTGACAATCCCGTCTGTTAGCAGTAATGGAAATATCAAAAATATAATCATCCAGTCCTAAAATAGGCTTCACATCAGCGCCTATTTCCGCATCTTGTGGAAGTACCAAAAGCCCGTTGTAACCTGCTCCCTTGAACATTCCCTCCGTTACTCCCAGTTCCACACCGGAGCAAAGCATACCCTCGGATTCATAACCGCGAAGTTTGCCCTTCTTAATGGTCATGGTGCCCTCTACGGTCTTATGGTCCTTGGCGGTCATAAATACGGTTGCACCCACCAATGCCAACGGGAATTTGCCACCCGCACAGACATTGTCCGCACCGCAGCAAACCTGGAAGGTACCGTGTTCACCGGCATTCACCTTGCATACATGAAGGTGGGTATCGGGAATCGGTTCACACTCTTCTACAAGACCAACCACTACTTTGCTTATTTCCTTTCCTACTTCTATTAATTCTTCTACTTCAAAACCGCAGGAAAACAGTTTTTCTTCCAATTCCTTCGGGGTGACATCAATATCTACATAATCTTTTAACCAACTTAAAGGTACTAACATTTCTTCTTACCGCCTTTCTTAATTATCATCAATCTGATTCAGTACTCGGATATCGGACTCAAACAATAATTTAATATTGTTGATACCATACTTTAACATTGCGGTTCTTTCGATACCGATACCGAATGCCAGACCACTGTATTCATCGGAATTGATGCCGCAGTTTTCCAGAACCTTTTTGTTAACAATACCGGCACCGAGAATCTCTATCCAGCCGGTACCCTTGCAGAGTTTACAACCCTTACCGCCGCACTCGAAGCAGCTTACGTCAACCTCTACGGAAGGTTCCGTGAAGGGGAAATAAGAAGGACGAAGACGGGTGGTGGTATTTTCTCCGTAGATCTTCTGTACAAACATATCTAACATACCCTTTAAATCACAAAGCGTAATTTTCTTATCCACCACAAGGCCTTCCATCTGATGGAACATGGGAGAATGGGTTGCATCATCATCGGAACGGAACACACGTCCCGGAGACAAAATCTTAATAGGCGGTTTATCCTTTTCCATGACATGAATCTGTCCTGCACTTGTCTGGGTACGAAGCAGAAATTCCGGGGACAGATAAAAAGTATCCTGCATATCCCTTGCCGGATGGTCCTTGGGGGTATTAAGTGCCGTAAAGTTGTAATAATCGTTTTCGATTTCGGTACCCTCATAGATTTCAAAGCCCATGCCTGCAAATACATCAATGAGCTGGTTTCTCATCTGGGTAATGGGATGAAGATTACCGGTCTTACCTCTTTTGGAAGGCATAGTCACGTCAATTTTTTCGGATTCATAACGTGCTTCCAGTTCTCTCTTTTTCATCCGTTCATCCAGTTCCTGAAACTGGTTCTGTGCCCATTCTTTCAGTTCGTTTACGCTTTTTCCGAAATTGGCTCTTTCTTCGGGTGCAATATTCTTCATCTCTTTCATGAGCTGACCGATTTTACCGGCCTTGGAATCCAAAAACTGCTTGCGAAGTTCAAATGCAGCGGCTCTGGAAGTTGCTTTTTCTTTAATACCCTCCAGAATTTCCTGTTTGATGTTTGCTAATCTTTCATTCATATCTGGTTCTCCTCCATCAAAATGTATTTGCAATGGGCTGTTTTCAGCAATAAAAAAGCCCATGCCAAAAGCATGGGACGAATTTCTCCGTGGTACCACCCAAATTCCTGTTAAACAGGCTCTCAATCACTTAACGCGTGTAACGTTCCGACCTACTATGGTTCAATCGGACAGCTCCGGTGGGAAATTCACAAATTTATCTGAACACAAGGGAACTTTCAGCCGGTGATTCCCTCTCTCTGTGGTGAAAATAAACTGCTACTGTGCACTTTCATCGCTTTTACGCTTATATTTTACTGATAAGCTTTCTAAAAGTCAATATACTTTTTCTCAAATTCCTCCACCGGCATGGGCTTTGCATAATAGAAGCCCTGGGCAGTATTGCATCCGCAGACTTTTAAGAAATCTGCCTGTTCCTTGGTCTCTACGCCCTCCGCAACCATATCAAGGCCGATGGCAGTGGTCATCTTAATGGTATATTCCACAATTTTCTGTCCACGGTCGGAACCGATAAAGTTATTTAAGAACATGCGGTCAAACTTAATGACATCAAATTTCGTATTTTTCAATGTATTCAGGGAAGAATAACCGGACCCGAAATCATCCATTAACAGCGTAAATCCATGCTCTTTCAGCGTCTGCATGCTCTCCACGATACCTGCCTCGTTCACGGTCTCCGTAATCTCAATTTCCAAAAGATTCTTGGGAATTTTGTACTTCTCCACCAACCCGTCAAGTACTTCTATGAACTTCATGTCCCGTAAATGTCTTCGGGATACATTAACGGAGATCGGAAAAGTTTTAATCCCCGCATCCATCCATTTTCGAATCAGTTTGCAGGCCTCTTCCCAGATATACTGATCCATTTTAATTATGAAACCGTTTTTTTCGAACACCGGCACAAAATCATTGGGCGGTACAACACCATGTCCGGGGATAATCCACCTCACTAACGCTTCCGCACCCGTGGCTTTGCCGTCCGTAATATTGTATTTGGGCTGCAGATACATGACAAATTCTCCATTTGCCAGTGCCTGATTCATATTATCCTCAATAAATTTATTCGCAGAAATACTACGCTTTAAATCTGCCTGATAAAATGCAACTTTCTGCATCACATTATTCTTAATGCTCTGCCTTGCCATGGCAGCGGCATCCCCGTACTGCCGCAGTCCTCCTGTCAGGTCTCCTACATAGCAGATACCATATACAAGCCGGTACTGCATTCCGTCAAAGCCGCGCAGATGACTGTCCAAAAGTTCCACCAGATCATACAGACTTTTCTCGTCCTCATATGGGGTAATAACCATAAAAACATCTGCCGACAATCTGCTGTAAATCTGATATTTATTACAGATGACCTTCAAAGTGGACACAAAGAAATTCAAAAGCTCATCAGCCTTTTTTTCTCCGTAATCCGCTATGATCATCTTAAACTTTGCCACATCAAACTGAATAATCGCAAATTTTTTATCCGGATTGGACTTGATTAATTCAATCCCCTGTCTTTGCAGCAACATGGGATCCCGGTCAGAGGTAAAGGTTTCTGCGATTTTAATCCGATGCACTTCCTTTGCATCCAAGGGCTCGGTCATCACAAAAATTCTGACAATTCTCCCGCTTTCCCGTTCCAGCCAACAGTCCACATTCTGATAGATATAAGTATCATTTTCGGAAAAAAGTCTGACTGCCACCGTAACCTTTTCCTCATCCTCTGCAATTCCACAGGATTTTCCTTCTATGGCTTCTTTAAGCTGCTCCAGAAAAATGGTAAAAGTGGGCATATCATTCTTATGTACCCATGGCTGCAGATGAAACAAATCTACCTTCTGTAAATCTGCCTCCTTAAGTACACTGCATTTTTTAGTCGCTGTATGCCAGCCGCTCTCCCGTTCCCATAACATAATCAGGATATCCTCTCTGGCTGTAATATAGCTGAACATCTTCTGCATAACTTCCATAAAAGCACCCCTTTGTACCTTATCTGAAATATACCCAAAATTTTTGCCTGCATATATTTGTTTAATTTTACCATATAAATTATGTTTTGAAAACCATTTTTCAATAATTTGCACAAATTATCGATTTTGCCATATAAATTTATTCAGAATTGCTCCTAAAAATACAATGTAAATATCAAAATATAACCACAGCATGAACATTACGATGATGGAAATCCGGCCATAGGAACCGAATCCGGCTCCATAATCGATATAAACCGTAAATGCAAAAGAATACACATGCCAGGCAAAGGCAGCCAGTACCGCACCCGGAAGTTCCATAAGAAATTTTTGTTTCACATTCGGCACAACCGTATAAATACTGGCAATCACAATCGTCTGTACCGCAAAGGAAAATGCCGTGGGCAGGTGTAACAGTTCTGCGGAAAGGGAAAACAAGAGAATAATCAGTAAGATGAAGGTATAAAAGCTGGCAATAATGCGTTGTGTTACATACCCCCTTTCTTCCGTCACCTTATTGATTCCGTTCAGTCCCTTTGCCAGAAAATACATCCCCTTTCCAGCAGACCAGAGGGTGATAAGTATGGCAAAGGAAACCTTTTCAAAAGACTTTTCATAGGCATCCCTCATCAGACTCGCCAGTACAATCCCAATCGGCTCCGGCATGAGATTTTGAAAACCCTCCAATAATTTCACATCATCGATAGGGGTAAAGGGTAATAATACCACTGCCAATACCAAAATGGGTATCAGAGACAGAAACAGAAAGAATGCCGTTCCTGCCGAATAAATATTGATCTTTTGTTCTACAATCTCTTCTTTCAGTTTCCATCCGTAAACTATGATTTTCTTAATCAAGGAAGCCCCGCCTTTTTAATTTCGCTGTTTTTATAGAAAAAGGTAAGAATCTCTTCCACCGTACAGCCTCTTTCCGCCATATTCTTTGCCGCATTTTGTGACATGCCGGCGCCATGCCCGAAACCGCCGCCGGTCAGTGTAAAGAAAACACTTCCGTTCTGACTTTCCGTTCTGTCAATGATAAAGAAGGCGCTGGGAAGAAGGGTTTTACAGATATAGTCACTGTTATCCTGACGAATCACTTTGGTATTGCCGTCACATAATACATAACGGATATCCGACTGGGAGATTACTTTATAACTTTCTTCGTCACCTTCAATCAGAATTTCCTCCGCAATTCCACCAACACCTCTTTTGATCACCTCAATATTCCTTACCTTACCAAGTTTATCCACCTCCTCTAAAATGTATGTGTCATCTTTTTTCTTTAATATATGATCGGGATTGTACCTGTAACGTTCCTTAAGTCTTGTTAAAAGCAATTCCCCGTTCCCCAAATCAAGCGTGGTATTCCAGCGGTACCAGGGTTCCTCTTTTTCAAAATCCTCCTCATTTACCTTACTGATAAACTCTCTGAATGTGGCTTCCTCCTCATAGATTTCGGGCATTTCACCACAATTTTCACCGATTCTCTGCGGTGCTAAATGCCCATCTAAGTCTTCACTGCCCGGATTAAACGTACGCTCATCCGCACCGATACCGCAGGATGTGGAGTAATAATAGGTTTGCAGAATTTCCCCGCCATCGCATAGAATCTGCCCACATGTCTCGTTGACCGCGATGTTTGTGTTTTGCTGTTCTTTCGTATTTCCATAAACCTGATAAGCTGTACTATCGTCCATATGCGCCCCGTATGCGGGAAGTCCCGGCTTTAAAATATGGGTATAGGCATAGGTTCTGGCACAGACAGCCTGTGCCTTCAGTGCTTCCATCGGGTAAGATGCCGGCATTTCACTGGGTACCACATGATACAGGTACTCTTCTAATCCGACTTCATTAATTAATCCAATGCCTCCATCCAGAGAGACAGCCTCCATACTTCCGTAATATACCGGATTTCCCTGTGCCCTGTTAAGGGAAAGAACGGTAATCTTTCCTTCCCGATACACCGGTACAATGGTAATGCGGCCCTGATAATCTCCCGTAAACTTACCATTCTCAGCCAATGTAATTTCTTCTCCCGCCTTATGCAGGATTTCTACAGGTTCTTCCCCTTTTATATATTTTACCAGATAATCCGTATCACAGCTTAACCTCACGCTGTTCTGATAATAGGTCTTAAAATCATTGTCCGTAAGCAGTATTCTGAGTTTATCAGTAGGCCCCTTGCGTACGTTTAAAACCACGGTGATCTCTCCGTCCTCGAGGATAAAATCTGAGAAATCATACCCCACGCAGATTGCATCCCTGTCCGTTTTTTTAAGTTCTCCATAGAGATTATAAAAAACGCAATCAGGGGCAAAGGGATAAACTCCACGATTTTCCAGTTCCACTTCCGTTTCCGTCAGTGCTACCACCTTTTCACTGATACGCGTCCCACTCTTAATTACGATTTCCCGAATATTACCGTTAACCACATAGATATCGGCAATTATCCCCTTTTTGATACTTGCTTCATTTCCACCGGATACATCCCAAATCGTATTATCCGAAACATTTGCGGATATCTCATTATGTACAAGCAGTGCCTCATGATATTCTCCGTCAAAAAAGTGAAGTAAATCCCCCTCCACATCCGTAATATAGGCATTATAATATGCCTGCACCTTTGATTCTTCTTCTGTCCCGACTTCCTCTTCTTCTATACAAAGCCATAGGAATATCCCCATCACCAGAATGGTTACCAAAATACAAAAGGATGTAAATGTTTTCCTCATGCAAATCTCCTTCATATTTTTCATGCAAATCTTTTCATGCCAAAAAAGAGCAGCTTCGAAAAGCTGCTCTTCCTTATCTTTTGCATTATCCCCGAAATGCCGGTTCTTGCTCTTTGACTCCTAACTGTCGTTAGGTGGGCAACCGCAACTGTACTTTTGCCTTCCCCTGCAATCCTCATAATGAGTGGAGGCTTGACAGCCATACAGCGATATAGGAATCCCGTTCAAAGTAAATGTAGGTTCAAATTAAACAAGAATATCGAACACTTCAGGTTAGTTATATTATAACCAATATTGGCTATAAATACAAGATATTTATTAAAATAAATTATAACTGAGGACCTGCGGAAACAAGTGCCTTACCTGCTTCGTTGGTGGTATACTTCACGAAGTTCTTCTGGAATCTTTCAGCAAGATCTTTTGCCTTAACTTCCCATTCAGAAGGATCTGCATAAGTATCACGAGGGTCTAAGATTGCAGGATCAACTCCGGGAAGTTCGGTAGGAACTTCGAAGTTGAACATCGGAATGGTCTTGGTAGGTGCATTCTTGATGTCACCGTTTAAGATTGCATCGATGATACCACGGGTATCTTTAATGGTAATTCTCTTCCCGGTTCCGTTCCATCCGGTATTTACAAGATATGCTTTTGCACCGTTTGCATTCATCTTCTTAACCAGTTCTTCGCCGTACTTTGTAGGATGCAGTTCCAGGAATGCCTGACCAAAGCATGCGGAGAAGGTAGGGGTAGGTTCGGTAATTCCTCTTTCCGTACCTGCAAGCTTTGCGGTAAATCCGGAAAGGAAATAGTACTGGGTCTGTTCCGGTGTCAGAATGGATACCGGAGGAAGTACTCCAAATGCATCTGCGGAAAGGAAAATTACATTGTCAGCTGCAGGACCTGCAGAAACGCCGTTAACCTTGGATGCAATATTATCAATATGAGAAATCGGATAAGATACACGGGTATTTTCGGTTACGCTCTTATCATCAAAATCAATCTTACCTTCAGCATCTACAGTTACATTCTCTAAAAGAGCATCTCTTCTGATTGCATTGTAGATATCCGGTTCAGATTCTTTATCAAGACCGATAACCTTTGCATAACAACCGCCTTCGAAGTTGAACACGCCATTGTCATCCCAGCCGTGCTCATCATCACCGATAAGAAGTCTCTTAGGATCGGTGGAAAGGGTGGTCTTACCGGTACCGGAAAGACCGAAGAAAATTGCGGTGTGCTTTCCGTTCATATCACAGTTTGCGGAGCAGTGCATGGAAGCAATGCCCTTAAGAGGCAGGTAGTAGTTCATCATGGAGAACATACCCTTCTTCATTTCACCGCCGTACCAGGTATTTAAGATAACCTGTTCTCTGGATGTGATATTGAATGCCACACAGGTCTCAGAGTTCAGACCCAGTTCTGCATATTTTTCTACTTTTGCCTTGGAAGCATTATAAACAATGAAGTCAGGCTCAAAATTCTTTAATTCTTCTTCGGTAGGAACAATGAACATGTTCTTAACGAAATGTGCCTGCCAAGCTACTTCTACGATAAAACGAACAGCCATTCTTGTGTCTGCATTTGCACCACAGAAAGCGTCCACTACGAAAAGTCTCTTGTTGGAAAGTTCCTTCTTTGCAAGATCCTTTACAACTGCCCATGTTTCCTCGCTCATAGGATGGTTGTCATTCTTGTACTCATCGCTTGTCCACCATACAGTGTCCTTGGAATTTTCATCCATAACGATGTACTTGTCTTTAGGAGATCTTCCTGTAAATACACCGGTCATAACGTTAACAGTGTCCAGTTCTGTGTTCTGACCTACTTCATAACCCTCAAGACCTGCTTTGGTCTCTTCCTCGAACAATACTTCGTAAGAGGGGTTGTAAACTACTTCTGTAGTTCCGGTAATACCATACTTGCTCAAATCGATTTGTGCCATATACCTTTAACCTCATTTCTTTTATATTTCTCATCCATAATGGGGACAAGTTACAAAACAATTTTCCACTCAATTTTATACTAAGAGACCGAAAAAATCAACATAAAAACCACATTTTTCAAAAATTTTCGATTTTACCTTGTTTTGTAAAATCCATCCAAAGAAAATATGAATTTTTTCGAAATTTTGTGGAAATGCTTGCCACGATTTTCGTTTTCATGTTAAGATTAAAATTACTATTTTCATCACACCAAAGGAAAGGAACAGGTAAATGGAACAAAACAACTATTCAGAAATTACTCCAGAGATTATTCGACTTGCAAAACTATCCGAAGAAGCCGGTGTCATTGAAACCGAACTGTTTACCAAGTATGACGTGAAGCGCGGACTTCGCGACTTAAACGGTAAAGGTGTTCTGGCCGGACTTACTCACATTTCCGATGTTCGTGCGACTGAAAAAATAGACGGTGTCGACGTGCCGGCACACGGCAAATTATTTTATCGTGGCTACAACGTACAGGATCTGATTAACGGTTTCACAAGTGAAGACCGTTTCGGTTTTGAAGAGGTAGCATATCTTCTGCTTTTTGCAAAATTACCGAATAAAGAAGAACTCAAAAAATTTACCGAACTGCTTGGAAGTTATCGTACTCTTCCCACCAGTTTCGTAAGAGATATCATCATGAAAGCTCCCAGCAAGGATATGATGAATACTTTAGCACGCAGTGTGCTCACTCTCTATTCTTATGATGACCGGGCAGACGATACTTCCATGCCCAATGTACTCAGACAGTGTCTGCAGTTGATTGCACTGTTCCCCATGCTCTCCATCTACGGATATCAGGCTTACAACCACTACCATGACGGGAACAGTCTTTATATCCATAACCCGCTTCCGGAACTTTCTACCGCAGAGAACATTTTACGGATTCTTCGTCCGGACAGTTCTTATACACCGTTAGAAGCCAAAATTCTGGATATTGCCCTTGTATTACATATGGAGCACGGCGGCGGTAACAACTCCTCCTTCACCACCCATGTGGTGACCTCTTCCCTTACGGATACCTATTCCACCATTGCCGCTGCAATCGGTTCCTTAAAAGGTCCCCGCCACGGCGGTGCCAACATCAAAGTTGTGAAAATGTTTGAGGACATGAAGAAAGAAGTTCATGACTGGGAAAATGAAGACGAAGTTGCGGACTATTTAAGAAAACTATTACATAAGGAAGCTTTTGATCACTCCGGCCTCATCTATGGTGTGGGACATGCCATCTATTCCAAGTCCGACCCGAGAGCGGTTGCCTTCAAATCCTTTGTACAGAAATTATCCGAAGAAAAAGGCATGCAAAAGGAATTTGCACTCTACTCCTTAGTAGAACGTCTGGCTCCTGAGGTGATTGCTTCCGAACGCCAGATGTACAAGGGTGTCAGCATCAATGTGGACTTCTATTCCGGCTTTGTTTATCATATGCTGGGCCTTCCCATGGAACTGTACACTCCTATCTTTGCCATTGCCAGAATCGTGGGCTGGAGCGCCCACCGCTTGGAAGAGCTTGCCAACAACGGCAAAATCATCCGTCCCGCCTACAAACCCATTGGCGAGGACCAGGAATATGTAAATTTGGGAAATCGAAAATAAGAGAAAAAAGAAGGATATGCATTGCGTCATATCCTTTTTTATTTTCAACGTATTATACATTATTATGTTTTCATCATAATCTTCCTATAATCTTGTAGCAGTCTTCTCTTTCTTGCCCTTCTATCTTCAAGGCATCCATAGCCTGCTCCGCGGTAAGTCGCAGACTGTCCATAAGGTTTTGAATATCCTGAATCAGTCGATGCTTATCTCCTTGTTCTCTTCCTTCCTGTTTCCAATCTTTTACTAATTCTCTGTATGCCTTACACATGTCCTCGTCCTCCTCTATGACTTTCTTTTTTAATTCCTTTACATCTAAATGTACCGCTATGATTTTCTGGGTTTCGGTTGTAATGTTCAGAAATGATTCCTCTTCAAACAGTTCTGCCATCCTTTCCGGCAGAGCAGGGAGCAGCCCTTTACCCTTCTAAAAGAAACACGAAAAAAAGACAGTTTCTCCACTCTGCCAACTCTTAAGTGATTTAGTTTTATAATTGTGAAAAAGTTGGCGAATGCCAAAGATGCCCCAAACGGGCTTACGATTTTCACTTCCATCCGCGTGGAAAAGAACTTCCACCGATGAGGCAATTCTATGACAGAAAGGGGCGGTTGTCAAGATGATAATAGAAAATCATAGTTTTTTCGTGTCCAGAGCAAAGGGGCTGTTTTTTACAATCCCTTTTTTGAAACCCTAACTAAATGACATTGCCCTTGTAAGGTACTTCTTTTTCTATATCCCTATATTTCCTCATAATCCATTTTGTAATCGTTCTTTCCTCATTGTGAGTTTCCTTTTTTCCAGACTATGATTTAGAGTTCTGCCTTTGTTACAAATTCATCAATACTATCACATGATGCAGCCAGTCGAAGCAAATCATTTAACTTCTCTTCAGTAGTAATTTTACAAATGGATGTTTCTAATTCTTCTGGGACATCACCCTTGTAACTTAAGAACATGATGACAGAATCGGCTTTTCCTTTTAATATCCCTTCATCATACCTCAGGTCCAATTTCATTTCCAACGTCATGTAATTTTCCCTCCATTCGTCATCATTTCGAAATTCTACCACCTTTTTCTGCAATGAAGCCGTAAATTTATCCGTAACTTCACCGGTTTTTAAATAATCCAATAATCTTATAGTATCTTCACCAATACCTTCTCTGTCACCCAAAATATTCACAAAAACTGTTTTTCTTTTGTCATTCAATTGGATTGTTCGATCTTCCTTGCAGATTGTTTCAAAAGTATATATACTATAATTTTTTCCGAACATATCAAAAGCACAGACAAATATTACGATTGATTCTTTCAAGTTCTTGTATTTTTGTCCACGCTTGATTTGATAACCGTCCATTTCACTATGGTAATATCGGCTTCGCAAATCCAATTCCTTGGTATCTACAAGTTTCATCTCGATGTCATAGGAATTGCCTTCCACATCCCTTACATAAACATCCAATCGGATTCCTTTTCTCGACACACCGGTTCTAATACTCTTTTCACTCTCTACAATCATCAATTCTTCAATATTAATTCCGAGAATTCTCTGCAATAATTCCTTACAATTTTCGGAATTACGAAACACTGATACAAACATCACATCATTGGTGATGCTTATACTTTCAAAGTTAATATTTTCTTTCATTTGTACCTCCTTTTTGCATGCGGTAGCAAGGAGGCTTAACTTCTCAAACCTCCCTGCTATTTTATTGTTGATGGGATAATCAAGCAGTGAAGTTTGTTAGATTTTTAGATTTTTGAATATAACTTTGAGATTCTGCAGGGAAAGACACCCTGCAAAAATAGACTTTCTGCTTTGAAATGATATTAACATATTTTGTATGGTTATGCAATCATAAATATGCAATATATCAATAAAAAAAAGAGACGTTTCCTTTTGTCTTGAAAAACCAAGACAAAAGAAGCGTCCCTACTGTCTACTCTTCCCAGCCTGTGTCGCTGATTTCAATCTTCTTATCCCGAAGCATCAGATCCTTTACCGCTGCGCTGGCATCCTTTCCGTTAAAGAGCACTTCGTTGACCTGCTCGATAATGGGTAAATCCACGTTGTATTTCTTGGCAAGTCCCAGGGCTGCCTTGGCGGAATATACGCCTTCCACTACCATCTGGACTTCGTCCATGGCTTCCTTCATGGTTTTGCCCTGGCCGATTAAGATTCCGGCCCTGCGGTTTCGGGAATGCATGGAGGCACAGGTTACAATCAGGTCGCCGATGCCGGTCAGCCCGCAGAAGGTTTCAAATTTGGCACCCATGGCAGTACCCAGTCTGGCAATTTCCGTAATGCCGCGGGTAATCAAAGCCGCCTTGGTGTTATCTCCGTACCCCAGTCCGTCCGCTACGCCGGCAGCAAGTGCCACCACATTCTTAAGGGAGCCGCCCAGTTCAATTCCCAGCACATCGGGGCTGGTGTAAACGCGGAACACATCATTGATAAAAAGATTCTGCAGGTATTCCGCGGTACTCTTTTTCTTAGCACCCACCACAATGGTGGTAGGAATTCCGCGGCTGACTTCCTCCGCGTGGGAGGGTCCGGATAGAACCGCCACTTCCGCATTCGGAATTTCTTCTTCTATAATTTCAGACAGGGTTTTATAGGTAACATCCTCAATACCCTTTGCTACATTGACAATAATCTGTCCGTCCCTTACAAAAGGAGCCAGCTCCTTTGCCGTCTGTCTGGTATAGGCACTTGCTACCGCAAATACCAGTAAATCCTTATCCGTAAGGGCTTCCTTTGCATCCATGGTAAAGCACATATCATCCGGAAGAATCACTCCGGGAAGCATCTTGTGTTCATGGTTATTTTGTAACATTTCGATTTCCGCAGGTAACTTTGACCAGACTGTGATATGATGTCCGTTTTTATGTAACAGAACTGATAATGCAATTCCCCAGCTGCCGCCGCCAATAATCGTTATTTTTGCCATGTAAACTCTCCTTTTATGGATTTTCTTTACTTGTCAGACTCTTCTGCCTTCTCTTTTATTTCTTCCACATCTACCTTATTTTTCTTGGTAAGATAGGTTTTTCTTTCGTTCCCATGAATCAGTCTCTTAATATTCTCACGATGTTTCCAGTATGCCAAAAACGTCAGAAATGCCGTGATAATATACATTTCATTTAAGAGTGCCTGAGGCAGATCTCCCAAAACGCCCAACTGTCCGCAGATAACCATCTGAATCATAAAGCCTGCATAAACAAGTAAGGAGCCCAGAGAAACGTAATGGGTGATAAAAAAGGCACCGAAAAACAGAACCACACCGACCGGAATGAAATAAGGATGAAAAGCCAGTACCATTCCGCCGGTTGCGGCAATTCCCTTACCTCCCTTAAAGTTCATATAAAAGGGATAATTATGTCCTAAAATTACGCCTGCTCCGGTGTAAAGTGCCAAAAGCCACTTCATTTCCGGATGAATGCTTCCAAAAATTGCACGTATCAGGAATATGGCTATCATGGCTTTTAAGCAGTCTCCGAGCAAAACAATAAGACCTGCCTTTTTTCCTAAGACACGGAGTGCATTTGTGGTACCGGAATTTCCGCTGCCATGCTCCCTGATGTCAATACCATGTGCTTTTCCATAGAAAAAAGCCGTTTGAAATAAACCGAATACATATCCCACTGCAAGGGAAATCAATCTTTCCGCAATCACTTGTCGCTGTCCTTCCTCTCTCTGATAATAAAACGAAGCGGCGTTCCCTTAAAACCGAACGTCTGACGGATCTGATTCTCAATATAACGTGTATAAGAGAAATGCATCAGTTCCTTATCGTTTACGAAAATTACAAAGGTGGGTGGTTTCACACTGGCCTGTGTAATGTAATAAAGGCGAAGTCTCTTGCCCTTATCCGTGGGAGGCTGCTGCATGGCAACCGCTTCCGCCATAATCTCGTTGAGCACACCGGTCTGTACCCTCATGGCATGGTTCTCACTTACCATATCGATGGTTTCAAACAGTTTCGGCATACGCTGACCGGTCTTGGCCGAGATAAAAATGATCTCCGCATATTGCATAAAGGAAAGAACATTCCGCACCTTTTCCGTAAAGCGGTAAATGGTTTTGTCATCCTTTTCCAGTGCATCCCATTTGTTTACCGCGATGATAACTGCCTTGCCTCTGTCATGAGCAATTCCTGCAATCTTGGCATCCTGTTCGGTAACCCCTTCGGTGGCATCAATAACAAGCACCACCACGTCCGCACGTTCCACCGCACCTACGGTACGGACAATCATGTAATGCTCCAAATCCTCTTTTATCTTGTTCTTTCGACGCAGACCTGCGGTGTCAATAAATACATAATCCCTGCCGTTATAGGTTACATCCGTATCCACCGCATCCCTGGTGGTACCGGCAATATCGGATACGATTAAGCGGTTTTCTCCGAGCATTTTGTTAATCAGGGAAGATTTCCCCACATTGGGCTTGCCCACGATGGCAACCCGGATGCGGTCGTCCTCTTCCTCCGCTCCATATCCTGTAGGAAAATGCTTAATCACTTCATCCAGCATCTCTCCGAAGCCTAATTTGTTTACGGAAGAAATTGGGAATGGTTCTCCGATTCCCAGATTATAAAATTCATAAACATCATTTCCAAACTTGGCAAAGCTGTCCACCTTATTTACGACCAAAACCACCGGCTTTTTGGACCGGCGGAGCATATCTGCCACCCGGAAATCCGCATCCACAAGTCCCTGCTTTACATCCACCATAAACAGAATAACATCCGCGGTGTCTATGGCAAGCTGGGCCTGTTCCCTCATTTGGGAAAGAATAATATCATTGCTGTCCGGCTCAATACCTCCGGTATCAATCATGGTAAACGCGTTATCGAGCCATGTCACATCGGCATAAATACGGTCTCTGGTAATTCCCGGCGTATCTTTGACGATGGAAATCTTCTCACCTGCCAGTGCGTTGAATAAGGTAGACTTTCCTACATTGGGTCTGCCCACTACCGCAACTATCGGCTTTCTCTTTTTATTACTCATCTTCCTTCCTCCTTAAGTGCAGAAAGAATACTTGAAGCAAAATCACAACCACTTGATTTTACAATATTTACAGGTACTTGTAAAGCATTTTGGATTTCAAACAAATGCAAGTCATCGAGAAAAACATCCTCTCCGCTGCGCAGTACATTCTCCGGTAAAAGCAGTGCCTGCCCAAGTTCCTTATCCTGAAGCTGTGCCACAATATCCTGCCCTGTAAGCAAGCCGGAAACGGTAATCCTTTCTCCGAAAAAGTCGTTACGGATTTCATACACCAAAATCTTCACACCGGGCATATTCCGTTCCAGTTCTTCTGCCATTCTGCGGATGTAGGGGCCCGCCAGTTTACCGGTTGCAACGGAGACCGTTCCCTGTACCGCTTCATTCGGGAAAAATCCTGCTTGAAGCTGTTCCTCCATGTATTCGTGGAACTCATTTAACATAAGACGTACCATACCCACACCGTTTTCAAGCTGCAGGTAACCGTCGTATCGCTCCTCTTCCGGGATCTCCCTCTCTGCCAAAATATACCACTCATCACTGGCATGAACAAAATGGATTCCTTGCTCTTTATAAATCTTTTTCTGCCAGCTTTCAATCAGATCAATCACCGCGCAGGCATCCTCTTTTTCGAAAGGTTCTAAGGGGTACAGGCCATCCCGGTATTTGGAGATTCCTACCGGAACCACCGATACGCTTTCCAGATGGGGCAGATATTTGGTCAGTTCCCGGATACTATAATCCAGTTCCGCCCCATCATTGATTCCTTTACAAAGCACAATCTGTCCGTTCATGGTAATGCCGGCTTCATAAAGCTTATCCACCTTCTTAAGTGCCTCTCCCGCAAAACGGTTGTTTAACATCTTACAGCGAAGTTCGGGATTCATGGTCTGAAAGGAGATATTGATGGGACTTAACCGGTATCGGATAATCCGGTCAATATCATGCTCCGACATATTGGTAAGGGTCACATAATTCCCCTGCAAAAATGAAAGTCTGGAATCGTCATCCTTAAAATACAGCGTATCCCGCATTCCCTTCGGCATCTGATCAATAAAGCAGAAAATGCACTTATTGTGGCAATGCCGGTATTCGTCCATAAGGCCATTTTCAAATTCGATACCAAGATCTTCATCAAAATCCTTTTCTATTTCCAAAAGGCATTCTTCCCCGTCCTTGGTTTCTACCAAAACTTCAATGTACGTATCCTGAATTAAAAACTGATAATCAAAGATATCCTCTATCTCGGTATTATCCACCATTACAATCTTATCACCCGGCTCTAATCCGAGTTCTTCGGCAATGCTGCCTTCCGCTACGGACCTGATTACATGCCCTTTTTGATTTTTCATAGCATTTCTCCTCATAATCGTTACCTCTATTCTACTATAAATTCCTTGACGTGTCACCCCATAGAATGCTATAAATAGTATGTAAAATTCATCATAGGAGGAAATGCTTCCATGCCTAATGTACAGGAACTGGAAAATGCAATGCCGGTCGCGCCCTTAAAAATAGTGGCTCTTCCCTCATGTGAGAAATTTGCCCGCAGGGTAAACGACTATCTTGTTTCTTTCCGTAAAAGCATCAATAACGATAAAGTAAAAAATGATCCGGCTTTCAACGGTTATATTGAAAGCAGTTTTTTGACCAATGTAGAGTGTCCCCGTTTCGGAAGCGGTGAAGGGAAAGCGGTTTTTCATGAATCCGTCCGCGGTAAAGACCTCTTTCTCATTACAGATGTCTGCAATCACAGCATAACCTATAATGTGAACGGATATACCAATCATATGTCTCCCGATGACCATTATCAGGATTTAAAGAGAGTCATTGCCGCATGTAACGGTAAGGCTCACCGCATCAATGTGATTATGCCCTTCATGTACGAAGGCAGACAACACAGACGCAGCGGACGTGAATCCTTAGATTGTGCTTTTGCTTTAGACGAATTAGCCTCCATGGGTGTCAAGAACTTCATCACCTTTGATGCTCACGACCCCAGAGTGCAGAATGCCACCCCGTTAAACGGTTTCGATAATTTTACGCCACCCTATCAGTTTATGAAGGCTCTTTTAAAATGCGAGGATGACCTTTTAGTGGACAAGGACCATCTGGTAGTCATCAGTCCCGATGAAGGTGCTTTGGACCGTGCCATCTATTTTGCAAGTGTGCTTGGCGTAAACACCGGTATGTTCTACAAGAGACGTGACTATTCCGTAATTGTAAATGGTAAAAACCCCATTGTGGCGCACGAATTTTTGGGTGACAAAATTGCCGACAAGGATGTAATCATCATCGACGACATGATTTCTTCCGGGGAAAGTATGTTAGATACCGCAAGACAGTTAAAGCAAATGAATGCACGACGCGTATTCATCTGCTGTACCTTCGGTCTTTTCACAAATGGTCTGAAAGCCTTTGATGAAGCCTATGAAAAGTGTTACTTCGATAAAGTAATTACCACAAACCTTACCTATCTTCCGCCGGAAATCCGGACAAAGCACTATTTCGTGGAAGCAGATATGAGTAAATTTACCGCATCCATCATTGATTTTATGAACCACGACGTTTCCCTTTCCAATACCCTTGCTACGACCGAAAAGATGAACGCCATTCTAGATGCTTATAATAACCGCTTGCCTCTGGATTTTAACGATTAAGAGATTCAGAGCATTTCAAAGGAAATATTAAATGTCAACCATTTGCAATTTAATGGTTGACATTTCTATTTTAAAAGACTATACTTTCGTTGAAAATACATATGAAACGAGGATAGACTATGAAAAAATTAAACTTGAAAACCATGGCCATCGTTGGCATCATGACCGCACTGACCTGCGTAATGGGTCCCTTTTCCATTCCACTCCCGTTTAGTCCGGTTCCCTTATCCCTGACAATGCTTGCCATCTTCTTTTCCCTCTATGTGGTGGGAATGAAACTGGGTACTTTAAGCACCCTGCTCTACCTGCTCATAGGTCTTGTGGGACTTCCGGTATTCTCTAACTTTTCCGGCGGTGCAGGGAAACTCTTAGGCCCTACCGGCGGCTATCTTATCGGCTTTATCTTCATGGCACTGATTGCAGGCTTCTTTATTGACAAGTGGCCCAATAATCTTCTGTTAGGATTTGTGGGCATGGTACTTGGCACGGCAGTCTGCTACGCATTCGGAACCGCATGGCTTGCTTACCAGAATCACCTGACCTTAAAAGCAGCTCTCTTAGCAGCCGTTATCCCCTTTATTCCCGGTGATATCATTAAAATGGTAATCGCCGTAACCCTCGGTCCCCTGGTCCGGAAGGCATTAAAAAAGGCCGGTTTGATTTAACGGCCTTCCTTAAAGCGAATACTGATTTCGCCGCTGTTTAGTACTTCTTCGGTTCCATCCGGATACCTTACAAGCAGCCCACAGTTTTCATCAATATCAATTGCTCTGGCACCGATTCTTTCGGTGCCTTTTAATACGTCAATTTCCTGTCCTAACACCAGACTCTTCTCTCTGTATTTTGCGGTGTAACCCTCTCTATCCTTACCCCGGTAATATTTCATAAATGCATTTACAAAATATGCTACCAGCCGGTTCTTTACATCTTCCTTCCGTTCCTTGAACAAGGCCCCCGCAACATCCTTTACTTCCTCCGGGAACCCCTCTTTCGGAAAATATACATTGGTGCCGATTCCCACTACCACAAATGTCATGGAATCATCCTCGAGCCCTACACTCGCCTCCGTCAGAATGCCGGAAATCTTCTTTCCTTCCGAAAACAGGTCATTTACCCATTTAATCTTTACCTGATTTTCCGCAATCCGGTCAATGGCATCACACATGGCAACTGCCGCCATGGTGGTTAACATGGGAGCCTCTTCCTTGGTATAGTTTTCCGGCCTTAATAAAAGGCTGAAATATACGCCGGAATCCTCCGGCGAAAAGAAGGATTTTCCCTTCCTGCCCTTTCCTTTGGTCTGGGACTCACTCACCACCAGATACCCTTCCCCGGCTCCCATTCCCGCAGCCTTATACACTAAGGTATTGGTAGATTCCACCTCTTTATAAACCTCAACTTGAAAGTCCTTATTAGCATCCTCCAGATATTTCTCAATGCCCTGTACCGACAAAATATCACTTTCTTTGGAAAGGGCATAGCCTTTGTTGTTGACGGCTTCAATGGGATATCCCTTTTTCTGAAGGTCTTTGATTGCCTTCCAGACCGCATTACGGCTTACCTTAAGATCCTCTGCTATTTTTTCACCGGATAGAAATACATCCCTGTTTTCTTCCAATAATTTTAACACCTCATCCTTAACTGCCATTTTCTACCTCCGATAACCATTATTCCTCTTCTTCAAAAACAGCAAACGTCAGGGTTACGCGGAAAAGGTCCCCATCCAGATAAATCTGAAACTCACCATCCATCAGTTCTGTCAGATTTTTGGCTATGGAAAGGCCTAAGCCGCTGCCTTCCGTGCTACGGGAAATGTCTCCCCGGATAAAGCGTTCCGTCAGTTCATCCGCACTGATATTTAAGGCTTGCGCCGAGATATTCTTAAGCACCATGGATACGGTTTCGTCCTCATTCATATATTTATCCAGATAGACTCTCGTACCCGGCATGGCATATTTATAAATATTCTGGAACAGATTTTCCACAACGCGGAATATACGCCTGCTGTCTGCACGGATGAAGACACTTTCACTGGTAAAATGATCCACGATGTGAAGTTCCTTCTCCTCGAATTTTTCCGCAAATTCTCCTATGGTCTGCATAAGCAGCTCCGAAAGATCGATTTTTTCATAATACAGCGTAATATTGCCGGAGGAAATCTTACTTGCTTCCACAAGGTCATCGGTAAGCTGCTTTAGTCTCTGCGATTTCTTGTCCAGAATCTCAATATAGCCCTTCACCGGCTCCTCCTCAATCTTCTCCCTTTTGATCAGATCCACATAATTGATAATGGAGGTAAGGGGAGTCTTGATATCATGGCTGACATTGGTGATCAGGTCTGTTTTTAAGCGCTCATCCTTCATGGAGGTCTCTACGGCTTCGGTAATACCGTCACCGATAGAATTCACCGCATCCGCAACCTTAAGATTTTCCCCATGCATGCCCACAGTATCGATTTTGTAGCCCACATCCCCATCCCGGATGTTTTCAATTCCCTTGATAATTTTCTGTTTATGAATCTGGTAATTAAACCATATGGAAAAAATGGCAGCATCTCCTGCAATAAATAGGAGAAAAAAGAATAAAAGCCACCAGCTGTATCTGGAAAATCCCGTTCTTGTGTAAAGAAATGTAAAGAAAAGGATACCACTCATAACCAGATTAAAACCAATGATACCTCCCAGGGTTAAAATCGTTTTCAAGAAGGCCGGAGCATTCTCAAAGACTTTAATGCTAAAGTCCTTAATCTTTAATATAATCTTTACCAGTATGCTGCTTTTCAGAAAGATTCCACCCTTTATTCTACGGATGAAACTATACCAGTAGGTACAGAACACACTGCTTCCGAATACTGCAAAAAGGGCCGTGATGATGCTGATTTCCCTCCGGTGTTCAGAAAGATAAAGGCTCTTCCACCATAACGATCCCAATGCCTTTACGACTAAAACGGCAATAAACACTGAAAGGAAGGTGATTAACAGGAAGAATTCCGTGGGAAGCCTGTCAAACCAGACCCTTTCCCTTTTATCCCCTGTACACCCCTCTGCGGTGACCGTAAGGTATAAGAATAAAATCAAAAAAGCAAGTGTACCCAGAATAATCATGCTCAGGAAAATATAGCGGAACCGGTAAAGTATGGAATAAGCCCGGGATGCATTGCGGAATGCATCATCCACTTCATATTCCTTCTTAAGTCCGATGAATATCTTGGCATCATCCGGGTAAGCATACTCATACTGATTCAAAATAGAAATCAGTTTTGTTGTGGTAATAGTCCCTGATGTATTGGTTTTTAAATCAATACTCTGGGGATTGTATAAAAGATATTTTCTGTAATTTTCGGCAAGGTAAGTCTCCGTATCTCTCCCTGCCGTTACAATGCTGACATCCATATTGGAAATCTCTACAGACTCCCCCAGCATGGTCATACGAAAGTCGTATTGGATATTGGTCTTTCCTTCCCCATAATTGTTATGAAAATCCAAATATTCCTGGTAATTATAGCTTAATTCATCCACTGTCTTATTCAGTTTGCTACAATTATCCATGTACTCAGCCCAGTTACGATTCATAAAAAACATGGATTCATTGTCAATGGGGGCATATCTCTCTTCCGTGACCATGGCTAAGACATGAATCTCTCCGGTTGCCGGATCGATATAAATATTTCCTACCTGGTCGCCTGCCGCCAGAAGAGTATCCGCAAGCCTCTGATGCAGCTTTGGTTCCAAAACATCATTGCCGTTACGAAGCCCTTCTTTGGCTAAGGCATTGGATTCTTCAATAAGAAGATCCATGGCGTCTTTTCCGCCATCTGCGGTAGCATATTCGGATTCTAACAGAATCACATTATCGTAAGCATAACCGGATACCAGACTTTCATAGGCGGCTTCCTCGTAAGTTTTTTTGGCTTCCTTCTGACTCCATGCAGGAAAGGACTCAATCAGGATTCTGGCATTGTCGTTACTTTCCGCTTTTTCAAATTCAATATCTTCTTCCAGGGACTCATAAGGGATAAACTTATCCCGCAAAACAGCCTTCTGCTCTTCCGTCAAAAATCCATCGTACCGGGCGTTAATGACCAGAAGTTCATTCACAATATCCTCACTTTGCTGAGAAAAAGCAAACAGAAATTCTGTTTCGGAATAGTCCACCACATTCTGAACAATTCCATAACGCCCCCACTTTAATAAATCCTCCAGCGTATAACTGATATCTCCGTCCGAATCCTGCAGGCTTTTCCGATTGGCAAAGGCATCCAAATTAATGGGTTTGGAGCCGTCAAATTCACCATTTACCTCCATCTGTCCCTGCAGAACATTGTACCGAATCACATCCTGAAGTACATGAAACAGCATTTCTTCAAAAACTTCCGTATCCTCAAAATTACGCTCAGACGAAAACATATCAAATTCGAAATCGCTGCTTCCCGTAAAAAGTTCTCCATCCACTCTGACATTCATGCTGACACTTGCAAAAGAATGGGCAACAAGCAACGCAAGTCCGAGAATGGCACAGAAAAAGGAAACCTGCTGAAATATATGGAGGACCCATCTTTTTTCTTTCAAATGGTTCTTTTCTTCCATTTTGAAAATCTCCTTACTGCTTTTCCAGTTTGTAGCCTACACCCCATACTACTTTCAGATAACGGGGTTCCTTGGGATTAATTTCAATCTTTTCCCGAATATGGCGGATATGCACCGCTACCGTATTATCCGCTCCGATGGCAGTTTCATTCCAGACACTTTCATAAATCTGCCCAATGGAATAAACCCGTCCCGCATTCTTGGCGAGAAGGAACAAAATACTGTATTCAATCGGAGTCAGGTTTACCTTTTCTCCGTCCACCATGACCTCTTTACTGTCATCATTGATGGTAAGACCGCCGATTGTGATAATCTGGCTGTTCTCCGGCTGAATGCTTCCAAGTTTGGTATACCGGCGCAGGTTGGAACGCACTCTCGCCATCAGTTCAAGCGGATTAAAAGGCTTTGTCACATAATCATCCGCTCCCACATTCAGTCCCAGAATCTTATCCGTATCCTCGGACTTTGCAGAAAGCATAATAATCGGAATGCCATAGTTTTCCCGTATCTTCATGGTGGCATGCAGTCCGTCCAGCTTGGGCATCATAATATCCATGATAATCAGGTGAATTTCATTCTCGGAAAGAGCTTTTAAGGCATCCTCTCCATTATAGGCCTTACAGACATTATAGCCTTCATTTTTTAAGTATATTTCGATTGCTTCCACAATTTCCTTGTCGTCATCACAAATTAATATCGTTTCCATAGTCTTCCTCTTGTGTAGTTATTTTCATAAATGCTCCCAGATTTCCCCGTTTTCCCTGACTAAAGCGATGGGAAAACAAAAGGTTGCCATTACAGCATGTGCAGATATCTGTAACACTGATCTGCTCCTCTTTTAAGCCTGCCTGCAGAAATACAAGCTCGTTTGCCTTCCATAAATCCAGCTGATATTTTCCATCTGCTTTTCCGGGTTTTAATACCCCGTCTCCAAATTCCTTCTGAAAAATTACCGCCACATCTTCCGAAACTTCATAACAATCTTGGCAAATGGAAGGGCCGATTGCCACTAACAGATCTTCCCTCCGGGTTCCAAAACTCTCTTCCATCCTGGCAATCATCTTCTCACCTATCCTGCCTGCCGTCCCTCGCCAGCCGGAGTGGGCCAGTCCAATGGATTTGTTAACCGGATCCACAAAATACAGGGGCACACAGTCTGCAAAGAAGGTGCTTAATATGAGACCCTTTTCCTGCGTAATCAGACCGTCCACATCGGTATAATCCCTGGGTCTGGTCACACCTTTTCCGGCATCCTCTTTTGTGACCACGCGGATATTGACCGTATGGGTCTGGTCAGAACAGACAAAATCACTCGGGTCTCCACCCATCACTTTCGCTATCCGGGAATAATTTTCCTTTACATGTTCCGGGTCATCCCCTCTGGTAAAGCTTACGTTCATGGTGGAATAAATGCCCTCACTGACTCCTCCCATTCTGGTCGTAAATAAATGCTTCACCACTTTCGTCTCTTCCAGTTTGGGAAAGGTCAGATAACAGATTTCACCCTCTTGATTAATTTTTAATCGATCCCTGCTGTTACTTTTTCGAGTAAATTCCATCCTGTGTTTTCCTTCTAATTACCATATGTCTTTACTATCCCCGATAGGGAAACGCATTTTTAACCCAGGTAATATCCTCACCGGATATTCCTACCACATCATACCGGACAGGCGTTATCCGGGATACCCCCTTTACAAGCCGGTAATAATCCGAAACCAGGCAGATATTCCTTTGTTTTTTCAGGTTCACGGCTGCTAACGGACTGTCAAATTTCAGATTTCTGCGATACTTCACTTCAAAAAATATCAGGTAGGTTCCATCGGTCCCCACCAGATCGATTTCACCGCTTCGAATCCGGAAATTGCTTTCTAAAATCCGGATTCCGTTCTCTTCCAGATATGCGGCGGCCAGCGTTTCTTTTTCCATGCCGACCCGACGGTTATTCTGCTTTTGCATAATTTCCTTTCCGCACAAAATCCTTCTTTATTATGATAATATATTTATTCTGAATTTACCATGATTTATTTCTTATAATTTCCTTAAAATTACACGTTCAAACAAACCGGAAAAAAAGAAAGGGATGGCACGCATCCCTTTTGCTTACATCTTGGCCCGTATCTTATCCATGGCATCCACGAATACCAGAATTTCCGCCACCACTTCATACAATTCGGGCGGGATCATGTCCCCGATTTCCAGTTTGGAAAGCGTATCCGCCAGCTTATCATCCCTGTGGACGGGCACATCCGCTTCTTTTGCCTTTTCCAGAATCTTTTCCGCAACTAACCCCCTGCCACTTGCGATGACTTTGGGTGCTTCATCTTTGGGATCATATTCCAGGGCGATCGCCTGTTTTACTTTCTTTTTTTCGTCCATAAGTACCTCTATGCTCTCACATCAAATCCATACTGAATGACCGGTTCGTTACTTCGCTCGCTCTTAATCAGTGCTTCCACCGGATTGGTATGCACATCCTCCCCGAGCAGTTTCATTTCACAGTTTAAGGTATAGCCCCTCTTACTTAATCGTTCGGTCAGAATATGCATATGGTCACCCAGAAAATCCAACATTTCTTCATTCTTTACCATAAACCTCGTTCCGACCTTGGAATCCTGCATGGTAACGTAAACGTCCACCGGTCCTAAATGATCCATATCCAGATGCAGCATGGCGCTGACCGCCCCGTCCTTAGAAGCCAGGGAACGCTTATTGGTAAAAACATAAAGTTCGCTGTTCTTCTCTCCGCTATGCATTTCAAGGGGCAGCTGTACATAGGTATACATCTGATTTAGCTGATTTAAGAAATCAATATTCTGGCTTAAATTGGTTGTTGCCTTCACGGCAGGATTATCCGCCGTAACCGTATGCTCCGTGAAAATGCTCTGCAGGGACTTAAGCTGTCTGTCCATGCGTTCATAGACCTTTTCAATTTCCTTCGGATTCTCCGTCATCTCCGGCTTTAAAGTCCATTGTTCCAAAAAGGACTCTTTAATCATTTTCTGAAAAGCCGGATGTCTGGTCATTTCAAACAAGACTTCCTGTTCTTCCCTGCCAAGCTGGGAATAGTTTGCAATCAGCTTTACCATTTCTTCCCTGGCAGATGCCACATCCATATTCTTTACCCCTTCCGCATCCACAGACTCAGGTATTTCTGTCATACTGCCGTTATACAATCCGTTTTCGACTAAAATTTCTTTATACATGGAAAGGGCATTCTCCACACCTTCCGTATCATAAACCTCCAAAACCGCAGCCGGAATTTCCTCGATTACATCCGTCATTCCGCTTACCAGTTCATGGGTCAGATTCCGGTAACTCTCCATCTGCCCTAAATTGGCTTCATTAAGGGGCATATTCAGTTTATGCAGATTCACAATGTCTTCCACGTTGGCATTCGGGAACGCCAGAGAATCCTTAAACATTCCCTGAAGGGATTTGGCATCCACACTCATCCCCTGCTGCATCATTTTTTCCGTCATGGCAATGGTTTTATCATTTACCGGGATTCCTGCCATATTCAGTGCTTTCATTACCGTATCGGAATTTGCGGTATTGGTTAGTAACGGGCTTAAGGAAAGAGTTTTCCCATTATTCTTTACTTCAAAGGTAATGAGTCTCCCAATTTCCAGGTTAATATCCTGATCTAATTTTGCACTGATTTCAAAATCACCCAAAAGCCTTATCAGGACTTCATTCCCGTTTTTATCCAGGACCTCACCCTGAATGGTTTTTCCGGGAATCAGGGAAAGAATCTCATTCTTAATCCTCTCACTTACGGACGCGCTCTGAGAATCGGCGGGCGTTATCTTTATGCTGTTGTCGTCATAGACCATGCTTTTTATCATGTCCGCAATTCTCATGTGTCCCTCTTTCTATACGGTAACAAAATTTCCGATGAAGCTTCTCCGGTGAATGGGTGTGGGCCCGTATTTCTTCAATGCCTCAATATGTGCGGCAGAACCGTATCCTTTGTTTCCGGCAAATCCATACTCCGGGAAAATGCTGTCATAGTCCACCATCATCCGGTCCCTGGTTACCTTCGCCACAATGCTTGCTGCCGCTATGGAAATGCTTTTGGCATCCCCTTTAATGATGGGTACCTGCCTGATGTTGACCTTGGGAATGGTAACGGCATCATTTAATAAAATATCGGGAGCCGGGTCCAATTTGGAAATAGCCTCCCGCATTGCCTCGTAAGTAGCCTGCAAAATATTGATCTCATCAATCCGTTCGGGGGATGAATATCCCAGACCTACCGAAACGGCTTTTTCCATGATGATGTCATATAACTCTTCTCTCTTTTTTTCGGATAACTGCTTGGAATCGTTTAGATAGAGAATGTCACAATTTTTTGGTAAAATCACGGCACCGGCCACAACGGGACCCGCCAAGGGACCTCTTCCCACTTCATCGATACCGCAGATATAGCCGCAGGCCTCGTACTCATATTCATATTTTTTCATGATTTCCGTACGTCTGCATTCCTTCTCATATGCTTCCATACGTTTTTTTGCGGCATGAATGAGATTGACTACGCCGCTTCGTTCATCCCCTTCGTAGGCGGATATAAGTTCAGGCAGCTGCTCGATGGTTGCTGCCTGAAAAATTGCTTTTATCACACTTATCTTTTCTTCCATTGTTTTCTCCGTTAACGATGCTTGAGTACTCCAAAACGATCCAGAGGCCAGATACGTAAGAAAGCCCTGCCTATAATATCGCTTCTTTTGATATTGCCTACCCGCGGGTCCCTGCTGTCCGCACTGTTGTTACGGTTATCTCCCATAACAAAATACTCATCAATTCCCAGCTGTATTTCCTCAATGGCTACTCCGGGATTTTGAATCACTTCTTTTCCGTATCCCTCTCTTAAAATTTCACCATTGATATAAATATTCCCTTCCGTATCAATTCTGACACGTTCTCCCGGAAGTCCGATAATGCGCTTTATGTAGTAATCCTTATCCCCATAGCGATAAGGAAATACAATAATATCAAATCGTGCGGGATCACGGAAACGATAGGTCAGCTTATCCACGATCAGGTTATCCCCTGTTTTGTCCGGGTCATTGTCATCGGTCCCTATCAGGGTAGGCTCCATGGACGCACCATGTACCACGGTTCTTTGTCCCACAAATGTAATAATCAGATAGGTGACTAACAGAATCCCTAAAATATAAAGACCGGTAGATAATAATTCTTTTTTGAAATCGCTCATTTTTCTTGCCTTTCCGGGTATTCAAGTGTAATACGGCCAAGCCTTCCGCTTCGAAAATCATCCACGAAAAGTGCTGCCGCTTTATCAAAATTCAGGCTCTCGTTTGCCCCATAGCATTTTCTGGCTTCCGCAATCATTGTAAGGACCTTGATGGCTGCCTCTTTTTCATTTTCTGCATCCGGATACGTAATCTGATACCGTTCTTCTATAGCGGCCTTATAATCCTTTGCAATCGCCATAATCAGATCAATTGCCATTTCCTGCATAATAATGATTTCATCATTCATGGAACCGATAAAGGCCAGTTTCATTCCCACACTCTGGTCTTCAAATTTAGGCCACAATATACCGGGCGTATCGAGCAGTTCCAGGGATGAATTTAAGCGAATCCATTGCTTCCCCTTGGTAACCCCGGGCTTATTTCCGGTTTTGGTACAGGCCTTCTTTGCAAAGCTATTGATAAAGGTTGATTTTCCCACATTGGGAATCCCCACCACCATAGCCCGGACGGGACGGTTTACAATCCCTCTTTTGCGGTCACGTTCAATCTTTTCCTTACAAACTTCCTTTACCACATCCTGAATGGAACGCATACCGTTTCCGGTTTTTGCGTTTATTTCCAGTACTGCATATCCCTTTTCTTTAAAATAGACAGTCCATTTTGCGTTTGCACCAGGATCCGCAAGATCCGATTTATTTAAAAGAATCAGCCGAAATTTGTTTTTCCCCAGTTCGTCAATATCCGGGTTCCGGCTTGATAGAGGTATTCTCGCATCCACCAGTTCAATGATGAGGTCAATTAATTTGATATCCTCCTGCATCATTCGTTTTGCTTTGGTCATATGACCGGGATACCACTGATAATTCATAACTTTCCTGCCTTTACTTTATTTCACAAATCCCATCTTTTTGGTTTTGGTACCAAATGCAAACCAGACACGCCCCACAATATCCTTACGTTTTACCGGGCCGATATTGGCTGATCTGGAATCTTCGGAATTGTTCCGGTTGTCTCCGAGTACAAAGTACTCATCATTTGCAAGAATATACTCATTCTTGGCAATGCCGGCTTCCGCCATTTTATCGAAACCTTCTTCCTTTACCCTTTCCCCGTTCACATACAGCCTGCCGTCTATAATCTGTACGGTATCCCCGGGGGTGGCCACTACACGTTTTACATAATAGTGCAGGTTTTTATTGCCGTTTGGAAGAAATGCAACCACATCTCCTTTATGAGGTGCCGTAAGCAGATAGGCGTATCGGTTCACCAGCACCTTTTGGCCGTTGGAAAACTGCGGCTCCATGGAAACACCGATTACCCGGACCGACATTCCTACTGCATACACGAGTACGAATGCAATAAAAATGGATACGGCAATTCCGAATATATAAGTAAAAATCTCCTTGATGGTTGAGGAGCTAATCTTCTTTTTTCTTTTGTAGAAACTCAGTCCCTTTTGTCTCTTGCTCATACATCATTCACCAATCTATATTATACTACCAATAATCTATTGTAGGCAAGAAAAAACACACCTTCCCAATTGGAAAGGTGTGTGCCCTGTCTTATTTCACGATTTCTTTTACTTTTGCTTTCTTACCAACAAGACCCTTTAAGTAGTTCAGTTTAGCACGTCTTACCTTACCTCTTCTTACTACTTCAATCTTCTCTACGTTGGGAGAATGTAAAGGCCAGGTCTTCTCTACGCCGATACCGTTAGAAGATTTTCTTACGGTGAAGGTTTCACGGTTGCTTCCGCCCTGTCTCTTAACAACAGTACCTTCAAATACCTGAATTCTTTCACGGTTACCTTCCTTGATCTTACCGTATACTTTTACGGTATCACCAACGTTGAACTGGTCTACAGATTCTTTTAACTGTTCTGCTTCAATGCTCTTAATAATTTCGTTCATTTTCTGACTCCTTTTCTATTGGATGTTCTTAATACATACCGTAACAGAGGACCATCTATTTACACAACGCTAATACTTTACCACAATGTGCTTATAAATGCAAGTAAAATTTTCTAAATTTAGAGGCGCTCAAGTTTCCAGATACTACCTTTCGCTTTGTAAAGATTTAAGGACTCCAAAATCCTGTGCAGATCCAAATCCTGAACAGGAACATAAGTATAGGGCACAATCCCCCTCTTCAGGGATTCATTGAGATAATCCTTATATGCCGCCATCAGTTCCTCTTCCCTTTCCTTAACGTCGTTTATAGCGGCATCCTGATCAAACATACCGGGTTTACACAGAAAGTCCCCTTCCGGGCTTTCCAAAACCATCTCGCTCTCCTGTTTTCCCTGTGTTTTTCCGACATCGGTAATTTCCTTCCGGGTATACACATACAGATCATAAGGTCCTGCCTTTTGATAATCCTCTTTAGACAGGGGAATGTCCTGATGCAGGATGATGCGCTGGGGGCATCCTATTTGCTTTGAATTCATCTGTTCCCAAAGTTCTATGGTGGAAAGCATTTCCTCCCCTGCTTCTGCCCGGTCACAGGTAAGATAGAAGGTGCCCGTTTTTCTGTTCTGTAATAAAACAGCCTCCCCGGTTCGTTTTATGAGGACTGCATTTCCCCGGTCAATGAGTTCGGTCATGTCCTTGTGCAGGAGTTTGTTTTTCCTAATAAGTTCTTCCTTAACCTGCATCAGTTCCTCATATTTTTCATACAGGTCCGGGCGGGCATTTTTAGTATTTTCTTCCGATTTTTCCTTACGCCACTTACGGATCACCTTATGATTGCCGCTAAGAAGCTCCTTTGGCACGGTTTTCCCATGCCATTCTTCCGGCCTTGTGTACTGGGGATATTCCAAAAGGTATCCGGAAAAGGATTCGTCCACTGCCGAAAAATCATTATGCAACACTCCGGGAATCAGGCGCGCGATGGCATCAATCATCATCATCGCTGGAAGTTCCCCTCCGGTAAGTACAAAATCTCCGATAGAAACCGTGTCCGTTACGATTTCTTCCAAAACGCGTTCGTCAATCCCTTCATAATGACCGCATAAAAAGATTAAATCCTCTTCCTTAGATAGTTCTTCCGCCATCCGCTGATTAAAGGTTTTGCCCCGGGGACTTAAATAAATGGTGCGTACTTTTTCTTTTCCAATCTTCTCCATACAGGCCTTATGGGCATCAAAAACAGGCTGTGCTTGCATGAGCAGTCCGGCACCGCCTCCGTACGGGTAATCATCTACTTTTCCATGTTTATCCAAAGTATAATCCCGGATATTGACTGCCTGAACGGTCAGATAACCATTCTTCTCCGCTCTTCCGAGAATACTCTCCGATAATCCCTGTTTCACCATATCGGGAAACAATGTCAGCACGTGGAAATTCATAAGTCCAAAAGTCCTTCCAAAAGATGAACCGTCATCCTGTTATTTTCTATATCCACATTCAGAATACACTGCTTAATGGCCGGAATCAGAATTTCTTTTCCGGGTTCCTGTATCACCGAATAAACATCATTGGCTCCGGTGGTAATCACATCCTTTAGTGTACCGATTTTATTTTCTTCATCGTCCAGGACATCCATACCAATCAGGTCCGCAATAAAGTATTCATCCCTGCTTAACCTGACCGCATCCTTCCGAAGCACATACAAATCTTTCTGTCGAAACTTCTGTACGTCATCGGGATTCTCATAGCCCTTGAACTTCAGAATTGCCATTTCCTTAAAAAATTTGACACCCTCAATTTCCAGAGTAAGTTTTTCTTTACCGGTGTCTAAAATGACTTCTTTTAACTTTTTGAAACGTTTTACATCATCCGTGGTAGGATAAACCTTCACCTCACCCCTTACTCCATGGGTACTGGTTACCACGCCCACCTTTAACATTTCTTCCATAAATACCTCGTTTGTCAAAAACAGGGGCGTTTACGCGCCCCTGCTTAGCCCTACTTCGTAGGATTAGATGATTTCTACATCCACTCTCTTATTGTCTTTGGATGATGCCGCTTTCACAACAGAACGGATTGCTTTTGCAATTCTTCCCTGTTTGCCGATAACTTTTCCCATATCGGATGCAGCAACATGAAGTTCTACAGTGACATTTCTGCCTTCTTCTTTTTCTGTAACAACAACTTCATCCGGATTATCAACGAGCGCTTTTGCAATCACTTCAACTAATTCCTTCATAATCCACCTCCAAACAAGTCGTGTTAGGGAAACTATTTTTCAATACCAGCGGCCTTGAAAAGTTTACCAACAACTTCTGTAGGCTGTGCACCGTTAGCCAACCACTTCTTTGCTGCTTCTGCATCAATATTGAATGTGCTGGGATCTGTGCTGGGATCATAGGTACCGATTTCATCAATACATCTTCCGTCTCTGGGAGAACGAGAATCTGCTACGATGATTCTATAAAAAGGAGCCTTCTTCTGTCCCATTCTTCTTAATCTGATTTTAACTGCCATTTTTTTCACCTCCGCATAAATGCTTATTAATGTAATATATGGTAAGGAATCATGGATTCCCAATCCAACTTGTTATGTGCCGGGCATACTGCCTTTTCGGGTTTAGAAAGGAAATCTTCCTTTGCCACCCATTCCGGGAAATCCTCCCATGCCAAATCCCTTTTTCTTTCCGCCGCCGAACTGTTTCATCATCTTCTGACTCTGTTCAAACTGCTTGATAAAGCGGTTCACCAGTGCCACATCCACACCGGCACCCTTGGCAATCCTGAATTTTCTCTGGAGATTTAGGAGTTTGGGATTTCTTCTTTCCTCTTTTGTCATGGAGAGTACAATTGCTTCCATATGGGCAAGCTGCTTTTCATCCACCATGGATTCAATGTCAGCAGCCTTAATTCCCATACCCGGTAACATACCGAGAATGGAGGCAAGACCACCCATCTTTTTCATCTGTTTCATGCTTTCCAGGTAGTCTTCAAAATCGAATTTCCCCTTCTTCATGCGGGAAGCCATTTCCCGTTCTTTATCTTCATCAATATCAATATTGGCCTGAACCTTATCAATCAGGGAAAGCACATCCCCCATGCCAAGGATACGACTTGCCATTCTGTCCGGATAGAACTGCTCTAAATCCGAAAGTTTCTCGCCCATACCGACATAAAGAATCGGTTTTCCGGTCACGGCCTTTACGGAAAGAGCCGCACCGCCTCGGGTATCTCCATCCATTTTGGAAAGAATAATGCCGTCGACTCCGACCTTTTCATCGAATTCTTTCGCCACATTTACGGCATCCTGTCCTGTCATGGCATCCACTACCAGAAGGGTCTGGTGTACTGCCACCTGGGATTTGATTTCCTGTAATTCCGCCATCATGCTTTCGTCAATATGAAGACGACCTGCGGTATCCAGAATCACCACATTATGGCTATTCTTCTCTGCATAAGCAATTGCCGCTTTTGCAATGTCCACAGGCTTATGGTCTGTTCCCATGGAAAAGACTTCCACTTCCTGTTTGGCACCGTTGACCTGAAGCTGTTCAATTGCCGCAGGACGATACACATCACAGGCAACCAAAAGGGATTTCTTGCCCTTTAATTTTAACTTTCCTGCAATCTTGGCCGTGGTGGTGGTTTTACCGGCACCCTGAAGACCGGCCATCATAATAACCGTAATTGCCTTACCGGGCTGCATGGCAATCTCCGTGGTTTCTGACCCCATGAGGGAAATCATCTCTTCATTTACAATCTTAATCACCATCTGCCCGGGATTAAGACCGTTTAATACATCCGTACCTATGGCACGTTCTTCCACGGATTTTACAAACTGCTTTACGACACGGAAATTTACATCCGCCTCTAAAAGTGCCATCTTCACTTCTTTTAAGGCGGTCTTTACATCTTCTTCTGTTAATCGGCCTTTGCTTCTTAAGTTCTTAAATACTTTCTGCAGTTTTTCTGTCAGACTTTCAAAAGCCATATTTAGAGTTCCTCCAATAACTGATTGCCCAGTTGTCTTAATTTTGCCAGATTATCTTCGTCCGGATTCTCCGTGAGCTTTACCATCTCCAAAACGGTGGCCTTGGCCTTTGAAAAGCGCTCCACCAGGTGAAGTTTGCTTTCATAATCCGAAAGAATCTTGTCACACCTTTTCAAGAGATCATGTACTCCCTGTCTGCTGATACCGGCTTCCTCGGCAATCTCGGATAATGACATATCATGAAATACGGCATCCTCGTAAATCCTCTTCTGGTGTTCTGTCAAAAGTTCCCCATAGAAATCATATAAAAGACTCTGTTCAAAAATTTTATCCATCCGGAACACGCCTCTTTTCTACCGATTACCGTATTAACCTTAGTCATAATACACTATAAAGAATATGCTGTCAAGTATTTTATCTTTACACTTCATAATTTTTCCGCATAATAGCTCTTATACCCTTCCCCATATATTTCCGAAGCACTGCTGATAATCATAAAGGCCTGTGGATCCGTTTCTTTCACAATCTGCTCAGTTTTGATGGCAACCTGCTTTTTCACCACACACAGAATAACTTTCTTATTCTTTTTGCTGTAGGCTCCCTGTCCTTCCACAAAGGTAATACCTACGTCTAACTCCGATAAAATCCGTTCTGCAATTTCCTCTGCATTGTCACTGATAATAAAAAGTAATTTGGCTTTGTCCTTTCCATAAAGCACAAGATCCAGTACATTAGAAATTAAAAACACTACCAGTCCGGCATAGAGTGCAAGGTCCATATTCCGAAATACTATGGCGGAAGCCGCCACCACCGCAACATCCAAAATCAGAAACAGAGAACCGGTATTCTGGTAGGGAAATTTCCGTTTCAATAGTTTTACAATAATATCCATACCACCTGTGGTGGCACCCTGCTTCATAACCAGACCGATTCCCAGCGCCAAAAGGGAAGCTCCCGCAATACCGGCCAATAAAAGGTCGTTGGTTACACAACCGAAAACCACACTGAAAATATCCGTCAGAACCGATATGACGGCTATACAGTACATGGTGGACAGAATAAATTTGATTCCAAATGCGATGGCACCCAGAATCAGTATGGGAATATTCAGGATTAGAAACCAGGTTCCTGTTCCAAGGCCGATGCTTTTACTCAAAATAACGCTAATTCCGGTAACGCCCCCGGGAGCAAGTGCATTGGGGTCCAAAAACAGGCTGACCGCAGCCGCATAACTGAAACACGCCAATGTTAAAATCATATATTTTCGCACTATTTTATTCATACCATTTCCCTTCTGCGGATTTTTGCAAGGGAAAGATTTTTACCTAAAAAATCCGCATATATAGAATATGCGGATTTTTGCTTAAATAATCGGACGAATTAATTTAGGACGATACCCTTCCTTTTCCAGAGCATCAATAATCTGCTTTTTATGGTCGGTTCCGAATGCTTCCATGGTAATCCGAAGTTCCACAGCCGCATTACGGTTAGTGGTTACAAACTGGTTATGCTCCAGCTTGATCACATTTCCGTTCTGTTCGGCAACAATACCGGAAACCTTGTGAAGCTCGCCCGGCTTATCCGGTAAAAGAACCGATACGGTAAAGATACGGTCGCGGAAAATAAGGCCCTGCTGAACCACCGAAGACATGGTAATGATATCCATGTTGCCACCGCTTAGAATCGGAACGATTTTCTTACCGGTGACGTTGAGTTTGCTTAATGCAGCTACCGTCAAAAGTCCGGAATTTTCTACAATCATTTTATGATTTTCTACCATGTCCAGGAAATTCACTACCAGTTCTTCATCTTCCACGGTAATGATATCATCCAGATTCTGCTGTAAATAAGGGAATAATTTATCCCCGGGGGTTTTTACGGCGGTACCGTCGGCAATGGTATTCACACCGGGCAGTGTCACAACCTTTCCTGCTTTGATGGATTCCTGCATACAATTTGCACCGGCAGGTTCTACCCCGATCACTTTGATTTTCGGATTTAAGAGTTTTGCAAGAGTGGAAACTCCGGTAGCCAGTCCGCCTCCTCCGATGGGAACCAGAATATAATCCACAAGAGGCTGCTCCTTAAAAATCTCCATTGCAATGGTACCCTGTCCGGTAGCAACCGTCAGGTCGTTAAAAGGATGAATAAAGGTATATCCCTTTTCTTCCGCAAGTTCATAGGCCTTTGCACAGGCTTCATCATAGACATCCCCATACAAAACCACCTCTGCTCCATAACTCTTGGTGCGGTTTACTTTCATTAAGGGAGTCGTGGTGGGCATTACAATGGTTGCCTTTACTCCGTAACACTTTGCCGCATAGGCCACACCCTGGGCATGATTTCCGGCGGAAGCGGTAATCACCCCTTTTCCTCTCTGCTCATCGGTAAGTGTGCTCATGGCATAATATGCACCCCTTACCTTATAGGCACCGGTAAACTGCATGTTTTCCGGCTTTAGGAAAATCTTATTATCATATTTCTTGCTTAAGAAATCACTGTATACCAGTTTGGTTTCCAAGGTTACTTTCTTTACGATTTCCGAAGCCTCTTCAAATTTTTGTAATGTCAGCATCTTATCACTCATTTTCCATACCCTCTGTTTCTTCTGTATCATTAGGAACCATCTCCGGTTCTTTCTCATCCACCATGGTGACATCAAAAAGTGCGTCTACAAAATCGTCCGGGTTAAATTTCTGGAGGTCATCCATACTTTCTCCCACACCGATATATTTTACGGGAACACTCAGTTCGGACTGGATTGCTACTGCAATTCCTCCCTTTGCCGTTCCGTCCATCTTGGTCAGGATAATCCCCGTAAGGTCTGCCACATCACCAAATTCCCTTGCCTGCACCAGTGCATTCTGGCCGGTAGTACCATCTAACACAATAAAGTTTTCCCTGTGGGCATCCGGAAATTCCCTATCAATAATGCGGTTCATCTTCCGAAGTTCTTCCATCAGATTCTTTTTATTGTGAAGTCTTCCTGCCGTATCAATCAACAGAACATCAGCCTTTCTTGCTTTTGCTGCCATGACCGCATCAAAAACCACGCTGGCCGGATCACTTCCCTCTGCTCCGCCAATCATGTCCACTCCGGCTCTGCCTGCCCATTCCTTTAACTGGTCTCCGGCAGCGGCACGGAAGGTATCCGCTGCGGCAATCAGAACTTTCTTTCCCTGAGCCTTCATTTTACCGGCCATCTTTCCCACGGTTGTAGTTTTTCCCACACCGTTTACTCCGATTACCATGATAATGGACTGCTTCGTTTCGAAGTCATAGGCCGTCTCCCCCACCTGCATCTGCTCTTTCATACTGTCTATGAGTAACTGCTTGCAGGCTGCCGGCTCCTTAATGTGCTGCTCTTTCACCTGGGCCTTTAGTCTGTCCATAATCTGTTCGGTGGCATTTACCCCAATGTCCCCCATAATCATGATTTCTTCCAGTTCTTCGTAAAAATCATCATCAATTGCAGAGGCTCCGGTAAAAATCGCATCAAAACCACTTACAATATTGTCCCTGGTTTTCTTTAATCCATCCTTAAGACGGGCAAAAAAGCCCTTTTTTTCTTCGCTCATATTCGGCTCCTTCATTCTCACTTTCGATTAGTCATCCAGATCCTTGTCCACAAGATTTACACTGACAAGAGCGGATACACCCTTTTCCTGCATGGTGATACCATATAACCTGTCCGCTTTTTCCATGGTACCGCGTCTGTGGGTGATGACAATAAACTGGGTGTTTTTAGTCAGTTTATGTAAGTATTTTGCAAAGCGGCCCACGTTGGATTCATCCAATGCCGCCTCAATTTCATCCAGCAAACAGAAGGGAGAAGGCTTAAGGTTCTGAATGGCAAATAAGAGAGAAATCGCAGTCAGTGCCTTTTCGCCACCGGAAAGCTGCATCATATTCTGGAGTTTCTTTCCCGGGGGCTGTGCAATAATTCGGATTCCTGCTTCCAGAATATCTTCGTCTTCCATGAGTTCCAGGTTTCCTTTTCCTCCGCCGAATAGTTCTTTGAATACCTTATCAAATTCTTTATTGATTTCGGCAAATTTTTCCTGGAACTGTTTTCGCATAGCCGTATCCAGTTCGGTAATAATGCCTTCCAGAGTCTTTTCAGCCTCAATCAGATCATCATGCTGGTTCTTTAAGAAGGTATAGCGTTCCATCAGATTCTTGTAATCTTCGATGGCATTTACATTGACGTCACCCAGCTTCTTAATCTGATCCTTGATGGAGACAATTTCTTTCTTCATCGCTGCCAGATCGGTCATCTCCTCATCCCGGATCTGTGCCGCGTCGGAAAGGGTAATTTCATACTCATCCCACATATAATTAATCTGGCTTTCCATGGATTCTTCCAGTTTTTCTTTCTGGGAGGAAAGACGATATACCTCTTTGTCCAGATTGGTCATCTGCTCGGAAAGTGCTTCTCTTTCTTTGAAGAAGTTCTTCTGTTTTGCGGTAAGTTCTTCTTTCTTTGCCATGTCTCCGGTCAGTTTCTGCTTGGACTCTTCCTGAGAGGTATGGGATGCCAGAATGGTCTTTTCGATTTCTGCAATCTGATTTTCCTTATCGGAAACATTTCCGGCCGTCTCCTGAATGCCTTCTTCAATTTCCTTAAGTTCTGCCTCAAACCTTGCAATTTCACTGTTAATACGGTCTTCGTTCTGTTTGTGGAAATCCTGTGTCTGAAGCATTTTTTCCACCTTCAGATCCCATTCATTGACCTTCAGTGCACATTCGGATTCCTCTTTCCGTTTCTCTTCCAGTTCCTTCTGGAATTCCTCGATCTGCTTTTCAACGGACTTTTCCAGATCTTCAGAGCTTGTCAGTTCGTTCTGAATCTGCTCCTTGCCGGATTTTATTTCCTGAACCTGCTTTTCAATCTCTAATTCTTCCGCCTTTAAAAATTTTGCACCGTTTACCGCCTCTTCCATTCTTTCTTTTGCTGTTTCCACATTCAGGCGGGCGGTATTCTGCTCAATAATCTTACGCTGGATTTCGGTCTTTTTCGCCTCTAAATCCATACGGAGCGTATTTCTTTTCTTTTTATCTTCTTCTATCTCAGCCTGGATGTCATCTATCTTCTTTTGAAGCGCTTTGATGGCATTTTCCAAATCTTCCATCTCCCTGCGTCGTCCGAGAAGATTACTGTTATTTTTGAATGCACCGCCGCTGATGGCACCGCCCGGTACCAAAAGTTCCCCTTCCACGGTAACCATACGAATACCGTAATCAAACTTTCTGGCAATCCGGACTGCATTGTCTACATGGTCTACCACCATGATTCTGCCAAGCATGGATTTCGCAACATCCTTGTATTTGCTGTCAATCTGTACCAGCTCATCCGCCATCCCGATAACCCCTTTTTCATTCAAGGCTTCGGGATTTTTAAATTCCTGGGGATTTTTAATACTGGTGAGCGGTAGGAAGGTCGCACGTCCTAATTTATTCTGCTTTAAGAAGCCGATCATTTTTTTCGCCGTTTCTTCATTATCGGTTACGATATTCTGGATATTACCTCCAAGGGCCGTTTCAATGGCGGTTTCATACTTCTTGTCCACCTTAATAATATCGGCAACCACACCGATGATTCCCTTGTATTCCGACTTCTGTTCCATAACCTTCTTTACACTGCCGCCGTATCCCTCGTAACGTTCGGTCAGATTGGAGAGGGCTTCCAGTTTGGATTTTTCCTGATGATATCTGGTCTGAGTCTCACGAAGCAGGTTATCCTTTTTGGCAAGGTTCTCACGGATTCCTACCAGTTCTGCCTCCATGTCATCCGCTTCTTCATTCATGGATTCTAAAAGAAGGGTTAAACGGTCAAATTCCTCCGTAAGGGACTTAATATTCTCTTCTCTGGTCTCCTCATCGGATTTTGCCCGCAAAATGCGGGAATTTAACTCTGCTTTACGAATGGCTATCTGTTCCAGCATGGAATCAAAACGTCCCAGCTTCGATTTGATGGTGGCACGCTGATTCAGTTCCCCGATAATGGTATTCTTACCATTTTCAATATTATCATTAAGTTCTTCAATCTTATCCTGCAATTCTGCCAGACGTTTTTTTACTTCATCCCTGGTGTCGGAAAGTTCGCTTACCTGATCGTCTATTTCCTTCTTCTCGGCAAGAATGCCCTGTTTATCCAGATTCTTTTCATCAATCTGAGCCTGCACATTGTTCCTTCTTACATCCAGATGTGCGGCATTATCCTTCGCCGAATGAATCTGCTCCTTTAAGACATTAATCTCACCTTCCAGTTTACCACGCAAAACAGAGGTATCCGTCAGATTGTTTCTGGCATCCTCAATCTCCTGTTCCAAATTCTCCAGTTCTTTTTCGATGCTTTCGTACTCTGCCTTGATACCTTCGTATTTTTCGCTTGTTATCTTCAAATCACCGGAGGCAATGCCATACTTTTTCTCTACATCCTCCAACTGGTCTTTTAAGCGTTTATGCTCCAAAAGGAACACATTTACATCTAAGGTTTTTAATTCTTCTTTTTTCTTTAAGTATATTTTTGCAACCTCGGATTGTTTCTCCAGAGGTTTTACCTGCTTTTCCAGTTCGGATAAGATATCGGTTACACGAAGCAGATTTGCTTTTTCATCCTCCAGTTTCTTCTGTGCGGCACTTTTACGTCTTTTAAATTTCACGATACCTGCCGCTTCATCAAAGAGTTCTCTTCTCTCTTCCGGCTTACCGGACAAAATCTTATCAATCTGGCCCTGCCCGATAATGGAATACCCCTCTTTACCGATACCGGTATCATAAAAGAGTTCGTTGACATCTTTTAAGCGACAGTTGGCTCCGTTAATCAGATATTCGCTTTCACCGGAACGATAAATCCGCCTTGCCACGGTAACTTCATCATAATCAATGGCAAGCTGGTGGTCGGAATTATCCAGTGTAATCGCTACATAAGCATAACTAAGCGGCTTTCGCAGTTCGGTACCGGAGAAAATAACATCCTGCATGGAAGCACCACGGAGCTGTTTGATACGCTGCTCTCCAAGTACCCAGCGAACCGCATCCGCAACATTACTTTTTCCGCTGCCGTTAGGCCCCACAATGCCGGTAATACCATTGTGGAACTGAAATGTAATTTTATTAGCGAAGGATTTAAATCCATATACTTCAATACTTTTTAAATACATACAAAACTATCCTTTCCTGCCTGCTTTTTTAAAGCCAAGCAGTGCCTCGTATGCAGCCTGCTGTTCCGCTGCTTTTTTCGTGCGTCCCTTACCATGTCCGCAGACCTTATTGTCCACAACCACTTCTACCTCAAAGATTTTGTCGTGCTCCGGGCCGGATTCTCCGGTCAGATTATAGATGACATCCGTTTTTAAGGTTCCCTGTGCATATTCCTGCAGATTCGTTTTACTGTCGAAGAACAATTGTTTGTTTTCCAGGTCCGATAATATGTACCGATGAATATAAGCCTTTGCAGGCTCCATTCCGCCATCCAGAAAAAGCGCACCTATAATTGCTTCCATGACGTCCGAAACAATGGAATCCCGTCCCCTGCCTCCGGTTGCCTCTTCGCCCTTTCCGAGCTGAATGTATTCCGCGAGGTTTAAATCTTTTGCGCAAAATGCCAGGGACGGCTCACATACAATGGATGCACGAAGCTTGGTAAGCTGCCCCTCCTGCATTTCCGGATGCTCTTCAAACAGGAAATCACTGCTGACTAGTTCCAATACCGCATCTCCCAAAAACTCCAGTCTCTCATAGTGTTTTTGTTTGTTGATCTTTTGCTCATTGGAAAAAGAACTGTGCGTGATTGCTTGTTTCAAGAGCGTCTTATCATGGAATTTGTAACCTGTCTTTTCTTCCAATTCCAGTAATTTATCTTCTCTTATCATATTTTTCCTTTCAAAAAACAAGTATTCCTGTTATCGCGAATCTTGCGATATACAGGAATACCATCATACTAATGTATCGATTAGTTAATTGCTGCTTTTATCATTTCAATCGCATCTTCCACAGTAGTAACATCTTCTGCTTTTTCAGCGGGGATTTCAATGTCAAATTCCTCTTCAATTCCCATGATAATCTGGAAAACATCAAGAGAGTCTGCTCCAAGATCATCCAAGAAGGTGGATTCCGGTTTGATTTCGTCCGGATCAACGCTTAACACTTCTGCAATTACTTTTTTGAGTCTTTCAAGTTCCATAAAAATACCTCTTTCTTTAATTCTCTAATGTGATTTTTTCTTTTATTTTATCATTAATCTTCTGTTTATTAAATATGACACATTGTAAAACAGAATTCTTAACTTCCACTGCCTTCGAACTTCCATGGGTCTTAACTACCAGACCGTTAAGTCCGAGCATGGGCGCACCGCCGTATTCCTCCAGGCTAAACCCCTTCATGGTCTTTTTGAGTGCAGGTTTCACCAAAAGTGCACCAATCTTACTGCGCAGGCTCGTCATCAGACCGCCTTTAATCTTCCTTAGCATAACGGCACCGACACCCTCGTAAAGTTTGAGAATCACATTGCCCACAAAGGCTTCGCATACAATTACGTCGCATACGCCGGCCGGTATGTCACGAGCTTCCACATTGCCGATAAAATTAATGTCGGGACAATTTTTCAAAAGGGGGAAGGTTTCCTTCACAAGGGCATTACCCTTCTCCTCTTCTGCTCCGATATTTACAATTCCCACTCGGGGATTTTTAATTCCCATTACGCTTTCCATGTAGACAGAACCCATTTTGGCAAACTGCACCAGATGGGAAGCCCTGGCATCTACATTCGCACCGCAGTCAATCAAAAGAGCAAAACCGTTTTCCGTTGGAATTAACGGCGCCAGAGGTGGTCTCTCCACACCTTTGATACGCCCTACAATCACCTGACCTCCAACTAAAACCGCACCGGATGAACCGGCAGATACGAAAGCATCCGCAGTACCGTCCTTTACAAGCTGCATTCCTTTTACGATGGAGGAATCCTTTTTACGACGGATTGCCATAACGGGAGGTTCTCCGGTTTCAATGATTTCTTCGGCGTGTACAATTTCAACACGCGCTTTATCATAAGTATATTTGGCAAGCTCAGGCTCTATGAGTTCTTTTCTTCCGGCTAAAAACAACTTGATTTCCGGTTCCTCATTCAATGCTTCAATGGCACCCTTAACAATTTCTCCCGGTGCGTTATCTCCGCCCATAGCATCTACCACAACTCTTGTCTCTGCCATCTTTCATGCCCTTTCTCAAAATATAATCCTCTAATAACTATACTAAAGCGATATTGAAAAATCAAGTAGAAAAAGACTTTCTTTAAAAAATGCAGCCGTGAGTCCACAGCCGCATTTTTTGTAGAAAATTGCAGTTATTTGTTAATTCTTACATTGATGGAAACCGGAGTACCGCTTGTGTTGCTTCCCTGACCTTCAAACACCGTGTAGAAAGTCAGTTTGTTTGTGGTATTGCATCCGTAGGAAACGGTATCTTTTAGTTTCAGTTTTACAAGCAGATCTCCATTTTCCAACTTCTCATATTCCAAATCAAAGGTTTCTAACGCATTGGTGTCTTTCTCGTCAAATTTTACACTGTCCAATGCTCCGACTGCATTGAGATCTGTTTTCTTTATGACAAAGGATGCCGTATAATTCTTGTTGGCAAGATACAGATTCACATTACTTTTATCTGCAGCTACCTTGGGAAGTGTCTGTGCTGTCTTAATCGTAAATGTTCCCGTTCCCGGAACCCATACGCCATAGCCGTCTTCCCTGGAGAATGCACAATTTGCAAATTTCACCCAAAGTTTGATTGCATAGGACTTGCCGTTTTCGATTTTCGCACCCGGAATCGGGGTAACATAAACCTTACCGTCGATTACCTTTGCTTCAAACAGGCTGCTTTCCTCATCATCAAAGGAAGGAAGGCTGGTTGTTGCATCGTACACTCTGGCTTCCACAATGGTATCAGAGAAATTGGTAAGTCTTGCCGTATAAATAATACTGTTCTTATCCGTGTATTCTTCCGGATTGCGATCAAGGAGGTTGATTTTTCCCTTACCTGTCATGGTGACTGCCATATTCTTTTTGGTTACCGAAACATTTATCTTAATCGTCTTGGTATAAATGGTGTTATCACCATAAGTATACGCCGGTGTAATGCTGAAATTATAGGTTTTTGCCGGAATCTCATCCTTTAAGGAAACCTTAATCTTCTGCCCATCATATCCCCAGAGAAAATGTTTCTCATAATTTTCGTACCCTTTAGTATTACAGGAAATGGACCGGAAAGTTTCTTCCTCATTTAAGGCATAATCGGCAGGAAGATTTTTAGGTGTCAGGGTAAAGGCACCTGTATCCACATAATTTCCATATTCATCTTCTGCGAGAATATTTAAGGCTGCTTTTCCGGAAACGCTCACAGTAGGCAGATTCTTATTGATGGTGACACGGAGAGTTACTTTTCCGCTGTCGACCTCTTCTCCCTTTGCATTCAGCCGTTTCACCTGATTGCAGTTAAAGGTATATGTGCCCTTTGCAATGCTGGAATCCAATACCTGAATGGTTCCTTCCCCGTTTTCATATTTAACGGATAATTTTGCATACTCTGCCGCATTCTTTGTTGTGGACATACCCACAAAGGTCTGGTTTTCTGCAATCCGGGTATCGCACTGGTTCGACTTTAAGGCGAAGCCGGTAATCTGTTCCGGATAAAGCGCATTCACGGACACACTTGACTTAACTAACGTAATCTTGGGATCTGTCGTTGCAGTCCGAATGGTATAGGTATACTTAAATGTCTTGCCGCTTGCCCAGGTATCATTGCTCACTTCCAGATAAATCCTTCCGGGCTTGCAGTTACTTTTCAGTTTCAGAACGATTTTGCCGTCTTCCACTACCGGTTTGGCAGCAATGGAATCCACGCTATTCGGAAGAACCGTAATATTATAATGTTCATCCAGTTCCACGGGCTGCTTTTTATTCTTGTTGTCCAGAAGGCGTAATGTCACATCCTGTGCAATACAGCTTACATTAAAGGTATCGCTTGTCCTGTCAAGTACATAGGAAGGTGCCGCCGTCATGGTCGGAATGGTAATCTTGTATTTTTTAACAACAGAGTCCTCATATCCTGCAAACCGTAAAACCAGATAACCGCTTACCGCAGGTTTGCCCTTGGAGGTATATTTCATACTCTCACTCTTCTGGGTAATCACACCGGTTATCGGGTCTACTTCAAAGTTTTCCAGGAAGAGTTTATCATCATCGGAGTCGCTTAACGCTTCCAGAGAATATTTTGAAATTTCCACTCCATTCATATTTGTAATGACGGGAATCACTTCGGTACCGTCATTTCCGTAGAACAGATTGATTTTTGTCTGTTTTGCGGACAGGCTGACGTTGGGATTTGGCTCCTGCTTTACAACCTTAACCGTCACCTTCATCTTATAATAATCATTGACACTTAAGGTAAGATTATAGGTACCCAGATCCTGCTTCCTTCTGGGTGCCACTTCAAAGCAGTAAACATCCTCATCCGACATCTCCGCTACATAGCGGAAAGTGAAATAAGTAGTAATTTCCAAACCGTTCTCATCCAGAAGTTTCACATTGGACGGTGTGATTTCTTTTCCATAAGCCTTTAAGAGCCTCAGGTAACCGTTTTCGGTAGAATTGGTATTAATTACAACCGTATCCTCTACCAGTCTCGGCGTATAATCCTTAATGCTTACAATCATCTTCTTGGAAACAGTCTTGCCGTCCGCATTGGTTGCGGTAATGGTAATGGTAGCTTCCCCGCTGGCACCCTTGGGAATGGTAATCCTGTTTTCCGGAGTAGCTGCTAAGGTTTCTTTCATGGTAAGTGCTGCAACCTTGGAATCACTGGTACTCCACTTTAAGTCAACCTTGGAATCATCCTCATCTTCATCATAAATCGTGGCTTTTATTGTAAAACTGATATCTTCCTTGTCCAGTTTTGCTTTTTCTACCACCGCATAACCGATTTCACCTTCTGTATTGATCGTTACTTTATCACTCTGATAATCTGTTGCATTCAATTGAATTCTTTTAACATTTATCGGATATACATCCACATAGATTTTCTTGGTAAATTTTTCTCCGTCCGCCGCAATTGCCGTAGCAGAGATGATACAGGTTCCGTCTTTTACCGCACGAATGACACCTTGGGAATCAACCGTGGCAATACTCGGTTTGGAGGACAAAAACGTAATTTTATCCGCAGCAACTGTTTTATTATTATCCTTCTCATCAATTAAGAACATCCTGGTATACTGCCCGGCTTTTAATTCCGCTCCGACGACCTTATTTTCTTCATCGGTAACAGCACCATAGGAAACTTCCACACTGATCTGGTCCTTGGTTCCCGCAAGTTTATCCGTAGTGGTCTTTGCCCGAAATTCCGCCGTGATCCGGACACCGCCCACAGGCATTACAAAAGTATAGAAAATATCATCCTCTGATTTCTTCACGGCAGGGACTCCGTTTACTTTAACAGACCCCTCTACCAGCTCATACTTGTCAGTAGAGTCAGGAATTGCCCAAATATATAGTTCCGTACCGTAAGCCGCTTCTTTTACTTCGGTATTGCTTGCATCTCTTACCACAATGGTACCGTTATTCACCACATCACAGGTGCACTTATAGGTTCCGGCAGGGTTTTCTACACAGGCAAACTGAATCTTAATATCTTCCTGCTGGGTATACTTTTCAAAAGTAGAACCGGCAACACTGAATAAGGTCAGTTTCTCGGTATTGGGAAATGCATTTTGCCCCACCTCAACCTTGCTATTGGTACTTCTTACCATTACGAGATTGGAGCAGCCGGCAAATGCACTCTCCCCAATCACATCAATGTAGGTCATTAAATCCACACTGGTTAGCTGGATACAGTCTTTGAATGCCGCTATTCCTATACTTTCATTCCCGTCTGCAAAGGTAACGGAAAGCAAATTGCTGCATCCGTCAAAGGCATAAGCGGGAATTGCACTCACACTACCGGAAAGAACCACACTTTCCATGCCGTCACACAGGGAAAAAGCTCCTTCACCCAGAGTCTCCAGTTTTTCCGGAAGGGTCAGCTTCTTGATACCTTTACATCCCGCAAAGGCATACTCCCCTATGGTAAGCAGACTTTTGGGAAGCAGGAATTCTGTATCCGAGCAGAAAAGACCAAGTGCCTTACAGGACTTAAAAGCACTTGCTCCGATTCCTTCCAACACACTGTTATCCATATCCTTCATATAAACCATGAACAACTTTTCGTCATTCATAAAAGCTTCTTCCCCGATTGTCTTTACCGTTTTGGGAATGGCAATCTGAGTAAGACCGGTACAGCCTTTAAATGCACTGTTTCCTATGTACAAAAGTCCGTTCGGCAGGTACATTCCTTTCAGGTATGTCATGTCAGAAAATGCACCGTCTTCAATGGTAATAACGCCTTCCGGTAATTTCACATAAGTAACCTGATTACCAGACTGGAACACATTCGCCCCGATTGCCGTAACACCCCAGTCCGCCGGAATCTCGATATTGCCGCTTAGAGGGCTTCCGTCTTCTGCCAGTACGGATTTTAACACACCGTCTTCTACCGTGTATTGGTACTGCGTATCTGTAAGTGCTTCAAAAGTTACTTCCATGCCGGTATCATCGGTAAAATTATAATACTTCTTTTCCGGATTTGCCTCCTCTGCCGGAATTTCATCCTGCAAGGACTCCTCCGTTCCACCATCCTCAGTCCCGGTTTCTTCCGTTACCGTTTCCTCTGTGATGATTTCCACTTCCGCATCCCCTGCCGAGACGGATGCATAAACAGGAATATCACCTGTTCCAACCACCAGGCAAAGTGCAAGCAATAAAGACAGCACCCTTTTCTTTCTCATGTTCTTTCCACCTTTTCCTATGAATTCTATATTATGTACCCTGTTTCATTTAAAAGAAAACAGGAAGTGTTACCATGTTTCATTATAACACTTCCTATAGGTCTGTACAAGCCGATTTACACAATATATAGTATTTCTTAAGAATTAATAGATGCCCACATATCTGGCTATGAAATACAGGATTAACAGGTGGGCGGGATAAAACACATAGAAGAAATATTTCAGTTTAAGTCCGCGGCTCCCATTGTAAAACCAAATGGGAATCAGAGAAAACTGCGCATAGGGAAATTCAAACCAGAATGCGGCCGCTCCAAACAACATTTGATTCAGTCTGGTATGCCGTCCCAGATAAAATGCCACGATACAGATTACACCCAGACCATAATAATCCGTTTTTAAGGCGGTAGCCAAAAGGGCAAAAAACGCCGTAAATACTATGGCAGCCAAAATCTGTACCAATTTTTGGGAATATCTTCTTTCTGCCCATGAAATACAAATCAGTGCCAAAAGTCCAAGAAATATGGTAAAGAAGACATTCTGATAGCCAAAATAAAAGGGTTGTCTGTGAAAAGCCAGGTCAAAGGGAATTTCCGAAACAAGTGCAAATATTCCGAGCCGGAGCACATACTTTTTCACATTCCGGGTATGTATAAATCCCTCCACAAGCAAAAAGCAGAATATTGGAAACGCAATTCTTCCTATACTGCGCAAGATTCTGTCATAAGGATAGAGTTGCTGATACAGAAGCAGCGCTTCGCTCGTATGCTCCCTGTACAGATTATACATGCTTCCTTCTATCAGAACCGCCGTAGCGTGATCAATGAACATGGTCAGAATGGCAATGATTTTTAAAGTACTGCCGCTTATTCCCCTTTTTTTCTCATAATCCATATCATACTCCCTCGAATAATAATGAAAAAAGGCTCCCCCATCACGGGAAGCCCTGCGTTTTCAATTAGTCCTGTGCAATGATTTCTTTTTTATTGTAAGAACCACAAGCCTTGCAAACTCTGTGCGGCATCATTAATTCACCACATTTGCTGCACTTTACTAATGTAGGAGCACTCATTTTCCAGTTTGCTCTTCTCTTATCTCTTCTACCTTTAGAAGACTTATTCTTAGGACAAATAGACATCGTTACACCTCCTTATTTGCGTTAAAGATATCTTGTAATACCGCCATCCGAGGGTCCGGCACAAAAGTATCGCAACCGCACTCCCCATCATTCAGGTCTTTGCCACACTTCTTACAAATGCCCTTGCAATCCGGCTTACAAAGTACCTTTTCAGGCTGGTTCAATAACAGCTCGTTGTATACCAGAACTTCTATGTCAAGCTGATAGCCGTCCATTACTCCGCCATCGCTCTCTTCCTCTAATTCATCATTTGTAATCTCCGGAGAAAAAACATCGCGTTCAAACTGAAGTTCTACAGGTACTTTAACCTCTTTCAAACAACGATCGCATTCCATCACCTGAACCAGTCTTGCGTGTCCGCATACTTTAGCCCGGCCCACACCGTCATTTTTCACGGTGAGACTAAGCGGTGTCTTCTCCACAATCGGGAAAGAACCCATTCTGCTTTCAAACACATCCCGTTCAATTGTGACTTCTTCCGTTCGAATCTTTCCTTCGGATGAAAATACATCAGTCAAATTAAGTAACATAGTCGGCTCCCGGCGAAAAACATCAATTCAATGTCTTTCGTTTTCACACACTGATTTATTATAACTACCTATCCTATATTTGTCAACTATCTTTTTTACAATATAATGGGATTAATTTTTCTTTGCATTCTGCCGATATAAATCCTATAATAGAAAAAGATGAAATACATAAGGAGGTATCCGTCATGGAAAAATTAGCACCCCTGTTTCCTTTGAACAGTAAAGTCGATAAAGGAAATATCGCAAGTCTTGTTGTTACCATCGTAATTTATGTAGTGATTGCTGCTGTACTCGGTGTCCTTTTAGGATTTATCGGTTCCATCCCCGTAGTGGGAATTATTACCGGTATCATCAGTACACTGGTATGGATTTACGAAGTAGTCGGTATTGTGCTTGCTATCATTACCTTTGTATCGTAAGTTTCATGCAAGATGGACTTTTAAGTAAATTCGGGCATGGTTCTGATAAAGAGCCATGTCCTTTTACTTTGTCCCCAATTCCGAAAGCGGTCGGATTTCATACCCCATCTCCTCCCACTTAGTAAGGAGTTCATCCAGAATTCCCGCATTCGTACTGGATGTGGAGTGCAATAAAACAATAGCCCCCGGATGAATCCGCCCTACCAGTTTCTTAAATGCCTCTTCTTTCGTTGGCTGCTTATCCTGATACCAGTCCACGTAAGCAAGACTCCAGAAGAAAGTCTGATACCCCAGTTCTTTCGCCATCTTAAGGTTCCCGGTATTATACTTTCCCTGCGGAGGCCGATAATACTTGCTTATTTCTTTTCCCGTGATCTCCTGATACAGTTTTTCCACATCCGCTATTTCTTTTTCAAATTCCTCTTTGGTACTGATTTTGGACATATCCAAATGATGATAGGTATGATTGCCTATGGAATGCCCTTCCTCTTCCATGCGTCTTACAATTTCCGGTGCGCTTTCCAGAAAATGTCCTACCACAAAAAAGGTTGCCTGAACATCATGCTTTTTCAGGGCATCCAGAATTTTTTCCGTATTTCCGTTTTCATACCCACAGTCAAAAGTAAGATAAATTACTTTTTCCTCTCCCTCGCCCACATAATAGGCATTGTAGTCCTTTAATTTTTCTGCGCTCACATTGCCAGTCGGTTTTTCTCCCTCTTTTCCGAAGCCAAGTCCCCAGTTTTCACTGTTCTTCACGTTGGCACTCGTTTTCAAGTAAACACTAAAGTATCCCAGTGCCTGGCCCAGAAGATACATGCTTATCACCAGTAAAACGCCTGCAATTTTTTTCATAAAAACCCCTTAATACCTTTTATTTATAGTATATTAAGAGGTGTGAAAATCATTCTTGGATTATTTCCTCTTTCATTCTGGCAAACTTCCTTTCCAGCCATTTTCCTCTTACCAGAATAATGCCGATGGGAAGCAGGATAATGCTTACGATCTGAGAGGTGGAAATACCTCCCACATTTCCCCGAACCACATCCCCACGAAGCATTTCTAAGAAGAAACGTGCTACCGTATAATAAAGAATATAGATTCCGAGAAGCTGACCTGTTTTCAGTTTGAATTTCTTGGGTAAATACAGCAAAATTATGAACACGATAAAATTAAGCAGCGCTTCCAAAAGCTGCACCGGGAATCTGGGAACCGCGTTTAGTTCCGGAATCAATTCATTATACGGAAACTGCACCGCAAACGGCCCATGATATTCAATTCCGTAGCAACATCCGCCTAAAAAGCAGCCAATGCGTCCGAAGGCATGTACAAATGGAATTACCGGAGCAATTACTTCCATATAAGGATAAGGTGACATCTTAAACTGCCAGCAATAGAACCATATTCCAAACACAAAACCAATGAGACCACCGTAGAAAACAAGTCCTCCAAAGCAATACGAAAGCACGTACGCAGGGTCCTCTTTCAATGCCCCTATAAAAAGCGACAAATTTGGGATAATAACCGGTAATTTACTGATAAAAAACATTACCTTTGCACCAATGAATAGAAAAATACCGCCATATGTAGCAGCAAAAAGTACATCTCTTCCGTCAATCCCATATCTCTTTCCTATCTTCATGCCAATCAGAATTGCTAACGCAAAGCCGATGAGGAAGGTAAAACTATATGTTGACAGGGTCCCAATTCCAAAAATATCAATTCCGGGATACATAATACTCTCCTTAATAGCCATAAAAAGGCTGTTGCATTTGCAACAGCCCTTCTTTCATCTGTTATGTAATGATACTGTATACTTACCAGTTGTAATCATTAAGTAAACTGTTCAAATCGTTTAATTTACCAACCGCGTTCTTAGTATCATTTGCCATCTGGCAACCACCACCGCAAGTACCGAGTGCGGTATAACAGGTACCGGTAGTCTGCTTTTCGGAACATCCGCAGATAGAACATCCAATCATGAAAAGAACGCCAAAAATGAGACCGATAAGACCGCAGACAAATGCGCCCATACCCTTTGTCTTATTGGTAGCTTTCTGAGTCATGATGCCAAGCACAAGACCAACTGCACCGAGAATAAGACCGAATGCTGCGCCGGGCACACCATACAGAATACCGCCAAGAATGGAGAACGGAATACTTACACTACCACATACCAGACCTACAATAGCGATTGTTCCAACGTTAGCTGCCGGCTGCTGATAGGAAGGCTGCTGGTACGCAGGCTGCTGTACGGGTGCTGCCTGCTGAGGTGCGCCACAAATAGGGCACTGTGCTGATCCGTCAGGGATCTGATTACCACAATTTCCACAAAACATGATAAATTCCTCCTAAAGTGAATTATGTATTTTTAATACTTTCTTAATACATTTTTTATAATATCAAAATATGCGGAGTGTGTCAATTTCTATGCACAAAATTTTGTATTTTTTCCATATTTTTCTATATTACAAAATGGAAGAAAAGATTGTAGAAAAAAGGAAGATATAAATCATCATGGTAACTCCCGAGAAAACAATTCCCTTTATAGCGGGCTTCTTTTCGATATCCGAAATATTACTTCTAAGGCCAATAATACCAAATACAATCCCCAGAATAGCCAGTATAAAGCCAATAAAAAATGTCCCTATCAAAACCATGGATACGGTACCCAGTACCAGGGAAAGTTTGCATAATTTACTTTCATTGGACACAGAGCCGGTGTTATTTACGATTACCGGATTTCCGATTGTTTTATCAAAAACATTTGCAACGCTGTCGACTACATTACCGGCTATCGTACCCGCAGTGTACTCCGTAATTTTTACATTGTTACGAATACCATCTGCCCTGCCTCCCATCCACGGAAGGACATAGGTTTTTACAGCTTTTTGACTCTGCTCTGCTCTCTTCGCATCTTGTGCATCTGTCTCATTGGTACTTCCCCAATCCGGTGCCGGTTTATTGGGATCATATACCGGAATCAAACTCTCTGTCCTCTGTTCACCGTCCATCCTATCCCTCCAACTGTTTCCCATAATCTTTTAAAAATGAGGACAAGCCAAATCGTATTACGACTTGATTTGTCCTCACCCCTTAGCCTATATCAGGATTTTATTAGAACTTACCAGCTTTTGCAGCTTCCTCTATAGAAACAGCAACTGCTACGGTAGCACCTACCATGGGGTTATTACCCATACCGATAAGACCCATCATTTCTACGTGAGCAGGTACGGAAGAAGAACCTGCAAACTGTGCATCGCTGTGCATACGTCCTAAAGTATCGGTGAAACCGTAGGATGCAGGACCTGCAGCCATGTTGTCAGGATGTAAGGTACGTCCTGTACCGCCGCCACTTGCTACGGAGAAGTACTTCTTGCCTGCTTCGATTCTTTCCTTCTTATAGGTACCTGCAACGGGATGCTGGAATCTGGTAGGATTGGTGGAGTTACCGGTAATGGATACATCTACATTTTCCTTCCACATGATAGCAACACCTTCCGGAACGCTGTTAGCACCATAGCAGTTAACCTTGGAACGAAGTCCGTCGGAGTATGCAATTCTTTCGATTTCCTTAACTTCATTGGTATAAGGGTTGTATTCCGTCTCTACAAAAGTAAATCCGTTGATACGGGAAATAATCTTTGCTGCGTCTTTTCCAAGACCGTTTAAGATAACACGAAGAGGTTTCTGACGAACCTTGTTAGCCTTCTCTGCAATACCGATAGCACCTTCTGCTGCTGCGAAGGATTCATGTCCTGCAAGGAAGCAGAAACAGTCGGTTTCTTCTTCCAGAAGCATCTTACCAAGGTTACCATGGCCAAGACCTACCTTACGGGTATCTGCAACGGAACCGGGAATACAGAATGCCTGTAAACCTTCGCCGATTGCTGCTGCTGCGTCAGCTGCTTTCTTGCAGCCTTTCTTAATTGCAATTGCTGCACCTACGGTGTATGCCCAGCATGCATTTTCAAAACAGATGGGCTGAATTTTCTTTACCTGATCGTAAACATCCAAGCCTGCATCTTTGGTAATCTTCTCAGCTTCTTCGATAGAGGAGATACCGTAGCTGTTAAGTACAGCATTAATTTTATCAATACGTCTTTCATATGATTCAAATAAAGCCATTTTAATGTCCTCCTTTATCCTTATTCTTTTCTGGGATCGATAATCTTAACTGCGTCATCTACGCGGCCATACTGTCCGCAAGCCTTTTCGTATGCAGTGTTAGGATCATCACCCTTTTTGATGAAGTCTGTCATCTTGCCAAGGCTGACAAATTTGTAACCGATAATCTGATCATCTTTGTCAAGAGCAATACCGGTAACATAACCTTCTGCCATTTCCAGATAACGGGGACCTTTCTTTAAGGTACCGTACATAGTACCAACCTGGCTTCTTAAGCCCTTTCCAAGGTCTTCAAGGCCTGCACCTACGGGAAGACCTTCTTCAGAGAAAGCACTCTGGGTACGACCGTAAACGATCTGTAAGAACAGTTCTCTCATAGCGGTGTTGATAGCGTCACATACAAGGTCTGTATTCAAAGCTTCCATAACGGTAAGTCCGGGAAGGATTTCAGCAGCCATTGCTGCGGAATGGGTCATACCGGAGCATCCGATGGTTTCTACCAATGCTTCCTGAATGATACCTTCCTTAACGTTTAATGTAAGTTTGCATGCGCCCTGCTGAGGTGCACACCAGCCTACACCGTGAGTTAAGCCGGAAATATCTTTTACTTCTTTTGCCTGAATCCATTTAGCTTCTTCAGGAATAGGAGCACATCCGTGATGTACGCCCTGTGCAACTGTACACATTTCTTCAACTTCTTTTGAGTAAATCATGTGAAATCTCCTTTCAACTATGTAATATCTAAAACGATAAAGCATGCACTTACTTTACCATTTTTTCTCGCAATCAATATTTTCGCATATTTGCGACAAAAAATCCAGTGATTTTTATTGGAAAACTACATTTTCTTCACAATTTCTTCGCTTTTCTTAAAAATACTCTCAGCGGGAACAAATCCACGGACACAGGAAGTGGGATAAATATTGCTGTCATGTCCGATTACGGTCCCCGGATTTAAGACAGAATTACAGCCTACTTCCACCCTGTCCCCCAACATGGCACCCATCTTCTTTAATCCGGTAGGGATGTCTTCCTCCTTACTTTTCACCACTACAAGCGTTTTATCACTTTTTACATTGCTGGTGATACTGCCGGCACCCATGTGTGCTTTAAAGCCAAGGACAGAGTCTCCCACATAATTATAATGCGGAACCTGTACTTTATTGAAAAGAACCACATTTTTAAGCTCTGTGGAATTTCCAACGACCGCACCCTTTCCTACGATTGCATTTCCCCTGACAAATGCACAATGTCTGATTTCTGCCTCTTCATCCACAATGAGCGGCCCGTTTAGGCAGGCTGTGGGAGCTACCTTTGCATTTTTTGCAATCCAGATGTCCTCTCCTCTTTTCTCATATTTTTCTTCAGACAATGTTGCACCAAGTTCTAATATGAAATCATGTATAAAGGACAATACCTCCCAGGGATATTCTTTGCCTTCAAAAAGTTTGGCTGCAATTGTCTCCTGCAAATCATAATTATTCGTTATTTTCATTGCTTCCATTTTGCTCTGGCTCCTTTTTATCTGTTTCTTCGCTTTTAAACATTTCTTCTATTTTTTCATCCACCCAGGGTAATGTACTTTCCTCCTGCTTTTCACCGGAAGCCCGGTCAAAATCAAAGGATATACTCACTTTTCCCTTCTCATCCTTTTCTGCTTTCAAAAAAGCATCGAATGTATTACCTGCTTTGGATACAAATCCGGTTACCGTTTCTTTTGTTTTTCCATCGGTAATCAGTTCCCTTATCACCTCATCCGAAAGTGCCACCTGTGCCACAGTGTGTCCGATTGCATATCCGCATTCACAGGTAAGTTTCCACTTATCCCGCATCAGTTTCTTTTTGCATAAGGGACATTCAATTTCGCTCTCCTTTGGTTCCTCTTTTTGCGGGAAATCAAAAACAACTTTCTTATCCTCATCCAATTTCAAAGCAGCAGTAAACATCATACCGGTTTTGGCAATGAATCCTTCAATGGGGCCGGTTTTACCATTCTGCAAAAGTTCTTTTACCTGACTATCCTTTAACTTAACGCCGGCTATTTTCCCTATGGCAAATTTACAGGAATCCGCTTTCTCCCTGTCGTAATTTGCGCAGGAATAGCCAAATCTGGTAATGGCAATATCACCTCCACATAACGGACATTTGACATCCTTTAATTTCTTTGCTTCTACGTTTTCAAAATCAAACTGAATGACAGGAACCCCATTTTCATCCTTTATCAGATTTAAGCAGGCATCAAAACGTTTTCCGTTTTTGCTCTTAAAACCTCTGATTGTGGATGTTTTTCCCGTTTTAAGCAATTCCCTCACATTGGTTTCAGACAGATCCTTATCCGCGATTTTTCCGATTGCGAAAGTACAGGCTCCTTCCTCTTCCTTCCTGCGGTTTTCACAGGCATACCCAAAAGGGGTTACCAGTATTGCACCGCCGCACACAGGACATAGTGCATCTTTGACTCTTTTGGCTTCCACATTTTCAAAATCGAACTTAATATTGGTCTTACCGTTTTCATCCTTCTCCATCAGAAGGCAGGCATCAAATTTTTTGCCGCTCTTACTCTTAAATCCACGTAAAGTACCCGTTTTTCCTTCTGTGAGAAGCTTACTTAGTTCCTCCTCGGACAAAATTTTGTCCGCGATTTTTCCGACCGAAAAATTACAGTTTTCCGGGTTTTCCCGTTTCCTGCTGCACACATATCCATAAGGTGTCTTTTCAATGGCAGAACCACAATTGGGGCAATGAATGCCTTCTACGACCTTAGGAGCATTCGCTGAGAAGTCAAAAACCAGTTTCGGTGCTTCACCCTCTTTCTTTTCTAATACAAGCATTGCCTCAAATTTCTTTTTTGATTTGGAAACAAAGCCGGATAAAACATCGGTTTTCCCTGTGTTTAGAAGTTTTACACACTCTTCCTCTTCCAGATTTCGACCGGCTATACTGCCGATGGCAAACTTACAGCCGCTGCCATCTTTTTTATAGTTGGAACATCCGTACCCAAAAGGTGTGGTTTCCATTTCCGCACCGCAAACCGGACAGACGGCGCCAATTTTTTTCTTAGCGGCAATTCCTCTGGATTCCTTACCGGTAAGAGGGGAAATCCGGGAAATCAGTTCCCCTTTCTGATCCCGTTCCACCATGGCGAGAGTCTCTTTCCGAATAAAGTCTTCCAGTTTTCGCCGGTATTCCCCCATATCCACGGTTCCTTTTGTAATACCGTCAAGTCCCTTTTCCCAGGAGGCTGTCATACGGGGATTTAGTAGTTCCGGCACCGTCATATCCACCGTTTCATAAATCATTTCCCCAAGCGTATGGGGCGTCAGAATCTGTGTCTTTTTATTCAAATTCAGATACCCTATCCGAATCAGTTTCTTGATAATTTCCGCGCGGGTCGCACTGGTTCCGATACCGGAACCTTTTATCTGGGCACGCAGTTCTTCGTCTTCAATGAGTTGTCCGGCATTTTCCATGGCAAGCACCATGGAACCGGTGGTATATCTCTTGGGCGGTGAGGTCTTTCCTTCCTTCACCCCATATTCACCGACTGAAACCTGATCTCCCTTTTTCAGATTTTCTGCAATCGATAAAAGGGCATCACCGGAGGTCTCGCCTTCCTTTTCTTCCTCATTATCTTCTTTTTGTCCTCTTCCCGCAATTTCCAGATAACCGGGGCTTTTTAATACCTTGGCACTCGCAAAGAAGGACTCCTCTCCCACTTTCACCTGCAGTTTCACCGTACTGTATTCCGCCGCCGGATAGAAAATACTTAAGAATCGTCTGACAATTAAATCAAACACCTGTCTCTGCAGGGGATTTAAGGACTTTAATTCCGTAAGCTGCCCGGTGGGAATGATGGCATAGTGATCCGTCACTTTGGAGTCATCGGTATAGGCAGTCGCTGCAAGATTCCGATACAGTCCCTGCTGCAAAATCCTTTCCGTGAAGGCGGCCGTGGGCTCATATCCTTTTAGTTTATTTAAGTTTTTACTGATTTCTTTTGCTACCGGTGTGGAAAGAACCCTGGCATCCGTTCTGGGATAGGTAGTCAGTTTCTTTTCATAGAGATCCTGTGCCACCTGCAGGGTTTCATCCGGACTGATTTTAAACCGTTTTGCACACTCTGCCTGCAATTCTGCCAGGTTAAAGAGCAGGGGGGCCTTCTTACGGCTGATACCCTTCTCTATGTTCTCAACCACTGCCTCTTTTCCGTTTAGTTCTGCAATCAGATTCTCCGCATTTTCCTGCTTTTTGAAACCGTTTTCTTTATAAAGAAGGGGGGACTCAAAATATTTACTGCCCTCTATGGCTTTCCATTCTGCTTCCAGTGCTGCGTCCGTAAACCGCCCCGTCACACGGTAAAAGGGCGTTTCCACGAAATTCCGAATCTCCCGCTCTCTGATAACTACCATGCCCAGTACACAGGTCATAACCCGTCCTACCGCAATGGCGGTATAACTTTTGGTACCTGCCGCATCATTTAAGAGATTTCCGTATTTTACGGACATGGCACGGGAAAAATTGATACCCATGGCATAGTCCTCAATGGTACGCATAATACCGGATTTTCCCAGATTTGCATAATCTGACATGGGACGTGCTTCCTTAAGACCACGCAGAATTTCCTCTTCGGTCTGGGAATCAATCCAGACACGCAGCTCCTTCATGCCCTCTCTAACCCCTCCGAAGTTTCGTATATTCTCTTCGATGGTCTGTCCTTCTTTTCCTGCGTCCCCTGCCCAGTAAACTGTCTCAATATCTTCCCGGTGAAGCATTTTATGTACTACATCATACTGTCTGCTGACAGCAGGTATAACGTGATATTTATAGGTTTCCGGCAGGAAAGGTAAATCCTCCAGCCTCCATTTTTTTAATTTACTGTCATATTCTTCCGGATAAACCATTTCGACCAGATGTCCCACGCACCAGGTAATTACATAGGTATCATTTTCCAAAAATCCGTTCTGTCGTCCGGAAACATGGAGAATTCGTGCGAATTCCTGTGCCACGCTTGGTTTCTCCGTTATAATCAGTGATTTTCCCAATAAAATTACTCCTTATAGACAACAATAGTCCATACATTTCTGCATGAACCATCGTTATGCCTGTGCTACCAATAATTTTTCAACTTCTTCTCCGGGCATCGGTTTTCCGAGATAAAAGCCCTGAATGATACTGCAGCCGATATTTTTCATATAATCCAACTGCTCTTTTTTCTCAACGCCTTCCGCCACGGACTCATAGCCTAACTTGTTTACCAGAGATACCACGGACTCCATAATAATACGGGAAGTCGCATCAGTACTTACTTTATCCACAAAACTTTTATCAATCTTCAGTGTATTTATGGGAAGACCGTTTAGGTAAGACAGGGAGGAATATCCGGTTCCAAAATCATCAAGCGAAATGCGGATTCCCTGTTCCCTTAAACATAAAAGTTTCTTTTTCACATCTTCAAAATCTTCAATCAAAGCGCTTTCCGTTATTTCCAGTTCAATTTCTTCCGGTTTCACCTTATAACGATATATGGTTTCCATCAGTTTCTGAACAAAATCCTGCCTGTTGTACTGGATTGCAGAAATATTGATGGACATCACAAAAGGCTTCTTATAATGCTTTTTCCATTTGGCATAACTGCGGATGCTTTCCTCAATTACCCAGTCACCTATGGAAATAATAGCTCCGTTCTTCTCTGCAATGGGTATAAAGAATGCGGGGCTTATCATTTTATCATTATCTTTCCATCGAATCAGTGCTTCCACTCCGCGAAGTGTCTTATTGTCTGCATAGTACTGAGGCTGATAATATAAAAAGAAATTATCTCCAAAGGTAGCTTCCTTTAATTTGTTTTCAATAGAAGCTGTCTGTAAAAAATCCTGCAGAATGGGTGCATCAAAGAAACGGATGCTGGCTTTCCCCATGGATTTTGCCTTAAACATTACAATTTCCGCACAATTAATCAGTTCTAATGCCGATTTACTTGCATCGGGATATTCGGCAACCCCCACACTGACGGTGAGATGAACCTCCATGCCGTTACTGAGCATAAATCCTCGTGAAATTCTCTGCTGTATCTGTTTGTATACATGCTCCACACCTCTTGCATCCGCACCATAAAGCGCCATACAGTAAATGTCACTGTTAATATGGCCCACAATACAGTCATCACAGGAGAAAGTTCCGAGAAACTGTCCATACTGCTGAATTACTTCATCCCCTACCAGCATTCCCACACCATCATTGATCTTCTTGAAATCATCAATGTCTATAATCAGAACGCTGATTTTCTCCTTTTCCTCTTCTGCTCTCTGAATAAAATCACGCAGAAGTTTTACAAAGTAATTGCGGTTATAAAGTGCCGTCTGCTCATCATAAAATGCCAGATAGTTCAGTTCATCCTGCTGGTTCTTAAAGCGGGTCACATTGCGGATACAGATAATCTTGTTAACAGGCCTGCCGGATTCATCATAGGTAACCTTCCCTTCGAAGGAATACCATTTATTGCCTTTTTTCATACGGCATTCCAACTGGTTTCCTTCATTCTGTTCCTCTTCTGGAAACAGAATCTTTCGAAGCTCAGGTGCCTGTTTCTTATCTACCTCATCCATTAAGAGTGCCAGATCTTTCCCGGTTTTAACGTCAAAGTCAAAGAAAGCTTCCCAGTCACCCAGAGTCAGAACTTCGTCCTTCTCATAGCAGTAATAGAGAAATGCATTATGACTGGCCTCACACATCATCTGAAACATCTGACTGTGTCCGGAAGTTCCTATAATATTTTCGTTATTAAGGTACTGTTTCCTGCTTTTCATAATGCACCTCCCTTCCTGTATATTACTATTTCTAAGTTTAAGTTATTTCTTTGTGATATAGCCCTGTGCCTTTAAGAGTTCTGCACAAAGGACAGCGCCACCTGCGGCACCACGTACGGTATTATGGGAAAGTCCTACGAACTTCCAGTCATATACGCTGTCTTCGCGGATACGGCCCACACTGATTCCCATACCTTTTTCGTAGTCTACATCCAGTGTAACCTGAGGACGATTGTCCTCTTCCAGATACTGAATGAACTGCTTCGGAGCGGAAGGAAGTCCTAATTCCTGCGGTACTCCCTTAAAGTTTACCAGTTTTTCAATCAGCTGTTCCTTGGTAGGTTTCTTTCTGAATTTAACAAATACGGCAGCAGTGTGTCCGTTTAATACCGGAACACGGATACACTGGCAGGTAATTACAGGACTCTCTGCCGGAACAATCACGCCATCCTTGATCTCACCCCAGATACGCAAAGGCTCTTTTTCGGATTTTTCTTCTTCACCGCCGATGTAAGGAATAATATTTCCTTCCATCTCCGGCCAGTCCTTAAAGGTCTTTCCTGCACCGGAAATCGCCTGATAAGTGGTTGCTACCACTTCATAGGGCTCAAATTCCTTCCATGCAGTAAGAACAGGTGCGTAGCTTTGAATGGAGCAGTTCGGTTTTACTGCTACAAAGCCTCTGGTGGTTCCCAGACGTTTCTTCTGGAAATCAATCACCTTCATATGCTCGGGATTGATTTCGGGAACAACCATGGGAACATCGGGTGTCCATCTGTGTGCACTGTTATTGGAAACCACGGGAGTTTCAGTCTTTGCATAAGCTTCTTCGATTGCTTTGATTTCTTCCTTGGTCATATCAACCGCACTGAATACGAAATCCACTTCACTTGCAACCTTTTCCACTTCATTGACATTCATTACAACAATCTTTTTTACTGCTTCGGGCATGGGTGTGGTCATTTTCCATCTGTCGCCCACTGCTTCTTCATAGGTCTTACCTGCGGAACGGGGGCTTGCTGCGATAGTAGTCACCTCAAACCAGGGATGATTTTCCAGAAGAGAAATAAATCTCTGTCCTACCATTCCGGTACCACCTAAAATACCAACTTTTAACTTTTCACTCATTGTTCTGTCCTCATCTTTCTAACGCTATCTATTTAGATCAGGCTTGCCTGTCCAATACTGTTAATCTTCTGCCAGATATGCCTCATACATCTTTAGAATCTGCTTCATGCTCTCAAAACCAGGAGCTCCGTAAGTCAGCCTCTTTTCCACACAGGTTTTCAGACTGATGGCATCAAACACATCCGGTTCAAACTTATCGCTGAAGGTCTGTAATTCTTCTATGGTAAGTGCATCAATTCCTACATTTTTATCAATGCAGTAAAGCACCAGTCTTCCGATAATACCATGGGCATCCCTAAAGGGAACTCCCTTATTTACCAGATAATCTGCCGCATCCGTGGCATTGGTAAAACCGTTCATGGCACTTTTTGCCATAACCTCCTTACGGAATTTCATGGTCCGAATCATGCCGGTGAAAAGTTCCACACAATTCTCTACCGTAAGAATGGCATCGAAGGTCATTTCCTTATCTTCCTGCATATCCTTATTGTACGCAAGAGGAATCCCCTTCATGGTAGTAAGAATGGACATCAGGGCACCATAGACGCGTCCGGTCTTTCCTCTTACCAATTCTGCAATATCCGGATTTTTCTTCTGGGGCATGATACTGCTTCCGGTGGAATAGGCATCATCCAACTCCACAAACCGGTATTCGTTGGAATTCCAGATAATGATTTCCTCAGAAAATCTGGAAAGATGCATCATAATGGTGGAAAGTGCCGCCAAAAACTCAATCACATAATCCCTATCAGACACGGAATCCATACTGTTGGCAGTAGGTCCCTCAAATCCAAGCAATGATGCGGTATAATTTCTATCAAGCGGATAAGTGGTTCCTGCCAGTGCACCTGCACCCAGGGGGCAGTAATTCATACGTGCATAGATATCCTTAAGTCGTAAGCGGTCCCGTTTGAACATTTCAAAATAAGCACCGAAATGATGTGCCACGGTAACCGGCTGTGCCTTCTGTAAATGCGTAAATCCCGGCATATAGGTCTCAATGTTTTCTTCCATGATATGATAAATAGCCCACAGAAGCTCCTTAAGCCTTGCATCCACTTCCAGAACGTGGCTTCTGACATAAAGTCTCATGTCTAACGCCACCTGGTCGTTACGGCTTCTGCCTGTATGCAGTTTCTTACCGGTATCTCCGATTCGCTCTATCAGGGTGGCTTCCACAAAACTATGGATATCTTCCTGGGTCTCATCAATCACAAGACTGCCGTTTTCCACATCCTCCCGGATACCTGCAAGACCTTTCACAATGGCATCCTTTTCTTCTGTGGTTAAAATCCCCTGCTTGCCTAACATAACCGCATGAGCAATACTTCCTTCAATGTCCTGCGGAAAAAGATTTTTATCAAAATGAATGGACGCATTAAAATCAAAAACCTTCTGTTCGGTAGCTTTTGTAAATCGTCCGCCCCATAACTGTGCCATATTTATACTCCTTCGCATAAAAACCTAACATAGATAGTAGCACAAAAATCCACTTTATGCAATACAGAGACTTTTAAGTTTTTATATCGTAAAACATGGCTTCGTTACACCCTTTTACAAATAAAACATAAAATATTACAAAAAGTATATGAGGTAAAGAATGAGGCCATTACTGAAATTAGAGGATGTCTCCTACTCCTATCATACCATAAGTGGAGAAACAAATGCCCTTTCTCATCTGTCTTTCTCCGTCTACCCGGGGGAATTTGTGACGGTGGTTGGTCCCAGCGGATGTGGCAAATCCACTCTTCTGTCCATTATATTCGGCTTGCTTGCACCGGAGGAGGGAAAAGTTTTGTTTTCTTCTGAATCCTCTCCCCAATGCCCCTCAGATGTCCCGAAAAAAAAGATGCGTCCTCCCATCGGCTACATGCTGCAAAAGGATCATCTTTTCGAATGGCGTACCGTCTACCAGAATGCCCTTCTCGGTCTGGAGGTAGCCCATAAAAACACACCCGAAGCCCGGGAATATGTATTGTCCCTGTTACGGGACTACGGTCTTTACAAATTCAAGGACAAACGCCCATGCGAACTTTCCGGAGGGATGAAACAACGGGCTGCCCTGATCCGGACACTGGCCTTAAATCCGGATCTGCTGTTATTAGATGAACCCTTCAGTGCCCTCGATTATCAAACCAGACTTCATGTTTCCGGAGACATCTGTAATATTATTAAAAGCCGCAAAAAAACTGCCCTGCTGATTACCCATGATTTGTCGGAAGCCATTTCACTCGCAGACCGTGTCATTGTTTTAAGCAAAAGACCCGCTACCGTTAAAATGGAAATGCCGGTTCGGTTGACAAAACAGGATAATTCGGTTCTTTCTGCCAGAAATGCGCCGGAATTCAAAGACTATTTTAACATCTTATGGGAGGCGATGTCTGATGAAAAATAATACTTCTCAATTCATCTCATACCAACAGAAAAACTACATCAAAAAACACAAACACCATCATACCATGGTCCGGGTCTACCGTCTTCTTATTTTTGTCCTGTTTTTATCCTTGTGGGAAATTGCCGCAAATCTGGAATGGATTGATGCTTTCTTCTTTTCCAGCCCTTCCCGCATCGTGCGCTGTACCGTAGATATGTTATTTAAGAAAGACCTTCTGACGCATATGGGAATTACCATCCTGGAAACCCTCTTAAGTTTCCTTCTGGTTTTCCTTTTTTCGCTCTTTACCGCGACACTGCTATGGTATTCCAAGACACTATCCGAGATTATAGAGCCCTATATTGTGGTATTAAACAGCCTCCCAAAATCCGCACTTGCACCTCTTTTTATCGTGTGGCTCGGAACCGGTATCGATACTATCATTGTGGCAGGTATTTCGGTAGCAATTTTCGGTTCCATTATCAGTCTTTATACCGGATTTATGCAGGTGGACAAAGAAAAAATCACCCTGATTTACACACTGGGCGGCAACCGAAAAGATGCCTTTTTTAAAGTGGTTTTTCCGGGCAGTATTCCCATACTTTTAAGTAATATGAAAGTCAACATCGGTCTGTCTCTTGTAGGTGTCATTATCGGTGAATTTCTTGCCGCAAAACGAGGACTCGGCTACCTGATTATTTATGGTTCCCAGGTCTTTATGATGAATATGGTAATCAGTTCCATCATTCTGCTCTGCCTCATTGCCATGGGGCTGTATCTGTTCATTCAGTTTGTGGAACATGGTTACAAAAAGAAAACCGGACTCAAATAGTTCCGGTTTACATATCTTTTTCTTGCATTTTTTCCCCGAAGCATTTATAATAACAAATGTTGTGATTCCTGTGCTGAAATAGCTCAGTCGGTAGAGCACTTCACTCGTAATGAAGGGGTCGTGGGTTCGAGTCCCATTTTCAGCTTTCACAATAAAAGGCATCCGTATGGGATGCCTTTTTGAATGCCTGCCATTCTATTTCTGATGTATATCCAGCTGCGGGAACGGAATTTCAATGCCTGCATCATCCAGTTTCAGTTTGGCATTCTCGGTAATTTTCCATTTCATTTCCCAGTAATCCACTTTCTTTACCCAAAACCGCATAATCAGATCTACGCTGGATTCCGACAGATTATCCACAAAAACCAGAACTTCTTCTTTTTGCAGTATACGTTCTTCTCCATGTAACAAAGCAAGAAGAACTTCTTTGGCCTTCCCTATGTCGCTACCATAGGAAATACCCACGGGAATATCCAGTCTTCGGATATCCAGTGCAGTCACATTGGTAATGCTGGTATTGGACAAGGGGCCGTTCGGCAATATAATAACGCGGTTATCCGGTGTTTTCAGTTTGGTGTAAAACATCTGGATTTCCTCAACGGTTCCCTCATTTCCTTTATTATCTTCCTTGATGTAATCCCCCACACGAAAGGGCTTTAGAAGCAAAATCAGTACGCCGCCCGCAAAATTGGACAAACTCCCCTGCAATGCCAGACCCAGAGCCACGCCTGCCGAACCTACCAATGCCAATATACTGGTGGTATCCACTCCAAAGCTGCTGGCAATCATAAAAATCAGGATACAGTACATGACCACCTTGGTAAAGGAATCCAGAAACTGCGTTACCCCGATATCTGCCTTTGCCCTTGTCAGGGATTTTTTCAGAATGTGGCGGGCCAGTTTAATAATTCGGGTGCCGATGAAAAAGAATACCATGGCAAGCACCACTTTGATTCCGAGAGCAAGTGCTTTTGACGGAAGAGCTTCCAGATATTTTTCAAATATGGATGCCTGCTTGGTAAATTCCGACACTGCTTCATCCATGGTTGTTGTCAAAAAAAGTTTCATGTTCTTTATTTATCTCCTTTAATCGGTCTGTACTCTAAAATGCTTAAGGATAAGGGTGCCATCTTTATACTGATCGAATAAGGTCTGTCATCCCATTCTTTTTTTACAGCCCTCTTTGCCCTGACATTGGTAACACCACTGCCGCCGTAAGCCACATCATCGGTGTTTAAGATTTCCTTATAATTTCCTTCCATAGGTACACCAATCTTAATCTGTTGGGCAATACCGGAGAAGTTCGCACATACGACAAGGAACGAATCTTTCTTTTTGCTCTTGCGCATATAGGTCAGATAATTTTCTTTATACGCAATGCTGTTAATCCACTCAAATCCCTCCGGTCTGCTGTCCAATTCATAAAGTGCCGGTGTGGAGGTGTAGAGATGATTCAGTTTCTTTACCAATTCGGAGACACCTTCGTGTCCTTTGTACTGAAGCAGTTCCCACTCAACAATACGTCCCTCGTTCCACTCATCAAATTCCGCAATATCCTGTCCCATAAAGAGAAGTTTCTTGCCGGGATGTGTCATCATATAAGCAAAGGACAGTCTTAAATTTGCAAATTTCTGCTCCCTGTCACCGGGCATTTTCCCTATCAGGGTAGCCTTTCCATGCACCACTTCATCATGGGAGAATACTAACATAAACTTTTCACTGTAGGCATATATCATGCTGAAGGTCAGTTCGCTGTGATGATAATTTCTGAAATAAGGGTCGTAGCTGATATATCTTAAGTAATCATTCATCCATCCCATATTCCACTTTAAGTCAAAGCCCAGGCCGCCATCTGCAAGGTCTCCGGTAATAAGCGGGAATGCGGTACTTTCCTCCGCAATGCGAAGCACATGGGGATTGCGTTTACCCATAATGGAGTTCAAGTGTTTCATGAATTCGATGGCTTCCAGATTTTCGTTGCCGCCATACATATTGGCAACCCATTCCCCGTCGTTTTTGCCATAGTCCAGATAAAGCATGGATGCCACCGCGTCCATACGAATACCGTCTGCATGGAATTTTTCTACCCAGTAAAGGGCATTGGCAATCAGGTAGTTGCGAACCTGGGGTCTGCCATAATTGTAAATTAAGGTACCCCAATGAGGATGGGAACCCTGTCTGGGATCAATATGCTCATACAGACATGTCCCGTCAAAATTGGAAAGTCCATAAGCGTCCCTTGGGAAATGAGCGGGAACCCAGTCCAGAATCACCCCGATACCCGCTTTATGTAATTCATTCACAAAATACATAAAATCCTGCGGTGTGCCATATCTTGCAGTGGGTGCATAATACCCGATTACCTGATATCCCCAGGATGCATCAAAAGGGTGCTCCATCACCGGCATCAGTTCCACATGGGTATACCCCATTTCTTTCACATAAGGAATCAGTTTGTCGGCAATGGTTCGGTAATTGGCATATTCCATTCCTTCTTCTGCTTTTGTAAAACTTCCCAGATATAATTCATAGACACTCATGGGGGCATCTTTTTTCTGGAATTCTTTTCTGTTACGGATAAATTTCTGGTCTTCCCATTTGAAATGATCTAAGTCCGTGATAACCGATGCCGTGTCCGGACGGAGCTGAGCCGCATTGGCATAGGGGTCTGCTTTCAGATAGGTCAGTCCCGATTTTAATTTCAGTTCAAACTTGTAGTTGTCTCCCACCTTTGCCCCGGGGATAAAAATTTCAAAAATGCCGGATTTTAACTTTCTCATCTGGTGCACGCGACCATCCCAGCCATTAAAGTCGCCCACGGTGCTGACTCTGGTTGCATTGGGAGCCCACACTGCGAAATAGGTTCCTTCCTCCCCGTCCATGACCATGGGATGGGCACCAAGAAGTTCATAAATGGTATAATGGATACCGTTTTCAAAGCATTTCTCATCATTTTCCGTAATCAGAGGCTGATGACGGTAGGAATCCTGTCTGATTTCACATCTTCCGTCCGGATAGGTAATCTCGTAGCGGTAATTAGGCAGTTTCTTCTTCGGAATATGAATGGCAAAAAAACCATCCTCATCTGCCATCTCCATCTTTTTCTCAGACATATCGTCCAGAAACTGTACTTTGACTTTGCTCGCTCCGGGCTGATAGGTCTGTAGTAATGTTCCGTTTCCCACCACATGGGGCCCTAAAATAGCGTGGGGATTGGAAGATTCCGAATAAATAATTTCCTCGATAATGGGCCAGTTCATCATTTTGTATAATTTGTTAGTCATACGCTCTCCTGCTCTCCTTATCTTATACTGTGAATAAACAATCCGCTTCGAAGTTTTGGTTCAAACCAGGTAGACTTGGGTGGCATTAAAAGTTTGGCATCCGCTACTGCAAAAAGCTCTCCAATGGAGGTAGGATACATGGAAAACGCCACCTTCATATCGCTGTTTGTTCGCTTTTTCAGTTCAAAGAGTCCACGAATACCACCAACAAAATCAATTCTCTTATCGGTCTTGGGATCTTCTATACCAAGTACAGGACCAAGGAGCAAATTCTGCAAAATGGATACGTCCAGTCCTTCTACCGGATCAGTGCTTAAGTCCTTTTCCTTTACGGTAAGTAAATAGCCTTTGTTATTTAAATACATGCCAAACTGGCCCTTATTTTCAGGCTTTACGACTTCGTCTCCACATTCTTTCACATCAAAAATCTCTTTGATCTTATTAAGAAATTCCTCGTCACTCAGTCCGTTTAAGTCCTTTACCACACGATTGTAATCCATAATCATGAGTTCGCTGTCCGGAAATAATACGGATAGGAAATAATTAAATTCCTCTTCTCCGGTATAGCCGGGATTTTCCTCTCTTCTCTTAAAACCGACTTTTGCTGCGGAAGCACATCTGTGATGGCCGTCTGCAATATAGATGCTGTCCATGGTAGAAAAGATGGAGGAAATAGTCTCAATATCTGCTGCATCGTCAATGAGGAAGGCTCTGTGACCGATTCCGTCATCGCTTACAAAATCATAAACCGGTGCTTCATTTTTGCATTTGTTTACAATAGTTTTTAAGTCATCACGGTCTCTGTACGCTAAGAAGATGGGACCTGTCTGTGCATTTAAAGTATCTACATGACGAATACGGTCAATCTCCTTATCCGCTCTGGTATTTTCATGCTTTTTGATAATATTGTTTGCATAATCATCAATAGATGCACAAGCCACGATACCGGTCTGACTGCGACCGTTCATGGTTAACTCATATAAATAAAAACAAGGCTTTGTATCTGTGATATAATCCCCTTTTGCAATCTGTTCCTCTAACAGTTCTTTGGCCTTTGCATAGACTCTGTCATCATAGGTATCCACCTCATCACCAAACTGTGTCTCTGCACGGTCAATACGAAGAAAGGAGTAGGAATCTCCTTTTACTTTTTCGCAGGCTTCCTTACGGTTGTAAACATCATAAGGAAGGGCTGCAATCTGACTTGCCAGTTCCTTTCTCGGACGGATTGCACAAAACGGTTTGATAATTGCCATAGTTCTTCTCCTTGTATGTAAGCATAAAATTACTTAATATTTATTTTATCAAAATTTACTATACATTACAAGATTAGGATGCTAAAATATAGAAATGAGGAGCCTCAGATCATCCATTGACTTTGTGGCTAAACTGGAATTAAAGGACGGATTTAAAATGACAGCAGAACAGAGAAAAATTTTATCAAGAATCAATAAATACGCAGAAAGTGTTATGGCAGACATCGACCCGCAGAAGGTCCAGGTCAGCGCACAGCTTGACAAGCTTCGCCCCATCTTACAGGAAATTGCTGATGAGCAGGGGATCTCTTTAGAAGATATGTTTATTCAATATATGGATATCCAGAGCGAAGCAACCTGCTTAAGCAACATGAAACTTCGTGAAGACCTGGCAGATCTGGAAGATGGGGACGGAGGCAATTCGTTTATAATCGGTTAAACCTACATTCTACTTTTATAACAATACTGATACCAGTACTGGACACGACAAAAGCCGGCAGATTAACCTGCCGGCTTTCCATAATTTTAATGCTTCTAAGCATTTCAACACTTCTATTTTACTACTCTTACACGGAATACACCGTCGATGGAAGAAAGTTTTGCAATCATTTCCTCTGTTGCAGGACTTTCGAGATCCATCATAGTGTAAGCTACTTCTCCTCTGGACTTGTTCATCATATCTGTGATATTGATTCCGTTGTCACCGAAGCATGCTGTAAACTTGGTAATCATGTTTGCAATGTTCTTGTGGAAGATTGCCACACGTCCTGCCTGGGCACAGACACCCATATCACATGCAGGATAGTTTACACTGTTCTTAATATTACCATTTTCCAGGTAATCCTTCATTTCATTGATAGCCATTACTGCACAGTTATCTTCGGATTCTTCGGTAGATGCTCCAAGATGAGGAATTACGATAACGCCTTTCTTACCTGCAGTGGTAGGATTGGGGAAATCGGATACGTATCTGCGTACCTTACCTGTTTCAATAGCATCTAAGATATCCTGCTCGTTTGCAAGAAGATCTCTTGCAAAGTTAAGAAGGATAACGCCGTCTTTCATCATGGCAATGGCATCTTTGTTAATCATGCCCTTGGTAGAGTCCAAAAGAGGCACATGAATGGTGATGAAGTCACATTCTTTGTAGATTTCTTCTACATTGATTACATGCTTTACATCACGGCTTAAACTCCATGCAGCATCCACGGAAAGATAGGGATCGTATCCGTATACTTCCATTCCGAAATGTCTGGCAATATTTGCCACCTTTACACCGATGGCACCAAGACCGATAATACCTAACTTCTTGCCGGCCAGTTCGGTTCCTGCAAAGTTCTTCTTTTCTTTTTCTGCTGTTTTGGCAATGTTTTCATCTGCTGCGTTTTCTTTTACCCATTCAATACCGCCAACCACATCTCTTGCAGCCAGTAACATACCGGCAATCACAAGCTCTTTTACGCCGTTTGCGTTTGCTCCGGGTGTATTGAAAACTACGATACCCTTCTCTGCGCATTTGTCCAGAGGAATGTTGTTAACCCCTGCACCCGCTCTTGCCACACAAAGCATTTTCTCGGGGAGTTCCATTTCATGCATAGAAGCACTTCTTACCAAAACACCCTCTGCATCATTGATATCGTCGGTTTTTGCATAGTTTTCATTGAAATTATCAAGACCTACCTTGGAGATAGGATTTAAACAATAGTACTGGAACATCTTCTCTTCTCCTGTTATGCGTTATTCTTTTCGAATTCTCTCATGAATTCAACCAACTTTTCAACACCTTCAATAGGCATTGCATTATAAATGGATGCACGCATACCGCCTACGGTTCTGTGACCCTTTAAGTTTACAAATCCGGCTGCTGTTGCTTCCTTTACAAATTTCGCATCCAATTCTTCATTACCGGTTACAAAAGGAACGTTCATTAAGGAACGGTCTTCTTTTCTTACGGTACCTTTGAACAATTTGCTTTCATCTAAGAAATCATAAAGAACTTTAGCTTTTTTCTCATTGTATTCTTTCATGGCTTCAAGACCACCCTGTTTCTTTAACCATTTGAATACCTTGCCGCAAATGTAGATACCGTATGCGGGGGGAGTATTGTACATGGAACCGTTGTCAGCGTGAATCTTGTATTTGAACATGGTGGGTGTGCCGGGAAGAACATCTTCGGTAATCAGGTCTTCTCTGATAATCACGATTACCACACCTGCAGGTCCGATATTCTTCTGAACGCCGCCATAGATTACACCATATTTGGTTACATCCACAGGCTCGGATAAGAAGCAACTGGATACATCTGCTACTAAAGTTTTACCCTTGGTATTGGGAAGGGTTTTGAACTTGGTACCATAAATGGTATTATTCTCACAAATATAGACATAGTCCGCATCTTCGCTGATGGGAAGGTCGGAACAGTCCGGAATGTAAGAGAAGGTTTTGTCCTCGCTGCTTGCAATCTTATTTGCCTTACCATAAATCTGAGCTTCCTGATATGCTTTTTTAGCCCATTGACCGGTTACAATGTAATCAGCAACCTTGTTCTTCATTAAGTTCATGGGAATCATGGCAAACTGGGAACTTGCACCGCCCTGTAAGAAAAGAACCTTATAATTATCAGGGATGTTCATAAGATCCCTTAAATCTGCTTCTGCTTCATCAATAATAGCCTGATAGGTTTTGGAGCGATGGCTCATCTCCATTACGGACATACCGCTTCCTTTGTAATCAAGCATTTCATCGGCTGCTTCTTTTAAAACCTCTTCAGGTAATACTGCAGGACCTGCGGAAAAATTGTAAACGCGCACGTTTATACCTCCTCGTATTGTTCATAATTATTTTGAATATATAATTTTAAATTACATTAGAAACTATTTTAACCTCTGTTTACACTTTAGTCAACTACATTGTTAAAATATTTGCAAATCGAAAACGAAATCCCGTGAATCAGTAAAACATGACAACCGGAACACCGACCGTCAGCAATTCATACAACTCTCCTGCTGTTTTTTTCGGGATATTGACACATCCGTGGCTTCCGTTGGTTTTATAGATTTCCCCGCCGAATTCCTTCCTCCAGTTGGCATCATGGAGACCGATATGACCGTTTACCGCCATCCAGTAGCTCACCGGTGTTGCATAATTAGGCCCCCTTAGGGTCCGGTTTCTCTGCATGAAATATACATAATTGACCCCGGTGGGTGTATCACACTTATTCCTCAGGTTTCCGGTTACCACGTCGGTTTCAATTAAAAGTTCGCCCTCTTCGTAATAATAGAGTTTCTGGGCACCCATATCCACTTCCACGTAGGTATCCCCGATATCATCATATCCCCTTACATAGGCTTCTTTCTCATACGCAGGTATATGATTTTCTTTGGTATCTTTCCTCTGATTTTCGCCGGTGAACAGATTCAGCAGATACGCTTTCTCTGTTTCATAGTCCAGTTTATTACCATATGTACCACCTTCAATTTCAATCACATCCCCCGCCGTTGTCTTAAAGGTATGAGGTTTTCCAAAGGTATCATACCGCTCACAAAGACTATTTACAAAGGCATCGATAGCTTCTTCGTCCGGTGCCAGATACCCAGTACCATCTCCTATAAACTCCCCTTTATCGTTTACCTTAAGGAACCTGGAAGTAATCTCGGGGGTAAGTTCGATTTTTTCGTCCCCCATATCATAGGTAACACCGCAGTTTTGGAACATTTTTACCTTTTCCCACATAATGAGGTTACGTTCCATCTCGGCAGTATATTCCAAATTTTCAAAACAATCTGAGACATCGATACAAAACTCACCCTTACTTAGGCTGTCGGAAATCTTTGCCATGGTTTTCTCTACAGACAGAGTATGCTGCATGCCATCATACAGTTCATACGCCTCCCCTTTGCGAATCTCCACCACAGGCTCCTTTACAAAATCCTGAAATATGCCTGATGCATCGCATGCCTGTTGCAAAGCCTCCTTGGAAAATGTAATCTTCGGCTCAATAAAATAACGGGATTGTCGAAACAGTCCTTCCATCCAGAACAGGGGTGTCTGTCTCTCTTTAATCTTTAGTAATTCTTTGCTGTAATCGGTCTGATATCCGACATCCTGCAGTTTAATCTCATATTCCCTGTCTTCCACCACTACCACAAAAGATTCCGTAGTCTGTGTACTTTTCAGTTCTTTATTCATCTCTACAATGGTTTTCCCGGTACTGTAAATATTGTTTACAAAAGTACCGGGATGAAAGGTATCACTATATAAAGATCCAATCAGAACATAGACTGCCGCAAGCGCGGCTAAAATAAGAACTGCAGCATTTTTCGGAGTCCAAAATCTACTTGCCTTCATCTGCTTTCTTTAAATCGTCCTCATCAAATGCCTCACTGATCGGCTTGCCTGCCGGAACCATGGGAAATACTTTATCATCTTCCGGAATCATACACTCAATCAGTACAGGTGCCTTCCTTGCAATTGCTCTTTCAATTGCAGGCGCTACTTCTTCTTTTGTAGTTACGCGAATAGCTTCGCATCCGAGTCCTTCTGCCACTTTGCAGAAATCTACTTTATCCTGCAGAACGGTCTGGGAATACCGTTTACCGTAGAAAAGAGTCTGCCACTGGCGCACCATACCCAGAACGTGGTTGTTGATTACCACCTGGATAATGGGAATATTGTAGCGGCTGGCAGTTGCAAGCTCATTCATATTCATACGGAAGCAACCGTCCCCGGCAATGTTAATACAGATTTTATCAGGCTGACCCACCTGCGCACCGATACATGCCCCCAGTCCGTAACCCATAGTTCCCAGACCGCCGGAGGAAAGGAATGTCCTTGGCTCGGTGTATTTGTAATACTGGGCAGCCCACATCTGGTGCTGTCCCACATCGGTGGTGATTATTGCCTTCCCCTCTGTAACCCTGTCAATTTCTTCCATTACGTAGGGACAGGAAAGCTGATCCTTGTTGTATTTCAAAGGATACTTTTCCTTTAAGTCTTTGATATGTGCCATCCATTCCGAATGATCTGCCTTATCAATCTTGGCATTCAGTTCGGTAAGTACACATTTCAAATCTCCTACCACGCTGGCATAACTGGTAATATTCTTATCAATTTCCGCAGCATCAATATCAATATGAAGCACCTTGGCATTTTTGGCAAAGGTTGCCGGATTTCCGATAACACGATCGGAAAATCTCGCTCCAAGTGCGATTAAAAGGTCACATTCACTGACGCCAAAATTGGAAGCTTTCGTACCATGCATACCAATCATACCGGTATAACGGTCTGATTTACCGGAAAATGCACCTTTACCCATCAGGGTATCGCAAACAGGAGCGTCAATCTTTTCAGCAAATTCAGCCACTTCTTTCGCAGCGCCGGAAATAATGGCACCTCCGCCCAGATAGATAAAGGGCTTCTTTGCTTCCTTAATCAATTCAGCCGCAACCTCAATATCTTCCGCACTGTAACGGTTTACCCTGCCGGGTCTTTCAATCTTTACAGGTTCGTACTCGCACACATTTGCGGTAACATCCTTTGTAATATCCACCAGTACAGGACCGGGACGGCCGGTAGTTGCAATTTCAAATGCCTTACGCAGGGTATCCGCAAGAATGGTAACATCCTTTACAATAAATCCATGCTTGGTGATGGGCATGGTCACACCCGCGATATCCACCTCCTGGAAAGTATCCTTTCCCAAAAGGGGGAGATTTACGTTTGCCGTAATGGCTACCATGGGTACGGAATCCATGTATGCGGTTGCAATACCGGTTACCAGATTGGTAGCACCGGGGCCGCTGGTTGCCATACATACACCCACTTTACCGGTTGCTCTTGCATAACCGTCTGCCGCATGTGCAGCACCCTGCTCATGGGAAGTTAAGATGTGACGGATTTCATCACTGTGTTTATATAATGCATCGTAAATATTAAGAATGGTTCCTCCGGGATATCCGAAAACAGTATCCACGCCCTGCTCTTTTAAACATTCGATTACGATTTCAGAACCTGTAAGCTGCATCTTCTTTCTCTTTCTCCTTTTCTTACTTCTTGATTTCTAAGATTGCACCGCGGTTACCGCTGGTAACAAGTTCACGGTAACGGGCCAGATAACCGGTCGTAACCTTGGGCTCTCTGGGTTGCCATGCGGCACGTCTCTTTGCCATCTCTTCATCGCTGATTTTTACATTCAATGTATTTTCCGGTATATTAATACTGATAATATCGCCCTCTTCCACAAGTGCAATAGGACCACCCACGGCTGCTTCGGGAGAAACGTGTCCAATGGATGCACCACGGCTTGCACCGGAAAAACGTCCATCGGTAATCAAGGCAACGGAAGAGCCAAGCCCCATACCGGCAATTGCAGAGGTAGGATTTAACATTTCTCTCATTCCGGGACCACCCTTAGGTCCTTCGTAACGGATAACCACAACATCACCCGCTACAATCTTACCGCTCTTGATTGCGTCAATAGCATCTTCTTCACAGTCAAATACTCTTGCAGGACCTTCATGAACCATCATCTCAGGAACCACTGCGGAACGCTTTACAACGCCGGAATCCGGTGCCAGATTACCTTTCAGTACGGCAATGCCGCCGGTCTTGGAGTAAGGATTCTCTACAGGACGAATAACCTCCGGGTCCTTGTTTACTGCATTCTTGATATTTTCGCCCACGGTTGCACCGGTAGCGGTAATCAAATCCAAATTAAGAAGGTTTAACTTGGAAAGTTCTTTCATAACGGCATAAACACCGCCCGCTTCATTCAAGTCTTCCATGTAGGTAGGACCTGCAGGAGCCAGATGACAGAGGTTCGGTGTAATTTCGGACAGTTCATTTGCCATGTCCAGATTAAGTTCAACCCCTGCTTCATGTGCGATTGCAGGAAGATGAAGCATGGTATTGGTGGAGCATCCCAGTGCCATATCCACAATGAGTGCATTCCGGAATGCTTCTGCCGTCATAATATCGCGGGGACGGATATTTTTCTCAACCAGTTCCATAATCTTCATACCTGCATGCTTTGCAAGTCGGATTCTTTCCGAATAAACAGCAGGAATGGTTCCGTTTCCTCTAAGTCCCATACCGATTGCTTCAGTCAAACAGTTCATGGAGTTTGCGGTATACATACCGGAACAGGAACCGCAGGTGGGACATACCTTTTCCTCATATTCACATAAATCTTCCATAGTCATGGTGCCGGCTGCCACGCTTCCTACTGCCTCAAACATGGAAGACAGACTTCTCTTCTGCCCTTTTACACGGCCTGCAAGCATGGGACCACCGGATACAAAAACGGTAGGAATATTCAATCTTGCGGCTGCCATCAAAAGACCGGGTACATTTTTATCGCAGTTGGGGATGCAGACCAGACCGTCAAATCCGTGTGCCATAGCCATACACTCTGTAGAATCTGCAATCAGATCTCTGGTAACAAGACTGTACTTCATACCGATATGCCCCATTGCAATTCCATCACAGACTGCAATGGCAGGAAACATCACGGGAGTGCCGCCTGCCATGGCAACGCCCATCTTAACGGCTTCCGTAATTTTGTCCAGATTCATGTGACCGGGTACAATCTCATTGTAAGAACTGACAATACCAATCAGGGGACGTTTTCTTTCTTCCTCGGTATAACCGAGTGCATTTAACAAACTTCTGTGCGGTGCCTGTGCGGTACCTGCTTTCACGGAATCACTTCTCATTTTTATTCCTCCTAAAATTTCCCTTATCATTTCGGCGTATGTGCCGTTTATGTATTCCTTTACCGGATGCGTTCTGCAATCAGGCTTCCCATCTTGCTGCATCCTACCTTAGTATAGCCCTGGGACATAATATCCCCGGTTCTGTAACCATCCTTTAACACCTGTTTTACAGCAGCCTCAATGGCATCTGCCGCTTTATCCTGATCAAAGCTGAAACGAAGCATCATGGCTGCACTTAATATTGTGGCAATGGGGTTTGCAATATCCATGCCCGCAATATCCGGAGCCGAACCATGACTGGGCTCATAAAGACCGAACTTGGTATCATTTAAGGATGCGCTGGCAAGCATACCGATGGAGCCGGTTACCATACTTGCTTCATCAGAAAGAATATCTCCGAACATATTCTCCGTTAAAATCACATCAAACTGTGCGGGATCCTTAACAAGCTGCATTGCACAGTTGTCTACCAACATATGCTCCAATGTAACGTCAGGATAATCCTTCGCCACTTCTTCCACGACTACTCTCCAGAGTCTGGAAGAATCCAGGACGTTTGCCTTATCCACACTGGTGACCTTCTTCTTTCTCTTTCTTGCAATTTCAAAGCCCTTAATGGCAATTCTGCGGATTTCTTCTTCGTTATAGGTCAGTGTATCCATTGCCGTACGGAGTCCGTTTTCTTCATAAGTTTTTCTTTCTCCGAAATAAAGTCCGCCGGTCAGTTCACGCATAATCATAATATCAAATCCGGCTTTGCTGATTTCCTCTTTCAGGGGACATGCTGCAGCCAGTTCTTCATATAGAAGTGCGGGTCTTAAGTTGGCAAAAAGATTCAGTGCTTTGCGAATTTTTAACAAACCTGCCTCAGGTCTTTTATCGGGCGGAAGTTTATACCAGGGAGATGTGGTAGTATTTCCTCCAATGGAACCCATCAAAACCGCATCTGCCGCTTTTGCGGTTGCAATCGCTTCATCCGTAAGAGGTACTCCATGCACATCAATGGAAGCTCCCCCCATCAAAATATCGGTAAAATCCGGGGTAAATCCGTAAATCTCTCCTGCTTTTTCTACTACCTTTTTTGCTTCTGCCACAATTTCGGGTCCGATACCGTCCCCGGGAATACAGGTTATCTTCAAATTCATTTTCTTGCTCCTTATCATTCCATTCTATTTGGTTTTGCGACAAAATTCGCCCAAAACGTTCTTTTTATCATAACGCAAAAGGGTTAAAAATTCAATACTCTTATGGTGTCTTTCCGAAGACCTTCTTGTCTTTTACATAGAGTACAATGTTCTCTGCATTTTTAACGGAATAATCGTTGGCCGTATTCATCTGGGACCAGTCACTGTGGTTGATACAGAAATTCACGGTCAAAGTATCTCCCGCCTGTAAAAGCAGACTATCGGAAAAGGTCATTTTGCAAACCGTATCCGTATCCTCTCCGGAAGCCTCTTCAAAGGTTGCACTGCATCCGCTTACTCCCTGATAATTCCCGTTCGCGCCGTTGACGGCCGCATGATAGCAGGCAAAGCTTAAGTCTTTCTTCTCTTCATTGGTAAAGTAGTAATAAATCTTTAATTCATTTAATGCGACCGAACCGTCACTCTCATTGGTAATGCTCATGGAGCCTGCAAGACTTGTGGAATTTGCCTGCATATTATCGTAATTTACCGAAACCGTGAAAGCCTCATTGGTGGCGGTTGCCTTTTCCACTGCGACCGCTCCACCGCCGTTTGCATTTGTACCGTTTCCATTTCCACTACCTGAAGCCTCACTGTAAACCACCGTCTTTCCGGCATTCTTCCCACTTGCCGGTTCTTCTCCAAAAATCAGTTCCCCGTCTTCATAGAGAGCAAATTTTGTCAGAAGTTCATTTCCACCGCTCTTCATATTATAGAAGGAAGGGTCATTGGAATTATCCCAGACACCCGCCGTATTACGGATTCTGACCTGTACTTCTTTCTTATATTTATCCTGTCCGCCCGGATAAATTAAAGCATCTGAAAAATCGATGGCCATATAATACAGGTTCTTTTCCTCGTCCAGGCAGGTAATTCCGGTTACATTACCGCCCTGCATATAATTTGTGGTCACTACAAGATTTTCCGCACTGCCGCCGGCTTCATAAACCTCCGTCAAATCCATGTAATAACGCATTTCCAGATTCTTTGGAACTCTTGCCGGCCAGGCGGAAGTATTGCAGACATATGCCTTAATCTCAATAAAATCCTGTCCTTCCACATTGATACCGCCGCTGACATAAAGTTCGTTTTCCGTAATTTCTTCCACTGCGCCAAAGTCCACCAGGGTCTCGCCATGATACTTGCCGTAGAGATTTGCCAAAAGCCCGGTAAACCCTGCATTATAATCACAGGCCACCTCATTGTTGGTGTAATTAGACACCACGTCGGTGTAATTGTCGGAAGCATCCGGACCGCCCACCAGGGCACCATACAAAGTATGTCTTGCAACCGCCGGCTCATTCATATTGTCGCAGTAAGAGCCCTGGGCAGTTCGATGATGAGGATTTACGGGATAATTCTCTCCGAAGCCGATTTCAAAGCTCCGTCCGGTATCCCCCAGTGCATAACCTGCCTGTGCCAGGGCAAATTTCTGATAGGTTTCCCTCTTCGCATCCTTGCATCCGTCCCAATCGCTGTAAATGGCGGCAATAAAGGCTGTTGTGGTGGCATAACGCAAAGACCCCCAGCTATCCAGCCATGCAAGTCCCTTCGGGGTATATGTAATCCGTTCACCGCCTGCGGTACCGGTTGTCCACCAGTCCAGATGTTCTTCCATGGCATCCGTATATTTCTTGTCACCGGTCAGTTTTGCTAACATCACGGCAGCCCCTACATGCACATCATCCCAGCACATAGCCCACTTATAGTTTAAGTCTGCATTTTCGTAATCGCTTTTGGCATTGCTTAAGTAGGTCTCCTCCCCGGTTGCCTGATACAACCAGAGCCCTGCCCAGGCAAGTTCATCGTAAAATCCGCTCCAGGAATTGTAAAAACCGTTTGCTGCAGTGTATCCTGCATCAGACTTTGTATCACGGGCAAATTTATACAGGGATTTCGCATGACTTAAGCAAAGATCGCTGTAATTCTTATCAATATCCTTGTAAAGAATGCTACAGATGGCAAGGCTTGCCGCCGTTTCGCCGGAAACCGCAGAACCGGGAGCATCCTTTGTAACACAATAAGACGGGCGCTCCATCCTGTAGGAGACCGTTTCAGCCGCTCCCCAATAGGAATGATCCTGACCACCGTCACCCACCTGATAATAATAGACGTCATCTTTGGGATGACATTTTATAAAGTAATCATTGGCCCACTTGACATTGGAAAGTGCATATTCCAACTGTCCACTCTCTTTATAAGCATCATAATCTTCCAGAATGGACCAGCCGAGAACAGATGCCGTATATGCCATGGGAAGATTAAACTTCACATTATCCCCGGCATCAAACCAGCCGCCGGTCAGATCCAGTCCCACGTCCTTACCATCTTCGAGTGCAGAATCCCCACGCCAGTTACATCTGGTCTGTTCCGGGAGATCACCGGACCGCTGCAATTCATAAAACAAAAGGGATTTCTGAAGTGCTTCCCCGTAATTATAGTCACCGGTGCCCTTGATTCCCTCGTAACCTCTTCCGGTTTCCGTCAGATTTCCGGTATCATTTTTTCCGGTACCGGCAGTTGCTCCAGAATTCGCATTAAGGCTGCCGTTTTCCTTATCACCGCTACCGGCTTCCTTATCTTCATTGCCGTTTTCCTTGTCGCCATTACCGTTTTCGACGTCCGTGGCCGATTCCTCCACGCCTGTCAAAGCGCCTGTATTTCCGGCACTTTCCGCCACTTCCTGATTGGTAGTATTGTTTACGGGTTCCTTTCCCATTTTATGAAAGAAAAGGAAATAGCAGGCTACTCCAATTAAAATAATCGCTTCCACTGCCAGCACTATGCCAACCTTATTCCACTTCCGTTTTCCCGCCTGCGGCACTTCCTCCACCGCTTCTGATTTCTCTCCGGTTACTTCCGGCTTTTCTTCGGTTACTTCCGGCCTTTCCTCTGTTACTTCCGGCTTTTCTTCGGTTACTTCCGGCCTTTCCTCCGTTACTTCGGGCTTTTCTTCGGTTACTTCCAGTTTTTCGTCTTCCATAAGTCCTCCTTCTTATCGATATATACGAAAAAAGTCTCTTTCACCTGCGCAAAAGAGACTTCTCATGAAATTCTCATGAAAACCTAACAAAAATTTATGCTTCACCGGGTTTCTCTACGCGGCTGATTGCATGTTTTTCCATAGGAATACGGCAGTTCTTATTGTTACCGAATTCCACAATAACAGTATCATCTGTGATATCAATTACAATCCCGATAAATCCGGAAGTGGTAAGTACACAGTCTCCGATTTCAAGTCCTGCAATCATGGCTGCCAGTCGCTTCTGCTCTTTCTTCTGAGGTCTGAACAGAAAAAACCAGATTGCCAGAATGAACACACCATAGATAACAAATGTCATAAGCAAGCTTCCGCTTGCACTCGCTCCTGCATCTGTGGGTGTTGCTTCCAATAAAAGTCTCATCATAATTTATATTCCTCCTAAAAATAAGCATGTCATCTTTACTTATGATACACAAACTTAGAATAAGTCGCAAGTATTTTATAAAATATTTACTTTTTTATGTGGTTTGTCAGTCAAAATCCGGGTTGCGGGATATCACTATCTGTGATGCAGGGCATATTTCTGCTTCTGCGGGGTTTAAACCCCATGAAATGCCATATATGCCCCGCCCAGTTTTCTTCCGGGGCATATTCCCTGTCCTGCGGGGTTTAAACCCCCGATTTCGCCATATATGCCCCGCCCAACTTCTTTCATGGGCATATTTCCTCTTTGTCGACCATCATCCTGCCAGAAATCTGAAAATATCTCTCGGAATCAGGGCATTCCCCTCAGGAATCGGAATGCTCATAATTTCTCAGTTCACTTCTAATCTTTCGTCTGACTTTCGCCTTCTCGTTTTCCTCAATTTCTTCCGGTGTCTCCAGTATCAGCCCCGGAATTTTGGCAGGTACACCATTATCATCAATCCCTACCATTGTGATATATGCTCTGGTAATCAGTTCGCGTTCTCCATTAATATGCTCTACAAAGGATTCTATCTTAACTTCCATTGATGTAGTTCCCACATATGTTATTTTGCCAATAATGACTATGACATCTCTCATATGGGCTGCGCTTAAAAAACTAAGACTATCCACAGAGGCTGTGGTCACATTCATCATGGCATGGCGTTTTGCCACGATCACAGCCGTTTCATCCATCCAGGACATCAGTGTACCACCAAAAAGTCTCTTGGCACTATTCAAATCCGTAGGACGTACTATGTGTGCAATTTCCACCATAGAGTCTTTTACTCGCTTTTCCATTTTGTTGTTCTCCTTTACACCTCCGGCTCCAATATCATTTTTCCAAAAATACTGACGAGGTTGTACGATTTGACACCATTTAGAATATCCATTCTATTGTTCATTTAATCTTGCGTATACATAGGTGTCTTTCCACTTGGGCATTCCATTTTCGTCTTTATGAAAATACACGTTTTGCTTAAAATGAGCCTCCCGTTTAAGTCCGGCTTTCTCCAAAAGTTTCCAGGAACAATCATTGCGTGGATCACATTCTGCAAACACCCTGTGAGAACCTTTTTGAAATGCATTTTCAATAACTGCATTCAGGGCCTCCAGGGCAAATCCCTTTCTTTGATAATTCTGATTTACAATATATCCAATTTCTTTTGCCTCAAACTCCCTGTTGCCACAATAAATATTGCCAATTACTTTTCCGGATTCCTTTAATTCAATGGCATAGAACTCTTCCGATCCCATGCGATATTTTAAATGTTCCCTGCCATTCTCATATGTAATTCCCGGATAGCCCTCAAATTCATTATCTTCCAACTGTGATAAGTATTCAAACAAATCATCATAGTCCGTCTCTCTGAATTCCCGCAAAACAAGACGCTCCGTTATTATTTCCTGCATTTTCTTCACCTCGCACACTACACTATTTCCCTGAATAGCAAGTTAGCAAATCCAAACATCAACCACCAGGTTGACATGATTCATATACTTTATAAATCACGCCCCACTCATCATATTCCATGTAGTAATAATGTTTCAAATGATCCGGCATAATAGGTCCATTATCAGTATAAATGTAATAGGCTACTTTTCCTGCTTGATTGTCCCTTATAGTTCCCAAATCAAAATCTCCATACTTCTGCTCCACTACACGAATATTACTTTGTAAAATAGCCCAATCATTGTATTTATAATATGTTGAATGAGAAGCAATAAATAATATCAAAACTGCCAAGAGGAAGATACTTATCACTAATGATATTACAGTTGATTTTATGCTTTTCTGCTTACGCTTTCTAACTATCAATAATACTACAGATGCAATTCCTACTATTACAAAACACAACAATAGAACTAAATAGCAAAAGTCAATTATCCATGGATTCATAATTATCCTCCGTTTTCTTTTTAACATAAAGCCATCAAGTAATGATATCTATTATTAATAAAACTATAACCGTCGGCTACCGAGCTATAATCTAATTTCTTTTGCAAAAGATACATGCCCCGCTAATTCAATAAATTCATTTTTCTTATAAAAATGATAAGCCGGAACATTTCTCTCTGTCTGTAAAAATATTTGTGTTATATCATTCCAAGGTTCATTTGAAAATACATCTACAAAGAAATTTTTAATCATGTCAATATTACTTATATCCAATTGTTTTAATTCAAAATCCATGTTTCCAATATCTCCTATTCCAAATTCTTAGTTTTCCATCTTCTTGTCCAAAGGCCTAGAAGCATACCTCGATCTCAAGAGCTCGGTCAATTGGGAGTTGCATGTGCATTAAAATCATAATAATACAACTGATTATTGAAAATCTGATGATACTATGGCTAAGTCTATATTCTTACATTCATATCCAACAATTTTTATTCTATTCTGACCTGATTTCAAGGATACTGTTTTCACAATATTGATTTCATCAGAATTACCTTGTATGCATTCAACTAATGTAACAACATTTCCATTATCATCTATATGTACAATTTTAACAGTTCCAGAAGATATGCTTAGCTTTACTTCAACATCAATATCTTTATTTTCATCAACTGTTTCTGTCCATAATGTTTCTCGTCCATCAAATTTTTCTATCACTAATGAATAACCATTATCTATGGGATTGAAATTCGAATTTTCTTTTGCATATCTATCTTCAATATTCACAATCTTATCTATGTCATTATATTCCGCTTTAGCAAATGTATTGCTACATCCAGTTAATAAAGCACTTATTATCACTAACATCAAAAAAGATTTTATTTTATTCATATCCTGTTTCTTATCTCCTCAAATTCGAATCTATGCATAACAATTCCAGCAACATCAAGTTCTATGTCACTATAATCCCAACCAAGATATATACTTTGCATAACTAACGGCAAGAGCAATAAATACAATTACTATAAGCGTACATAAAGATATAAGTACCCATCGGATTGTTTTGAGTTTTTCCGTTCTTCTTTTCACAAGTTGGAAATTAATCACCTCTAACTTTTCAGATATTATTTTTAAGTCATCGGTAGTTGCATCCGATACAGGCTCTCCAAGTAATGTACTTACAGATGTATCCAATTTATCTGCCAATGAAATAAGCATACTTGAATCAGGAACTGATAAACCATTCTCCCATTTTGATATAGTCTGCCTTACCACATTCAATTTAATAGCAAGTTCTTCCTGCGATAACCCTTTTGATTTTCTAAGATTTTTTATGTTTTCATTAAGCATAATCTACGCCTCCTTGTTTTTGATGGCTCCATTCTAAAGACAAATGAGCCGTTGCCACAAGCAACGTATATTAACATTGGCTTTTTACAGGTTTTTAGGCATTAAATTCTTATATGTTATTGCTAAGAAAGTAGGAATTCACCTCGCAGTTCTATAAACTGGAATTTGTCAGTTATCCGTATTATCTTTTTTACTGATTACTATGCTTGAAGCTACAAGCATAACAACACCAAGAGTGAAACATACGCATCCTACAACCGTATTCAACCGATTTGCAAAGAAACCAATCATTCCACTGCCTACTGCACAGCAAAGTACTTGAAGAACCTTTTTCATTAATTCACCTCTTCAACAATTTCTAATTGAACAATTTGTCAGTCTGTTACCTTTTTATAATCTTCCATACATCATTTTCAACAATATATTGAAATTCACTCAAATTATCATCAAGCATTACATTGAGCAATTCATTAAAATCGCTTACTAAATTGACGTTTTCCAACTCTTCCTTACTAACCCAATGCATACTTCCCTCTTCAGATGATACGATATCTCCATAAAATTCGTTTGCTTTAAACAAGAAAACGAGATATCTACCATTTTCATATTTGCCATCTTTTATTGGGAACTGCTTCACTCCACACAATTTAGGATTCACAACTGTCAAGCCTGTTTCTTCTTTCGTTTCACGTATTATAGCATCAACTATTGACTCCCCGATTTCAATATGTCCACCTGGAAGAGTAAATCCTTTCCAATCATTTTTTACTCTATCTTGTAATAAAATTTTATCGTCTTTATAAAGAAGACATAAAGCGGTCAGTTCAACTTTCTCTGTACGTTCCATTACGATTACCTCCACAAATTGGAACTGTCGAGTTATTGGCACCCTGCAACTTGGTAGTTGTCAAACAAATGAGCGTTTATTGAGATTTTATCTTTTTACGCTGACGCTCATTTTGGGAGAATAGGTGCAAAATCCATTTTTCTCTGAATACGCTGACATTTTATACTTTTCTTTCAGCGCTTATTTGGGAAATATTAATTTACGCTGATTTCGTGCCAAACCACGCGTGAATGCATCTTCCTATACCTTATTCCTTATTTGCCTGCATGCCGTCCAGCTTCTGCTTTTTGTAGGAGGCAAAATTACCGGCATCCAGCGCATCCCTGATTTCTTCCATCATGGTATTGTAGAAATAGAGGTTGTGAAGCACGCACAGACGCATTCCCAGCATTTCTTTTGCTTTTAAGAGGTGACGGATATAAGCCCTGGAATATCTCCGGCAGGCGGGACAGCCGCAGCCTTCTTCAATGGGGCGGTCATCCAGTTCATATTTCGCATTAAAAAGATTGATTTTACCCTGATTGGTATAAAGATGTCCGTGGCGTCCGTTGCGGGAAGGATAGACGCAGTCAAAGAAATCAATTCCACGCTCTACCCCTTCCAGAATATTGGCGGGAGTTCCTACACCCATTAAATAGGTTGGCTTATCCACCGGAAGATAGGGGACGGTTTCCTCCAGAATATGATACATCTCTTCATGAGTCTCCCCTACCGCAAGGCCGCCAACTGCATAACCGTCCAGGTCAAATTCAGAGATACGCTTTGCATGTTCAATTCGGATATCCGCAAAAACAGCTCCCTGGTTAATACCAAAAAGCATCTGCTTCTTATTAATGGTATCTTCCAGACCGTTTAACCGGTTCATCTCATTTTTACAACGTTCCAGCCATCTTGTGGTGCGGTCCACAGAAGCCTGTACATACTTTCTATCCGCCTTGGAACTGGGACATTCATCAAATGCCATGGCAATGGTGGAAGCCAGATTGGACTGAATCTGCATACTCTCTTCCGGTCCCATAAATATCTTTCTGCCGTCGATATGGGAGTTGAAATAAACACCCTCTTCTTTTATCTTGCGAAGTCCCGCAAGAGAAAATACCTGAAATCCGCCGGAATCGGTGAGGATCGGCTTATTCCAGGACATAAACTTATGAAGTCCTCCAAGCTGTTTCACAATTTTGTCACCGGGACGCACATGCAGATGATAGGTGTTGGAAAGCTGCACCTGGGTCTTTATTTCCTCCAGGTCACTGGTTGCAACAGCTCCCTTGATGGCAGCTACTGTTCCCACATTCATAAAAACCGGTGTCTGTATAGTTCCATGGACGGTTTCAAGTTCGCCTCTCTTGGCCCGTCCTTCCTGTTTCAAAATTCGGTACATATAAAATAACCTCCGTTCATTCTCGTAACATCGTATCATATTTGTTCAAAACTTGCACTCAGTTTTGTTCTTTTTCTTGCATAATTTTTGAACTTTGGTTATAGTTTAAGGGAACTTACAGTTTCGAAATTATGAAGCATATTATTTTGAATGGATGAAGAACATAAAGCATTTTATGTGGAGGTACTGTTATGGCAGGTTCTACTTACGGAAATATATTTAAGATTACTACCTGGGGAGAATCCCACGGAAAGGCATTAGGTGTGGTCATCGACGGATGTCCCGCAGGTCTTTCCCTTTCCGAGGAAGATATTCAGGAATACTTAGACAGAAGAAAGCCGGGAAAAAGCAAAATCAGTACGCCCCGTAAAGAGGACGATGCCTGCGAAATTCTCTCCGGCGTATTTGAAGGAAAAACAACCGGCACACCCATTTCCATTATGGTGCCCAATACTTCCCAGCGTTCCGGCGATTATTCCGAAATTGCTTCCTATTACCGTCCCGGTCATGCGGATTATACCTTTGACCAAAAATACGGTTTTCGGGATTACCGTGGCGGCGGACGCTCTTCCGGTCGCGAAACCATCGGACGTGTAGCGGCAGGCGCCATTGCCTGTAAACTTTTAAAAGAAATGGGTATTACCGTTATGGCATATACAAAATCCATTGGTCCTGTGGAAACGGATCCTGCTAAATTTGACCGGGATGCCATTCTTTCCACCCCAACTGCCATGCCGGATACGGAAGCTTCCGCCAGGGCAGAAGAATATCTGGCGGAAAAAATGATGGAGAAGGATTCCGTGGGCGGTACTATGGAATGTATTGTAGAGGGAATGCCTATTGGAATCGGGGACCCGGTATTTGAAAAATTAGATGCCAATTTAAGCAAGGCAATCATGTCCATCGGTGCCGTAAAGGCCGTAGAAATCGGGGACGGTACAGCCGTTTCCAAGACAGTCGGCAGCAAAAACAATGATGCTTTTTGTATGGAAGATGGTAAAGTGTCTAAGAAGACAAACCATGCGGGCGGTATTTTAGGAGGTATGAGCGACGGCTCCCCCATCCTGATTCGTGCTCATGTGAAGCCCACTCCTTCCATTTTTAGGACTCAGGAAACCGTGAACCGAAACGGGGAAGAAATAGAAATTGCCATCAAAGGCCGCCACGATCCCATCATTGTGCCCCGTGCCGTAGTGGTAATGGAATCCATGGTTGCCATTACTCTTCTCGATGCTTTAATGGTAAATATGAGTGCCCGAATGGATTCCCTGATTGAGTTTTACCGTTAGCATAGCAAAAGGAGCTGAAACGATTTGTTTTCAGCTCCCTTTTTGGTAGTTCCTAAGGTTCCATTCTATTTTCCATTTTCTTATTCTTCAGAACTAATTCCCTCTATGCTTCTGCCTTACTTGCATAGTAGTCCTCAAACATCTTGCTTACAGCACCCTGGGTTTCATAAGAAATATCCGGAAGTTTTCCTCCCCAGGTCTTTTCAGCCATCTTAAATCCTTTTTCAAATGCAGCCTGCATTTCCTTCATCTTGTCGACATCGTCTCCCGCAAGAGCACTGGCAAAATCGAAGATTCTCTGTGCGGTCTGTTTTACACCGTAATAACCATCTTCGGAGATGTCCTGTTCAGCCTGCAATTTGGTTGCAGGATCCACGGTGAAGTTACCCTTTGCAAGGAACTGCCAGATGTTATTGGCCTGTCCAAATGCACCTACCTGCTCCCCCATCATTTTCTGTACCATGGATACGAACTGACTCTGTCTTGCTTCTGCATCTGCCTTAAGCTGTGAAACAAGGTTTGCACGTTCTTCGGCACTCATTCTGTTTACGGAATAAGTTGCCGGTTTGGAATTCTTTTCACCGGTCTCGTATACCGCACCGGCTTCTTCTTTTACTTCTGCTTTGCGTTCAGAAGTTTTCTTTGCACTTGAGGCATATTCACCCACATATGCCACCTGTGTACTACTTACTGCGCTTACGCCCATTTCCTTTTCCTCCTTGAATTTTATTTTGCAAATCCGTTTGCAATTGATACTACAATTTAATTATCGGATGACTATATAAAAAAATCAATATCTAATTATAAATATTCATTGCTTTTTCCCATATTTCATTATACAATTAATCGATACTTTTCGCAATTTTCGACAAAGTAGACAATCTGTGCGGGAGGTTTACAGACATGAAGGATGTACTCGTAAATTTGGAACATATTTCCAAATCCTATGGTAACCAGTTAGTACTGGATGATTTGAATCTGTATATCAGGGAAAATGAATTTTTAACCCTGCTTGGTCCCAGTGGTTGCGGGAAAACCACTACCCTGCGTATTTTAGGCGGTTTTGAACAGCCGGATAAAGGCCGTGTCATCTTTGAAGGTCAGGACATTACGAATCTTCCTGCCAACAAAAGACAATTAAATACGGTTTTCCAGAAATATGCCCTTTTCACGCATATGACCATTGCCGAAAACATTGCATTCGGATTGAAAATCAAAAACAAATCCAAATCTTATATTGATGACAAAATAAAATATGCCCTGAAACTCGTAAATCTCGACGGGTTTGAGAAGCGTATGCCCGATTCCCTCTCCGGTGGACAGCAGCAGCGTATTGCCATAGCCCGCGCTATCGTAAATGAGCCCAAGCTGCTTTTATTGGACGAACCCCTTGGGGCATTGGACTTAAAACTTCGTCAGGACATGCAGTATGAACTGATTCGTCTTAAAAATGAGCTGGGAATTACTTTTATCTATGTAACACATGATCAGGAAGAAGCCCTTACCATGTCGGATACCATCGTGGTCATGAATCAGGGTTATATCCAGCAGATCGGTTCCCCCGAACGCATTTACAACGAACCGGAAAATGCCTTTGTGGCAGACTTCATCGGAGACAGCAACATCATTGGTGCCACCATGATTCGTGACCGTCTGGTTGAAATTCTGGGAGCAAAATTTGACTGCGTGGATGAAGGATTCGGAGAAAATAAGCCGGTGGACGTGGTAATCCGTCCCGAAGATGTGATGCTTGTAAAACCGGAAGAAGGCACCATTGAAGGCGTAGTGACCCACTTAATTTTTAAGGGTGTCCATTATGAGATGGAGGTCATGGCCGCCGGTTTTGAATGGCTGGTACACTCCACCCAGATGTGTGCGGTTGGAACGAAGGTCGGCATTAAGGTGGACCCTTTCAATATCCAGATTATGAACAAACCGGAATCCGAAGACGAGGAGGCTGCCAAATTAGATGAATAAAAAAATGCTGTCACTCCCTTATTTGTTCTGGTGTGCCGCATTTATCCTGATTCCCCTCTTTATGGTGGTCTACTACGGTATTACTGACAAAACCGGAGCTTTTACTCTTGAAAATATTTGTGCCATTGCCACAGCAGAGCATTCCAAGGCACTTTGGATTTCCATTCTGCTGTCCCTCATCAGTACCCTTATATGCCTGCTACTTGCCTATCCTCTGGCAATGATTCTGGCACACATGAATGTAAACCAACACTCTTTTGTGGTGCTGATCTTCATTCTGCCGATGTGGATGAACTTCCTGCTTCGTACCATGGCATGGCAGACCTTATTGGAAAAAAGCGGCGTAATCAACTCGGTTTTGGAGTTCTTACATTTGCCGGCTTTAAATATCATTAATACACCCTCTGCCATTATCCTTGGTATGGTATATAACTTTTTGCCTTTTATGGTACTCCCGATTTACAATTCCCTTACTAAGATTGACCCCAACGTCATCAATGCGGCTAAGGATCTTGGTGCCAATGGCTTTGACACGTTTATACGGGTTACACTGCCTCTTAGTGTACCCGGTATTATCAGCGGAATTACCATGGTATTCGTACCGGCACTCACCACATTCGTTATTTCCACGTTGTTGGGCGGAAGCAAAATTCTGCTTATCGGTAACGTGATTGAACAGGAATTTACCCAGACAGGCAACTGGCATTTAGGCAGCGGCCTCTCCATCGTTTTGATGATTTTTATCTTATTCAATATGATACTGTCCGCTATTTTTGACAAAGACGGGGAGGGGAATACATTATGAGAAACGCAGCAAAGAAAATTTATATCACTCTCATTTTTATCTTTCTGTACGCCCCCATCGTTACCCTGATTGTACTGTCCTTTAATGCCAGCAAATCCCGTGCGAAATGGGGCGGCTTTACCTTAAAGTGGTATCAGAACCTTTTCAAAAACCAGGACATTTTAAATGCGCTGTGGAATACCCTATTAATTGCATTCCTTTCTGCATTTATTGCTACCGTAATCGGAACCATTGCCTGTATTGCAATTCAGAGCATGAAAAAACGAAACCGGACCATTCTCATCGGCATCACCAATATCCCAATGTTAAATGCCGAAATCGTAACCGGTATTTCCTTAATGCTCCTCTTTATTGTTTTAGGCATGAACTTTGGCTTTTTAACCATATTGCTTGCTCACATAACCTTTAACATCCCTTACGTTATTTTAAGTATCATGCCGCGTATGAAGCAGTTAAATCCAAGCACCTATGAGGCGGCGCTGGATTTGGGAGCAAGCCACATGAAAGCATTTTTCAGTGTGACTTTCCCGGATATCTTACCCGGCATTCTTTCCGGATTCCTGATGGCATTTACCATGTCATTGGATGACTTTATCATTACCCACTTTACAAAAGGTCCCGGAATTGATACATTATCTACGAAGATTTATACGGAAGTCAAAAAGGGAATCAAACCCGAAATGTACGCTCTCTCCACACTGATTTTCCTCACCGTGCTGGTGCTGCTCATTTTGGTAAACCGCTCCCCCAAAGAAAAAGACGTATAGTATAATAGAACAAGGAGGATATTATGAAAAAACTGATTGCGCTTTTACTTACCTGCGTACTTTCCGCTTCTGTCCTTACGGGCTGCGGCAACGCAGACAAGTATCCCAACGGAAAGGTCTACGTTTATAACTGGGGAGAATATATTGACCCCGAAACCATTGAAATGTTTGAAAAAGAAACGGGAATTCAGGTCGTTTATGACGAATTTGATACCAATGAAACCATGTATCCCAAGGTGGAAGCCGGTACCTCCCGCTATGATGTGGTCTGTCCTTCCGATTATATGATTCAGAAGATGGTGGACAACGATCTTCTTGCGGAATTAAACTGGGACAACCTTCCCAATGCCAAGGCCAATATCGGAGAACAGTACTATGAACAGTCTCTTGCCTTTGACCCCGGAAACAAGTATTCCGTACCCTACTGCTGGGGAACCGTGGGAATTCTTTACAACACCAAGATGGTAGACGGTCCCGTTGACAGTTGGTCCATCCTCTGGGATGAGAAATACGCTGACAGTATTTTAATGCAGGACAGTGTACGCGATTTGTTTATGGTGGCTCTTGCTTCTCTCGGCTACTCCTTAAACAGTACTGATGAAGCTGAACTTCAGGAAGCAAAAGAACTTCTGATTGCTCAAAAACCTCTTGTACAGGCCTATGTAATCGATCAGGTAAGGGACAAAATGATTGGTAATGAAGCAGCCCTCGGTGTTATCTACTCCGGGGAAGCCATTTATACCCAGAGAGAAAATCCCGATTTAGCTTATGTAATTCCGAAAGAAGGAACCAATGTATGGATTGACAGCTGGGTAATCCCCAAAAACTGCCAGAACAAAGAAAATGCAGAGAAATTTATTGACTTTATGTGTCGCGATGATATTGCACTCATGAACTTTGATTTCATCACCTACTCTACTCCCAACACGGCAGCCAGAGAACTGATTGAAGACGAGGATATCAAGAATTCCGATATTGCGTTCCCGGATCTGTCCTTATACAAACTGGAGACCTACTCTTATTTGGGAGAAGAAGCCGATACCCTTTATAACGAACTTTGGAAAGAAATTAAATCCAACTAATTACAACCCGCAAACGATAAAAGGACTGCTCCAACAAGCAGTCCTTTTGTTATGTATATCTGCAAATGACTTGGAAATCTGACCTATACTACTTCTTTCACAGCGCTCAAAATCTGTTCCGGTTCATAAGGCTTACAGATAAATTCGGTTGCACCAAGCTTTAATGCTTCAACCAATTTGGAAGACTGCCCGGCAGCGGTTACCATAATTACCTTGGCATCTGCATCAAACCCCTTAATGGCCTTTAAGCACTCAATCCCATCCATCTCAGGCATCGTGATATCCATGGTGACTGCATCGGGTTTTAAGTTTTTGTACATTTCCAAACCTTCCACACCGTTTCCTGCTTCACCAACGATTTCATGTCCTGCCCCTTCCAAAATGGTTCTGAGCATCTTCCTGGACATTTTAGAATCATCTACCAACAAAATCTTTCCCATACACTAAACCTCCCTAATTGCGTCCAATCACTACAAAGAATGATTTTTTATTTTTTAAGCATACAGGAACCTTGCAAATTCCCTTTTCTGTGTATGTTTTCTCATTGTTAAAGATTACCGGAGGCATCAATTCGGAATCAATACCCTCTCTGCTGATACCGGATGCATACAATCCATTTACGCAGTTTAAGAACTCCCCTGCAGCGTCCAGCAAATCCTCATCATCCAAATCTTCCATCTTGCAGAATGCAGATGCAATGTCATGAAGAGCTCCGCTTTCCTCCACAAATCCGGTTTCCAGTTCTGTAACGCCCTCTATGGGACTGGTAAAATCAGCAATTCTCTGGAATGCACCCTTTTCCACGGTGATACCGTCCTGAATAATGGCTTTTCCCATATAAGCATGTCTGTCAACGCAGCGAATTAATGTTCGGATCAGTACTCCTATCACATCCTTATATGCCATTGCATCATTAGGAATATAAAGTGCAACAATTCTTTCGGGTTCATCACTCTTTAAATCTTCCATATCAGATTTGGAGAAACTGTTTGCCTTCTGAAATCCATCAAGCATTTCATCCAATTCCTGCATATTCAAATAGCCGGCATCCACAAGAGCCTGCGCAAAGGAAAGATATGCATTTCCCTGCTTTTTTAACAGATTTCCAATCTGTTCATCTGTTAAAAATCCCTGTTCTACGGCAATATCACCAAATCTCTTATCCATTGTGGACTGAAGCTGATTTACCTTTTCAGCCTGTTCGATGGTCATAATTCCTTCTGAAACGGCAAGAAGGCCCAACTTAACTCTGGTCTCATCCTGTTTTGCCACAACAGTCTCTAACTGTTCTTCCGTGAGCTTACCTGTTTCTACAAGGTAATTACCCAAAATGTACTCTACCATTACGAGTCTCCTTTCACTGCGTGTAAGCACAAATTGGCTATAGTACAAGCCATTAAATATATTATATACAATTATGAGGATAATTTCAAATAAATTCTTATAGTTTTCTCATATTTTTCTAATATTTTTACAAAATTAGGCAAAAAATATACAAAAAATGCCCCGGATTCAAATTCGAGGCACTTTTTTCACTATATGTTATTTTTCACAGCCGCAGGAATCACCATTCGCATAATTACTCTTAATCCAGGGCGGAGGAGTCATGCCGTCTCTGTCACGATCCCGATCCCGGTTTCGGTCTCTGTCACGATCCCTGTTACAGTCACAGTCCCTGTCTTCTCTTTCACAATTATGACAGGGTTTGTCACAAATGTTACAGGAATCGCCGGTACGCCGGTCATCACAGTCATGCCGGTGGTTGTGGTCACATCCGTTACAGCCACCATTACAGCAAAGTAAGAAAAACAGAATAATAAAACAGTTCATTTCATTCTCTCTTTATAGGTTCTTTACTGTATCATATTCATTTGCTTGCTTTCGGTGCCTTCAGAAAAACATTTTTCATATAAGAAAAGGTCTTTTCTTCCCCTTCTTCTGCCAACATATGGAGAAACTTTTCCAGCCATTTTCGGGTAAACGGGTGTAACGGTGCCGGGTCTTTTCCCTGTAAATAATATTTTAGCGGTGCAGCATCCGTATAATTCTCCCCCTGATAAACCTTGCAGGCCGCAATCCGGTCCATAATCATTTCCGCAATATATTTTCTGGGCATGGGAGCCGGCATCATTCCGCCGGGCACACTATGCAGGGAATAATCAATCCAGTATTCATAATGGTGTTTGTTCCGGCCCTTATGGTGTAACCAGGCTGAAGAATAGCCCTTCTTCTCCCGTTCTGCATTATTGGGGCTGCGATCTCCCTGATAATATTTTACTCCTACCCAGAATTCGGCAGGACTATATTTGGACAAATCATGTAAAATGCCCTGCTTATACAGGCCCACCTTAAAGCAGCCCTGCATTACAAGCCATTTGTGGTACGTAATAGTCTTAAAATGCTGTACGATCTTCATGCTTACTCATACCTTCCTCATTTACCTTTGCACATAATATACAGATAGTACGTGCCGGAATCGTAATGCCGGAAAGTTCCGTCTCATCCTCTGTCAGACAATCTTCGGGAAGTTCGGCCGAAGCCATCACAACCTCCCACATGCATCCGGCCGGAGGCTTTGGCAGTTCAAAATGATACTTTTCCCAATGCATATTGTATGCCACATAAAAGAAATCATCCATTTTATGCTTTGCTTTTTTCGCATAGGCGCCGCAGTACATAATTCCAAATTGTCTGCTGTATACTGCCGTGTCCACCTTCCAAGGAAATTTACCATGATAAGAGGCATCCGGATACCCCACTGCCCCATAATCCATCATGCGTACTTCCTTTTCCTGATGGAACACCGGGTGCTCCTTCCTAAGCCTTATAAGCTCCTTTACAAAGTCAAGAAGTTCACTGTTTGTCTGTGCATTTTTCCAATTCAGCCAGGTGATTTCATTATCCTGACAGTACGGGTTATTATTTCCCTTCTGGGAATTACCAAATTCGTCACCCATGAAAAAGAGCGGGGTGGACTGTGCGGTCAACAGGAGTAAAAAAGCATTTTTAATCTGCTGCATACGAAGCTTCATAATTGCTTTTTTCTTGGTAACACCTTCCAGACCACAGTTCCAGCTTAAATTATAATCCGTACCGTCCCGATTTTCCTCGCCGTTTGCTTCGTTGTGCTTCCTTTCATAGGAAACCATATCCATCATGGTAAAACCGTCATAGTTACTGATATAATTCATGTTTCCGACAAGTGCAGGATTCCTTTTCAGGTGATACATAACCTTGGAAACCATATCCTCATCACCTTTTAAGAACTTTCTCATATCCATGCGGAAATCTTCCCGATACTCTGCCAGATATCTGCCGTTTTCACTCTTTACACACTCTTCGGGGAAGCCGTAGTACCAGATTTTTGTCTTAGCAAGTGCAGGGTCGGTTGCCAACATGGCGGCATCGATATTCTTCCCTTTCAGATGGAATCCGTCCACATGAAATTTTAGCACCCAGAACGTGAGAATCTTTACAATTTCCACCGGAAGGATATCTTTTGTAAAATAAAACTGCAGGATTACTTCCATACCGTTTCTGTGAAACTCTTTTACCATGTTTCGAAACTCAGTCACCGCATCTTTCGAAAAGGAATAACTGCTCTTCGGACTGTAATAGTATCCTTTTACATATCCCCAGTACTGCAGCCTGGTCGGCTCTTCTTTGGGGTCTGAAACCGGCTCCTGCATGAAACTCTCTCTTTTTTTCAAATATTCCACTTCGTTAAATTCGTAAACCGGCTGGAATTCCAACGTGGTTATCCCAAGATCTTTCAGATAGGGTATTTTTTCGGTAACTCCAAGAAAAGTTCCCTTTCCTTTCACTTTGGAGGATGCATGTTTGGTAAATCCTCTGACATGAAGACAATAGGCTATACTGTCCTCATAGGAAATTGCCGGGCTTTTGTCCCCTTCCCAGTCATAATCGTCCGTTTTCAAAACAGCCGGAATTACCGGCTCCTCTAACATCCTCACATCTCCATAGGAAAAATTCTCCAGGAAGGCCTGTCCCCTCTCATCCCGAAGCAGGGTGTCTCCTTCATAAAAAGCATAAATCACATCTCCCGTAAGTCCGTCCAGATAAAAGCATTTTACATTTCCGATCTCATGCTCCTTTTGAAAAGGAATCTTTTTTCTGATATTTTTGCCGCTTTTATCAAATAAAATAACACCTGCATCTTCATTTGCAGATATCATGGAGAAATTTATCCCGGATTTGTCCCTGTGGGCTCCCACAGGATAAGGCACGCCTTTTTCTATTGTAAACACTGTTTTGTTTCCTTTCTTGTCAAGCTTTATCCGTAAGTATTTAGAAACGAAAGTCATACGGATGTATTATAACACATAATAGGAACGGTGCGCTACTATAAATCTATTTACAGAACCCGGAAAAACAGATATAATGTAGAAAAAATAAGAAAGGATGATTTATCCATGGCAAATAAAGACTTTGCAGAAGAAGAAATGACGGTAACCCTTGAATTTGACGATGGCGACGTCGAATGTGCCGTTATTACCATTTTAGAGGTATCCGGTAAAGATTATATTGTACTTCTTCCTTTAGATGAAAACGGTGACAACGAAGACGGTGAGGTCTGGTTCTACGGTTACAAGGAGAACGAAAACGATCCCAACGAAGAGCCCGAACTTATCTACATTGAAGATGACGAAGAATACGAGATGGTTTCCGATGCCTTTGATGAGTATCTGGACAACTGCGAGTTTGATGAACTGGTAGAGTCTGACGATGTGTAGAAAATCTCGCAAATTGTGCCTCCCGGTGCGGTTTGCGGGATTTTTTTATCCAAATCCCTTTAGAAATCTGGACCTCTTCCCCGGCCGGTCCTTTCCTTCTCTTTCACAGAATAAAAAGAGCTTCTTTCTTGCCCTTGTCATGCCCACATAAAAGATACGGCGTTCCTCCTCCAGTTCCTTCTCGGATAGATTCTTTCCGTGGGGAATCATCCCCTCATTGATGTTGGGAATAAAGACACAGTCAAATTCAAGTCCCTTTGCGGCATGCATGGTAAGAAGTTTTAGGGAGGAATTGCCCGTTTTCTTTTCTTCCCTTTTTTCGGGCTCTTTATTCTCCCACCACTGTAGAAACCGGCTCATCTTTTCAAAATCTTTTGCTTTGTTTTCCACATTATCCGCCAGTTTTTTTAAATACAGATAGTGGATTTCGTCATCCCCGGCAAATTTCTGTAAGTAATGCTCATAGCCCAAAGTATTGCGCACGAACCGGACCAACAGACCCGGAGACAGTTTTCTCCCGATTTCCAGTTTCTTTAACAACCTGCCTACCGCATCCGCCTTCTCTTTCTCCCCGGTCTCTTCCAGATTTCGTACCAATGAAGGAAGGTCCACATTTTCCTCCGGCAGATATTCCCTTTCAATCATTAAGCCTAATATCTGACTAACCTTCAAAAAATCCTTCCGCTTTCTTTCCCCACACATAAAACGTAACATGGAAAAAATATCTTCCTCTACAAAATGCACCTGTCTGCCGCAATTTCCGATTATTTCATAGCGGATATTCTTCTCTTCCAGATAAACTCTCATCAGTTCCATTTCGTGATGCGTCCGGAAAATCACCGCCGTCTCCTGCTCCGGCTCTTGAAGGATCATTTCACAGATTTCCTCATATTGTGCGGCAATCGAATCGCTCTCAAACAGTTTTACTTCAGCGCAGTCCTCCCTATTGACCGCATGCATTTTCTTTTCCATGCGGTTTTTGTTTGCACAGATGACTCTGTTGGCTGCTTCCACAATCGTTTTTGTACTTCGGTAATTATTATTCAGGAAATAAATTTTGGTATCTGCGAATTCTTTTACAAAAATCTTCATGACCTCGGGATTCGCCCCACGGAATCCATATATGGACTGGTCATCATCCCCTACCACAAACAGATTATGATGCTCTCCTGATAAAATTTTTAAGAAGACATACTGGATGGGATTGGTATCCTGAAATTCATCCACAAGAATATAGGAAAAACGATTCTGCCAATGTTTTCGTACGCCTTCATTGTCCTCGAGCAGACATTTACAGTCGTAGAGCATATCGTCAAAATCCAGTTTGCCTTTTCTTTTAACCTCTTTCCCGTACTCCCCAAAAATCGTCTCAAATCTGTCCTTTTCAAGGCCTGATTTTCTCAATTCCTCCTCTATATGGCATCCATTTTTACGCAGGGAAAATAACCTAAGATAATCCGGCACGAGTTCTGTATTCTCTCCAAATTTTTGCAACAAAAATAGAAGGAGTTTTTCCTTCTCCTTTTCGGAAATCAGACCATTATTTTTAAGGTGGGTTTCTTTTTGAAGAATCTGATAAGACAAAGAATGAAACGTACAGAATGTAATGGAATCGAAATTCCTGCCATGTTCTTTTTCATACCTTTTTTTCATGGACATGGCTGCTTCTCTGGTATAGGTAATCACTAAAATGTCAGGTGGATTTGCAAAATGATTTTCAAGAAGAAAAGAAATGTGTTTTAAGAGTGTACTGGTCTTACCGCTGCCCGGCCCGGCTACAACCAGTGCCGGGCCATGGGTATGGCATACAGCTTTTTGCTGTGCATAGTCTAAATGATAATACTGTTCCAAATAATTCCTCCGTTTCGGATTATTCTGCTTTCAGCAGCTCAATGCCTTTTCTGATTCGGGCTATGGACTCCTCTTTTCCGAGAATCTCCATAATTTCGGTAGCACCTGCCGGTGTCATCTGTTTACCGGAAACTGCGGTACGAACGGGCCACATAACATAACCGTTCTTTACCCCTTCTTTTTCCACATAAGCAAGAAGAGTCTGATACAGGGCATCATTGGAATAATCATCCTGTGCCTCCAGAATGGGTAAAAGATCTTCCAATACCTTCAGGGAAGAAGTTTTGTCCGTCTTCATTTTTTTATGTGCATACATGGCAGGGTCATACTCCGGAAGTTTCTTAAAGAAATCCACCTGTCCTGCAATATCCGGAAATACTTCGATTCTGGTCTTCACCATTGCGGCAATCTTTTTAAGGTCAAAGTTCTCCCCAAGCGCCTCCACCAGATAAGGTTTTGCAAGTTCATAGAACTTATCAAAGTCCATCGCCTTTAAGTATTCCCCATTCATCCATTTCAGTTTTACAATATCAAATACAGCGGGGCTCTTGCTGATACGATGGTAATCAAACTCTTTCTTCAGTTCTTCCAGGCTGAAAATTTCACGGTTATCCTCTGGACTCCAGCCGAGAAGCGCAATGTAGTTTACTACTGCTTCGGTTAAGAAGCCCTGTTCGATTAAATCTTCAAAGGAAGCATGTCCGCTTCTCTTGGAAAGCTTTTTGTGATTTTCATCCGTAATAAGGGGCAGATGCACGTAAACCGGTACTTCCCATCCAAATGCATCGTAAAGACGTACATATTTGGGAGAGGAAGAAAGGTATTCGTTTCCTCTTACCACATGGGTGATATTCATGGTATGATCATCCACAACGTTGGCAAAGTTGTAGGTCGGATATCCGTCGGATTTGATTAAAATCATGTCATCCAGTTCGCTGTTGTTTACCGTGATGTCTCCGTAAAGTTCATCATGAAAGGTAGTGGTTCCCTCCGTAGGATTGTTCTGGCGGATTACATAGGGTTTACCCGCTGCAAGATTTGCCTCGATTTCTTCCTTAGAGAGGGACAGGCAATGCTTATCATAAATCATAATTTCCTTGCCTTCTACAATCTCCGTCTTCAAGGAAGCCAGTCTTTCCTTGTCACAGAAGCAATAATAAGCTTCACCCTTATCAATCAGTTCCTTTGCATATTTCATATAAATGCCGGTCTTCATACGCTCACTCTGCACATAAGGGCCGTAGCCGCCGTCCTTATCGGGACCTTCATCATGGATAAGACCTGTCTTTTCCAGCGTACGGTAAATGATTTCGGTAGCACCTTCCACAAATCTCTCCTGGTCGGTATCTTCAATACGAAGCATAAAATCTCCGTTTTCATGCTTTGCAATTAAAAACTCATAAAGTGCAGAACGCAGATTACCTACATGCATTTTACCGGTAGGACTGGGTGCATACCTTGTTCTGATTTTTGTCATAATTTCCTCCGTTCCGGGCTGCGTCGTTTTCTTTATGAATATTTGTTACACGGCCCATAGACATTCTTTATCCATTGTAATAACTTTTATAAAAAATCGCAAGGGATTTTTAAGCAATCCTTTGCGATTTTCAATTTCTTTTATAAGTTTACAATAACCGGTATACCCTTATTGTTTAGGTATATTTCGTGAAGAAGAAGCCTTGAATTTCTGCACTTCCTTACAAGCAACAGGAAGTGCTATATTGGTACCTGCTCCGGCAATACAACCACCGGGGCACGCCATACCTTCAATCAGACATCCGTTCATTTTCCCCGCTTTTGCGAGCATCAGGACTTTTTTACAGTCTGTCAGTCCTTCCGCATGCTCCACCTTCACACTGGTACCGGGATAATATTCCTTAATACAGCTTTCAATAGCACTTGCCACACCACCTGCCACACCATAACCGCGGCCTGCTGCGGTGGCATCCTGCATGGAATCCATGGCCTCTATTTCTTCCAATAAAATTCCTTTGGCCTCAAACATCCCTGTCAGTTCTTCAAATGTAATGACGAAATCCACATCGGAACGAACGGTTCTACGGCTTGCCTCCAGTTTCTTGGAAGCGCAGGGTCCTATGAACACCACACTGGCATCGGGATGCTCTGCTTTAATCACTCTTGCGGTAGCAACCATGGGTGTCAGTTCATTACTGATTTTATCAATGGTCTCCGGAAACATATTCTTTGCCATCACGGACCAGGAAGGGCAACAGGAGGTCAAGGCAAATGCCTGCTTACCGGTAGCTACTTCCCTTACATAGTGCTCTGCCTCTGCAATACATCCAAGATCCGCACCGATTGCCGTCTCATAAACATCCGCAAATCCCAGTTCTTTTAATGCGGTCTTAAAAATATCCGGTGTCACCTTAGGGCCGAACTGTCCCACAAATGCCGGTGCTACCTGCGCAATGACGGTTCTGCCGGACTGCATGGCACGGATTAGCTGGAAAATCTGGGATTTATCCGCAATGGCACCAAAAGGACAGCTTACCATACACTGCCCGCAGGATACACATTTTTCACTGTCAATTACGGCACGGTTATGCTTATCACTTTTAATGGCATTGACACCGCAGGCCTTTACACAGGGACGCTCCCTGTGGGAAATGGCATCATAAGGACAAACCGCCTTACATTTGCCGCATTTAATGCACTTTTCCTGATCAATATAGGACTTCCCGTTTTTCATGGTCATGGCCCCCACCGGGCAGACCTCACGGCAGGGATGTGCAAGACATCCCATACAGATATTGGAAACCTCATAGTGGTTTTCCGGGCATGCATTGCATGCGGACGGAATGACCTGCATCAAAGGAGGTTCATAATACTTTTCATCAATATTGCTCTCTTCAATCCCTTCTGTCAGATGCCCGGGATGTTCGCGGTTTTCGGGGCGAAGACTCATCCCCATGGCCAGTCTGATACGTTCCCTGACAATTGCCCTGTCACGATAAACACTGTCTAAATAATCCGTCTCATCATAATCCACAATCTTGTAAGGAAGGGCTTCGCAATCGTCCTTTAAATTGGTGGAATGATAAGCAAGGTTGGCAACCTCTTTAAATACCCTGCGTCTTCTCTTACGAACCTGAGTATCAATACCTCTCATGCTGCTCATGACATCTTCTCCTATCCGGGTTATTGGCCGCATTCCTGTCTTTTGCCAAAAACGCTAAAATGCGGGCAAGATTTACGTTATATACGATATAAGTAAATCATAAACCCGCATGAAAATCAAGCATATTGTTAAAAAAATGTCATAGGAATAAACTGCCAATCTGGAAGGTGCAGGTTGTCAGAATCCAGGCTACCAGAATTTCAAAAATCAGGACTTTCAAAGTATATTTTAGAGAGCCGCTCTCCTTATACATAGTGGCAATGGCTGCCACGCAGGGTACATACAACAGACAAAACAGCATCAGGCAATACGCATTAAGCGGTCCGAATGCCGGATTCTGCGCATGAACATTGGCCAAAATAGCTGCCATACCATCTGTGGAATTGGCATTCGCCACACCAAATAATACGGCAAAACTGCTGACTACGATTTCCTTTGCGGAAATACCGGAAATGAGTGCTACTGCTATCTGCCACATTCCCAGTCCTGCGGGCTTTAATAAGGGTACCAGCCCCTTCCCGATTGCTGCTCCAAAACTGTCTGCCGGATTTTCTACCATACCGGTGACGCCAAAGTTTAAGATGAACCAGATACAGATGGATGCAATAAAAATGGTAGTTCCTGCTTTGGTCAGATAATCTTTAATCTTTTTCCAGACATAGATAAAAACGGTTCTGGCATTGGGACGTTTATATTCCGGCAGTTCAATTAAAAGAGAATCGTTTTCCCGTCCCTTTTCCAGTTTGTTCATCACAAATGCGGTAATGACTGCCACCACCATACCGATTACATAGAAGCTGAATGCTACCAGACCGGCATATTTCTTATCAAAAAACATCTGGGAAAAAATCACATATATGGGCAGTCTTGCCGAGCAGGACATGAAGGGCGTAATCAACATAGTCTTTCTTCTGTCACGCTCCGTCTCCAGTGCCCTGGTCGCCATCAGGGCCGGAACCGTACAGCCAAATCCCAGTATCATGGGCAGAAATGCCTTACCGGAGAGTCCCACATGCCCCATAATGGAATCCATGACATAGGCAACCCTTGCCATATAACCGCTGTCTTCCAAAATGGCAAGCGCCAGGAACAAAATAAATATATTAGGCAGAAATGTGAGAATTCCTCCCACGCCGGTAATGATACCATCCACGATCAAACTGGTTAATACCTTGGAAACATGCAGGGTCGTAAGCCCTTCCGATACCGTATTCGTCACCAGACCTAAAAACACTTCAAAATAGCCCTTCAGGAAATCCCCCACGGCAAAGGTTAAGAAAAATACAACTCCCATTATGCACAGAAAAAGGGGAAGTCCCAGCCATTCATTGGTCAGATAGCTGTCAATCTTTTCCGTAACCGGAGTCTTATTATGCTGATAAAACAGCGCCTCCTTCACAACCTTTTCTATATAGTCATATTTGCAGCTGATAATTTCCTTTTCATAACTCCGGTCCACTACATTGGTAACCGAAATAGGATGCTCTTCCCTTACTTCCTCATCATCTTCCAGAAGCTTAATGGCATGCCAGCGGCGGGAAGAATGATCCGGATAGTGGGCCTGCATCATTACCTCCAGCTTCGCAATTTTCTCTTCTATGTATTCCGGATACTCCAGGATATATTCGGCATTTTTCTGTTCCTCGTAATGATGTAAAATGGCATGGAGCAAAACACCAAGCCCCGTCCTTTTTGCGGCAGAAACCGGTACCACAGGGATATCGCCGAGCATTTCCGGCAGACGGTGAAGGTCAATCTCCATCCCCCGTTCCTTCACAATATCCATCATATTCAGTGCCAGCACCACAGGTTTCCCCAATTCCAGAAGCTGCAGGGTAAGATATAGATTTCTCTCTAACGAAGATGCATCAACAACGTTTAGGATTACGTCAATATCATCATCCATCACACATTTTCTGGTGACCTTCTCCTCGATGGTATAGCAGGTCAGGGAATAGATACCCGGGGTATCCACAAGGGTAATTTCCTGCCCCTCGTAACTGGTTGCTCCCTCCACCTTTTCCACGGTCACACCAGGCCAGTTAGCAACCTTTAATTTTGCTCCGGTCAACGCATTAAAAAGGGTGGTCTTACCACAGTTTGGATTGCCCACACAGGCTACTTTTATACCGGACATGGCTGCACCTCCTCTACCTCAATGTTGGCAGACAAATGCTTTCCCAGTGCCAGTCTGGTTCCTCTGACCTTTATGATAAGAGCCCCTTTTTTCTTACGGTTTAATACCCGGACACGGACTCCGTCGTTAAGACCAAGGGCCTGTAATCTTCTGGTTACGGCCTCTTCCACTAATAAGTTCTTTATTTCGTATTCTTTTTCTTTCGACGCTTCAAACAGTGTCATGTTTTCACCTTCCATCCGTTTCCAGTATAATTAGTTAGTTTTTACTTGTCAAGGTAATTCGCAACTAACTTTCACCCTGTCTTTTTTCTTTCATATACTAATATAAATCATTATAAAGAGGCAAATTATGCAAGACCATTTTTACCGCGATTGTGATAATCGCGAGGTAGTTGCCATGGCCTATGTTCCCTGGCAGAACATGAAAGAAATTTATGACGATCTGGACATGGCTATCTGCATCGGTACTATTTTTCCTGAACTCAACAAACCTTTCACGGGAAGGAGGATGAAATAATGAATGAAATGTTTTCCTTGATGAAAGATATCTCAATCGTGGACTTCACCATGACCGATCTGCGTCTTTATCTGGATACTCATCCCTATGATGCACGTGCCATGGAATATTACTCCCACTACGCAGGAATCAAACGGAAACTGGAAAAGGAATTCGCCATGAAGTATTATCCTCTTTCTTCGGAATTCTCCCAGTGTGAGAACGAATGGCGGTGGGTTTTATCTCCCATGCCCTGGGAAAACGAAGCAAACCAAATCTGTATGTGTAAAGGAGGCAACTAATCATGTGGAATTACGAAAAACGATTACAGTTCCCCGTTAATATTAAAACTCCCAATGCTCAGGCGGCAAAGGTCATCATTTCCCAGTATGGCGGGCCCGATGGTGAAATGGGTGCTTCCATGCGTTATCTTTCCCAGCGTTTTGCCACCCCCTACAGAGAAGTATCCGGGCTGCTTACCGATATCGGTACGGAGGAACTGGCCCATCTCGAAATGGTTGCCACCATTGTGCATCAGCTTACCAGAAACCTTTCCATGGAAGAAATCAAAGCCGGTGGATTTGCGGATTATTATGTGGACCATACCGTTGGGATCTGGCCCCAGGCTGCCGGCGGTGTTCCCTTCAATGCCTGCGAATTCCAGAGCAAAGGGGATGTGATTACCGACCTTTTTGAAGACATGGCTGCAGAACAGAAAGCCCGCACCACCTATGACAATATTCTCCGCCTGATTGATGACCCTGACATCTGCGCCCCCATTAAATTCCTGCGCGCGCGTGAAATCGTACACTTCCAGCGCTTTGGTGAAGCACTCCGTATCACCCAGGACAATTTAAACTCCAAAAATTTCTATGCCTTCAATCCCGGATTCGACAATGCATCCTGCAACAAATAATTCTCTACCGGCGTCCTACGACGCCGGTTTATAAAATTCTGTTTACTTTACCGGTTATCGTGCTATAATATAAACAATTTAGCAAATAAATGGAGAACAAGTAAAGGAGACGGCATCATGAATGAAATCAATGCAAATATCTGGCACAATATAAATGTAAAGCGCGTTACTCCCACCGATTTCATCTGCGTAATCGAAATTCCCAAGGGAAGTAAGAATAAATATGAACTGGACAAAGAAACCGGTTATATTATTCTGGACCGGATTCTTTATACTTCTACCCACTATCCAGCAAACTACGGCTTTATTCCCCGTACCTACGGCGATGACGGTGACCCATTAGATGTTCTGCTTCTTTGTTCCGAGCCCGTAGCACCGCTTACTCTGGTACGTGCTTACCCCATCGGCGTTATTTCCATGCTGGATGACGGCAAACGTGACGAGAAGATTATTGCCGTACCTTTCGGAGATCCCACATACAACAGCTATCACGACATTTCCGAACTGCCTGCACATGTCATAGAAGAAATGGAACACTTCTTCACCATTTATAAATCCTTAGAGAACAAAACCACGGATGTGAACGAAAAAGGAAACCGCGAGGAAGCCATTCGTGTTATCGAGGAATGTCTGGACAACTATATCGATAAGTTTATCCGGAGCTGGTAATCCCATACCGGTTGTTCTATGACAATTATCTCATATCTATTATTCTATGATGATTATCTCATGCCGGTTATCTCCGGCTATGTAAAAGGAGCGGCCTCTTTCACGATTAGAATTCGTAAAGCAGCAGCTCCTTCTTATTTACTTTCTTGCCTCAGGCAGTCGTAAGCGGAACAGTCGTTTTGCAAGCTGTCGCAGATTAAAAGGCAGAAGCGGATAAACGTAGCTCTGATGGGAAACGGTTTTATTACAGAGAATGGCAAGAATATCCACAATAATTCCTATAATATAACCGGTTAGTCCGAACCATGATGTGAGCAACAGCGTCATGATTCGCATGAATTTCAGGGCATATCCCAATTCATAATTCGCCTGTGTATAATTGGCAATTGCCACAAAAGCCATATATAACATGATTTCCGAATTAAACCAACCGCTCTTTACCGCAAATTCCCCTAACACAATACCTGCCATAACCGAAAGCGGTGTACTTAGCATATTAGGTGTATTCACCGCTGCAAGTCTTAAGCCGTCGATTGCCAGTTCCAGAATCAAAAACTGCCAGATAATCGGAATGTTGATGGGGTCCTCTATCATAATGAACCGGAAACTCTCCGGAATAAACTCCGGATATTTCATCGCCAGAAGGAATGTAGGGGTCATCAGATAGGTCAGGATTGCAATTAAAAATCGGGTCATTCTCAGGTAAGTCCCAGTGATGGGCGGAAAATAATAATCATCGGCCTCTTCTATCACATCAAAGATGGATGTGGGCATAATCATGGCAGAAGGCGAATTGTCTACCAGAATGACAATATTCCCCTCTAAGATCTGTGCTGCTGCGGTATCCGGCCGCTCGGAATACTTAAACTTTGGAAAGGGATTATACCACCTTGCCTGGTACAGACATTCTGCCAGACTTTCCTGATTCATAGTGAGCGCATCCACCTTAATCTCTGCAATCCGGTCTTTAATCTGTTGTAAAAACTTCTTATCTACCCGGGAATCCATATAACAGACGGCAATATCCGTATTGGACGTTTTGCCGGCATTTAACATTTCCACACGAAGGTCCGTGCTTCGGATTCTTCGCCGTATCAGTGCGGTATTGAAAATAACCGTTTCCACAAATCCATCCTTAGACCCTCTAAGCACCTTATCCTTGTCCGGCTCTCCCACACTTCTTGCCGGATAGGTTCGCGAATCCAGCAAAATAGCCTGTGTATAACCATCAATAAGCATCACGAAAACACCAGACAAAAGATTGTGCGTTATCCTGCTGCAATCATCCGAAAGATCCACCTCCACATAAGGAATAAAACCCTTGCTCATTTCATGGGCATCTTTCGGCATCTCCTCCGGCTTGATGTCTAAGAAATATTGTAAAATTTTCTGCATCAGCTCATCCTTACAGAAACCATCCACAAAATAAAAGCAGGCTTCCTTCCCGCCAATTTGAATCACCCGGTAAACAATATCAAAATTCTTGTCCACCTGGAGTTTTTCATTGAGATAGGCCATGTCCTCCTTCAGATTTCCCGTAATTTTCTTTTCATTCCCGCTGTTTTCATTATATTCCTGATATTCTACAATATCCTGTCTGTTCTTTTCCATAAAAAGACTCCTCTTCGATTCACTTATGTTTAGTGTTTTCGAAAAGGAGTTTTTTATTCATTTATTTTATTTTCCTGTGGTACTTCCAAACCCGCCATTGCGGATTCCGTCCGCTTCGTCATCTACGGTAATTCCGTAGGGAAGAAAAATTCCCTGTAAAAATCCGGTTCCTGCCGCAATATCAATGGTCTTTCCCTCATTGGAATCATTGGTAATCTTTGCAAAAATATGACCCTCATTATCTGAGTTAAAATAGTCGCTGTCAATGATTCCTACCGTATTATTAAGCTGAAGGCGGAATTTGAATCCCAGCCCGCTTCTGGGAAATAACTGGAGCACCCAGTCTTCCTCCATCTTTGCACGTATACCCGTAGGAATTTTAATCGTGCTTCCGGGCGGAAGGGAAAAGGAAAAAGGTGCAAAAAAATCATACCCCGCACTTCCCTTGGTCGCTCTCTTCGGCAGCCGCAGGGATTCATACATATCCCGAATGTCGCTTTCGTTATATTCAGGAAAATCCTCCCTGATACTATTTATAAAATTCTCTTCGCTGACTTTCATAAACTGTGCTATCTTCTGCATTTTATACCTCTTAGTTGTAATCTCCGCAATGTAATACGGGAATCATGGGATCGGTCTTCTGCAAAGTCTTCTTCACATCAATGACCCTCTGGTTTTTGCTGCCTTTCCAAAGAAGCTTCGTATCCAGTTCATTAATATGAAATTCTCCATCCACCACCACATCCACAAACTGCATCATAGGGTAATACATGATATTTTCCCAGGAATCACCGGTATAAAGCCAGATGGTTTTGGTCGGAAACTTTTCCTTGATTTCTGCCATCAGATTCCGGACATCCAGCCTGTTTGCCGGATGAAGCGGATCTCCGCCCGAAAAAGTGATACCGGAAATATAAGATTTCTCAAGCTGCTCAAATATTTCTTCCTTTGCCGCATCATCAAATAACAGGCCACCGTTAGGGTCCCATGTAATGGGATTCTGGCATTTTTCACAACAATGATTGCATCCTGCGACCCAAAGCACTACACGGAGCCCGTCCCCGTTCAACATATCATCTTTGGTTATATTATGGTATCTCACGTTACATACTTTTCCTTTCTGCGATTTCAGCCATTTTGGCTTCATTTAACCGGGTATCACCGTGTACTCTGGAGTAGGAAAGGTAACCGTTCATACGATCAATCTTGGTCAGGTTACGGCTTCCGCATTTCGGACATACATCCATTTCCAGTTCCTGATGCCCACAATCATCACAATATGCCAAAGAAAGATTTACGCCTTCATAAAAGCCCATATCCATGGCTCTTCTGATAAGTGTCTTCACTGCTTCAATATTATAATCAATCGGATATTTTACATACTGAATCTTACCGCCGTTGCTAAGATCCCAGAAACGCTCCTCCAGATTCTGTTTCTCAATAGGAGTAATATCTTCGGTTACATGGCAATGGAAAGAGTTGCTTACATATTCCCTGTCGGAAACCCCTTCTACAATTCCGTACATATTACGGAACTGTTTGATCTGGAGACCGCAGAGATTTTCTGCGGGAGTGCCATAAATAGCATAGAGATTGCCATCCTCTTCCTTAAATTCACTAACCTTTTTGTTAATATGCTCCATAACTTCCAAAGCAAACTGCCCATCCTCTACCAGGGACTTGCCGTTGTAGAGTTCCTGCAATTCGTTGAGCGCAGTAATACCAAAACTTGCGGTTGCGGATTTTAAGAGCGGTTTGATTTTGTCGGTAAGCTTTAAGTGTCCTCCCAGGAAACCGCCTTCGCAATAGGCAAGTGGATTGGTGGATGCACGCATTTCTCCCAGATAAGCATAGGTACGAATATGAAGCTGACGAATCAACTGTAAATAGTAATCCAATACTTCGTAGAAATCCCTGCTCTCCTGTCTTGCTTTTGCCAGAATCATCGGAAGATGAAGGGAAACCGCACCAATGTTGAAACGGCCTACAAATACCGGTACATCGTTTTCATCTGCAGGATGCATTCCGCCTCTTTCATACCAGGGGGATAAAAAGGCACGACAGCCCATGGGAGAAATAATTTTCCCGTACTGTTTATAAATACTTGCCACATACCCCTTACCAGTAAGGCTCAGCCAGTCCGGATACATAGTCTTGGCGGAACATGCCACTCCGGCTTCAAAAACATCCTCCAGTTCTTTTCCGGGTCCGTGTAAATTCTCATCGTATAAGAATACAATCTTCGGAAAGAGCACAGGTTTCTTGCATTCCTTCTTGCCCTGTCCGCGACGTCTTACATTTAACATGGAAATGGTTGCCAGTTTTGCAAAACGTCCGGTACCGGTACCTGCGGTAACGGTAATAAACGGATAATCCCCACGGCTGCTTGCTACGGTATTAAACTTGTACTCCCAGCCCTGGAAGCCCTGCTCAAATTCTTTTACCACGTCTGCGTAAGCCTCTGCCTCCGCAGTAGCCTTGTCGATTCCCAGTCTTTCGTATTTATCAATGTATTTCTTATAGGATTTCTCTGCATAAGGCTCTAAGATATTATCCACGCTGGGTACGGTAAAACCGCCATACTGCTGGCTTGCCGCACTTAACACAATGTCGCCGATAACATCAAATGCAACATCCAGAGATTTGGGCTCGTTGTACCAGATATTTCCCATTTCAAAACCACCGGATAATACATTTTCTACATCAAAAAGACAGCAGTTCATGGTATCCCGTCTTGCAGACATATCATGCACATAGATATAACCGTCCCGGCATGCCTGAATTTCTTCAGTAGTCAGGAAGAATTTCTGATATAATTCCTTATTCAGCTGATTAAAAATAAGACTTCTCTTGGTAGATACCAGTGCAGAATCCGTATTTGCATTTTCCTTGTCCCCGATATACATGATGGACTGGCTCTTCTTATATACGTCATCCAACATACGGACAAAATCCTGCTTATAGTTACGATAATCCCGGTAACTCTTTGCCACAATGGGCTTCACATCCTCCAGGGCACTTTCTACAATATTATGCATAATCGGAATAGGAATCTCATCCTGATCCAGTTCATCAACCTTATCGACAACATACTGGCAGATATGTCTCTTCTCTTCTTCCGTAAATTTGGTCAGTGCACGATACGCACTCTTTCCAACGGCGTTAATAACCTTCTGTACATTAAACGCTTCCTTGCTTCCGTCTTTCTTGATTACTTTCACATTGCGTTTCGTTTTGAATTCACTGCCGTAATCTACGGAATCCTCTCCTGCCTGCTCCACTTCGATACTCATATTTCATCCTCCCTGCTTTCTGACAAACTCGTCAGATTTTACAATATATAGTATGCAATAAAAATATACGTCACTATATTTAGTGGCGTATATCCAGTATAAAAAGAATATGTAAAAAAGTCAATTGCTATTCCTAAATTTCTTAAGATATTTTTTAACCAATCCTAATCCGTAAAAATTTCCCTATGAATAACATTTAAGTCTTCATCCATTTCAAAGTACAGTCCACCGGAAAAAATTTCATTCTGGTTGGTATCATATAATCGGTAATGAATCCAGAAAGGATTTTCGGCATACTCTCTCCACTTCTCTATAGGATAATATATCGTCTTTTCCCAGACTGCACCAGACAAAATCTCCTCGTCATTTTTATAAAATGTCTGATCTGTAATATTTTGAAACTCAAAAATTACAGTTAGCGTATCCCTTACATTTCCATAACCGTCATCTTCTGACTTTTCCTCATGCGTTTTAAGTTTTACCCGGAAAAATTCATTTTCCAACTGGCTATCGGAACTTTCTTCCTTTTCAATCGTTTCTTCCGGCTTTCCTTCACTTTCCGATAAACTCTCCGATAGCAACGTAGTATCCGCCTCAGGCACAGACACCATCTCAGACATAGACTCAACTTCAGACACGGACTCTACTTCATATACCGTCTCATTTTCAGTAATATTGGAATCTTCTTTGCCGCATGCTGTCACAATAAGTACAAACAACATAACTACGATTACATAACTTTTGGGAAAGGCATGAAAAGGACATTTCATGATAAACACCTCCAATTTGAATTTATCGCGCTCAAAGAAAAAGGAAGCACGACAGCGCATCATGAGCATGAAGTGCAGCGGAATGCGAATGGCACCTCATTGATAAACAAAAATTGACCAAACTCTCTGGGGCGAGGGATGTCTCTTATCCCCTCGGACACATAAAATATTGATGTACGAGTATCTATAGCAAAAAAATGAGAGTTTAGCATCCTTTTCATCATAAAAAACATCAAATTCATAGTCAAAATAGGTGTCTGAGTATCTATAACGAAAAATTTAGAAAATGGTATCCCTTAATTTTCAAAAAAGGGATACTAATTTCATGATTATTTTGTATAGATACCATATAGCGATTATAAGCGTATAAATCAATGATATAACACACATAGTGGATGCAAAAATGAGAAAAAATCTGTATAGACCGAGTTCCTGCATTTAATGAGCGTTTATTGAGATTTTATCATTTTACACTGATGTCCATTTTGTAGGAATAGTTGCAAAATCCATTTTTCTCTAAATACGCTGACATTTTTCACTTTTCTTTCAGCGCTTTATCTTAATTTTTAAATTTCTACCTACATTTATTGCTAAAATGTCAGCGCAATTTCTATTTTCTCTTATATGCACTGATTTGGCCCCTTAAAAACTCAGCGCTTTTAATAAATTTATAAAATAACGCTTATTACGGCCCTTCGAGCAAGCATCCCTCGCCCAAAAGGCTCGGTCCAATTCTCCAGTTTTAACCCTATTACTCTCCCAAACTTTTTTACATTATTTGTAACAACCGTATAACCTAATACCGTGATATATATCTTTATTATACTTAACTCTCTTTCAATGCTTTTCTAATCCTACTAAGGGATTCCGGAGCAATTCCAAGATATGACGCTATATAATGTTGCTTCACACTCTCACAAATCTTTGGATATAATTTCTTAAAATGAATGTATCTCTCCGTTGCATTTTCTACAAGAAATCCATTTTCCCTATAGATTTTGTATCGGAGTGCATTCTCAAGAAACATAATATAGGTATTCTTGAGTACATCATTTTCGATAATGATTTTCTTCATCATTGCAACATCAAAAATCATAATTGTTGTCTCTTCCAAAGTTTCCCATGTAACGATGCTTTCAGGATATCCAAACAAACCTTCATCCATACATAATGTTCCTGGTATAGAAAAACCTCTTGTAATGTCATTTCCATCACCATCAACATAATAAGCCCTACACATTCCATTTAAGACAAGTGCAGCCGTATTGTTATCTTCCCCAGCCTGACGAAGAATCTCCCCTTTGTTAACTACGCGAAAAATTGACATATTAACAATCTCTCCAAGAATCTCTCCAGATAATTCGACATTATTCTGTTTTGCTATATCCATCAATTGATGAATCAAATAATCCTTATCCATAATTCTCCTTATGCAGTAACTATATAAAATACAATGGATATCAGATTCATTCCTCCATGAGCAATCATTGGTACTACCATATGTCTGCTTTTCTTATATCCCCATATCCACAATAAACCAACCCCAAAAGAATGTCCCATATTATGCCAGTCAAGCATTCCGAACATAACGTTGAATAATAAAAATGCTGTTGTTTCACCTAATATACTTTCACAAAAATTCTTTGCAAAGCCTCTATAGAATATTTCTTTACAAATACCACTGACTATTCCAAGTGATATGACCATTAGGATAATTTCGCTAACAGATAACTTTTCCCAACCGGCGAAAGCCAAGTCTGTTCTTCCTTTCATAACAACCAACGATAATAAGCTGATAATTGCGGAAACAGCAGCCAGAATAAGACCTAAGACAATATCTTTACCCAAAGTTTCTTTATCATATATTTCATTTTTCAGCGATATTCCACTTTGCCTGTATAGCAAAATTGCATTTGGAAGAAGAATCATATTGGCCAATATCAGAATGATGCAATATGTATTTATATCAGCTGTAGCGTAGCTTGCTATGTCTAAAAAATTCATTCCTGTCTTATAATTACTACAAGAACGAGCCACCTCATATCCTGCAACAATAAGTGTTAATAGTGTCGTAAGCTTTAATGCCTTTTCAGCATATTCATTATTTTTGTTATTCATACCTCGTCACCTCCAAGGTGACTATATCGCAATACGAACTCTATTTCATTGACCTATGTTAAGAAAAAAATTCTTATCATAATATCTACTCCCAGCAAAATACCATAATAAATAATTGGCAACGATACTTTCTCATTAGGAACATCAATCTGTTTGTTTGATACATAGTGAATATTTCCCAGATAGTTTTCTTTGAACATCAAAGCTCAAAACTGGAAGTTGCGCGTTTCTACGAGCGGTGCGAGGATGGAGCATGAATGTGCATGGGAGTTTACTCACAAATGCACATTTATGCGAATAGACGCATAGCGCGACAGCGCGTCATGAGCATGAAGCGCAGCGGAATGCGAATGGCACCGCTCTGCGGGGCATATTTCTTCTCCTGCGGGGTTTAAACCCTCTCTTTTGTTTCCTATGCCCCGCTCCTTCCACTATTTGGACATATTCTCTGCTCCGCGGGGCATATATCTTACCTCGCGGGGTTTAAACCCTCTCTTTCGTCTCCCATGCCCCGGCTTCCCGTCGATGTTCCAATACTTCTCTGTGAGGATGACATTAGTGTTTTGCTATGACAATGATTGTGATACAACTTCAAAATTTCTCGTGTATTTTCTCAACTTTCCGGAATTTACGGGCTTTCCCGCCCATCAACATCTATGTAATTTGCACTTTTCCCTTATTTTTTCCCTTGTGAGGAA
>CAMEIX010000002.1 GCA_945919075.1 uncultured Lachnospiraceae bacterium
AATGAGAATTATCCCTTCTGAAAATGACGGATTCGTGTTTATCTCGTTTGATTTTCCCAGCCTTAATCAGAGCCTCTTTTTCTGCTCTGATACGCTCCAACAGAACACTTGCTGGTTCATCATTAGGGTCTTGCAGTACAAGTTTTCCCTGCACAGCTTCCTGTAAAATTGATTTTTTAAGTTGTTCCGGAAACATGTCGTTCAAATGCTTTATTTCAACATATGCATTAGCATATTTTTCGATATAGGGCAACAATTTCTTTATTTTGGTTACTATTCGAATTTGCTCAGAATATGGCGGTACTGGAATAAGTGCTTGATATAACTTTGCATCATTAATTGCAGGATATGCTACACCTTTAGCATTATCAGTATCATTAGCATATGCATCAAATTCTGGCGACATAAGGTAATAAAAAAGGAACTCGTTAAAATAGTCTGAATGACAAACCAACGCTGCAAATCCTGTGCTTGCAATTGGCTGATGACTAAATTCCTTATTTATAATGCACATATTATGTAAATATGGTCGCACTGTTGAGTAAAGTATATCGCCTTGCGCCACAACCTTTCGTGCTCTTGAAGGTGCCTTTTCAGCGGAAATAATATTTTCTTCTTCACTAAGCTGCTGTTTCTTATTATCTATAGAACCAATATCTATATAGCAAAAATCTGCACTTGGTGTCATTTGACTGCGATTAAAAACAATACCACTCAGCCTTGCCCATTCCCAACTCTCAGGAATCTCAAAAGGAACCTCATCGGCTATACAAATTGGCTCATTTTCGCCAACCTTCTCATAAGGCAAATTATGAATTCTATTTTCTCTCAATTTCCACTCAATTTACATTCAATGTAGGTTGGGTGGATTTTTTATATTCTATACCTACAAAAAACGCCCGCAGGGCAGAAAGGAAGGTACAGAGTATGTACGAAGAAAATAATTCACAGGACAAGCCGGTTGTAATCGGCATTGACCACGGGTTTTCGCTTATGAAAACCAAACATCACATTTTTAGTAACGGTGTAGTGAGGTGTAATGGCAGACCACCGGTGGCAGAGAACAGCTTTTATTATGATGGCAGTTACTACAGCATTGGTGGAGAGCGTAAGACAGTTCATGAAGATAAGACAGCGGATGAGGATTTCTTTCTTTTGACGCTAGTAGCTGTTGCAAAGGAAATTAAAACAAGAGAATTGCCACGCACCTTGCGTGTGGTGTTGGGTGTGGGAGTTCCATTTAAGAGATTCGGGAAGGAGCAGGCGAAGATGATAGCGTATTTGAAGCGAAGCGGTACACATTTTATTGAGTTTGAAGAGGAGGATTATGTCATAACCATTGAAAATGTATATTGTTTTCCACAGTGTTTTGCGGCGGTGGCAGACCGTATCGGCAACATGCATGGGCGATATGTTGTGGTGGATATCGGCTCATGGACAAAGGATATCATCTGCATTGACGAGAGAAAGGTGCAACCAGATAAATGTGTCACCGTACCCAATTCCATAATTACGTTGTTTCAGGACATTAACGCGGCTGTTGTAGAGGCTACGGGCGGAAGAATCCCGGAAATTGTGGTGCAGAATTTCATACTTGGTAAGGATGTGGTAATTCCGGAGAATGTAAAAGAGATTATCATATCAAAACTGAAAGCATTTGCAACGGATATAGAAGGTATGCTTGATGAAAGTGGATTTGACCTTGCTTATTCCAACATTCTTTATGTAGGTGGTGGAGCAACCATTATGAGAAGGTTTGGAAATGTAAGAGAAAATGCAGCTTATCTGGAGGATATCAGACTGAATGCCAAAGGCTATGAGCTTCTGGCAACCCATCAGATGAATAAAAGGTAGGTCGGTATAATGCAGAAAACAAAAGACGGATGTCGCTGGACCATCAGACTGAGCAATAAGGATTATGCACAGAAGGAAGTAATCCGGATGTTTGAATATTTACTGACAACCGGTGAGTATGCAACGGAATCTGATATTTTCCGAGAAGGCATTAAAAGCTTATATCGGGAAAAGACAGAGTCGAACAGAATTATGGACTGGGACAATCGAATACAGGAATGTGCCCGCATTACAGCAGACAATATGTTAGAGCGGATGCAGACCATGTTGGATGCAACTTTGCGTAAAGGTGGTCTTGCAGCGGTGTCGGGAACTGTTGCAGATGAAGACGAACCGATAGAAGCAAATGTTGGGATGGCGCCGCCTGAAGCAGTTGAAGAACTATCGGATGAGGTGGATGATTTTCTAAGTGATTTCTTTGGTTATATATAAAATTTCTTAAGTATCATCAAGGCTGACAAAGTGACGTCAGGTAATCGCTTCTTGCGATTGGCTGTACGTCTGCTTGTCAGACGGTGGTGCATAAGTGAGTAGTAAATTTCATATGGAAGCTGGGGCTTGGGGATGTCAAATCCCCAACAAGTTCTGCCCCGTGTCTACACGGGGCGGAACTTGCTCTACTATTCGCGACTTAAATGGAGCGTATTCGCAAGCGTTAGCGCGCGTATTCGTGAACGACCTTAGGGGAGTGAGCGTATAACCGGAGGGAGGAGCGTAAGCGACGGCGAAAGACAAGTGCCGTATCCGGCACAAGATAGATAAAGCAGATTTAGAGGAGGATTTATATGGCGAGAAACGGAGTTCAATTTAATATGTGGCTTTCACAAGAAGAGAAAGCTAAAATTCAAGAAAAAGCAAATAAGGCAGGCATCAGTATGTCGGAGTATATCAGGAGGTGTGCTCTTAGCAGGAAGATACCGCAGTATGGAGATGTGGCAGTATTAAGGGAGATTTCGGCTGAGCTTGGTAAGATTGGTTCCAATCTAAATCAGATAGCACATCATCTGAATGCTGGCGGTAGTGTTTATTCGGTATATTATGATTTGCAGGAAGTGATAAAGGATTGGAATGATATGCGTTTTCGGATGCTGAAACAGGTAGAAGATGTCTGCTGTGGTAAGTATCATCACAGGAGGAGTGCATAATGGCGATTATCAAGCATATACCGGTAAAGAACAGATATTATTCTGCGGCGGTGGAGTATCTCACCTGCAAATTTGATGAGCATACGATGAAGCCTTTGGTGGATGCCAAGGGACGAATGATAATGCGTGATAATTTCTTAATCGAGGGTATCAATTGCGAGGTTGATACCTTCGGTGCAGAATGTATTGAGGTCAATCGGTATTATGGCAAAAATAATGCCACAAAGGATGTGAAAGCACATCATTATATCATTAGTTTTGCACCGGAAGACAACATTACTGTGCAAGAGGCAATGGATTTTGGAAAACAATATGTGGAGAAGTTTCTGCTGGGTCATCAGGCAATTCTGGCGGTGCATCCCGACGGTCATAACGGCACCGGGAATATTCATGTTCACATTGTAATTAATTCCGTCAGAAAGTATGAGGGCAAAAAAGAACGTTGGCAGGATAAGCCATGCGAATACAGGCAGGGATGCAAACATAAAAGCACCGGCAAGTTTATGCACGCAGCAAAGCGTTGGGTAATGCGGGAGTGTATGCTAAAAGGTTACAATCAGGTAGATTTGCTGGCTCGCTCTGATGGTAACAATTATTGGGTAGAGAAGCGTGGAAAGGAAGCAGAACCTGATTTTAAGACAGATAAAGATATGATTCGGGAAAGGTTGGATGCGTTGATACAACATGCAGAATCTTTGGACCATATGATATACTATCTGGAGCATGTGGAAGATTGGCAGATTCGTGAGACCAATAAAACCATATCCTTTCGGATGCCACATATGAAGAAGTCCATTCGTGGTAAGTCCTTGGGTGAAAATTATGATAAGTTTGCTTTGGAAAAGCGGATTGCAGAAGCTATTACTTTTAAGGAAAAAGAACTTATGGCGGAGCAGGAAGCAATGCGTAAGGAAACGCTTGAGGTTGCAAAGGAGCAATCACTTGTGGAGATGCCGGAGGAAGAGTTTGTTGCAGATGTGCTTGAGGAAACTGTTACGATGGAAGAGCCTGCAGAGGAGATGGTTGAAACGATTTTGGAAGGCGAGTATTCCGTAACAGAAAAAAGCAAGTCGATTCAAAGGGATGCAATGTCACAGGAACTTAACTATATGGAATTGTTGGCAGAATTACAATCACAATTCGTTTGCTTGCAATACGAATTTCAATACAATCTGGATAAAATTTCGGATCTTGATTACGAGCATCGTTACAAAAATCCGGATTATGCTACTTATCAAGCCAATATGGCACGCATTTTGGATAAGTCGTCTTATATAAATCAATGGACGGCGGAATTATCCAAGTGCAGTTTGTTTCAAAAAGATTTGAAGAAGATGTATAAGGAGCAGATTGAAACAGCTTCTGCCGAAGTGAAACGCATCGAAGAAGAGAATAAGCGGATACTTAGTAAAGCTGGATGTTATTCGGAAAGTGAGCTTTTGGTAAAACAACAAAGCTACAATGTGAACTGGAGTCTGTGCAACACTCTTGCGGAACGAAATCGGAGTATTAAGGCCGAATGCGAAGGAATTATTCAAAAGTATGCAGAGTTGGTTAGAGGTGCAGAAGGTATCTTAAACAATGACGGATTTGGCAATAATAATCAGGTAGAGCATATAGCAGAGCAAAAGGCAAAAGTTGTTCTGCAAGAGATGCATGGAAAAGATTTTTCTGAATATGGATTCCGGGATGCATGTATTAAGGCGGGGACACAGTTACAGAGTGCGGACAAAGACAGAAGTTATGAAAGAGGCGTTCGGATTCGATAAGAGTGAGCGAGGTTTGCCCCATATCGTGGTGCAAGCCTCCATTTTTTTAGAGGAGATTATAATTTGCAACAGAAAATGACGGTATGATGTAAGAGTTGATGCTAAAGAGTGCTATTCGGTGTCAATTAAACAGGTGAAGGTATTTTTTGGAATATGGTAGTTGGGTAAAAAATGTTAATTCGGCTAAAATATAATAAGAATATAAAATAGCCGAAAACAACTTGATTTTTTGTTTTGTTTCGGCTAATATATAAATAGAATATAAATTAGCCGAAAGAGGGTTGAGGATATGAATTATATAAAAAGAAATTTGGAGAATGTAGTAAGTCAGGTGACGAAGGAATACCCGGTAGTCTTAGTTACGGGACCGAGACAGGTGGGTAAGACGACAATGCTTCAGAAATTAATGGAAGGAACGGAAAGAGGGTATGTAACGCTAGATGATTTGAATGAAAGAAATATTGCAAAAACGGATCCGGAATTGTTTCTTCAGTTGCATAAGCCACCTGTATTGATTGATGAAGTCCAGTATGCACCGGAATTATTTACTTATATAAAGATGCATGTAGATAAGAATCACGATCCGGGAGCATTTTGGCTTACTGGCTCTCAAGTATTTAAATTGATGAGAGGTGTGCAAGAGTCCTTAGCAGGAAGGGTGGCTGTTCTATCACTTACATCTTTATCACAGGCGGAAATATCCGGTGGAGAGATGGAACCATTTTCAATTGAAATTGAGGCTTTAAACGAAAGAAAGAAGGGAAGAGAAGAGGCTGATACAAGAGGGATTTTTGAACGAATATATAAAGGATCTATGCCGGCAATTGTAAGTGGTGCTAACAGTAATAGTCAGATTTTCTATAGTAGTTATTTGTCCACTTATATTGAGAGAGATGTAAAAGAATTGTCAGATGCTATAGATTCGCTTAAGTTTCTTAGATTTATTACCGCAGTGGCTGCAAGATGTGGTCAGATGGTGAATGTGGCAGAAATCGCTAGAGATGCAGATATTAATCAGACTCAAGCAAAGAATTGGTTGGCTATTTTAGAAACATTGGGTATAATTTTTTATCTCCACCCGTATTCTAATAATTTATTAAAACGTCTTGTAAAAACACCAAAGTTATATTTCTACGATACAGGATTAGTGTGTTATTTAACGAAGTGGAGTAGTGCAGAAACGTTAGAGAGTGGAGCTATGAATGGTGCAATTCTAGAAAATTATGTAGTAGCTGAGATTATGAAAACCTACTTGAATTGCGGAAAAGAACCATACTTGTATTATTATCGAGATAAGGATGCCAAAGAGATTGATATAGTTCTTGAGCATGATGGCGTTTTAAATCCAATTGAGATTAAGAAAACTTCAAATCCGGGTATTGAGCTGGTAAAGGTGTTTGATTTGTTAGATAAGTCATCTACACCTCGTGCAAAAGGAGCTGTTATTTGTATGAAACCAGGACTCAGTGCAATTGACAGAGAGAATTATATTGTACCGATTTGGATGATTTAAACATAAAAAGTAAAGTGCATGTTATGTGTTGAAAGTTTGAATATGATATAGAAAATGGAGAAGAAATATGGAGAGAACATTAACTGAGAAGAGATTAACAGAATTATTAAAATATTCAGAAGCAGATATATGTGATTTTAAGGAAAAAATATATAATATTGAAGAAGAAGGGAGTAAAGTGAGTTTTCTTAAAGATATTTTGGCAATGGCAAATACAATTAGGTATGAGCCAGCATATATAATAATAGGTATTCGTCAAAAAGATGGTCACAACGAATTTTTTGATGTAAATCCGAATATTGATGAGAATAATTTTATTTCTATTATCAAAGGTAATATAGGCCCGGAATATCCGGAATTCACTTATTATTCTACGGAATATAAAAAACATCGTATAGGAGTTTTTGAAATTGGGATTTCTAAAACAGGACCTTATTTTTCAAAGAAAAGTTATGGACAAAAAGTGATAGCAGGACAAGTATATTATCGTTATGGCTCTATTAATTCAGAAGCCGATGAAGCAAAAGTAAAAGAAATTGAAACTTGGATGAAAATGGGAAGAACTGATAATTTTAAATTGGTATCACAACAATTGGAGTTAGAAAGTGGAATATTGGTGTATAAAAATATCCTTGAGGAAATCAAAACGATATCCTCAAGGGTATTTTTATGGTAAGCGCTCAATAAAACAGTGCCTACTTGTTATATTCAAGTAATTCCACTTTCTGTCCATCAATCCCTAGCACATTCTCATGTTGTTCCTTACAAATGAGCAGATCAGGATGCTCTTCATCCAGAAATTTATGAAATACGTTTTCAGCCTGTGCGTAGTACATAAGAGCTGCTTTTGCGTTACGCATAGAGGCGTGGACCGCAGCGAGATTTTGAAGCAGGTATCCTTTGGTAAGGGTATCGGATTGATATACCTTATCTGTAATACCAATGCAGCTTGTAAAGATTCTGGCAGCCGCAGGGAAATTGCCTTGATAATATAAAAGTTTGGCATAAGTGGTCAGTGTGTAAATACCGTTCCAAGAATTCTGCATTTGTGTTTGTACAAGTATATTGACAGATTTTTCAATATAATCCAAAGCCTGCTCCGGCTTGATTAATTTCATACAATAACTGCTGGCATCAAGATACATGGATGATAAATTGAAGATATGTGTGGTGCCTTTTCCGCAGGCTTCTGCAATTGCTTTTTCTTCCAGTTCCAGAGCTTTTACATGATTTTGATGAATCATAGCGGCTTCGGTTGCCTTATAGTGAAGGAGCGTGGCATGGTCCTCGTTGGTAATATTCTGATAAAGATAGCAGATGCCTTCATATTCTCCAAGAAGCTTTTGGAATAGACGGTAGTGATGCAATCGGGAACTGCTTTCTAAACCATGAGAAACTAATTTCTTCCAAGTAGTCCGTTCGTCTTTATTTACAAAGAGTAGCGTAGTATTCAGAATATCTAATGCAAATCGAATGTGTTCATGATTACTATCTGAAACCGTTTGTAACAGAGTAGCAAAAAAGGCGGGAGCCTGACTCAAGGAAAGCATTTTTCTCGCATTAATGATCTTACGCATATAAGGATTCAGCAACAGTCGTTGACGGTCCTTAACGAGCAGACCACATTCTTCTAAAATCTGAATCTCATTGATATATGCACCATGCCAATCATGAAACAGTTTTACCGGGAATCCGCTATTCGGAGCAAGTGCAATTACAGATAAGACGGTAAGTGCAACTGGCTCTAACTGCTGTAAGTCGAGCAGGGAGTCTATATGTTTGTGGTAGGCAAGTTTGCGGTTTTGGTTGTCTTTGTTTAAAGTAATATTGCTGAGGTCTTCTTTTAACAAAACATTTTCCTTCAATTTTATTAAAAGGTTTTCAGCAGTTAGGTCTCCATAGGAAAGCAAACGTGCCATCAATTCGACAGTCATTGTATGATAATGGACATTCTCTAACAGAAGATTCATTTCATCATCAGTGTATAGGGTATGGTCTGTACAATGCATTTTGAATAGTTCTTTTGCAACAAACGGTTCTGCTAATATCTCATAATGGTGATATTCTGTAAAAATATTCTGTGTGGTAAATACAGTTTTGCATTTTAAGGCACAGATTTGTGAAAGTAAATTTTCTTGCGTTGTAGCCGGGTTAAAGTTATCAATTACAATGAGACTGTCATTCTTTAATGTCTTTTAAGAAACGGAAATGTCTGCGAAAGCGTTCTTTCTCTGTTAATGTATCTGAATCATCTACAAACTCAATATTAGCAATCATTTCATAGAGACTACCGGTGTATTCCAGGAACAGAATATTGGTATAGTCTTTTTTATGTGCTTTGCAGTAAGCCTTAATAAGCTCACTTTTACCAATACCGGGGATGCCATGAAGAAAGAGCGTGCTATGTTCTTCCAAAAGAGTAGTTATAGCAGCAAGCGCCTCTTCTCTATCAATATATGTTTTTACCGGCTTTGGAATAGTGGTAGTAATGATAACATCCTCTATGGTAGGGGATATTTCGGATGCTTTCAAATTTGCTTTCACAAAAGGTCGTGAAATGGCAAATAATAAAATCCCCTATACGAAAACTGCTGCTTTAGAAGTATCATTATCATCAAAGTATGCAAGTAACTGACTGCGTTTCAATTCAGAAACGGATACATCACTTATCAATAAATCATGTAAGTCTTTTACCAGAGCCCCTACATCGCTAATCATTAGGAAAACTTCTTCTTCCATATCCGCATACATTTCTTCCTGATGTTTAGGAATCTGGTAGTAGCTTACAATCTTAGGGCTGATTTTAGCCTGTCCTTTTATCCACTTACAGCACAAGCCTTCGTCAAAGGAAAAGTCGGAATCATTCACGAAACAGGAGAATAAAGTACTGATAAAAACAATCTGCGTCATATCAGCGGTTTCTATTAAATGATTTTGTAGCAGTGTAGCTACAGAATGAAAATCCAGTCTGTTCAATTCTTGTCTCCAATCATATTAAAAATCTTCTTTAACAACATCTATCTCAATATAAGGACTTAACAAAAGTCACAAGGGAAGTATAACATAAAAACGCATGCCGAACAAGTGTTTGCCTTGTAAAAAACACTCAAAATCTGGTCAAGTCTTATTCAATTTCAAACGGTTTCGTCCTTGTTACAATAGCCTTAGTTTTCGAAGACTAAGCAATTTATAGGGAAGGCGAGGTGATGCAAAAATTATGAATCAAGTAACAGAGAATGAAACAGGAGTTAAAACAGGTATTCCAATTTGGCGAAAGTATACGCTTTCTGTACAAGAAGCGTCGGAGTATTTTTATATTGGATACAAGAAACTTAGGAAGTTGATAGATGAGCATCCGGATGCGGATTTTATTCTGTGGAATGGCAGCAGACCACAGATAAAACGCAGGAAGTTTGAAGCGTATATAGATGAAAATCTCAGCGCCATCTAGGATGGCAGACAAACGATTTTCGGTAGAAATAGAGTCAGGGTTATGGTATATTAAATGTATCATAGCTCGGCTCTCCAAGTTGGAAAGGAGCAAATGATATGTCATATGATATAAGACGCGACAATAAAGGTCGCAAGCTATTAAACGGTGAGAGCCAGAGAAAAGATGGAATGTATGAGTATAAGTACTTGGACAATGCAGGTAAGAGAAAATCGGTATACAGTTGGAAACTGACAGCATCAGACCCATTGCTTCCGGGCAGAAAGGCATGTGTTCCGTTAAGAGAAAAAGAAAAGCAGCTTCAAAAGGATTTGTACGAAGGACTTCGCTATGAAGGTGGAGACATAACTGTTCTTGAACTGGTAAAAAAATATGTTGACCAGAAAAGAGGCGTGCGTCATAACACCAAAGCCAATTATAATTTTGTAATTAATATTATTGCAAAAGAAGAATTCGGGCAGAAGCGGATTGATAAGGTGAAGTTATCCGATGCCAAGGCGTGGCTTATTAAGTTACAGGATGATGGAAGAGGATACTCTACCATTCATACAGTGCGTGGTGTAGTCAGACCGGCATTTCAGATGGCAGTAGATGATGATTTGATTCGGAAGAATCCATTTGAGTTTCAATTAAATACTGTGGTGGTAAATGACAGTGTTACCAGAGAGGCTATTAGCAGGGCAGAAGAAAGGGCATTCCTTAAGTTTGTGAAAGAAGATAAGCATTTTGCCAAGTATTATGACGGGATGTTTATTCTGTTTAAAACAGGACTTCGAATCTCTGAATTTTGCGGGCTGACCATCAGCGATATTGATTTTAAGAATAATCGTATCAATGTGGACCATCAGTTACAGAGAACCAGAGACATGCGTTATATTATTGAGGATACCAAGACAGCTTGTGGTGTACGCATGATTCCTATGACACCTGAAGTGAAGGAGTGTTTTGAGCGGATTGTTAGCAGTCGTCCGAAACCTAAGGTGGAGCCTATGATTGATGGCAGGTGTGGATTTTTATTTTTGGATAAAAATGAGATGCCGATGGTGGCTTTACATTGGGAGAAATATTTTCAGCATGTTGTGGAAAAATACAATCGTATCTACAGAGTGCAACTTCCGAAAATAACTCCCCATGTATGCAGGCATACTTATTGCAGTAACATGGCAAAGGCCGGAATGAATCCAAAGACCTTGCAGTACCTTATGGGACACAGTGATATCGGAGTAACATTGAACACTTACACACACTTTAAGTTTGAAGATGCACAGGCAGAAGTTTTACTTATGGATGAGAGTTGTAGTAAAAAATCATCATAGGTGTCGTAGAATATTTCGTTTCAGAATGAGTGAGTAAATTGCCGTGGATGCAGCTATGTTTGCCTCCCGGCAGAAAAAACTACTTCTTAAAAAATGTGCTGTCGTAGAGAAAACTCCGTTACGACAGTATTTACGACAAACAAGTGAAAAAATATGCCCAATTAAGCAAAATTATACCGAAATAAGGTTGAAGGAAAAAGTGCCAAAAACCCAGTAAAATCAAGGATAAACAAGGAGTTTTAAGGAATGATAAAAGTATTATTCATCTGCCACGGCAACATCTGCCGCAGCACCATGTGCCAGAGTGTTTTGCAGCATTATGTGAAGCAAATAGGTATGGAAAATGAGTTTTATATTGAGTCCGCTGCGACAAGCAGGGAGGAGATTGGTAATCCGCCACACTATGGGACTGTAAATAAGCTTCGGAGTGTGGGAATCCCGGTTGTGCCGCATCGTGCGGTGCAGATGACTAAGCAGGATTATGAAGCATACGATTATCTGATTGGAATGGATACGGAAAATATCCGGAATATGAACCGGATTTGTGGGGGAGATCCCGAGGAGAAGATATACAAACTGCTTGCCTTTGCCGGCAAATCGAGAGATGTTGCGGACCCGTGGTATACGGGTGATTTTGATGCCACTTATGAAGATGTGGTGGAGGGGTGTAAGGGCTTTTTGAAATTCTTAGGTATTCCGTTTCATATGGGGAAGTAAGTATTTCTGGGCAAAGTGTGCACATAATCCGGTGAACAGACCGGTGATGGTACCGCTAAGAATCAGATACGGTGCGTAGAGGAAAACTGCCGTGGTTGAGGTAATCAGGAATGCCACGAGAAGCTGGCCTGCATTATGGAAAAGTGCCCCTATGATACTTGTCACAAACAGGAATTTGCCTGACAAAAACCGGTTAACCGCATACATTGCCGCGAAGCAGAAAAGACCGCCTGCAAGGCTGTATAACAGGCTCATGGCCTGGCCTGCAAAAAATACGGAGAGGACGATACGCATGATCAGGACCAGAAATGTTTCGCCCGGACTGTAATTTTTCAGCAAAAGAAGGGTAACGATATTAGCAAGTCCCAGTTTGATGCCCGGAATGGGGACAAGCGGGGGAAGGGCACTCTCAATCACAAAGATGGTAAGGGCAATGACCGTGTAAAGTGCCAGTGTGGTCATTTTTTTTATGGACATAATTTGTCACCTCGTGGTTTGAAAAACGTTTAATAAGTGATGGTATCCGGCGCTTTGATGCCGTTTTCTTTTAATACAATGACCAGTTTATGGGGCAGGCAGACAATGGGAACGGCTGAGGAATGTATGGCTCCCATGTGGACACAGACTTTATCGGGACAGTTTGCTTCGATTACCTCTATCTTTCCGTAGGATACCCGAATGATGTTATAACCGCCGGTTTCATCATAAAAGGTGATATCCTGTGTTTCGGTTATCTGAGATAAGTCGATGGTGGTTTGCAGCTCCCCGTCCGAATAAATGTATGCCGCATAACTGTTTTTATCCTGATTTCTGCGAAATACAATTAAAAATACGGACAAAGCGCATAGAACCATCACAAAGCAGATTAAAATAAGTGCTTTTCGATATTCTTTGGAATTTCTTTTTGAAGAAGATGTTTTGTCGGACATAATGGTTCTCCCTTGATAGTCGTACCGGCCCCAATTATAGGAGAGAACGACTGTAAACAGTATACCAAAACAGAGATAGAAAATGAAGTAAAAAATAGGATTGACAATGTAACCGTTCGGTAATACAATGAAGTTATCGAACGGTTACTTACTGCGCGGAGGAATGAATATGGAAGAGAAGACTGACGAGAAAATATTAAAAACGGCACTCAGACTTTTTGCAAAATATGGCTATCACGGTACTTCTATGCGGGATATTGCCGGGGAACTTGGCCTTACTAAAGCAGCCCTATATCGGCATTTTTCAGGAAAGGAAGAGATTCTGGATGTAATCATACGCACCGGAGAGGAGTATTATGAAAGTAAATTTGGCTCTTTTGCTAAACCTCCGCAGGTTCCTAAGTCAGTTACCGAATTAAAGCAGCTTAGTATGAAGCAGATTGCATTTACCATGCATGATCCTGCCATTGTGGAGTACAGGAGAATGTTTACCATAGAGCAGTTTCTAAGTGATGAAATGGCAAAACTGGCCACAAAGCATTTCGTAACCGGAATAGAAAATATGTACCGTGGAATTTTCTCCGGGATGATGGAGAATGGGATTCTGAAAAAGAATGATCCCGGATTCCTTGCTTATGAGTATGTATCCCCCATCACCTTGATGATACATCTTTGTGACAGGCAGCCGGAGAAAGAGGAAGAAGCTCTAAAACGTATGGAGAAGCACATAGATTATTTCATAGAAATAAATGCCGTTTAGGATTATTCATTGCAGATTAACGCAGTTTAAGATAACTCATTGCAGAATAATGCAGTTTAAGAACAAAAATCGATTATATTTAAAGAGGAAAAGTGAATGAAACAGGAAGATATCATTATTAAAATAGAGCATTTGGGCAAATCATTCGGGGATGTGAAAGCGGTTAAGGATTTAAGTTTTCAGGTCAGAAAAGGGGAATTGTTTGCCTTTCTGGGAGTAAACGGTGCGGGTAAGAGCACTACGATTTCCATCATCTGCGGGCAGCTGAAAAAGGATACCGGGTCAGTTTTTGTAAACGGTATGGATGCGGAGAAGTCTCTGAATAAGACGAAACGTGCCATTGGCGTGGTTTTTCAGGACAGTATTCTGGATAAGCCTCTTACCGCTAAGGAAAACTTAAAGAGCAGGGCAGCGCTTTACGGAATTACGGGGAAAGCCTTTGAGGAAAGAATGGAGGAACTATCTGAAATTCTGGATTTTAAGGAGTTTATGAACAGACCGGTAGGAAAACTTTCCGGCGGTCAGAGGAGAAGAATTGATATCGCCAGAGCCTTGTTACATAAACCGGAAATTCTGATATTGGATGAGCCTACCACAGGTCTCGATCCCCAGACCAGGAGACTGATCTGGAATGTGATTGAGCATCTCAGAAAAGAAGAGGAAATGACAGTATTTCTGACCACCCATTACATGGAAGAGGCAGCAAATGCAAGCTATGTGGTGATTTTGGACAGCGGAAGCATCGTGGCAGAGGGCACTCCCTTAGAACTGAAAAATAAGTATGTGCGGGATTATATTTCTCTATATGGTGTTTCGGAGGAGGAAGTGCAAAAAATCAGCTCCAATTATGAAAAGATTCGTGACGGTTATCGGATTATGGTTCCTAATACAGCAGAGGCAACCAACCTGATTGTATCCAACCGGGAATTATTTGTGGATTATGAAGTGGTTAAGGGGGGCATGGATGATGTGTTCCTCGCTGTTACGGGGAAATCCCTGGGGGAGGAGAATAAGTAATGAAAGCTTTATTCGCATTAATTAATCGTAATAGAAAGCTGTTTTTTAAGGACAAGGGGATGTTTTTTTCGTCCCTGATGACACCCCTTATTCTGATTGTATTGTATGCTACCTTTCTGGCAAATGTTTATAAAAAATCATTTGAATCCGCATTGCCTGAGGTTATGGCGGTTTCCGAGTCTCTGATTAACGGAACCGTGGCGGCACAGCTTATGGCAGCCCTTCTTGCAGTCAGTTGTGTAACGGTCACATTCTGCGTCAATCTGACCATGGTGCAGGACAGGGCAAACGGTGCACGTAAGGATTTCAATGTGTCACCTGTGAAGAGTCCGGTGATTTATATGGGCTACTTTTTTGCCACAGTCTTGAATTCTCTTATGGTAAACGGGGTGGCATTTGCACTTTGTCTGGTTTATGTAAAGAGTATGGGTTGGTATCTGAGTGCTTCGGACATTGTATTGCTGTTACTGGATATTCTGCTACTGGTTCTTTTTGGCGCGGTTCTTTCCAGTATTGTCTGCTATCCGCTTAAGACCCAGGGGCAGATGTCTGCGGTGGGAACCATTGTGAGTGCGGGTTATGGTTTTGTCTGTGGTGCCTATATGCCGATTTCCAATTTTTCGGAGGGGTTGCAGAAGGGTATGTCTTATCTGCCCAGTACCTATGGTACCTCTATGCTCAAAAACCATATGATGCGTGGTATCTTTGAAGAAATGAAAACCATCGGATTTCCTGAGGAGGCGGTGAAGGGTATCGCAGATTCCTTAGATTGCAATCCGGTATTTAGAGGTGAGGTAGTAAGTCCTGTACAGATGATAATTGTCATGGCAGCTACCATCTTAATTTTAGGACTTATTTACTTAACCGTTTGCGCAAAAACGGAGAGATAAAAATGAATAAAAAAGTATATTGGAATCGACTGTTAATTATTGCAGTGCCGATTATGTTAAGCAACATTATCAGTCAGTTACAAATGTTAATTGACCGAATTTTCTTAGGTCAGGCGGATGACAGATACTTAAGTGTTTTGTCAAATGCCACTGCGCCTATGTGGACGACCATGTCCTTTTGCTTTTCCATTGTTGCAGGTGCATCTATTCTCATCAGTCAGAGTGTGGGAGCGGGGGATAAAAAGCATATGGAAGAATATGCGGGATCCATGATTAAGTACAATAATATCATTCCCGTTGTTTTGTTTTTATTCTGGTTGTTTTTACCGGAACCTGTACTTCGTCTGATGGGTGTGTCGGACAGTTTAATGCCTTTTTGTCTGGATTATATCAGATACTATGCACCGGTATTTTTGATTACCGGTCTTGGGGGAGCATTGAGTGTGATTATGCAAACCTCAAACTACACCAAACCATTGGTGGTCTATGGCATCTTACGTGCAGGTCTGAATATCTTTTTGGATTATGTTTTGATTTATGGTAAATTTGGATTTCCGGCTATGGGAATAAAGGGTGCCGCTATCGGAACCACCATTGCGGAATATTTAGGTGGTATTTATTTTGTTTATGCATGCCTGTCCAGTAAGAAAATGACCACCAGACCATCTAAGGAAGGGGTATTACAATCCAAGTTTTCCAGCTATTTTGTTTCTGCAAAGCTGGGGGTAAATACTGCTTTGGAGGATTTTGCCTGGAATATAGGAAATCTGGTGTTAATTCGAATCTTAAATGCCATTGATGAGAAAGCAGCAGGCATATATTCCATTATATTCAGTGTGGAGGTTTTGGCAGTAGTGGTGGTTGGCGCTATCGGAAGCGGGACCATGACGCTTACTTCAGAGGCATATGGGAAAAAGGATGTAAAGCAGTATAAGGGTGTTACGCTTTGCGCCTACAGTGTTTGCGTGGCAGTGGCTGTTGTGATGGTTATCATTAGTATAGTTTGTCCGAAACCTATTATTGCACTTTTTACAAAGGATATAGATACCATTAATGGTAGTGCAATTTATCTGCTTTTGATTGGTATCAACCTCTTTGGGAAATCGGCAAACATGATTATTGGAAATGCCATCAGAGGAAGTGGGGATACTAAATGGATGCTATATACTCAGCTTTTGGGAACCGTGGGTGTTGTTTCCATAGCAGCCTTCCTGGTATTCGGATGTAAAATGGGTATTACAGGCGTATTTTTAGCCGTGATTTTCGATGAAATCATCAGAGCTGTTATCAATCTAACCAGATATTTGCATATTGTGAAAAAGTGGGGAGATGTTTAAGCATCTCCTTTTTTCATGTCATTGTTTTTTCTGACATTATTTGTTATAATCAAGAGGAATTTTATCTTTAGTTTGAAAAGGAAACAGGAATGAAAAGAATTCTTCCGTTATTGATAATTGTTCTGTTCCTTAGTGGATGTGGCGTACCCAAGGAATATTCCGGGGTATCTACGAAAATGGGTACGGTAGTTACCATGCATATTTACATGAGTGGTGAGGATATTACACCCAAGGTGGATGCACTGCTTGAAAAGTTGGAAACCGAGGAATTATCGAGAAAAATTTCCACTTCCGAAATTGGCAGAGCCAATGCAAATGCAGGAAAGGCAGAAGTTTTTCCTCTTTCAGAACCGCTTTTAGAAGACCTTAAGATTTTACAGCAATTAAGTGAGGATAGTGGGGGTGCTTTTGATTGTACCATAGGACCGCTTTCCGATTTGTGGAATATGGATGAACTGGCCACAAAGGATCCGGCTTCCTTATCCCGTGAGGTCATTCCCACAAAAGAAGAAATTGAAAATGCTTTGCAAAGAGTAGGATATGATAGACTGGTTCTAAGAGAAAATGGAATTGTACTTTCAGAGGGGATGGTATTAGACTTAGGTGCCGCCGGGAAGGGAATTGCAGGTGACAGAGTAGTAGCCCTTCTCAAAAAAGAAAACGTAGATGCAGCAGTGATTTCCATAGGAGGCAGTGTTGTAACCTACGGTACGAAGCCGGACAAAAGCCCCTGGCAGGTAGCCATAACGGATCCTTTCGGAGAAAAAGAATATGCCGGTATTTTAACCCTTGTCGGGACTCATTTTGTGTCCACCTCCGGGGATTATGAGCGTTTCATAGAGGTGGATGGAGTCCGATATCATCATATCTTAGATCCCCATACGGGGTATCCGGTTACCAATGGATTAAAGAGTGTGACAATTGTTTGTGACAGCGGCATTTTAAGTGATGCCCTTTCTACTGCCTGCTTTGTGATAGGAGAGGAAGAAGGTATAAAGTTAGCTGAAAAATATGGTGCGGAAGCTCTTTTTATCAAAGAAGATGGCAGTGTCATTATGACGGATGGCATGCAAGCGATTTATAAAGAGTATTAAAATTACGAAAGAGGCAAAGGAGAAAACAGATGTCAGAGTTATTTCAGTACAAATGCCCCTGCTGCGGTGGGTATATTCAGTTTAATTCAACGGCACAGAAAATGAAATGTCCCTACTGTGATTCTGAGTTCGAGATGGCAGCATTACAGGAAATGGACGAAGCATTAAAAAATACCGGGGAAGATAAGATGGAGTGGGACATTCCGGAAACTACCACATGGGGAGAAGATGAAACCGGTAATATGAAGATTTACCATTGTCAGTCCTGCGGCGGTGAAATTATCGGGGATGCGAATTTAGGAGCTACCAGTTGTCCCTATTGTGATAATCCGGTTGTCATGAAGGGAACCTTTGCAGGGGACTTAAAGCCGGATATGATTATTCCCTTTAAGGTGGATAAAAATGCCGCAATAGAAGGACTTAAAAAGCATGTAAGCGGTAAGAAACTTTTACCCAAGGTCTTTAAGGAACAAAACCATATCGAAGAAATCAAAGGTATTTATGTGCCTTTCTGGACCTATGATGCCACTGCAAATGGGAATATTACCTATTCTGCCACAAAGGTAGAAAGATATTCGGATGCCAGATATGATTATACAAAGACCTATTATTATTCCGTTATGCGTAGAGGTACCCTGGAGTTTGAATGTGTACCGGCGGATGGTTCCTCCAAAATGGAGGATACCTTAATGGAGGCAATTGAACCCTATAACTTCCATGAAGCGAAACCTTTCCAGACCGCTTATCTTGCAGGATATCTGGCTGACAAATATGACGTGGAAGCAAAGGAGAATCTGCCCCGTATCAATGAGCGTGTGAAAAAAAGTACGGAAGAAACCTTTAGACAGACAGTTACCGGTTATAACACCGTGAATGTTTCTGCCTCCAGTGTACAGCTGAAGGAGGGAAAGATTCGATATGTGCTTTGTCCTGTCTGGCTTTTAAATACGGATTGGAATGGGCAGAAATATACCTTTGCCATGAATGGTCAGACCGGTAAATTTGTGGGAGATCTTCCCTTAGATAAAGGTGCCTATAAACGTTGGTTGTTTGGATTAACCGGAGCATTAACGGCGATAAGCTTTATTGCATCCATTTTGATTCAGATTTTCTAAGGAGGAAGATAGTATGAATACAGCATTGACTTTATTAAGTGTAAATATATTAGGTTCGGATGTGAATCTGATACTTGGCCTATTGCTTAGCCTGGTGATTGGTTTTATCATTGCCTTCGTGGTGGTAAGCGGCTGGGCAGGACAGCTAAAAAGTGTCAGACGTCAGACCAATGCATCCAGCTACAAAAAAGCAGACAGTCTGCGTCTTAGTGTAAAGAAGGATTCCTTTTTGTATACGCGTGTGGAAAAGAGAGAGAAGCCGCAAAACAATAACAACCGATAACTGTCAGGTTGCCTGAAAGGAAGAAAGGGAACGAACGAGCAAGATGAAAAAGAGAATGCTTAAAATGCTTTTGGCCTGTATGACGGTTTCTGCCCTGCTATTTGGGACGACAGCCTGCGGCCCTGCAAATAAGACTGATAAAACAGTGGAACAGGAAACAGAAGAAAAAGAGGATAGGGACCCTGACAAGGATGGGGAAAAGGGAAACGATAAAAATCCGGATGAAAGCAAGGATGCCGGAGACGACCAAAAAGAGCCGGAAAGCGTAAAGAATCCGGTTTATCCCATTGAAATTTACAAACAGGATTTCTATGACTCTTATTGGGAAGATATAAGTCTTGCAGAGGTGGAATATGACCTGATTTATGTGGGGGAAGGATCGGCTGCGGAATTTGAGAATTTAGAGGATACCTTAAAGGCGCGTAATGCAGAAATTAAGGATTCCATGACGAGTGCCTTTGAGGAATATTCCGAAATGGCCAAAGAGGTGTATCAGTCAAATCCGGAATATTTTTACGGTCCTTTTACGTTAGAGCACAGAGCGGATGTCCTGCGCTGCGATAACCGTGTAGTATGTATTGGAAATTTTAGTTACGATTACGGCGGCGGTGCCCATGGTTATTATTCTTACTCCGGTTTTAATGTGGATTCCGTGAGTGGTCAGGAACTGAAAATTTCAGATGTGGTAAAGGATGTAAAAAGCTTTCCCGAAATCCTTTACGAAAAACTGGTTTCAGAAAATCCGGATACGGGATTCTGGGAGAATACAAAAGAGTATCTGGCGGAATCTTTTGATGAAACGGATACGACTCTTGCCTGGTCCATTGATTATTCCGGCGTTTCATTCTATTTTAATCCTTATGAAGTTGCCTCCTATGCGGATGGTCTGATTGAGGTAAACTTTAGTTTTGTAGAATATCCGGATTTGTTTAACTCCTATTATACGGAGATTCCGGATAGTTATGTAGCACATTCTTCCTGTGATTTGAACAAGGATGGGAAAATAGATACCTTTTCTGTGTTCCCGATAGAAAATGAATATGGTGACATTGAGAAGATGAAAATCAGTATCAATGATAATACAATCGAAAGAGATGTATACGCATACGGACTCGACTATTGGATGGTACATACCAAAGAAGACAAATTCTTCCTTTATGTGCAGTTAATCCGGGAAAATGATTTTAGAAGCATGGAAGTATATGATATGAACGGTCAGCTTCCGGTTTACCTTGGAGAATTGCTTAATGTAGGTTTCGGGTCGGTGTGTATGGATGCGGATAATTTAGAGTATGCCATGATAGAATTTACCAATCCGGAAGAATTTGTACTGGAAAGCCGGATGAGCATCTTTAGTACCTACAGTGCGTATAAGACTTATCATGTCGGTTCGGATGGTATGCCGGTTTCGGATGAGAAGCTCTATCGCACAGATTATGCCGGATATCCGCAATTTGCAGAGCTTAAGACCAAGAAAGAGGTGACCGGTATGTTAGTGGATGAGACCGGTAGGGAGACCGGAGCAAAGTTTACCATTGCCGCCGGTACCGCTGTCAGGGTATGTGCAACGGATGGGGACACATTTGTGGATCTGGAAGCTTTAGATAAAAGAGTAAGGGTCTATGTTGTCTGGGAGGAATGGCCCCAGACCATAGACGGAGTGGATATTGAGGAATTGTTTGAGGGTATTATGTTTGCCGGATAGGCAAGACTATTTCCCCACAGATAGGCAAGACCATTTCCCGAAACTGACTTGACGGTTTGCAGGAAAGGGTAGTATAGTTAGACATGGGTGGTTTTCACCAAAGTACAGGGTAAGGAGATTTATTTTTCATGAGTAAAATTATTTTGACCGGTGACCGTCCTACCGGAAAACTTCATGTAGGGCATTATGTGGGTTCTTTGAGAAGAAGAGTGGAACTGCAGAATTCCGGTGAATACGATAAAATCTTTATTATGATTGCGGATGCACAGGCACTCACCGACAATGCAGACAATCCGGAAAAAATCAGACAGAATATTATTGAAGTGGCACTGGATTATCTTTCCTGCGGATTGGATCCTAATAAGTCCACTTTGTTCATTCAGTCCCAGATTCAGGAACTGACCGAACTTTCTTTCTATTACATGAATCTGGTTACGGTTTCCAGACTGCAGAGAAACCCTACCGTAAAAGCGGAAATCCAGATGAGAAATTTTGAAACCAGTATTCCGGTGGGATTCTTTACCTATCCCATCAGTCAGGCGGCCGATATTACCGCATTTAAGGCGACTACGGTACCGGTCGGGGAAGATCAGCTTCCTATGATTGAGCAGTGCAGGGAAATTGTCCGCAAATTCAACTCCGTATATGGGGATACCCTTGTGGAACCGGAAGCATTGATTCCGCAAACGCAAGCTTGCTGTCGTCTGCCGGGTATTGATGGAAAAGCCAAGATGAGCAAATCTTTAGGAAACTGTATCTATCTTTCCGATTCCGCGGACGAGGTACGCACCAAGGTCATGAGCATGTTTACCGACCCGAATCATTTAAAGATTACCGATCCCGGCTCCTTAGAGGGCAATACGGTATTTACTTATCTGGATGCCTTCTGTAAGGAAGAGCATTTTGGCAGATATCTGCCGGAGTATGCAAACCTAGATGAACTGAAGGCTCATTATCAGAGAGGCGGTCTGGGTGATGTAAAGGTCAAGAAATTCTTAAACAATGTGATGCAGGAAGAATTGGAACCTATCCGGAACCGCAGAAAGGAACTGGAGAAGCAGATTCCGGACATCTATGAAATCTTAAAGAAGGGCAGTGAGGTGGCAAGGCAAGAGGCAGCTAAGACCATGGCAGATGTAAAAGCAGCCATGAAAATCAATTATTTTGATGATGCAGCACTCATTGCATCCCAGGCAGAAAAATATGCACAGGATTAAGTTGTGGCCCATAAAGTAATTTGCTCAGAATTTATTGCAAATTTTAGTTTACAAACTATGGCAATTGTGCTATTGTAACTAAGTATGGTTTAGCCGATGCACGGGTTTTGGACACTCCGACCATTCCTCTGTATCCGGCGATAAGAACTTTGCTGCAGAAAGCAGTGAAGAAAATAAAAGGAGGACAAACCATGATTTCCAAAGAAAAGAAAACAGCAATCATTAACGAGTATGCTACAAAGCCCGGTGATACCGGTTCACCTGAAGTACAGATCGCAGTACTGACAGAAAGAATCAAAGAGTTAACCGAGCATATGAAGCAGAACCCCAAGGATTTCCATTCTAACAGAGGTCTGTTAAAGATGGTTGGTCAGAGACGTGGTCTTCTTGACTACTTAAAGAGAAAAGATATCGAAAGATATCGTGCAATCATTGCAAAACTGGGAATCAGAAAGTAATTTTTGCGAAGCGTAGAAGGCGGAGGTTGTCCGATTTGACAGCTTCCGCTTTTCCTGCGTATGTAACCCGTAAACTCTTTGGGTAAGTTCACACTCCGAGACCGCTGAAAAGCAGGTTTTGAAAAGCCTTTTTTTCAGTAGTTTCGGTGTTTACCCAAAGCCACTTCCGCAAAGCGGAAAAATACACATAAGGAGATAAGTATGTACAAGACATTTTCCATGGAACTTGCAGGCCGGACTTTAAGCGTGGATATCGGCAGAGTCGGCAAACAGGCAAACGGATGCGCATTTATGCATTACGGTGATACTACGGTATTATCCTGTGCAACCGCATCAGATAAGCCCAGAGACGGGATTGATTTCTTCCCTCTGAGCGTTGAATATGAAGAAAAATTATATGCAGTAGGTAAAATCCCCGGAGGATTTAACAAAAGAGAAGGTAAGGCAAGTGAAAACGCAATCCTTACCAGCCGCGTAATTGACAGACCTATGCGTCCTCTTTTCCCCAAGGATTACCGCAATGACGTTACCCTGAACAACATGGTTATGAGTGTGGACCCTGAATGCCGTCCTGAATTGGTTGCTATGTTAGGTGCTGCAATCGCAACCTGCATTTCCGACATTCCCTTTGACGGTCCCTGTGCCATGACCCAGATGGGTATGGTGGATGGTGAACTGATTGTGAATCCTTCCCAGGAACAGTGGAAGAACGGAGATTTGAATCTTACCGTAGCATCCACAAAGGAAAAGGTTATCATGATTGAAGCAGGTGCCAATGAAATTCCCGAAGCAACCATGATTGATGCAATTTACAAGGCACATGAAATCAACCAGACCATTATTGCTTTTATCGAAAAGATTGTAGCAGAGGTTGGTAAGCCCAAGCATGAATACACAAGTTGTGCAATTCCGGCTGAACTGTTTGAAGAGATGAAGAAAATTGTAACTCCTGAGGAAATGGAAGTCGCAGTATTCACCGATGACAAGCAGACCAGAGAAGAAAATATTAAAAACGTTACTGCAAAGTTAGAAGAAGCATTTGCAGACAATGAAGAATGGCTTGCTTTACTTGGAGAGGCTGTTTACCAGTATCAGAAGAAGACAGTTCGTAAGATGATCTTAAAGGATCACAAGCGTCCCGATGGTCGTGAAATTACCCAGATTCGTCCTCTTGCAGCAGAAGTGGATATTATTCCCCGTGTACATGGTTCTGCTATGTTTACCCGTGGACAGACCCAGATCTGTAATGTATGTACCCTGGCTCCTTTGTCCGAGGCACAGAAGGTGGACGGTCTTGATGAAAACGAAACCGCAAAGAGATATATGCACCATTACAATTTCCCTTCCTACTCCGTAGGCGAGACCAAGGTTTCCAGAGGTCCGGGACGTAGAGAAATCGGTCATGGTGCGTTGGCAGAAAGAGCACTGATTCCGGTACTTCCTTCTGAGGAGGAATTCCCTTATGCAATCCGTACCGTATCCGAAACTTTCGAAAGCAACGGTTCTACCTCCATGGCATCCACCTGTGCTTCCTGCATGTCTTTAATGGCTGCAGGTGTTCCCATCAAAAAGATGGTAGCAGGTATTTCCTGTGGTCTTGTAACCGGAGAGACGGATGATGAATTTGTACTTCTTACCGATATCCAGGGTCTTGAGGACTTCTTCGGTGATATGGACTTTAAGGTAACCGGTACAACGGAAGGCATTACTGCCATCCAGATGGATATTAAGATTCATGGTCTTACCAGACCTATCGTGGAAGGTGCGATTGCACGCTGCCGTGAAGCAAGACTCTTTATTATGGATAACTGTATGAAGCCTGCTATTGCAGCTCCCAGAGCAGAAGTTGGCAAATATGCTCCTAAGATTATTTCCCTCCAGATTGATCCGGAAAAGATTGGGGAAGTGGTTGGACAGAGAGGAAAGACCATTAATGAGATTATTGCCCGCACAGGCGTTAAGATTGACATTACCGATGAAGGCAAGGTCAGCGTATGCGGTACCGACAGAGCGATGATGGATAAGGCTGTTGAAATGATTAAAATCATCGTAACCGATTTTGAAGAAGGCCAGATTTTCAAAGGTAAAGTAGTCAGCATCAAGGAATTTGGTGCGTTCATCGAGTTTGCACCCGGAAAAGAGGGTATGGTTCATATTTCCAAGATTGCCAAGGAAAGAATCAACCATGTTGAGGACGTGCTGACGCTCGGAGATATGGTTACTGTAGTCTGCCTCGGCAAAGACAAGATGGGAAGAATCAGCTTCTCCATGAAGGATGTTGCTCAGGCGTAAGATGTGGCAGTAACACAGGGATTAAGTTTATGAATAAATGGAAAACAGTTCTGCTTTCGGTCATACTGGTTGTCAGTATGACCGGATGCGGCCAAAAGGTAGAAAAACCTGTCTGGACCGATGACGATTTTGTCTTTCGTACAAATGAGGAAGAGTATACAGTGCCGGAAAAGGCAACTTTGATTGTATATCCCGGTCAGAGCCTTGTTATGCCCCATGAATCAGAGGGCTATCAGGTACTCGAAAACTCCATGGAAACGGCACGGGGATTAAAAATCGGAGACGATTTTGAGACCTATAAAGAGATTTATGGGGTAGGGGATGCCTATGGCGCATGGGAAATGGTGGATACGGAAAACGGCACGAAAATGCTTGACTTTCATAATCAGACGCCGGCAGACATCTATGGAATGGGCAATGTCGGAGCGGTCTGGCTGGATATTGCTTTTGCACAAAAGGACGGAAAATGGGAACCCTTAGAGGCTTCTCAGGTGAGGGATGTCTGGTTTTGTGAGGCGGCTTATGAGGATTATGGAAAGGTAGCACTATTTTCGGTATTCTTTCGTGAGAACGGAGAAGTGGCAGGTATGGGATGTTATCGCATAGACTACGATGAATCCTGGAAAAACTGGCAGAACTGGGAAAATGAATAGAAAAATAAGGAGCATGGACTTTCGGTTATAGAACGAAGGTCCATGCTTTTGTTATGCCCAAAAACAAATTGTAATCCAAAATATTGGCAGTCATATATGGGACAAACAGACATATATTTAAGAGAGGTGGAACATAAATGACGGATTCAATCAGTATGTTTTTGGCAGGAGAGATAAAGAATGTTCTCATACCGGTTTTAAGGAGAGAAGGGGAACTGGAGGAAATACGCCTGCGAATCGGAAAACCACTGCTTGTAAAGAGACATGCAGGGGAAGCCTTCGTAACAAAGGAGGGGATTCTTACCACCAATCGGAAAGAGGCATACATGGTGGAGGAACGTACTCTCAAGGAGAATCTGCAAAGACTGTGTAAGGATTCCCTTTTTGCCTATGAGGACGAATTAAAGCAGGGATATATCAGTATTCCGGGAGGACACAGGGTGGGACTTACCGGGCAGATTGTACAAAATGAAGACGGGAGTGTAAGGACCATGAAATACATAAACGGTATGAATATCCGGATTTCCCATGAGATAAAAGGGGTGGCGGACAAGGTGCTTCCGTATCTGTATGAAAACGGAAGAGTGAAAAATACGCTTTTGATTTCGCCTCCGGGGGCAGGCAAGACCACCATGCTTCGGGACATAGTGCGACAGGTGTCTGACGGAAATGCTTATGGGAAAGGAATCTGCGTTGGCGTAGTGGACGAACGTTCGGAAATTGCAGGTTGTTACCGGGGAATTGCACAAAATGATGTGGGCATACGGACGGATGTATTGGATGCATGCCCGAAGGTGTATGGCATGATGATGCTTTTAAGGTCCATGGCCCCCTCCATGATTGCCATCGATGAATTGGGCGGCGTAGAGGACGTACAAGCCTTAAGAAAAGCATCTGCCTGCGGAGCCGGACTTCTGGCCACCATCCATGGAGAGGATGTGGAGGATTTAAGGAAAAAACCATACTTAAGAGAAGTGTTGGATATGGGCTTGTTTTCCCGTTATCTGGTATTAAAAAAGTTTGCGTCCGGTCCCGGGGTGAAGGCAGTTTATGGGAGGAATTTTGAAATATGCTACGAATCATCGGAATAATTTTCATTTTTACCGGAAGTATCGGCCTGGGAATCTTTTACAAACAACAATATGAGGAGGGCACAAGGATACTCTATCAGCTAAAGCGGATTCTGGAGTTATTTATCAGTGAAATATCTTATGGAAAGGCAACCTTGCATGAGTGTTTAAACTGTGTGGCAGACAAAATACAGGGCCCTGGCAGGGAAGCTCTGTGTGGTGTAGCAGGGCGGTTAAAGGAAGAGGAAGAGTGCACATTTTCCGCTATCTGGAAGGAAGAAATGGAACGGTACTTAAAGGATTTTCCGGTAAAGAAGGAGGAAATTGCACCGTTCCTGGATTTTACCGGAAATGAAGGAATTATGGATTTAATGATGCAGGTCAGAGCCATGGAACAAAGTCGGGACAGGCTGGCAACCTTTATTAAAAAGAGGGAAGAAAATGCAGAAAAGCAAGGGAAACTTTCCCTGTGTCTTGGGGGAATGGGCGGATTATTTCTTACAATCGTACTGATATAAGGGGCATGGATTAAGAAAGCGGAAGGAAGAGAAACATGAGTGTAGGACTGATATTCAAAATTGCAGCGGTTGGCATACTGGTTTCCATTTTAAGTCAGGTGTTAAAACACAGCGGACGGGAGGAACAGGCTTTTTTGGTGAGTCTTGCAGGATTGATTTTAGTCATTACCTGGATTGTACCGTATATCTACGACATGTTTACCATGGTACAGGCATTGTTTTCCTTTGGGTAATGCGGAGAGGTAAAAGGCATGGCGGAAATTGTAAAAATCGGAGTGATTGGAATTCTGGGTACCCTTGCGGCAGTTTTGTTTAAGCAAAGCAAACCGGAATATTCTACGTATATCGGGATAGGGCTGGCTCTTTTATTATTTGGGTATGGATTCAAAGTCCTAAGTGTTGTTTGGGATAAAATGCTGCTGTTGCAGGACCTCATGGGAGATAACGGAGTATACCTGTCCACCCTGCTTAAGGTGGTAGGGATCACTTATGTCTGTGAGTTTTCTTCCGGGGTATGCAAGGATGCAGGCTTTTCGGCTGTGGCGGCACAAATTGAAATTATCGGAAAGATTTCCGTGCTTGCTGCGGGAATCCCTGTTTTTATGACGGTAATTGCCCAGATTAAAGAATTTGTATAAAGGTGCTTAACTGTGGATTTGACATTGGATTTTGAAAAAATCTGGCAGGAATACGGAATGGACGAGTTGGAGAACTCCATCTGTTCTTTATTTCCCGAGTACCGGATAGATATGGATGAGGTGTTTTATAAAATTCTTTCCGGTAATATATTCGGAGCCATGAAAGACGTATTTGGCGGCCTTTGGACCGGAATTTCAAATGAACTGGCTTCCCAGAAAAACACCTTTCTGTGGCTTTTGGTATTCGGCATCGGAGCCGTATTAATCAGCAATTTCATAAAGGTTTTTGACGAGCATGAAGTAGCGGATATCGGATTCTATTTTTCCTATTTGTGTATTTCTGCAATCCTTTTTCGGTGCTTTGGCAGTACCGTGGATACGGCAGGCCGGGCACTGGAAAACATTGTTTCCTTTATCCGGGCATTTGTGCCGGCCTATTTTTTGTCGGTAGGACTTTCTGCCGGATCCATAACGGCAAAATGCGGATACGAGGTGGTGGTCTTTACCATTTATCTCGTAGAACATATCCTGTTCCTGCTGATTTTGCCACTGATTAAAATTTATGTTCTTCTGGTTTTAGTAAGCGGGCTTTGGTCGGAGGAAAGACTGAATCTGATGATTAGCGGTTTGGAAAAGATCATACGCTTTCTTCAAAAGGCATGTTTTTCCGTGGTTGCCGGTTTATCTGCCATGCAATCCATGATAACACCTTCCTTAGATGCCGCAAAGTCGGGTGTACTGAAAAAAGCCATTTCGGCGGTACCCGGAGTCGGGGATGTGGCGGATGGTGTGGTGGATGTGGTATTAGCTTCTTCTGTGGTGATTAAAAACAGTATTGGCTTTTTGCTTTTGCTGTTTCTGATTCTGGTAACGGTTCTGCCCATGGTCAAAATCCTCTTTACGGGCCTTTTGATTCGTACCGCGGCAGCCATACTGAGTATTGTCAGTGACAAAAGGATTATCCGCTGCACAGACAATGTGGGGAACGGGAGCAATTTGCTTTTTCGCACCGTGGGCTTGTCTTCGCTTATGTTTATGATAACCGTATCGGTGGCTGCTTTTACCACAAACAGGGGATTTTAGAATGAAAAAGGGGAGCGGATATGGGGGAATATTTGCTGAATACAATAAAGCAACTGGCTATATTTATGCTTTGCGGGCAGATGGTGCTGCAATTTAAGCCTACCGAAAAATATGGGAAGTATTTACGTTTTCTGCTGGAAATTATGGTGCTTGCAAGCTTTGTGGTGCCGGTTTTGTCTTTCTTTCAGGAAGAAATCCGGGACAATTTTTATGAGGACCTGAGTCTTTACAGTGCGGAATTTAAGGAAGACTTAAGAATGGCAGGGCAGACCGCGGATAGGGCGGAGGAACGATTCAATGATATGGCATACTTTGTCTATGAGGAAATGAAGAGACAGGAAAGCGAGGGTGAAGAAAATGCTCCCTAAGGTCAGAGATTTTTTCAAAAATAAGAATAATATGCTGATACTTGTACTTGCCGGTATTTTGCTCATGGTAATCGCCATACCGGTGGATGACGGAAAGAAAGATAACGAGCAGGATGCAAAAAACAACAAGGGGAGTACTGCTTTGCAGGGCAGGAATATGGAAAGCAGTACGGAGAATGTGGGAAGTACTAAGCTTATGGGAGATACCGGAGAACTGGAAAAACGCCTGGAGGCCATTCTTTCCAAAACAGATAAGGCGGGGGCGGTAAAGGTTATGATTACCCTTTCCTCCAGCGAAGAACTGGTGGTGGAAAAGGATTATCCGTCTTCCCGAAACCAGACTTCGGAAGAGGGGGATGGAACCAGCAAAACCGTGCACAGTTATGAATATAAAGAAAGTACGGTTTATACCAACCGGGGAAGTGATTCCGAGCCCTATGTAAAAAAGACCATGGCACCGAAGGTGGAAGGGGTTTTGATTGTGGCAGAGGGTGCAGGGAACGGAACAGTGAATAAAAATCTGTCGGAAGCGGCACAGGTTTTACTGGGTGTAGAAGCACATAAGGTTAAGGTCATAAAAATGAATGTGGACTAATATAATGAAACAGGATATCAAATCTCAAATAAAAGTGGGGGAATGAATGTGAAAAACCTATTTAAGAAAAACCAACTGATGATAACCGCTCTGGCCATAATGATTGCAGTGGCAGGATACCTGCAGTTTTCAGGGAAGAAATTGCCAAATGAAGATTACATAAAAACCAATGCAGAGGGGCAGGTCAATGATGAATACACATTAGACAGCCTGCTTGATATTACGGATGAAAAAGTGGATTCGGACGGACTGATTCAAATAGATAGTCTGGACGCAGATGCGGATATGCTGGGGACGGATACGGACGTTTTGGGAGAAAGTGCCGATATAACAGGTATGGAAACACCCACACCGGGAGAAACTCCGGGTGAAGCGGTATTTACAGGTACAACAAATGTCAATGTACTTTCCGAGGCCAAACTGTTAAAAGAGCAGGTACGTGCAAAAAATAAAGCAACCCTGCTTGAAATTATCAACAGTTCTACCTTAAGTGATGAACAGAAACAGAGCGCCGTGGATAATATGGTGAAGATGACGGACATTGCGGAGAAGGAGCTGGCTGCTGAAATCTTACTGGAAGCAAAAGGGTTTGACGGTGTTGTGGTCAGTATCAGTGAGACCGGGGTGGATGTGGTTGTGAACATGGCAGAACTTCCCGATGACAAACGCGCCCAGATTGAGGATATTGTAAGGAGAAAGACAGGAGTTTCCTCGGAAAATATCATTATCAGCACAGTTGTACAGTAATGCAGAATATGGTAAAATAACTGCATATAAAGCAAGAAACATATCGTTTTTTTGAGAAAGGACGAAGGAAGATGAAACGAGTATTTTTAATTGTACTGGATAGCTTCGGAATCGGCGAAATGCCGGATGCGGATCAGTTTGGAGATGTGGGTACCAATACCCTTTTAACCTGTGCAAAAAGTCCTTATTTTTCCATGCCTAACATGGGAAAACTGGGACTTTTTAATATAGATGGGGTGACTGCCGGAAAAAGAGAGAATCAGATTATGGCACGTGTAGCACGCATGACGGAGGCATCCATGGGAAAGGATACTACCATTGGACACTGGGAGATCGCAGGTGTAAAATCACCGGACCCGCTGCCCACTTATCCGAATGGATTCCCGGAAGAGGTCTTACAGCCTTTTCGGGATATGACCGGAAGGGATGTGCTTTGCAATATGCCCTATTCCGGCACCGAGGTTATTAAGAAATTCGGCGACGAACATGTAAAGACCGGCAGCCTGATAGTCTATACTTCAGCAGACAGTGTTTTCCAGATTGCGGCGCATGAGGATGTGGTACCCGTGGAGCAGTTATACGAATACTGCAAAATGGCAAGAAAAATACTGACCGGAAAGCATGGAGTGGGCCGTGTCATTGCCCGTCCTTTTATCGGAAATAGCGGTAATTATACCCGCACAAGCAGACGGCATGATTATTCCCTGACACCTCCGGAAAAGACCATGTTGGATTACTTAAAGGAAGCAGGAAAAGAGGTTCTGGCAGTGGGAAAGATTTATGATATCTTTGCCGGCTGCGGCATTACGGAGCATGTTTATACCTCCGGAAATGCGGAGGGAATTGCAAGGACCCTGGAGTACCTGGACAAAGATTTTGAGGGCCTCTGCTTTATTAATTTAGTGGATTATGATATGCTCTACGGTCACAGAAATGATGTGGACGGTTATGCAAGGGCCCTGACCGAATTTGATGCGAAACTTCCGGAAATTATGGGCAAAATGCGGGAGGATGACATCCTGATGATTACCGCCGATCACGGCTGCGATCCGGGATATACGGTCTCCACGGATCACTCCAGAGAATATACCCCCTTACTTATGTATGGCAAAAAGGTAACACCCGGTAATCTGGGAACAAGAAAAACATTTGCAGATATTGCCGCAACTGTGTTAAAATATTTCAATATTGTGCCGGACTTTGACGGCGAGGCAATGTTTTAGTTTGGAGGAAATCATAGTGGCAGAAAATTATGCAAGTGAAATAAACAGAAGACGAACCTTTGCGATTATCTCGCATCCCGATGCAGGTAAGACTACATTGACGGAAAAGTTCCTTTTATACGGTGGTGCCATCAATCTGGCAGGTAGCGTAAAGGGAAAGGCAACGGCGAGACATGCTGTTTCGGACTGGATGGAAATTGAAAAGGAGAGAGGTATTTCTGTAACATCTTCCGTTTTACAGTTTGAATACGACGGATTCTGTATCAATATTCTGGATACACCGGGACATCAGGACTTCTCGGAAGATACCTATCGTACGCTTATGGCAGCAGATTCCGCAGTCATGGTGATTGACGCATCCAAGGGTGTGGAGGCACAGACCAGAAAACTATTCAAGGTCTGTGTCATGCGTAAAATTCCGATTTTTACTTTTATTAATAAAATGGACCGGGATGCCAACGACACTTTTGAACTTTTGGATGAAATAGAAAAGGAGCTTGGGATTGCAACCTGCCCCGTGAACTGGCCCATTGGCAGCGGTAAAGGTTTTAAGGGAGTTTATGACAGGGAAAAGAATTCGGTTTTCCTGTATTCCGATACCGAAAAAGGTACCAAAGAAGGAGAAACTACGGCAGTTTCCCTGGATGACAGTGAAAAACTGATTTCCATCATCGGCGAGGAAGCTTATGGGAAGCTTACGGATGAGATTGAACTTCTGGACGGAGCAAGTGCGGAGTTTAATCTGGAGGAGGTACGAAGCGGGGATTTGACACCGGTATTTTTCGGTTCGGCCCTTACCAATTTTGGCGTGGAAGATTTCCTGCAGCACTTTTTACAGATGACCACCACACCTCTTGCAAGAAAAGCAGATGTGGGGATGATTGATCCTGTGGAGAATGAATTTTCGGCATTTGTTTTTAAGATTCAGGCGAATATGAACAAAGCACACAGAGACCGTGTGGCATTTATGAGAATCTGTTCCGGCAAATTCGATGCCAGCATGGAAGTACGCCATGTACAGGGGGACAAGGTTATGCGCCTTTCCCAGCCCCAGCAGATTATGGCGGACGAGCGTAAGATTTTAAACGAGGCCTATGCGGGGGATATTATCGGCGTTTTTGATCCCGGAATCTTTTCTATCGGAGATACTCTCTGCATGCCGAAACAAAAGATCCAGTACGAGGGAATTCCTACCTTCGCTCCGGAGCATTTCGCAAGAGTGCGCCAGGTGGATACCATGAAGCGAAAGCAGTTTATCAAAGGCGTTACGCAGATTGCACAGGAAGGTGCCATTCAGATATTCCAGGAATTCAATACCGGTCTGGAAGAGGTTATCGTAGGGGTGGTCGGCGTATTGCAGTTTGATGTTCTGAAATATCGTCTGAATAATGAGTACAATGTGGAAATCCGCCTGGAGCCGCTTCCCTATGAGCATATCCGCTGGATTGAGAATAAGGATATTGACATGAAGAAACTGACAGGAACCTCTGACATGAAAAAAATTCAGGATTTAAAGGGGAACCCGTTGCTTTTATTCGTAAATTCCTGGAGCGTTGGCATGACCCTGGAGAGAAACGAGGGACTCATTCTTTCCGAATTCGGCCGAAATTAATGATTAAGTGAGGATATTGTGGTTAAAGTAAAATCTTTGATTAGATTGTGTGTTTTCCTGACAGTCTGTATTCTGGCAGGTAGTTTCCCCGGGGCATGTGCTCTGCCGGGGGATGAAGCAGCTAACCATTACAGTGCGTCTGAGCGTAAGCGCCAGATGCAGGCGGAAGATACTTCCTCCTGGTACTATTATAGTATGTTGACGGCAAAAGAAAGAATCTGGTATGAGGATATCTACCTGACGCTTAAAAATATGGAAACGGACAGGGAATTGTATCCGGGAAATATTGCGGACATTGGCATAGACGGGCTGGAGCGGATTTTTCAGTGCGTGATGGGAGACCATCCGGAAATTTTCTATGTGGACGGTTATACCTATGCGCATTATTCCAGAGGCGGCAAAGTTATTAAAATTACGTATTCGGGAAATTATACGATGGACCGGGATACCAAGAATGTCACGGAAGCCAAATTAAAAAGCAGGGCGAATTATATTCTGGCGGATTTAAAAGAAGATGCGACGGATTATGAAAAGGTCCGGTTCGTATACGAATATGTAATCCGGCATACCACGTATGAAAGAGATTCCGTGGATAATCAGAATATCTGCTCCGTGCTGTTACACGGCAAATCGGTGTGTCAGGGATATGCCAAAACGGTGCAGTATCTGCTGCTTTTATGCGGTGTGGATTCGACCTTGGTAACCGGAACCGTTTATAATGGGGAAGGACATGCGTTAAATCTGGTGAAGATAGACGGGGAATATTATTATGTGGATGCAACCTGGGGAGATGCTTCCTACCAGTCGGAAGCGACAGGAGAAGAAGTGAGTTATCTTCCTGCCATCAATTATGAGTATCTGTGTGTGGATACGGACACCATTGAACTGACACATAAACTGGACAGTCCGGTGCCGTTGCCGGACTGTAAAGCAAAGTCGGCTAATTATTATGTCATGGAGGGAGCTTACTTCACGGAATATGATGAGGATACTCTAAAGGCTTACATCCAAAAGCAAAAGGATTTGAACAAAAAGGAAATCGGCATGAAATGTGCTGACCTTGGGACCTATCAGACATTTTATCAGGAGTTGATTGGCAAGCAAAAGATTTTTTCCTATTTGAGCGGTAATGAGAAAAAAGTGGCGTATTCCACGGATGACCGTAAGTATTCCCTGACTTTTTGGCTTGTGAATGAATAGGGCATGTGCTATAATTGTATAAGCAGTTTAGAATTGGAGGTATTTTAGGATGGAAGAAAAAAATACTTATGTATTACAGGATGATGAAAATATTGGCGCAGTACAGATTGCCGATGACGTGGTTTCCATGATTGCCAGCCTTGCGGTTCATGAAGTGGAAGGCGTGGAAGCGTGTGCAGAAAATATGGCAACCGAATTAATGGGAAAGGTTGGCATAAAGAGTGCGATTAAAGGCGCCAAAGTAGACATTTTTGAAAAACGTGTGGCAGTGGATGTTTTTGTAAATATTGAATACGGCTACAACATTCCCGTAACCTGCAGAAAAGTGCAGGAAAAGGTGAAATCCGCCATCGAAAATATGACAGGATTGGAAGTAACCGATGTGAATGTGCGGGTTGCTGCAGTGAAGATGGTAAAGAATAAGTAGGATTGGACAGTATACTATGGGAAGAAGAGAATTAAGAGAGCAGATATTCCTTTTGTTATTCCGCGTGGAATTCAATGATCCTTCCGAAATGCCCACGCAGCTTCAGATGTTTTTTGAAACCGATAATTATGAAGATGAAGCGGTAAAATGGACGGAAAAGGATACCACCTATATTAAGGACAAGTATAACAGGATTATGGAATGTCTTCCGGAACTGGATAAGGCACTGAATGAGAAATCAGAGAACTGGGATATCAGCCGTATGGGTAAGGTGGAACTGACCATTTTAAGACTGGCTGCTTATGAGATTCTGAAGGACGAGGATGTTCCCGCCAGTGTGGCCATCAATGAGGCAGTGGAGATTGCAAAGAAATTCGGCCAGGATGGGTCAGGAGCATTTGTAAATGCAATTCTTGCAAAATTTGTATAGGGCTCGGTGATTAAGATTCAAAACATATATACGGTAACACAAGTAAATGCTTATATTAAAAATATGTTCACGCAGGATTTTATGTTGCAGGCTTTGTCCGTAAGAGGCGAGGTGAGTAACTGCAAATATCATTCCTCTGGACATATTTATTTTACGTTAAAGGACCCGAAGGGTACCATGGCATGCGTCATGTTTGCAGGCAATCGTAATGGGCTTACATTTACCCTGAAAGAGGGAATGCAGGTGGTGGTAAGCGGTACCGTGGATGTCTACGAGCGGGACGGGAAGTACCAGATGTATGCCCGGAAGATTGTACAGGACGGTATCGGGGGTCTGTATGAAAAATTTGAGGAATTAAAAAGAGAATTGGAGGAACGGGGCATGTTTGCGGCAGAGTACAAACGACCCGTTCCAAAGTATATAAAAACCCTTGGGGTGGTAACGGCACCCACAGGAGCGGCTGTCCGGGATATTATCAATGTGGCAACCAGGAGAAATCCCTTTATCCGTATCATTTTATATCCTGCCATTGTGCAGGGGGAAGCGGCTCCGGCAAGTATCGTAAACGGAATACGTGCCATGGAGAGACAGGATGTGGATGTTATCATTGTGGGACGTGGCGGGGGGGCCTTAGAGGATCTTTGGGCGTTCAATGAGGAGGTAGTGGCACAGGCCATTTTTGACTGTGAAATTCCTGTCATTTCCGCAGTCGGTCATGAAACGGATACGACAATTGCGGATTTTGTTTCGGATTTGCGGGCACCCACACCTTCTGCAGCGGCGGAGCTTTCCGTTTATGATTATTTTCAGGTAGAAGAGAACCTGAGAAAGTATGAAGAATTATTGAGCCGGCAGATGAGGAATCAGATTCGGATAAAGAGGGAATATGCGGAACGTTTGCGGCTGAATCTGGAAAATAAAAATCCGCTTCATATCCTCAGGGAAAGAAAGACCACCCTTCTTCGCCAGGAAGAAAGAATGGAACACAGAATCCGGGAAATCCTTACAATGCGGAAAACCCGTTTGCAGGTTTTATTAGAGCAGTTTAAGGGGATTTCCCCACTGAATAAATTAAGTCAGGGTTATTCTTATGTGGAAATGGACGGAAAGGCAGTGAAGAGTACGGGACAGGTAAAGCCCGGAAATGCACTCACTATTCACGTAACGGACGGAACCATCGAAGCAGTGGTAAGTAAGAAAACCCCCTTGCCGGAAAGACGCGGCGGAAAGGCAGGAGAACGTGACATTAGAAGAGAAATTTGCTAAATTGGATGATACAGTGAAGAAAATGGAACAGGAGGACATTACCTTAGAAGAGTCTTTCCGCATATACAAAGAAGGAATGGAACTTCTGAAGGAATGCAACGAAGAAATAGACAGGGTGGAGAAGCAGGTCCTTGTAATCAATGCAAAGGGTGAATTGGAAGAGTTTTAAGTATTTTTGCAGGGCAGGATACAACCCGGATACAAACTAAGGACAATATAGGAGAAGGTATGACAGAACAGGCATTATCCATTGAAGAAAGAATTGCAGAAAAGGCATTACGAATTGAGAACTTGATAAAAGAATATCTTCCTGGGAAGGAAGGATACCATAAGGTTCTTTTGGAATCCATGGAATACAGTGTTTTGGCCGGCGGAAAGAGGCTGCGCCCCATGCTTATGGAGGAAACCTATCATTTATGTGGCGGAAAAGGAAAGATTGTGGAACCCTTTATGGCAGCAATGGAGATGATACATACCTATTCTCTGGTACATGATGATCTCCCTGCCATGGATAATGATGAATACCGCAGAGGGAAAAAGACAACCTGGGCGGTATATGGGGACGGTATGGCGGTTCTTTGCGGAGATGCTCTTTTAAACTATGCATTTGAAACGGCAATGGGAGCTTTTGACAGTTGTGTATGTGAGGATGTTCCCATGGTGGAACGATATCGGATGGTGGCAGAAGCATTGAAAGTCCTTGCCGCAAAAGCCGGTGTTCATGGCATGATTGGCGGACAGACGGCGGATGTGGAAGCAGAAAAGGCACAAGAGGTTACGGAGGAGCAATTAACCTTCATTTATGAACATAAAACGGCGGATCTGATTGAGGCCAGTATGATGATTGGTGCCATTCTGGCCGGTGCCGATGAGGGGACCATTGAGAATCTCAAAAAGTGTGCTTACAATATCGGAATTGCTTTTCAGATACAGGATGATATCCTGGACATTGAAGGGAAGCAGGAAGTTTTGGGGAAACCCATCGGCAGCGATGAAAAGAACCATAAGCAGACCTATGTGAGTATTCATGGCATTCAGAAATCGAAAGAGATGGTGCGGAAATTGTCGGACGAGGCGCTGCAGATTTTGAGAGAAACGAACGGAGACAGTACATTTTTGGAAGAACTGACCGGATATCTGATTCGCAGAGAAAAATAAAGAGGAAACAATTGTCATGATTCTGGAACAAATTAAAAAAGAAAATGACATAAAGAAAATGGAAAAAGAAGACCTGCCTTTGCTGGCAGAGGAAATCCGGGATTTCCTGATTCAGAAAATCAGTACCACGGGGGGACATCTTGCGTCAAATCTGGGTGTGGTAGAGCTTACCATGGCTCTCCATTTGTCCTTGGATTTGCCGGAGGATAAGATTATCTGGGATGTGGGTCACCAGTCCTATACCCACAAGATCCTGACAGGAAGAATGGACGGCTTTGATAATCTGCGCGGATTTCACGGTATGAGCGGATTTCCGAAAAGGAACGAAAGTGACTGTGACTGCTTTAATACGGGACACAGTTCCACTTCCATTTCGGCAGGTCTGGGACTGGTAAAGGCCAGAGACTTAAACGGGACAAAGGAAACAATTGTTTCGGTCATCGGGGATGGTTCCCTGACCGGTGGAATGGCGTATGAGGCACTAAACAATGCCTCCGATTTAGAAACCAATTTCATTATCGTACTGAATGACAATAATATGTCTATCGCTGAAAATGTAGGTGGATTATCCAAGTATTTAAATGAAATCCGTACCGCGGACGGTTACCAGGGACTAAAGGAAGGCGTTTACAATGTCCTAAATAAGAGTGGAAGCAGTAAGATTATTGATAAAATCAGAAGAATCAAAAGCGGTGTGAAACAACTGGTGATCCCTGGTATGTTTTTTGAGGATATGGGAATCACCTACTTAGGACCTGTCAACGGTCACGACATTCAGGCAATGCTAAAAGTCATGAAGGAAGCAAAGCGTGTGAAGGGGCCGGTTCTTGTACATGTTCTTACGGAAAAGGGGAAAGGATATGAACCGGCAGAGAGGCATCCTGCGAGATTTCACGGTGCAGATCCTTTTGATATCGAAACAGGTTTACCTGCCAAAAAGAAAACGGCTTCCAGTTATACGGATGTATTTTCCACCGTTATGTGCAAACTGGGGGAACGCGAGGAAAAGGTGGTGGCAATTACAGCTGCCATGCCGGACGGAACGGGACTTAAGCGTTTTCATAATAGGTATCCGGAACGTTTTTTTGATGTAGGGATTGCAGAACAACATGCAGTTACCTTTGCGGCGGGACTTGCAGCCGGAGGGTACAAGCCCATTGTAGCAATATACTCCAGTTTTCTGCAAAGAGCCTATGATCAGATTCTGCATGATGTCTGTATCCAGAATCTCCCGGTAGTTTTTGCGGTGGATCGTGCCGGTCTGGTGGGAGCGGACGGAGAAACCCATCAGGGCATCTTTGATTTGTCCTACTTATCAGGAATTCCCGGCATACAGGTTCTGGCACCCAAGAACAAGTGGGAGCTTTCCGATATGATGAAGTATGCGGTGGCATCCGATGGCCCGGTTGCGGTACGTTATCCGAGAGGGGAGGCCTACAGTGGACTAAAGGATTTCAGGGCACCCATAGAATGCGGCAAAAGCGAATGGATCTGTGAAGGTGGCGGTATTGCACTGATTGCGGTGGGAAGTATGGTGAAGACTGCGGCAGAGGTAAAGGACATTTTGGATAAAAGCGGACTTCCCTGCAGTATCATCAATGTGAGATTTGTCAAACCCTTCGACACGGAGATGTTAAAAAAAGCAGCGGATGAACATGACCTTCTGGTTACCATGGAGGAAAACGTGCTTTCCGGCGGCTTTGGGGAGCATGTCATGGCTTATCTGGAGAATGCGGGATATTCCAAAAAGTTTCTTCCGATTGCCATTCCGGACAGGTATGTGGAACATGGCAATGTGGAAGCATTAAAGAAAGAACTTGGCATGGATGCGGAAAGTATTGTACAAAGAATATTTGATAAACTGGGTTAAAAGATGAAAGAAAGACTGGATGTTATTTTGGTATCGAACGGATACGCTGTTTCGAGGGAAAAGGCAAAGGCGATCATTATGTCCGGAAATGTATTTGTGGACGGTCAGAGAGAAGATAAGGCCGGTACCATGTTTGATACCGATAAAGTGAAAATAGAAGTTAAGGGCGCTACATTAAAATATGTCAGCCGCGGCGGCTTAAAGTTAGAGAAAGCGATGACCCATTTTGATTTGCAGCTACAGGATAAGGTATGCATGGATATCGGAGCCTCCACCGGGGGATTTACGGATTGCATGCTGCAAAACGGTGCATCCAAGGTTTATTCCGTGGATGTGGGCCATGGACAGTTAGACTGGAAACTGCGAAACGATGAACGGGTGGTCTGTATGGAAAAGACAAATTTCCGTTACATGGTTCCCGGGGATCTTGCAGAGGAACCGGATTTTGCCTCCGTGGATGTTTCGTTTATTTCCCTTACCAAAATTTTGCTTCCGGCGAGGGCACTTTTAAAGGATGGCGGAGAAATGGTCTGTCTGATTAAGCCGCAGTTTGAGGCCGGACGGGAAAAGGTTGGCAAAAAGGGGGTTGTCCGGGAACCGGCAGTACATAAAGAAGTGATTGGCAAGGTTATAGATTATGCGGATATGCTGGGATTTCTGGTAAAAGCACTTGATTATTCTCCAATCAAAGGACCGGAAGGAAATATTGAATATCTTGTATTTCTGGAAATGGATAAAACCAAGGCGGCTCCTACAGCATCCTATACGGAGAAAGAAGCCGAGGATGCCTTAAAGGAAATCGTGGAAAACAAGAGTGGATTGTCAAACAGGGAAGAATGGCAGCAGGCAATCGGGGAAGTGGTTGCCGGAGCCCATGGGGAGCTGGATAAGGAATGAAACATTTTTGTATTTTTACAAACCCCCACAAGGACAGGGACCTTGCGGTAACTAACAAAATAAAGGCATATCTGGAAAGCCGCCAGATAAAATACAGCCTTCGTATTACGGATGAGGATAACATAAGTGATGAGGCGGATGTCATTTTAGTTCTTGGCGGGGACGGTACCATGTTAAATGCCGCCAGAGAAATCAAGGGCAGAAAAAATATTCCGCTTTTAGGAATTAATCTTGGTACCCTGGGGTATCTGGCAGAGGTGGAGCCGGATAAGACAAAAGAAGCCATTGACAAAGTGCTTGCCGGGGAATATGAACTGGAGAGCCGTATGATGATTGGCGGTACCATTTTACGGGCCGGAGAAAAGGTGATAACGGACCGGGCGCTCAATGATGTGGTAATCCGTAGGGTGGGAACACAACAGGTCATGGTTTTTAACCTCTATGTGAACCGGAAGCTCTTAAATCGTTATCAGGCTGACGGAATTATCATCACCACACCCACCGGCTCCACCGGATATAATCTTTCGGCAGGAGGCCCCATTGTGGAGCCCTCCGCAAGACTTTTGGTAGTAACACCGATTTGTCCGCACACAATGATCCAGAGAAGTATCGTACTGTCGGAAAATGATGTGGTGGAAATTGAAATACCGGCAGGCAGGGAAGGACAGATTCAGAATGCCGTTGTGAGTTTTGACGGATACGCAGAAGAACTGGTAACAGGTGACAGTGTAAGGATAGTAAAGGCGGATTTTACAACGGATTTTATTAAAATCGGTAAAGCCGGATTTTTAGAGACCTTACACAGGAAGATGAGCGAAAACAGTTGATTCAGGGAAGGACAATTGGGTTATGAAAAAAGAAAGACTGGGCAAAATTATAGAAATCATAGGGTCTAAGGATGTGGAAACACAGGAAGAACTGGCAATGCTTCTTAAGAAGGCCGGCTATGATGTAACCCAGGCTACCGTATCCAGGGATATCAGGGAGCTTCGGTTATCCAAGGTCTCTGCCGGTGACGGGAAACAAAAATACGTGGCCTATGCACAGGATGATACGCAGTTAGGAGATAAGTACATCCGTGTTCTGAGAGAGGGCTTCGTATCCATGGATATGGCGATGAACATTCTGGTAATCAAAACGGTTGCCGGTATGGCCATGGCTGTTGCGGCAGCTGTGGATAATATGAAATTCAGCGAAGTAGTCGGTACCATTGCCGGTGATGACACGATTATGATGGCAATCCGGACCGTTGAGGAGACAAAGGAACTGATGGACAAGCTGAAAGGAATGCTGGAGAAGTAGACAGTTGACGCAGAGGAGAAGGTAGAAGGAGTTCTATGTTATATAGTTTACACGTTAAGAATCTTGCTCTGATTGAAGAAACAGAGGTGGAATTTGGAGAAGGCTTAAATATCCTGACCGGTGAAACCGGTGCCGGAAAGTCCATCCTTTTAGGTTCCGTAAATCTCGCATTGGGAGCCAAGACGGGAAGTGAGATTATCAGAAACGGTGCCGAATCGGCATTGGTGGAACTTACTTTTGATGCAAGAGAACCCAAGATAAGGGAAAAATTAGAGGAAATGGAACTCCCCGTGGAGGATACCTTGACCATTTCCAGAAAAATCTCTTCCACCAGGAGCATCAGCCGGATTAACGGAGAAACGGTTACGGCGAAACAGTTAAAGGAACTGTCGGAATATCTGATCGATATTCATGGACAGCATGAACATCAGTCTCTCTTGCAGAAAAAAAAGCATTTAAGTCTACTGGATGCTTATGCAGGGAAAGAGGCAGAGCAGTATAAAGAAAAAATTGAAAAACTCTGGGAGAAGAAAAAGCAGATTACGGAAGAAATGGAAGCCGGTAATGTGGACGAGGCATTCCGCAAAAGAGAATTGGATCTGCTTACTTTTGAATATGAGGAAATCGAAAATGCATCCTTAAAAGCAGACGAGGATGTACAACTGGAAGAACGGTATGAATTTCTGAAAAACGGCAGGAAGATTGCGGAAGCACTTTCTGTTGTGCATGAAGCCTGTGGCGGTGAGGATGGTGCCGGTCTAAGAATTGACCGGGCACTTCGGGAAATGAGTACAATCGCAAAATATGAGGAAAGACTTGAAAATTTTTACAGTGAACTTCTGGATGCCGAGGCTCTTCTTGGGGAGTTGGACAGGGAAGTCTCTGATTACATGGAAGATATGTCCTTTGATGAAGGGGAACTGGTACGTGTGGAAGACCGCCTGAATGAGATCAATCACTTAAAGGATAAATTTGGCGGCAGCATAGAAGCGGTTCTTAAGTATCAGAAATCCATAGCAGAGAAGATGGAAAAACTTGCAGATTATGAGGCTTACATGGCAGGTCTTAAGGAATCCTATGAAAGGGTAAATGCGGGGCTTCTTGCAGAATGTGAAAAATTGTCGAAAATCAGAGAAAAAGCAGGGGTATCCTTTGCTGCTGGCATCAAAAAGGCATTGGAGGATATGAATTTTCTGGCAGTGGATTTTGAAGTTCGGCAAGAGAGAAAAGAACCTGCGAAAGACGGATTTGACGATGTGGAATTTCTGATATCCACGAATCCGGGAGAGCCAAAGAAGAGTTTATCCCAGGTGGCAAGCGGCGGTGAACTTTCCCGCATCATGCTGGCCCTCAAGACTATGATTGCAGGGAAGGATGAAATTGATACCCTGATTTTTGATGAAATTGATGCCGGAATCAGCGGAAAAACCGCCTGGCGTGTAGCAGAGAAATTGAGCAGACTTTCCGGAGAACATCAGGTAATCTGTATTACCCATCTTCCCCAGATTGCAGCCATGTCTGACACCCATTTTGAAATTCGTAAGGAAACAGACGGAAGCAGCACAAGTACTGCCATACATGCACTGGATGAAAGCGGACAACAAAAAGAACTGGCCAGACTCTTAGGTGCAGACGAACTTTCTGCGGCAGCGCTTGAAAATGCAAAAGAGATGAAAAACCAGGCGCTTAAGTTGAAACAAAACTGATTTTTTTGTTTAAGATGAGTAAAAATTGATAACAATAGAAACGTAGAAAAGAGAGTATCCATTATGGATACTCTTTTTTGATTCTTAAACTATGTGCAGGAGCATGCAAAGGAAAGGAAATCATGAAATGAGAGTTAAAACCTATAAAAAGCTTCTTTGGATATCGCTCATTATCACCTGCCTTGTCTTAATCGGAATGTGGATTGTTACCATTTATCAAAGAATTCCCGGAAACATCAAAATTCGTCTTGGCGAAGAACAGGTATTCCGGTTTGGCTTACCCATTACGGGTGATTTATCGGAGGATACTTCAGGTGATGATTTGGAGGCTATTACCGTAAACGGTATGAAGCAGTCCAATATTCCGAAAGGAAGTGTGCATATTGATTTGAATGAACCGGTAACGGTGAAATCAGAGGCAGAAACCACCTATCAGATTAAATTAAAACTTTTTGGTATTATACCCTTTAAAAATGTAGATGTGGACGTGGTTAAGGATACTTACCTGAAACCGGTGGGACAGCCGGTGGGCATCTATCTGAAAACGGAAGGGATTCTGGTGGTAGGCACCGGGGAATTTACCGCGGTGGACGGAAATGTGGTTTCTCCGGCAGAATATGTCCTGAAAAACGGGGACTACATTTTTGAGGTCAATCATACTAAGGTAAATACCAAAAGTGAGTTTGTGTCCCTTGTGGAAGCCTCCGAAGGGGAGCCCCTTGTTATGCATATTAAAAGAGGCGGGGAAGAATTTGATGTAGAGGTGTACCCACAGAAAAACCAGAGCGGGGTATACAAAGTCGGTGTCTGGGTGCGTGATAATGCGCAGGGAATTGGAACCATGACCTATGTGGATGAGAACGGTAAATTCGGGGCTTTAGGGCATGGAATCAGTGATGTTGATGTAAATCAGAATTTTTACTTAAAGGGAGGCACCCTTTATGATACGGAAATCATTGCAATCAAGAAGGGATCCCGCGGAAATCCGGGAGAAATGACCGGTATGATTTCTTACACGGACAGTCATATCTTAGGTACCGTGGACAAGAATACAGAATGTGGCATATTTGGGACCTGTAATGACAAAATGCTTTCCAGAGTGGAAGAAGAAGCATTACCGATTGCATTGAAGCAGGAGGTGAGAAAGGGAGAGGCACAGATTTTCTGCACCATTAACGGAGAACCGGAGTATTTTGATATCGAAATCAAAGAAATTTATAACGATCCCAAGACGGTGAATAAAGGAATTGTGATAGAAATCACGGATACGGAATTACTTGCCCAGACGGGTGGAATCGTACAGGGAATGAGCGGTGCACCCATCATACAGGACGGAAGATTTGTGGGGGCTGTAACCCATGTGTTGGTGAATGAACCGAGAAGGGGCTATGGTATACTGGCTGAGAATATGTTAGAGGCAGCAAAATAGAAAAATTAATCCAAAAAAATACAAAAAAGTACATGGATGAAACATGACCGGTTATGATATAATGAGCGCAGAAGAAAACCAAGCGACACCGAAGGGGGCATTTGGTTTTCCTGCGCCATTAGCGAACGAATATCCTACGAAAAAGGAGAAGGCATGAAAAAATTAACGAAAAAATTTTTGGTTTTAGGTTTGGTGTGTATGATGATGATGAATTCTCTTACGGGCTGTGGAAAGAAATACAAATTCAACATCACCGATGACCCTGTCGAATTTGCGGCTAACTTAAAAATGGGATGGAATCTGGGCAACACTCTGGATGCCATTGCAGCAAATGATTTAAGCAGTGAAACTTCCTGGGGACAGCCTCTGGTGACGAAAGAACAGATTGATTACATAAAGGAGGCAGGTTTTACTGCCATCCGGATACCGGTATCCTGGAGCAACCATGTGGGGGTCGGTTATGTCATTGATGAAGAATGGATGGACCGCGTAAATGAAGTGGTGGACTATGCCTGGGATGCAGGGCTCTATGTCATCATCAATTCCCATCACGATTGTGAAATGTATTATCCCACGGATGAAAAATACGAATTTGCATCCCTGTACATAGAAAAAATCTGGAGCCAGATTGCGGAACGGTTTGCCGATTATGATGAACGCCTCATTTTTGAATCCATGAATGAGCCAAGATTAAAGGGCACATCCAAGGAATGGTGGTTTATGCCTAACGATAAGGACGGATTAGAGTCCATCCGGGTGATTCAGGATTTGAATCAGTTATTTGTGGATACGGTGCGCAGCAGCGGAGGGTACAATAAGACCCGCTATTTAATGGTGCCAAGTAATGCGGCAAGTGCCCCAAATGCCTTATCTTCCGCATTCAGTATGCCCGAGGACAAGGCCGGCAGACTGATTGTATCCATACATGCCTATACGCCTTATGACTTTGCCATGAACGGAAACGGTTACAGCGACTGGGATGAAGGAAAAAAAGCAGAACTTTCCTTCATGGATGAACTGGATAAGAAATTTATTCAAAACGGATATGGTGTTGTGATTGGAGAATTCGGTGCCACCAACAAGGACAATTTGGATGACAGAATCAGGTGGGCCGATGATTTTACCAAAAAGGCGGCTACCCTTGGGATTTCCTGCTTCTGGTGGGATAACGGATGCACGGAAGTAGGGGAGGAAAACTTTGGAATGATTGACAGGGAAAATTTAAGTGTGTATTATCCTGAGATTCTCAAGGTCATGCTTGACAATTATAACTAAAAAGAACCAATCTTTTACAAAATGGGAAGAGTATCACCCGAATCAGTCAAGGTTCGGGTGATTTTTTTGTGCTTTTTGTAGGTATTATACGACGACAAGCGGTTGCAACAAATTTCGAGTGCAATTTATAATGTAAGAAATAAAGATTTGTTAAATGGAGGTTATTCATGGAAACTTTAAATGTATTAACCACGAAAGATAATGACAAATTATTTGATGTTCTGTCAAAACTGATGGATGGAGAAAGAGAATTTAAGATCATGATAACGGTTCCATCCGGAACAGGAAAAACGAGTGAAAAAATGGATTATACAGGAATAAAAGAGGAAAAAGAAGAAATACAGAAACCTCATGATCTGGAAAAAGATGTAACGGACATGATTCATGAAATCGGTGTTCCGGCACATATCAAGGGCTATCAGTATCTCCGCGAGGCAATCATGATGTCTGTGGAGGATAACAGTATGTTAAGTTCCATTACCAAGATTTTGTACCCCACCATTGCAAAGCGGTATCAGACAACTCCGAGCAGAGTGGAAAGAGCTATTCGACATGCCATTGAAGTAGCCTGGAGCCGTGGTAAGATGGAAACATTGGATGCTCTGTTCGGCTACACGGTCAATACGGGAAAGGGAAAACCGACCAACTCGGAATTTATTGCCCTGATTGCCGACAGAATTCGCTTGAAATATAGAAATTAAACCTTTAAAATTACCCTCCCTTGGTGTATAATGGAAAAAATGCCTTTTACAGGAGGGAATATCGTTGAAGAAAATATTATTTGCAGCATCGGAAGGTGTGCCTTTTATTAAAACCGGCGGTCTTGCAGACGTGGTTGGCTCTTTGCCCAAATGTCTGGACAAGGAATATTTTGATGTAAGAGTTATCCTACCCCGTTATACATGTATGAAGCCTCAGATGCAGGAGAAATTACAATATATTACCCATTTTTACATGGATTATAACTGGCATGAGGAATATGTCGGTATTCTGGGAGCCGAGGTTGACGGTATTAAATATTATTTTATAGATAATGAACACTATTTCAGCGGATTTAAGCCTTATGGGGATGATGCGCTGTTTGAGATTGAAAGATATGCTTATTTTTCCAAGGCAGTTCTTTCCGCACTTCCTCTGATTGGATTCCAGCCGGATATTGTTCATTGTCATGACTGGCAGACGGGTCTTATTCCGGTTTATCTTAAGGAAAGATTTAGGGGAAATCCGTTCTTCTGGAACATGAAATCGATTATGACCATCCATAACCTGAAATTCCAGGGTAAGTGGGATGTGAAAACGGTGCAGGGAATTACCGGTCTACCGGATTATTATTTCACACCGGATAAATTGGAATGCCGTAAAGATGCCAATCTGTTAAAGGGCGGTCTGGTATTTGCGGATGCTATTACCACGGTCAGCAATACCTATGCGGAAGAAATCAAGACGGATTTCTACGGGGAAGGACTGAATGGTCTTTTAAATGCCCGTGCCCATGATCTTCGCGGTATCGTAAACGGTATTGACTATGTGGATTTCAATCCGGCTACGGACCCTTACATTCCGTTCCCCTATGATGCGGTGAACTTCCGTAAGGAAAAAGTAAAGAATAAACGTGCCCTTCAGAAAGAACTGAATCTGACACAGGATGACAAAAAGTTTATGATAGGTATTGTTTCCAGACTTACCGATCAGAAAGGATTTGATCTGATTGCCTATATCATGGATGAGCTTTGTCAGGATAATGTACAGATTGTTGTTCTTGGTACCGGGGAAGAACGTTACGAGAATATGTTCCGTCATTTTGACTGGAAATATGCGGACAGAGTTTCGGCGAATATTTATTATTCCGAGGAACTTTCCCACAAGATTTACGCAGCATGTGATGCATTTCTCATGCCTTCCCTGTTTGAGCCCTGTGGCTTAAGCCAGTTAATGTCCTTACGTTATGGTACTGTACCCATTGTAAGAGAGACAGGAGGATTAAAGGATACGGTACAGCCTTATAATGAATTTGAGAATACCGGTACCGGTTTCTCCTTTGCAAATTATAATGCACATGAAATGCTTCGTACCATTCGCTATGCGGAACAGGTCTACTACGATAAGAAGAGAGAATGGAATAAGATAGTCGATCGTGCCATGGCAGCCGATTTCTCATGGGAGGCTTCCGCAAAGAAATACCAGGAAATGTATGACTGGTTAATCGGCTAAACTTGGTTAGGATTTGTCATGAGTAGTAAAAGTAACGACAAAAACGGATTTATCATACAGGCAGGCATACTTGCTGCGGCAGGTATTGTATGCAGAATTATAGGGCTTCTGTACAGAAGCCCTTTATCTGCTGTTATCGGAGATGAAGGTAATGGGTATTATCAGACGGCGTACAATATCTATACCATGATTCTGCTCATTTCCTCATACAGTATTCCCTCTGCCATTTCCAAGGTCATTGCGCAGAAACTTTCCGTCCACGAATACAAAAACGCACATCGTATATTTAAATGTGCCATATGGTATGTATTGATAGTAGGCGGACTGGCCAGTATGCTTTTGTTTTTCGGAGCAGGATTTCTGACCAAGGGACCTGCTGTTTTTGTGGTTCGATTTTTTGCACCCACCATTTTCCTTTATGGCTTGTTGGGTGTTTTGAGAGGTTATTTTCAAGCACACAGGACCATGGTGCCGACTTCTGTATCCCAGATTTTAGAACAGGTATTAAATGCCCTTGTCAGCATTGGGGCGGCTTATTTACTCATTATTGTGATGCTTTCCACAGGGGATAGGTATACCATCAATGAGGACCATTCGGTGAGCCTGGGGACGAAGGTCGTACAGGAGATGGCGGAGACAGGGCTTGATGAGAACGGCGAAGTCATCTTTGTGCTTTCACAAGAGCAGAAAGCATGGAATACGAAGCATGCCCTTTACGGTGCCATAGGAAGTGCCCTTGGTACCGGTTCCGGAGTTTTGATTGCGCTTGTCTTTATGTGGGGCGTTTATAAAATCAATCAAAAGACCATTAGGAGGCGGGTGGAGCGTGACAGACATCCGGTGGAGAGTTACGGGCATGTGTTTCGGACCATTACCGGTGTGGTAGTTCCATTTATACTAAGTACTGCCATCTATAACCTGACTACCGTGGTGAATCAGACGATTTACACCTGGATCGGGTCCCTGCAAAAAGGGATGGAGGATTCCGAAATATCGACCCGTTACGGTATTTTTTCGGCAAAAGCAGTGGTAATCTCCAAGATTCCCATAGCCATTTCCAATGCCATGGCCTCCGCAATGCTTCCAAGTATTGCAGGACTGGTGGAGAAAAAAGACATGGCAGGAGCAAGAAAGAAGACCGCCCAGGCGGTTAAAACCACTATGTTTATCAGTATTCCGGCGGCAGTGGGAATCGGCGTGCTGGCAAGACCAATCACCTGGTTTTTGTTTCGCCAGAAAGCAAGTGTGGATACGGCAGCCCGTCTGCTTCAGCTTCTTGCCGTTACCATTGTTCTGTATTCCCTTTCCACGCTTACCAATACGGTACTGCAGGGAATCGGCAGGGTAAAAACCCCTGTCAGAAATGCGGGCGCTGCACTTGTGATAGAAACCGTTATTATTGCGGGACTGCTATATTTTACCGAATTGGATCTTTATGCTCTGGTCATTGCGGAGATCATTTATTCCGGCTGTATGTGTATCTTTAATCAGATTTCGATACGAAAGTACATGGGATACCGACAGGAAATGATCACCACGTTTGGAATTCCTGCCATTGCTTCTCTCGTTATGGGAATCGTGGTATACGGAACCTATTATGGAATTCATATGGCACTTGGGGGAGGAGAGTATCCTTCCGGATTAAAGAACGCACTGGCATTATTTCCGGCCATCCTCGTAGGCTGTGTGGTTTATTTTGTACTGGAAATTGCACTGAAGGGAATGAAGGAAAATGAACTTCGTGCTCTGCCCAAAGGGCACCTTCTGGTGAAACTGGCGAAAAAGTTAAGACTGATGAAATAGGAGATTATTATGGCTTTTGACGGCGTTACCGTGGCGGGTCTGGTGGCAGAAATGCAGGACAGACTCGTGGGCGGAAGAATATATAAAATTGCGCAGCCGGAACCGGATGAACTGATACTTACCATCAGGCAGCCGGCCGGACAATACCGGGTATTGCTGTCGGCAGGAGCGACCCTGCCGCTTATTTATCTGACGGAAAGCAATAAACAAAGTCCCATGACGGCACCGAATTTCTGTATGCTTCTTCGAAAACACTTGCAGAACGGCAGGATTACGGCCATAACCCAGCCGGGACTGGAAAGAATCGTAAACATCGAGATGGAACATTTGAATGAAATGGGAGATCTCTGCAGAAAAAAACTGATTGTGGAAATCATGGGAAAACACAGTAATATTATTTTCTGCGATGAGGAAGACACCATTATCGACAGTATTAAGAGAGTGTCTGCCATGGTCAGCTCTGTACGTGAGGTGCTGCCGGGAAAGAAGTATTTTGTGGCGGATACCATGCACAAAAAGGATATTATGGGGGTCACCAAAGAGGAATTTACTCCCCTCTTTACGGACAGTGCAAAACCCTTATTTAAGGCAATTTATACGAATTTTACGGGAATTTCCCCAATTCTGGCACAGGAGATATGTTTTCGGGCAGGGTTAGACGGGGAAATATCTACAGCGGCTTTAAACGAAGAGGATATTGAGAAGCTCTATAAAGAAGCAGACAAACTTAGAGAGCAGATTTTAAACCGGGAGTTTAGACCCTGCATGGTTTATGAAGGCAAGAAACCGGTGGAATTTGCCGCATTTCCTTTGGAACTGTACCGGGACGAGGCACACCGTCTCATTCCCATGGAATCCATGTCCGCCCTGATTGAGCAGTATTATGCGGAGAAAAACGCCGTTATCCGCATCCGGCAGCGCAGCGTAGATTTGAACCGGATTGTACAGACGGCATTGGAGCGAAATGTTAAGAAATATGATTTGCAGATGCAGCAGATGAAGGATACGGAAAAAAGAGATCTTTACCGTGTCTATGGAGAGTTGCTTAATACCTACGGTTACGGTGTGGAGCCCGGAGCCAAGAGTATGGAAGCCGAAAACTATTATACCGGCGAAATGGTTACCATTCCCCTTGATGAGACCTTAAGCGCAAGTGAAAATGCTAAGAAATACTTTGATAAATACAATAAGTTGAAAAGGACTTACGAAGCCCTTGCTTCCCTTACCGAGGAGGTAAAGCAGGAAATCGAACACCTTAGAAGTGTGGATACAGCACTTAAGATTGCCATGAATGAAGAGGATCTGGTGCAGATAAAGGAAGAATTGGCAGAGAGCGGATATATCCGCCGTAAGGGTGGCGGTAAGAAGGTGAAGGTTACCAGTAAGCCCTTCCATTACGTAAGCAGCGACGGTTACGATATCTATGTGGGGAAAAACAACTTGCAAAATGAGGAACTGACCTTTAAGTTCGCTACCGGCAATGACTGGTGGTTCCATGCCAAAGGCTGTCCCGGCTCCCATGTGGTGGTAAAATTAAAGGGAAATGAGGAACTGCCGGACCGTACCTTTGAAGAGGCAGCGAGCCTTGCGGCATATTATTCGGCAGGACGTGAGCAGGATAAAGTAGAAGTGGATTACATCCAGAAAAAGCATGTGAAAAAGCCTGCCGGTGCCAAGCCGGGCTTTGTGGTTTATTATACGAATTTTTCTATGGTTGCGGAACCGGATATATCTCAAATCAGGCAGGTGTAGGAAGATCGGAATTTATAAAATTTTAACAAAGGCGAAAACTTGACGAAAGCATTGGTTTTTACTATAATGTTTTCTGTATGCAGTGAAAGATGGGGAATAGCTGCATGGGAAGGGTAAAAAAATGATAAAAAGCATGACGGGGTTCGGTAGATGCGAACTCATGGAGGGAAACCGTAAATTTACGGTGGAAATGAAATCGGTTAATCACAGGTATCTGGATGTCAATATCAAGATGCCCAAGAAACTCAATTTTTTTGAGTCTTCCATAAGAAATGAATTAAAGAATTATATACAAAGAGGTAAGGTGGATATCTTTATCTCTTACGAAGATTTTTCCGAAACCACCGGCGTTGTCAAGTACAACAAGGAGATTGCAGGAGAGTATTTAACCTATCTTCGCCAGATGGCAAACGATTTTGGCCTGGAAGACGACATTCGGACTTCCACTCTTTCCAGATATCCGGAAGTGTTTACCATGGAAGAGGTGACCGAGGACGAGGAAGAAATCTGGAAGGAACTGGATAAAGCATTAAAGCAGGCCTGTGAAGCTTTTGTGGAGACCAGAATCAAGGAAGGCGCAAATTTAAAAGAGGACCTGATTCAGAAACTGGACGGCATGCTTGCCCATGTGGAGTTTATTACTGACCGTTCCCCGCAGATTGTTGCGGATTATAAGCAGAAGCTTACCGATAAGGTAAAGGATTTATTACAGGATGCACAGGTGGATGAAAACAGGCTTTTAACAGAGGTTACCATTTTCGCGGATAAGGTCTGTGTGGATGAGGAACTGGTTCGTTTAAGAAGTCATATCGAGGCTACCAAGCAGGCACTGATTGATGGTGGAAGCATTGGCCGTAAACTGGATTTTATTGCCCAGGAAATGAACCGGGAATCCAATACCATATTAAGCAAAACTACCGATCTTGAAATTTCCAACCGTGCCATTGAGTTAAAGACCGAGATTGAGAAGGTCAGGGAACAGATTCAGAATATCGAATAATAAGGAGCCAGAATGGAAAAAGGGATTTTGATTGTTCTTTCCGGATTTTCAGGTGCCGGCAAAGGTACTCTTATGAAAGAACTTATGAAAACTTATGACAACTATGCGTTGTCCGTTTCCATGACCACCCGCAGCCCCAGAGAAGGGGAAGAGGACGGCAGAGAATATTTTTTCAGAGACCGGAAAGTATTTGAAGAAAAGATTGCACAAAACGGATTTATAGAGTATGCTGAATATTGCGGAAATTATTATGGTACACCCCGGGATTATGTAGAAGCCAAACTTGAGGAAGGCAAGGACGTAATCCTAGAGATTGAAATCCAGGGGATGCGTAAGGTAAAAGCCATGTTTCCCAAGATGCTTTCCCTGTTTGTAACACCGCCAAGTGCCCGGGAATTAGAAAAGAGACTTCGTGGCAGGGGTACCGAAACAGAAGAAGTGATTAAGAAAAGATTATCACGCGCCACCGAAGAAGCAGAGGGCGTTGAGGATTATGAATACATTGTAATCAATGATGATCTGAAAACCTGTGTGGAGGAGATCCATGGCATTGTAAAAGCAGCCAAAAGAGCGACTCTGCGCAATGAAGGGTTTATTAAACAAATCAAAGAAGAACTGAATGTTCTTTCGGAAGGAGAATAATATGTTACATCCATCTTATACTGATTTAATGAAGGTCGTGAATGCCGATGTAGAACCCGGTGAAGAACCTGTGGTAAGCAGCAGATACTCCATCGTAATGGCAACCAGCAAAAGAGCAAGACAGATAATTGCAGGTGATGAACCCTTGGTGGAGAGCGCAGGAAAGAAACCTCTTTCCATCGCCGTGGAAGAATTGAACGAGGGTAAGATTAAGATTATCAACGACGAAGAAGAAACTGCAGAATAAAATCAAGAAAGAGAAAGACCGGTTCGGGATTTCTCTTTATTGTTATAGGGAGAAAGGGTATTTATGAAAATACTTTTTGTATCACTTGGCTGTGATAAGAACCTGGTGGATACGGAGATGATGCTTGGACAGTTGTCCGAAAAAGGCTATGAATTTACGGATGACGAGGAGGAAGCGGATATTGTAGTAGTGAATACCTGCTGCTTTATCGGGGATGCCAAAGAAGAAAGCATCAATATGCTCTTGGAAATGGCAAAGTTAAAGGAAGAAGGAAAAATAAAGGCTTTGCTTGCTACGGGGTGTCTGGCACAGCGCTATAAAGAAGAAATTCAGAAAGAAATTCCGGAAGTGGATGCCATTCTGGGCACCATGTCCATCGACAAAATTGTGGAAGCACTGGACAAAGTTCTTACTAACACACCGGAAAACTTTTTTAAGGACATAAATGACGTACCGGTTTACGGAAAAAAACGAATTGTGACTACGGGCGGGCATTACGCATATCTTAAGATTGCGGAGGGATGCGATAAACACTGTACTTACTGTATCATTCCGAAGGTGCGTGGGTCTTACCGCTCCGTACCCATGGAGGTTCTGGTGAAGGAAGCGAGAGAACTTTCCGAAAAAGGGGTGAAGGAGCTTATTTTAGTAGCCCAGGAGACTACCCTTTACGGGAAAGACCTGTACGGCAAAAAGAGTCTGCCCGAGCTTTTACACCGGCTGGCAGAGATTCCTGGTATTTACTGGATCCGGATTTTATACTGCTATCCTGAGGAAATTGATGACGAATTGATAGAAGCCATCAAAACAGAAGAAAAGGTCTGTCACTATCTGGATATTCCGATTCAGCACGGCTCGGATGCGGTCTTGAAACGGATGGGACGAAAAACCACAAAGGCGGATTTGACGAATATCATTGCAAAGCTACGCCGTGAAATTCCGGATATCTGTCTTAGGACCACCTTGATTTCAGGCTTTCCGGGGGAAACCAGGGAAGACTTTGAGGAATGTTATAATTTTGTAGACGAAAATGAATTTGACAGACTGGGAGTATTTACCTATTCCTGTGAGGAGGATACGGCGGCAGCCGAAATGCCGGATCAGATTGACGAAGAAGTAAAAAAGGACCGGCAGGCAGAGCTTATGGAACTGCAGCAGGAGATTGCATTTGAAAAGGCCTCTGCGATGATTGGAAAGGTGCTTACGGTGATGATAGAGGGAAAAGTGGCCGATGAGGATGTTTACGTGGCCAGAACTTACCGCGATGCGCCGAATGTGGACGGTTATCTGTTCCTTAATACCACAGCAAACCTGATGACGGGTGATTTTGTCCGGGTTTTGGTTACTGATTACAATGAATACGACTTGATAGGAGAGATTTATCATGAATTTACCGAATAAACTTACCATTTTCCGTGTGATTCTTATTTTGCCCTTTGTACTGCTGCTTTTGGGAGGATTTCATCAGTGGCCGTGGTTTATGGCTGTCTGTGGCAGCTTTATAGAATATGTGGACTATATTGCACTTGGCATTTTCATCGTGGCAAGTCTGACTGATTTATTAGACGGTAAGATTGCAAGAAAGTATAATCTGGTTACCAATTTCGGCAAATTTATGGATCCTCTGGCTGACAAACTTCTTGTCTGTGCGGCTTTAATCTGCCTTGTGGAAATGTGCCGCATTCCTTCCTGGATTGTGATTATTATTATCAGTCGGGAGTTTATTATCAGCGGATTCAGACTGATTGCCAGCGATAAGGGCGTGGTTATTGCGGCAAATTACTGGGGAAAATTTAAGACCACATTTCAGATGGTAATGGTATGTCTGATGATTGCCAACATTGAGAAGCTTCAGATTGTGACGGATATTGTGATGTGGATTGCACTGGCACTTACCGTCATTTCCCTGATAGATTACATCTGGAAAAATAAGAGTGTAATGGCGGATAATTAGTTATGGAAAAAACATCGGAAGAAATTTTGGTTGAAAAACTGCTTAATAAGAATATGACCGTAACAAGTGCGGAATCCTGCAGCGGGGGACTGATTTCAGGGAAAATTGTCAATGTTGCAGGGGTGTCCGCTGCCTTCCCGGGAGGCTTTGTTACCTATGCAAATGAAGCCAAGGTGAAGCTGCTTCATGTAAACGAAGAGACCCTTGATAAGTACGGTGCCGTCAGTTCCTTTGTGGCGCATGAGATGGCAGTGGGAGCAAAAACGGTAATGGGGACGGATTGTGCCATTGCCGTGACCGGTATCGCAGGTCCGGATGGCGGAACCAAAGAAAAGCCGGTAGGGCTTGTTTATATTGCCACTTTGTGTGGAGAGAAGGAGCTTATTACCGAAAATCATTTTTCAGGCAGCCGCATGGAAATACGGAATCAGGTTGCAGAGAAAGCCATAAAGCAGTTAACCGATATGCTCGGTTAGAAATTTCGGGTTTACATTTTTGGGGTTACATGATACAGTAATTTATATCACTTAATCTTTTGGTCACATCCGGCATTTCGCCACCAATCCCAATTTTTAAGTGAAAAACTAAATAAAAAGGAGGAGGTGGCTGCCATTGAGGGAGTTTTATTGTACTCTGAATGTGTTATGAATGTATTATAGCAAAAAATGATTGACAAAATCGAACAAATGTTTTATTCTAAATAAAGACAGAACATTTGTTCCTTAAAAGGAGAAAAACATGGAAAGAGATGAAAAATTAAAAGCACTGGATGCTGCACTTGTACAGATTGAGAAACAATATGGAAAGGGTGCCGTTATGAAACTGGGTGACCCTTCGGCACAGATGAACGTAGAAACCATTCCCACCGGTTCTTTGAGCCTGGATGTGGCACTGGGGCTGGGAGGCATTCCTAAGGGAAGGATTATTGAAATCTATGGTCCTGAATCCAGTGGTAAGACCACCGTTACCCTGCATATGATTGCAGAAGTACAGAAGAGAGGCGGCATTGCGGGCTTTATTGATGCAGAGCATGCTCTGGACCCCGTTTATGCGAAAAATATCGGAGTGGATATTGATAATTTGTATATTTCACAGCCGGACAGCGGTGAGCAGGCATTGGAAATTACGGAGACCATGGTTCGAAGCGGTGCCATTGATATTATTGTAGTGGACTCTGTGGCAGCTTTGGTTCCCAAGGCAGAGATAGAAGGGGATATGGGCGACAGTCATGTGGGGCTGCAGGCGCGTCTGATGTCCCAGGCTTTACGTAAACTGACTGCCGTAATCAGCAAATCCAACTGTACCGTTGTATTCATCAACCAGTTGCGTGAGAAGGTAGGTGTGATGTTCGGAAATCCCGAAACCACTACCGGAGGCCGTGCTCTTAAGTTCTATGCTTCCGTAAGACTGGATGTTCGTCGTATTGAATCCCTGAAACAGGCAGGAGAAGTAATTGGTAACCGTACCAGGGTTAAAGTGGTGAAGAATAAGATTGCACCGCCCTTTAAGGAAGCGGAATTCGATATCATGTTCGGCACCGGTATTTCCAAGGAGGGTGACATTTTAGACCTTGCTACGGAAGTGGGTATTGTAAATAAGTCCGGGGCATGGTTTGCTTACGAGGGAAATAAAATTGGTCAGGGACGTGAAAATGCGAAGATTTATTTAAGAGAGAATCCTTCCGTATGTGAAGAAATGGAGAACAAAATCCGTGCACATTTTGGATTACTGGATCAGGATAAGAAAGAACAGGATTAAGCATTTAACCGAAACGGAGTAAATTCAATGACAGTTACCGGAATTATAAAGTTTTCGGAAAGTAAGAGAAAGATATATATTGACCAGGAATTCGCCTTTGTTTTATACAAAGGCGATATTCATAAATATGGACTGGAAGAGGATAAGGAGCTGACGGAAGAGGTCTTTGAGGAGATTTATAAGGTTTTATTGCCAAAGCGTGCAAAACTCAGGGCTATGAACCTCTTAAAGAGCCGGGATTATACCGCACATCAGCTTCAGGCAAAACTTCTACAGGGACTTTATCCCCCGGAAATTGCAAAACAGGCCGTGGAATATGTGAAAAGTTTTCATTATGTGGATGATGAGAGGTACGCAATTGCCTTCATCCGTTCCAACAATGTCAGAAAGAGCAGGAAGAGAATGGTTCAGGATCTGCTGCAGAAGGGTATTTCCAAAGAAGTGGTGGAGAAAGCCCTTCAGATTTGTGAAGAGGACCATGATATTTTGGATGAGGATCGTCAGATTGCCTTGCTGCTTGAAAAGAAGGGATTTCACAGGGAAACTGCAGATCAGAAGGAATTACAGAGAATTTATGGCTTTCTTATGAGAAAGGGTTTCTCGCAGGAAAATGTTTATCGTGCTATTTTTCCTTGACAACAGGAACAATTTACTATAAACTAAATGTGTTGTATATTGCTTTTTAAAACGTATATCCGTTTTTTCGGATATGAAAATTTAATAAGGAGGTGCTCCTGTACATGGAATGGTTGTACGTATTGGGAGCGGTAGTAGTTACACTTCTTATCTCGATTCCCGTAACGGCAAAGGTTGCTGTAGCCAGACGTAAGAAATACGTGGAAGCTAAGTTGGGCGATGCCGATACCAAGGCAAGAGAGATTATTGATGAAGCTTTGAAAACTGCGGAAACCAAAAAGCGTGAGTCCTTATTGGAGATCAAGGAAGAGTCCATTCGTACCAAGAATGAACTGGATAAGGAGATTAAGGAACGAAGAGCGGAAGCTCAGCGCTATGAAAGAAGAATCCAGCAGAAAGAAGAGAACATCGACAAGAAGGCAGATGCTATCGAGCGCAAGGAACAGAGTCTGGCACAACGCGAAGAGTCTTTGAACAAGATGAAGGAAGAAGTGTCCAAACTTAACGAACAGCGAGTACAGGAACTCGAAAGAATTTCCGGTTTAACCTCTGAACAAGCAAAAGAATATTTATTGAAAATTGTTGAAGATGAAGTAAAACATGAAACGGCCGTGATGATCAAGGAAATGGAGAGTCGCGCCAAAGAAGAAGCAGACAAGAAAGCAAAGGAATATGTGGTTAATGCAATTCAGAGATGCGCAGCAGATCATGTTTCTGAAACCACGATATCCGTTGTACAGCTGCCGAACGATGAAATGAAGGGTCGAATCATCGGACGAGAGGGACGTAACATCAGAACCCTCGAGACCATGACCGGAGTGGATCTGATTATTGATGATACTCCGGAAGCAGTCATTCTTTCCGGATTTGATCCGATTCGTCGTGAAGTGGCAAGAGTTGCCCTTGAAAAACTGATTGTGGATGGACGTATTCATCCTGCAAGAATTGAAGAAACAGTTGAAAAGGCACGAAAAGAAGTAGAGATTATGATTAAGGAAGAAGGCGAGGCAGCTACTCTTGAAGTAGGTGTTCACGGTATTCATCCCGAACTCGTAAGATTACTTGGTAAGATGAAATTTAGAACCAGTTATGGTCAGAATGCCCTTAAGCATTCTATCGAAGTTGCACAGTTATCCGGCCTTCTGGCAGCCGAAATGGGCTTGGATGTACGTCTTGCAAAACGTGCAGGTCTGTTGCATGATATCGGTAAAGCTGTTGACCATGAAATGGAAGGATCACATATTCAACTTGGTTCCGAACTTTGTAAGAAGTACAAGGAGAATGCTGTAGTTATTAACGCAGTAGAATCTCACCACGGCGACGTGGAAGCTACATCCCTGATTGCATGTATTGTACAAGCTGCTGATACAATATCCGCTGCAAGACCGGGCGCTAGAAGGGAAACATTGGAAACCTACACTAGCAGATTAAGACAGTTAGAAGAAATCACAAACAATTTCAAAGGTGTTGACAAATCTTTTGCTATTCAGGCTGGTAGGGAAGTTCGTGTAATGGTAGTTCCTGAACAGATTTCGGATGCTGACATGGTAGTATTGGCAAGGGATATTTCCAAACAGATTGAGACTGAAATGGAATATCCGGGACAGATTAAAGTCAATGTTATTCGTGAAAGCCGCGTAATTGATTACGCAAAATAATGAATAATTGAATAGTTGAAGGAAGCGTAAGAGTTTTTCTTACGCTTCTTTTTTTTCTTGCAATTATAAACCTTATATAGTAAAATATACGCAATGTATGATTGTATACAATAATTCGATTTAAGAGGAGAGCCCTGTGGGAGGCTATTATTTATGCGCTCCGGGCGGATTGTGAGGAATTATGAAAGCTTATAAGGAAATGAGCAAAGAAGAATTGCAGGCATTGAAAACAGAACTGGAAAAGGCTTATGAAGATGCAAAGGGAAAGGGACTGAAACTGGATATGTCCAGAGGAAAGCCTTCTGCAGCACAGCTTGATATGACAATGCCGATTATGAATATACTGGATGAAGAGAGTCTGCTTATCACCGAAGCAGGTATGGATTGCAGAAACTATGGCATTTTGGAAGGGATTCCCGAAGCAAGGGCACTGATGGGGGAAATGATGGGCGTTCCGGCAGACAATGTAATTGTATGTGGCAATGCCAGCCTTAGTATCATGTATGATACGGTTTCCAGATCCATGACCCACGGGGTATGCGGAAGCACTCCCTGGTGTAAACTGGATAAAGTGAAATTTTTGTGCCCGGCTCCCGGATATGACAGACATTTTGCCATTACAAAACATTTTGGGATTGAGATGATTACCATTCCCATGACCACCACAGGCCCGGATATGGATCTGGTAGAGAAATATGTAAATGAGGATGAGAGTGTAAAAGGAATCTGGTGTGTACCCAAGTATTCCAATCCTCAGGGCGTTACTTATTCTGATGAGACCGTGAAGAGATTTGCAGCATTAAAGCCCGCAGCGGAAGATTTTCGTATTTTCTGGGATAATGCCTATGTGATTCATGATCTGTATGAGGATGACAGGGATGAACTTTTGGAGATTCTGGGTGAATGTGAAAAGGCCGGCAATCCCGATATGGTTTACGAATTTGCGTCTACATCCAAGGTCAGCTTTGCAGGCAGTGGAATCGCAGCCATTGCTTCCAGCAAAAGAAATCTTGATTTTATTAAGCAGTCCATGACAATTCAGACGATCGGTTACGATAAAATCAACCAGCTGCGTCATGTAAAATACTTCAAGAACTTAGATGGATTAAAGGAGCAGATGAAGAAACAGGCAGCTATGCTTCGCCCGAAATTTGAGGCGGTCCTTTCGACTTTTGAGAAAGAGCTTGGAGGACTTGGTATTGCAGAGTGGATCAGACCTAAAGGTGGCTACTTCATTTCATTTGAATCCATGGAGGGTTGTGCAAAGAAGATTGTTGCCAAATGCAAGGAAGCAGGTGTGGTACTGACCGGTGCGGGCGCTACCTACCCTTACGGAATGGACCCTAAGGACTCCAATATCCGTATTGCTCCTTCCTATCCGACACCGGAAGAAATGGCACAGGCGGCAGAACTTTTCGTGCTTTGTGTAAAATTGGTCAGCGTTGAGACATTGCTTAATGCGTAAGGAGATAAGATGAAAGAAGAATTTAAGCGGCTTAAACGTGAACTTGTCCAGAAAGGCAGCATTATTGATTACTATCAGGATACGGTTCTGGTTCCTAACGGAAATATTGTAAAATGGGACTTTATCGGTCACAAAGGCGCAGCAGCGGTCATCCCTGTAAGAGAAGATGGGAAGATTCTGATGGTGAGACAATTTAGAAATGCTCTGGATAGGGAAACCTTGGAAGTACCTGCCGGCGGGTTAAACGGTGCCGATGAACCCACAAGGATTGCTGCCGGCCGTGAACTGGAGGAAGAAACCGGATATAAGAGTAATGATATTGAGTTTTTAATTACCATCAGAACCACGGTGGCTTTCTGCAATGAAAAAATTGATATCTATGTAGCAAAGAATCTGATTCCAAGCAGCCAGCATCTGGATGAGGACGAATTCATTAATGTGGAAGCGTACAGTGTTGAGGAATTAATGGAGATGATTTACAATACCACAATCCAGGATTCCAAAACGATCTGTGCCATCATGACCTATGCGCATAAGTATCTCCGGAAATAAGAATGTCAGTGAATTGTTTCGGACAAGATCATAATGATGGAATTTAAGCCTCTTTTTCCTCATAGAATGAAAGGAAAAGGAGGCTTATTTTTATGCTTGCAAAATACCGGAAACCAGTGATACTGTTTGGGGTCGGAACCATAATAGGAATTGTACTAGCTTATTTACAAAGCATGAAATTTCAAGGGATGGATGTATGGGTTGGGGAAGAACAACTGTGCGAACTGAAATATTATACAGTAGAGGGAAACGGTTATTTCTGGTATGTTTTTCTGGAAAGAGTAAAGCCGCTTTTGATTATTTCTCTGTTAGCCACAACCTGGCTGGGAGTCTACGGAGTACTGTGCGCTCTGTTGTGGTTTGGATATTCCTTTGGAATGTTAACGGCATCCTGTCTGATTTTGTTTGGAATCAAAGGTATTTTTCTAATGCTTACCATTATATTTCCCCAGTGTTTTGTTTTTGCCCCGGTGACTCTCATTTGGCTGAAATTCTGTAATGAAATGAGTTTTTCTCTGTATCATGAAAAGGCGGAAGGAAAAGATCGGGGAGAGATGATCAGGCAAAAACTCATTCAACTACTGATTTTGTTCCCGTTTTTTATAGTGGGCTGCCTTTTGGAAGGTTATGTAAACCCCATAATCCTGGTTGGATTTTTAAAAATCTTCTAAATAAAGGCCCAAAAACAGGCGTTTTGCATCCACTTTTCACAAAAATATTTTTGCAGGCTTCTTGGGACTTTAAAGAAAACGGATTTTATGTTAATTTTAATATAATTTATTGTAAACAAATGTATGGAGTGGGGATATATCATTGATAGATACAATAGATAATTTTTTGGATTATTGTCTGAACAAAAAGAAAATAACTTACAACACCTACAAATCCTATGAGAACGATCTACGGAAATTTAAGGATTTTATGCTTTCCATAAATATCAGAGCGGTGCAGGATATTACGAAAACAAATCTGAATGCTTATCTCATTTCGTTAGAGCGTAAAAATTACTCAGTTGCAACGATTTCCAGAAACATTACCAGCTTGAAATCCTATTTTCATTATCTGGAAAAGGAACATCTGATTTATGAAAATCCGACAGAAGAGTTAATACTTCCGAAGGTGGAGAAAAAACTTCCGGAAGTATTAAGCGAGGAGGAAGTGGACATGCTTCTTTCCATACCGGATAAGGAGTCCTTAAAAGGTATGCGCGATGCAGCGATTCTGGAGCTTTTATATGCAACAGGAATAAAGGTTTCCGAACTGGTTTTATTAAATGTGGAGGATGTTAATCTTAAACTGAATTTTGTGCGGTGCGGAGAGGAAGAGAAGGAGAGGGTGATTCCCTTTGGTTCCATGGCAAGAAACGCTTTGCTTATCTACCTGCAGGAAGCCAGGGAAATCATGGCAGATAGCGAAGATAATACCCGTTTATTCTTGAATTGCCGGGGAGGCAGTTTAAGCAGGCAGGGTGTCTGGAAAATGATAAAAGAATATGCTCATAAGGCAGGAATTGAAAAAGAGATTACGCCGCATACGCTGCGGCATACTTTTGCGGCACATCTGATCGGGAACGGTGCGGATTTTAAAAGCGTACAGGAAATGTTAGGACATTCCGATATTTCCACAACCCAGATGTATGCCGGATTTCAAAAGAACAGACTGCGCGAGGTCTATACAAAAAATCACCCACGAGGATAAAACGTTTTGAACAAGTTTATTTTACGGAAAGAGAAAGAAAAAGAAAAAAGGAAATACTATCGGGAAAAAGTGGAATATCTTATCATGATGTTCGCATTTATCGCATTGAATCTTTTGGGAAGAATCATTGTCTCAGCCTTTCGGTTACCTTTCTGGCTGGACATGGTGGGGACAGTTCTGGCCTCCTGTTATCTAAGTATTCTCGGATGTATCATTGTGGCAGCAACCCCTAATATTCTGTTTGGAATATGGGATCCCGTTACCATGGTCTACGCCTTGACGAGTGTAGAGGTGGTTCTGGCACTTTACTATCTGCAAAAGAAAAACATGATGAATGTATTGCCGAAAGCAGTGGGGTTTAGCATTCTGATCGGTATATTAAGTGTGATTGTGTCCACCCCTTTAAATCTGTTATTCCATGACGGATACTCCGGGAATATCTGGGGAGATGCACTGGTGGATATGCTGAAATGGATGCAGATGCCTCTTGTTGTGTGCACAACGGCAGGAGAACTGGTAGTAGAAATTGTGGATAAGCAGATTTCCGTTCTGTTAGCTTATGTGATTATGCAGGCGGTTCGCAAAAGAAAGAAGAATCCGGACAGGATAAAAACTTTGTATTTCTTTTTGCCGCTTGTTTTTTCGGCATGGATTTTGCTTTCCGAGAGTATGGCGGTGCGGGCATCGGAAAATGGTTCGGATATTTATGTAGGTAAGATTTTTGATAATACCAATGGGATTATGTCCAGTGAGGCAAATTATATCGGAGAATCAAATGACGGTTATCTCTGGATTGGAAGCTATGCCGGACTTACCAGATACGACGGCAATCGTTTTGAATTTATAAAAGACGGTGGAATTACCGGTGTCAAATCCATTTATAATGATTCCAAAGGCAGAATCTGGATTGGAACCAATGACAGCGGTGTTGTTCGTTTTGACGGCAATGAAAGAAAACAATTTAGAGAAGAAGAGGGACTTGCCGAAAGTTTTATCTGTTGTTTTGCGGAATCGGATGATGGGGATATGTATGTCGGTACCATCAATAATTTATACCGGATTGATGCAGAGGATCATGTATACAGGGTGGAGGAAGATATCTCCTACGCCAAGACTTTAGTCTGGTCGGGGGATTGCCTGCTTGGCGTGGAAAAGAATGGAGAAATATTCTGCCTTGGAGAAAATGGTTTATATAAGGGGAAAAACGGTATTGTGGACTATACCTGTGTGAGCATGGCAGGAAATGTTGTCCTGGCAGCGGATAAAGCAGGGAAAGTAGGAATCATTACAGTATCTGACGGGATTCCCCGGTTTCGTCTTCTTGCATATACCAGAGTCATGGATATCACTTCCCTGTGTGAGGACCGAAATGGGAACATCTGGTTATGCGGACAAAGTGAGATGGGTTATATTGACAAAGGAGGAGACTATCATTCTTTCAAGATTCGGGGCTTTGATTCTTCCTTTGAGTGCATTCATGCAGATTATCAGGGGAATATATGGGTTGCCTCTTCCCGGTGCGGTATTTTGAAAATTACAAAGAGTATGTTTGGAGATCTGTTCAATCTGGCGGGAGTAACTCCCAATGTTGCCAATGCCGTTACGGAATATGAGGGACTTTTATATTGTGCAACGGACAGCGGGATCGTGGTACTGGGGGAGGATGGACAGATTATCAAAGAAAATCCGCTTTCCCGGTATTTAGAAGAAAAACGGGTACGGTGCTTCTTTGTGGATTCTTTAAACCGGTTATGGGCATGTACTTATGGCGAATATGGCCTGATCTGTTATGAGAGTGACGGAACCATTACCAGTTTTAACACTTCAAACAGCGGTATTACCTCCGACAGAATCCGGTGTATGATGGAGCTAAAGAATGGGACGTTAGCTGTAGGCACCACATCCGGGCTTAACTTCCTGAAAAATGGAAAGGTTACCTTTACCCTGACGGGAAAAGACGGCCTGGAAAATGATCAGATTCTTTCTCTCTGGGAGGATGAGGAGCAGACTTTATATGTGGGAACGGACGGTGCCGGAATTTATCTGGTAAAGGATGGAAAAATAAAGGGCCGTTACTCTACCGGGGAAGGCCTGACCTCCAATGTTATTCTCCGTATGGTACCTTATGATGGTGGATTGCTCGTAGTAACCAGTAATTCGTTATGTTACATAAAGGAAAAACAGGTAAGAGTACTGGAGAATTTTCCTTACTTTAATAATTTTGATGTTCTGATCCGGGATAATACGCTCTATGTATTGTCAAGCGCAGGCATTTTTGTGGTGGACGGACAAAAACTGCTCTCCGGTGAGGAGGTCACTTATCGTCAGTACAATGTTTCAGAAGGACTCCCCATGGGACTTACGGCAAACTCCTGGAATATGATTAAGGAGGACAGGCTGCTCATATGTGGGAATAATGGGGTGATTTCCTTCCGTATGGAAAGTAAGGAGAAGGACATTGCCATTCATTATGATCTGGAAAAGGTTCTCTGTGACGGAGAACCGGTAGAGGAAAAGAATGGCCGGTACGAAATACCAGCCGGTGCAAGGCAAATTGTTATTACGCCATCCATCCGGCACTATCTGCCTGAAAACGTGAAGGCACGGGTCTATCTGGAAGGGATGGATACGACACCGGTACTGCTTGATTTTGATGAATTGGAAACCCTGACGTACTCCAATCTTTCCTATGGAAATTATAAACTTCATTTTGAAATCTATAACAGTGCGGGAGATACCCTTCTTGACGAGAAGGTATATACTTTTGAAAAGAAACCGCAAATGTGGGAGCATTGGTGGTACAAGCTATATCTGATTGTCATTGTTATAGAGGTGATTGCCTTTATCACATGGGCATTCTTTCTTATCGGGAATATGTCCAAGCAGAAGAAGCGTCTGGAAGAATTGCGGAAGGAACTGGAAGAACAGCTGGATGACCGGATGAGAGAGATTCTGAATCAGAAGGAGAATTCCGATCAGCTTTTAAGACAGGTGGTGCAGTCATTAAGTGCTACCGTGGATGCCAAGGACCGCTATACAAGCGGACATTCCGAAAGGGTTGCGGAGTATTCCAAGATGCTGGCACAGAAGATGGGTAAGGATGAAACAGAACAGGAGACCATCTATTTTGCCGGATTGTTGCATGATGTAGGAAAAATCCGTGTGCCGGACGAAATTATTAACAAAACAGGTCGTCTGGATCAGAAAGAGTTTGACTTTATCAAACTGCATCCTGTAGCCGGTTATCATATTTTGAAAGATATCTCGGGCAACCGGAAGTTCTCGGAGGGGGCGAGGTTTCACCATGAGCGCTACGACGGAACCGGATATCCAAGCGGCCTGTCGGGGAAAAATATTCCGGAAATTGCGCGAATTATTGGCGTTGCCGATGCTTATGATGCTATGACAAGCAGCCGTAGTTACAGAAAGGCTCTGCCGCAGCAGGTGGTTCGGGAAGAGATTGAGAAGGGAAAAGGTACCCAGTTTGATCCGGAAATTGCAGATATTATGCTGGACATGATTGACAACGATCCGGAATACAAAATGAAGCAGGCCGATGAAGGAGATAAGAATATCCTTGTGGTGGACGATGAGCCCATGAATGCAAAGATGGTTCGTTTTATCTTAAAGGAAGAAAAGAACTACTGTATTCTGAGTGCAGAAAATGCGAATGATGCCATGGATATTCTGGGGCAGAACCAGGTGGATCTGATTTTGCTTGATATTGAGATGCCTGAGATGAATGGTTTTGATGCTTTGGTTATGATTCGGGAAAGGTATCAGATTCCGGTCGTATTCATGACCGGCAACAAAGACCTGGAATCTATCCAGAGAGCAGAAAGCATGGGGGTCGACGATTATGTTACCAAACCTCTTTCTCCCCAGGCATTGCAGGAAGTAATTCATAGTATTTTGAAATAAGGAGGCATGGATGATGAGTAACACACAAGATTGTATTATGAAATTGAGGGAGCAGATTCCCGGAATTGATATTGAACAGGCACTTGTTTTCTGCATGGGAAGTGAAGAGTTTTATCTGGAAGTTTTAGGTGATTACTGCAATAGTGGAAGAGTGAGTAAATTAGATGATTATTTTAATCAGAAGGATTGGGATAATTACCGGGTTGAAGTACATGGATTAAAAAGTACTTCCAGGACAGTAGGCCTTATGGAACTGGGAAGCGCCGCAGAAAAACTGGAAATGGCCTGTAAAGAGGGTAATTTTGCTTATGTGGAAGAAAATCATCTGTCTTTTGCAGCACAGGTATGTGAAATAATGGAAACCATTAAAGGCTGCATTTAGAGGGGATAAGAATGAAAAAATTATCGATTTGGGGCGGAATTGTTCTGGTTATTCTGGTTGTAGGTATGTTTTTTATCAGACAGCGTAAGGTGGATACAGACATTACCTCCAAACAGACGAAGGTAGGTATGGTTCTGATTGGTGAAAAAGAAGACCATAGCTGGGGACAGTCTCATTACGAAGGGATGGAAAAGAGTGCAAAAGAATTAAATCTTCTGGTTGAATATGAGGAGTGTGTTCCGGAAAATGAAGAATGCATCCAGGTTATGGAAGAGATGATAGAGGATGGGTGTAAGATTATCTGTTGCAATTCTTTTGGATATGAACCATATATTGAAGAAGTGGCACAACGGCATCCGGATATTTATTTCTTTCATGCCACCGGAGTAACCACCGCACATAATTTGTCCACTTACTTTGGCAGGATTTACCAGATGAGATATCTAAGCGGGATTGTGGCCGGACTTCAGACCAAAACCAATGAATTAGGATATGTGGCGGCCTTTAATATGTCCGAAGTAAATCGAGGAATTAATGCATTTACGTTAGGGGCTAAGAGTGTCAATCCGGACATTACGGTACACGTTTCTTTTATCAATTCCTGGCTGGATGATGAAAAGACAGAGGAGATTACCAACGAACTTTTGGAAGCACATCCGGAGATTGATGTCATCGCCATGCACACGGACTCATTAAAAGCTTTGGAAATCGCGGAAGAGAGGGGAATCTGGTCCATTGGATATAATGTGGATAACAGCAAATTGTTTCCCGATACCTATCTTACGGCACCGGTATGGAATTGGGATAGCTTTTACACCCCCTATATTTTGTCCTGCCTGCAGGGGAAGTTTACGCAGAATAATTACTGGCTTGGGGCTGAAACAGGAGTAGTCAGGCTCGCTCCGTTTACCGATAATGTAAATCCAAAGGCAAAAGGAGCGGTGGAGGATGCCTATTTAAAATTAAAGAGCGGATCTTTTGATGTGTTTTACGGCCCTATAAAGGATAATACCGGAGTAATACGGGTGGAAGCCGGCGAATGTATGGCAGACGAAACACTTCTGAATGAATTTGACTGGTTCGTGGAAGGAGTGGAGATTGATGAATAATGTAAATAGAAAAAGAATTGTGTCATTAGTGGTGGTATTTCTGACACTCGGAATGATACTCGTACTGCTTCTAAGTAGTAATCTGTTTCGTAATAATAATAACAGAATTAAAATAGGTTATGTCATGACGGGCAGTGCTTCTGAGGGTGGCTGGAACGGAATGAATTACGAAGGCATAAAAGGGGCCTGTGAACAAAGTGGTGTGGAACTGATCATAATTGAAAACATTCCGGAATATACAGGAGAATGCTCTAAGACCGTACAGGAACTGGTAGAAAAAGATGCGGAAGTGATTTTTTTGAGCAGTTTTAATTACGCAGATGAAATAGCGGATGTTATCAGAGAGAATCCGGAAATACAATTTTATGCCAGTGCTTCCGGTAATGTACAGGAAAAAAATCTCAGTGTTTATTTCCCACGTATGTATCAGGCAAGATACTTATCCGGAATGATAGCAGGAGCGACTACTAAGAGTAATGTGATAGGTTACGTTGCCGCTATGGATAACAGTGAAGTAAACCGTGGTATCAATGCCTTTACATTAGGGGTATTAAGAGCAAACCCCAATGCGAGCGTAGTGGTTTATTTTACCGGTGACTGGAATAATGAAGCGGTGGAGAAAGAAGCGGCAGACATTTTGGTAAGGGAAGAGGGTGCGGATGTTTTAACGTATCATCAGAATCTTGCCTATGTTGTAGAAGAGGCAGATAAGTTAGGAGTCTGGTCCATTTCCTATCATATTGACGGCACCGGAATGTCGGATAAATGTCTGACCGGAGTGGTCTGTGACTGGCAGTGCCTGTATCAGGAAATTATTAAGGATTACCTGAATGGGAAAAACATGGAAAATAATCTTGTCTGGCTTGGCATTGACAGACATGTGGTTGACCTGAGCGGTTATGGAAAAGATGTGTCGGAAGAAAATATCGCCATGGTGGAAAAGGCGAAGACCGAGCTGATTGGAGGAAAAGAAGTTTTTTCGGATGAAATTATAGATAATGCCGGTAATGTAAGATGCAATAAAGGAGAAATGATTTCAGACTCTTATTTGATGGATGAAATGACCTGGTTTGTGAGAGGGGTAAGAATTTATGAAAAATAAACTTCTTGACCGAAAACATTTAATCTATGGAGTTTTGTTGCTTATTCTTTCCCTCTTTGTCATAGGTTTTCTGCTTGCCAGAAAAATGAACAGTATGATTACAAATTATATTTGTGATATGATTACCGAACAAGCAGCCACCATGACGAAGCTGGAAAATGAGTATTTTGAGTCGGAGTATCGACAGCTTTCAGAAATTGCGGTATATCTGGAGGACGTTGTAGAAGAGGAAGAGAAAGTAAAAGAAAGGGCACAGGTTCTTTTTGAAGCCAATATGGAAGCAGGTGTGGAAAAAGGAGTATTGACACTGGACGGTCAGGCAATTTTGGGAAAGGCCTTATCCGTTGAAGACTTTATATGCATTAAAAATGCCTTTCAGGGACATCATTCCATTGGTTACAAAGAGGGGGACGGGCTTTTGTTCTGTATGCCGGTTTTTAGAGGAAAAAATGTGAAATATGTTCTCTATTACCGGTATTTGCCTGATGAAGTACAAAAACGTTTTTCTACGGCAACATTTAAGGGAAAGGCTAATATTCTTATCGCCAATGAAAAGGATGAGGTAGTAGTAGCATCGGAAAATGATGAAATCAATGCCGGGTTGATTGGGGAACTGCAGGATAACGGAATCATGATGGAACTCAGAAATCGCCTGAATGTTGCAACATCCGCAGCAAAGGCCGGAAAATGGAAGGGAAAAGACAGTATTTTTTTCCTGGCTGAAATCGGGGAAACGGATTTTTATATGATTGGACAGATGAATGAGGAGGATGTAGCGGACGGAATTGACACGCTTATTGTCCTGGTTCTCTGGGTGTTCGGTCTGTTATTGGTATTGGTTGTCAGTGGAACGGTCTTTCTTTTCAGCATAGAAGGAAAAATAACAGAAAGTGAGGCACTACGGGAGGCAAAGGAAGAAGCAGAACGTGCCAATGCCGCAAAAAGTGAATTTTTGTCCAATATGTCCCATGAAATCCGAACGCCCATTAATGCGGTACTCGGAATGACGGAAATGATTTTAAAAGAATCCAAGGAAGAGCAGATTTTAGAGTATGCGGTATCGATTGACAGTGCCGGTAATGCATTGCTTTCCATCATTAACGATGTTCTGGATCTTTCTAAAATAGAATCCGGTAAGATGGAAATTGTGGAATCCCAGTACGAATTTTATACGTTAATCAGTGACTGTTATCACATGGTATTAGACAGGGCAAAGAAGAAGAATCTGGAACTTAAGGTGAATTGTGATGAAACCATTCCTTCCAAAATGCATGGAGATATGGTTCATATTCGGCAGATTCTGGTCAATTTCTTAACCAATGCGGTAAAATACACAAATGAAGGGTCTGTGGAATTTCGAATTAAAGGGGAATGTTGTGAAGATCTGTGCGCCCTGGCGTTTACAGTAAAGGATACAGGAATTGGTATCAAAAAGGAACATCTGGATAAATTGTTTGAAAAATTTGTGCGTGTTGAACTGAAGCGAAATCAGTCCGTTGAGGGAACCGGACTGGGACTTGCCATTACCCGCCAGCTTGCTGATCTTTTGGATGCACGGATTGAGGTGGAAAGTACCTATGGGGAAGGTTCCGAATTTACATTGTATATACAGCAGAAAATTGTAGACAATACTCCTGTGGGGAGAATGGAATTTGGTATTCACGATAACAAAGTGCTGCTTGCAAAGCAGAATGAAGAGCATTTTGAGGCACCCGGCAAGAGAATTCTGGTTGTGGATGATGTAGAAATGAACCTGAAAGTTTTCGGTTTTCTTTTGAAAAACAGTAAGATGGAAATTGATAAGGCGACCAGTGGACAACAGTGCATTGATTTGATTCGTAAAAACACTTATGATATGATTTTTATGGACCATATGATGCCGGAGATGGATGGTATCGAAACTTTTGAGTACATGAAAAAAATGGAGGATAACCAGAGCAAAACAACGCCTGTTATTATGCTGACAGCAAATGCTACAGCAGGAGTAAAAGAACAATACATGGCATGCGGATTTACGGATTACCTGTCCAAACCTGTTAAGGGAGAACAATTAGAACAGGTACTGATAAAATATATGAAAATGGGTTAAAAGAAAAATGACCGGAAGTCCGGTCATTTTTTGTATCTTATTCGTAATCTGCAATATCGTAGATGAGTCTTTCGGTATCTTCCCAGCCAAGACAGGGATCAGTAATGGATCTGCCGTAGACACCTTCGCCCACCTTCTGGCAACCTTCCTCGATATAGCTTTCAATCATGACACCCTTAACCAGCTTGTGAATATCGGGGCTTAATTTTCTGGAATGCATAACCTCTTTCACAATACGGATCTGCTGCTTAAACTGCTTGTTGGAATTGGAATGGTTCGCGTCAATGATGCAGGCAGGATTCTTCAAATCTCTTTCGTTGTAGAGATTTAAGAGGGTATTCAAATCCTCGTAATGATAGTTGGGTAGGTTACGCCCATATTTATTTGTGGCACCGCGAAGCACGGTATGGGACAGTTCATTACCGGTAGTATGTACTTCATAACCTCTGTAAATAAAGGAATGAGGATGCTGGGCTGCATATACGGAATTTAACATAACGGAGAAATCCCCACTGGTGGGATTCTTCATACCTGCGGGAACATCAAAGCCGCTGCATGCAAGGCGGTGCTGCTGGTCTTCTACGGAGCGTGCACCAATGGCAACATAGGAGAGCAGGTCGGATACATACAACCAGTTCTCGGGATAGAGCATTTCGTCTGCCGCAGTCAGATGACTTTCCTCCATGGCATGAATCTGCATTTTTCTCATGGCAATCAGTCCGGCAAGGAAATCCGGTTTCTTTTCGGGGTCGGGCTGGGAAACGATTCCCTTGTAGCCTTCTCCTGTGGTACGGGGCTTATTCGTATAAATACGGGGAATCAGAATCAGTTTATCCTTCACTTTCTCATTGACTTTAGCAAGTCTTGTTACATAATCGCAAACGGCGGCTTCGTTATCTGCGGAGCAGGGACCGATGACCACCAGAAATTTATTGCTTTTGCCGGTGAATACATCCGCAATTTCTACATCTCTTTTTTGTTTTAACTCAATCAACTCCCTGGAAACGGGGAACTGTTCTTTGATTTCTTCCGGAGTGGGAAGTTTCTTTATAAATTCGTAACTCATGTCAAAACCTCTTCTCATGTTCTTTTTGCAAACGATTATACATCATAAAAAATAAGGGCGCAAGTTGTTTTACCAGTATTTCTTTAACAGGCACATCAAAAGAAGGGCGCTGATTACCTGACTTAAAATGGTAGCAAAGATATAACTGTCTATGCCGAATAAAGGTACAAGGAAATAAACAAAACCAAGTCTAAGTGTTATAGATACCACACTGATTGCAAAAACCGGGATGGCTTTGCCGAGTCCGTGCAGGATGGAGGAGAGCATGGTACTCAGGTAAAGGAAGGGACAGATAAAACCCATACTGCGGATGTGGATTCCTGCCAGTTCACTTTTAAATAAGAATTTCCCGAAAAAGGGACCAAGCAGATAAAATGCGGCGGTACAAATAAGTCCCAGTAAGAGGCAGAGAAGAATGGTCTTGACGGCGGTCTTTTTTACTTTTCCGCTGTCTCCGGTGCTGTCCGCTTCGGATACCATGGGAAGCAGGAGAACGGACATGGAGCCGGTAAGGGCATTGGGAAAAAAGATCAGGGGCAGTGCCATGCCGGTCAGTACACCGTAAACACAGAGCGAGGTTTTGACATCATATCCATAATCCTGCAGCTTCAGAGGTATCATAACGGCTTCGATACTCTGTAGAAAATTAATGACGATACGGCTTAAGCTGAGCGGAACGGCAAGAGAAAGCAGATGATCACATACGGTTCCGATTCCGGGAATGCGGCTCTCTTTTGCGGATTTGTCCAGACAGGCGTGACGGTAAATGGCACATACGGATACCAGGGTAGCTACCCCCTCTCCGATGACAAGACCAAGCACCGCAACATTGATGGTGGGGGCACTTCCCGCCTTTTCAGCTAACAGTGAGGCAAATAAAACGCAGAGAATCCGGCAGAACTGTTCGATGAGCTGGGTGGCACTGGGAATACCGGTTTTCTTGATTCCATAGTAGAATCCGTTAATGCAGGAATGGACGGAAGAAAGAGGTACGGAGTAGGCAAGAATACGAATCATGGAAGCACACCGGCTTTCATGCAAAAAGCCAACTGCGATTTTTTCGGAGAAGATAAGCAGAACTTCCATGCATATAAGGGAAAGGCCTATAGAGAAAAAGAGCCCTGCAAAAAGATAACGATAAGCAGCTCTTTTTTGCCCTTTTGCGATTTCGGCAGCTATGTATTTGGAAATGGAGGTCTGGATACCGGCGGCACAGAGGGAAAAGGTCAGGGCAAGGACCGGCCCTAACAACTGATAAATCCCCATTCCTTCTTCTCCAAACAGATTAGATAAGTAGATGCGGTAGAAAAAACCGATTAACCGGGAAAACAGACCGGTAAGTGTCAGAATCAAGGTGCCCTTGATAAAGGGATGCGCTTTTTTGAAAACCATATTTGTTTCCTTGGTTTTTTCTTAATTTATATGCAAAAAGAGGTCTTTTTATAATTTTAAAAATTCCGGCAGACGCTTTTCAAAGATCGTATAATAGCGAAAACCACAGTCGGAAAGAATTTCACGGGCACGGTCAAAATCCGAGGCCATGTCACGGGACTTGTGGGCATCGCTTCCCACAGTGATGATTTCTCCGCCAAGCTTGCGATAACGTTTCAGAATGGCGGTACAGGGACTCACATCCTTTGTACCGTTTCTTAAACTTCCGGTGTTAAGCTCCAGACCTTTTTCGTTTTCAAGAAGAGTATAAAGAATCGGGTCAATGGCATCCTTGTATTTTTCGTAGGAATAGTCCAGGTCCTTATTCTTTCCGTAACGTACACAATAGTCAAGATGCCCGCAGACATCAAAGTTTCTGAACTTCTTTACATTTTCCAGAACGCAGGCGAAATATTCACGGTATGCTTCTTCGTCACAGCGCCCCTCATAAAAAGCAGGGTAGTAGGGGTCCTTTTTATTTGCGACGTGAACGGAGCCGATTATGAAATCAAAGTCATATCCCTTGGTATAAACGGATATCTCACGAAAAAGATGGGGCTGCAAACCGATTTCCACACCGAATAAAACCTGAATCTTTGCGGCATACTTTTCTTTGAGGCGGATGAGGTCATAGAGATAGGAATCGGTATTTAAAAGAAACATGCTTTCGGGACAGTCTGCGCTTACGGGATAGTCCATATCCATATGCTCGGTGAAGCAGATATGGGTAAGTCCGATCTGAATGGCGTGCAAAATTGCATTTTCCATGGGTTCTAAGCTGTCGCCGGAAAAGGAAGAATGTAAATGAAAGTCTGTTTTAATTGCCATAACGGGGCCCTTTCCTAATGTAATATGGGGTATCTGACATACAGGATATATCCTGCATTATGCACATTATAACAGAAAAAATAAATTTTTTCCATTTTCATCTTGAATTATGTGGACAAATTAGGTAAAATATCCTTGCGATAAATAATTGACAATCAAAAGATTGCAATAAAAAGATAAGATTTTTAGGAGGAAACTAAAATGGCAGTAAGAGTAGCAATTAATGGTTTCGGCCGTATTGGTCGTCTTGCATTCAGACAGATGTTTGATGCAGAAGGATATGAAGTAGTAGCAATCAACGATTTGACAAGCCCTAAGATGCTTGCACATCTGTTGAAATATGACTCTTCCCAGGGCAAATACAAATATGCTGATTCTGTAGTAGCAGGCGAAGACAATATCACTGTTAACGGCAAAACTATCACAATTTACAAAGAAGCAGATGCTTCCAAGCTTCCTTGGGGCGAATTAAAGGTAGACGTAGTTCTGGAATGTACCGGTTTCTACTGCTCCAAAGACAAAGCAAGCGCTCATATCACAGCAGGTGCTCGTAAAGTTGTTATTTCTGCTCCCGCAGGTAATGACCTTCCTACCATCGTATACAATGTTAACCACAACACACTGAAGCCTGAAGATACTGTTATCTCCGCAGCTTCCTGTACCACAAACTGCTTAGCTCCCATGGCTAAGGCATTAAATGACTTTGCTCCTATCCAGAGCGGTATCATGACCACCGTACATGCTTACACCGGTGATCAGATGATTCTTGACGGACCTCAGAGAAAGGGCGATTTAAGAAGAAGCCGTGCAGGCGCTTGCAACATCGTTCCCAACTCTACCGGTGCTGCAAAGGCAATCGGCCTTGTTATTCCTGAATTAAACGGCAAGTTAATCGGTTCCGCTCAGCGTGTACCTACCCCTACCGGTTCTACTACAATCCTTGTAGCAGTTGTTAAGGGTGAAGTTACCAAAGAAGGCATCAATGCAGCTATGAAGGCAGCTAAGACCGAATCCTTCGATTACAATGAGGACGAAATCGTATCCTCCGATATCGTAGGAAGCACCTATGGTTCTATCTTCGATGCAACCCAGACCATGGTTTCCAAGATGGAAGATGGCAACTCCTTAGTACAGGTTGTTTCCTGGTATGACAATGAAAACAGCTACACCAGCCAGATGGTACGTACCATTAAGTACTTCAGCGAGTTAGCATAATTTGTCTGAATCAGACCTTTTGGAGGTCCGGCCTTATAAGGGACCGGGCCTCTTTTTTCATCATGAGAACACATGACAAATATTTAATAAATGGAGGTTTTAGAAATGGGTTTAAACAAGAAGTCCGTAGATGACATTAACGCAAAAGGTAAGAGAGTACTGGTCAGATGTGATTTTAACGTTCCTTTAAAGAACGGTGAAATTACGGATGAAACACGTATTGTAGCAGCTCTTCCTACCATTCAGAAATTAATTAACGATGGCGGCAAGGTAATTCTCTGCTCCCATTTAGGAAAAGTAAAGAACGGCCCTAATGAAGGAGAATCTCTGGCTCCCGTTGCAGCAAGACTTTCCGAAAAGTTAGGCAAACCCGTTAAATTTGTTGCGGATTACAATGTAACCGGTGAAGAAGCAACTGCAGCAGTAGCAGCCATGAAGGAAGGCGATGTAGTATTATTACAGAATACCCGTTTCCGTGGTGCGGAAGAAACCAAAAACGGTGAGGAATTCAGCAAGGAACTTGCAGATCTTGCAGATCTCTATGTATGTGATGCATTCGGTTCCTCCCACAGAGCACATGCTTCCGTGGAAGGCGTTACCAAATTCATTACGGCTAAGGGCGGCGAAAATGTAGTAGGTTACCTGATGCAGAAGGAAATCAACTTCCTCGGAAATGCAGTAGAAAATCCGGTAAGACCCTTCGTTGCAATCCTTGGCGGTGCAAAGGTTGCAGATAAGTTAAATGTAATTTCCAATCTTCTTGAGAAGTGTGATACCCTTATCATCGGCGGCGGTATGGCATATACCTTCTTAAAAGCACAGGGCTACGAAATCGGTAAGTCCTTAGTAGATGATACCAAACTTGATTACTGCAAGGAAATGATGGAAAAGGCAACCAAACTTGGCAAGAACCTTCTTCTTCCCGTGGATGCCGTAACCATCGCTGATTTCCCGAATCCCATCGATGCTCCCGTAGAAGTGGAAACCTGTGACGTTGCAGATATGCCTGCAGACAGAGAAGGCTGTGATATCGGACCTAAGAGCCAGGCACTCTTTGCAGACGCTGTAAAGAACGCCAAGACCGTTGTTTGGAACGGACCTATGGGTGTGTTTGAAAATCCGACTCTTGCAGCAGGTACGATTGCCGTTGCAAAGGCTCTTGCGGATACCGATGCTACCACCATTATCGGCGGCGGAGATTCTGCAGCAGCAGTAAACCAGTTAGGCTTCGGTGACAAGATGTCCCATATCTCTACCGGTGGTGGTGCTTCCCTGGAATTCTTAGAGGGTAAGACTCTGCCCGGCGTTGCAGCAGCAGACGATAAATAAGACAGAATTTACGGGACCGGCTTTCGGTCGGCCCCGTACTTTTAAATTTTAAAATGAAGAGGAAAAAGAAATGGCAAGAAGAAAAATTATTGCCGGTAACTGGAAGATGAACATGACTCCCAGTGAAGCGGTAGCATTAATCGAAAAGTTAAAACCCCTTGTAGTAACGGAAGATGCAGACGTTGTTTTCTGCGTACCTGCAATTGACATTATTCCCGCTGTAGAAGCAGCAAAAGGCACCAATATCGAAATCGGTGCGGAAAATATGTATTTTGAAGAAAAAGGTGCCTTCACCGGTGAAATCGCACCGAATATGCTCACCGATGCAGGTGTAAAATATGTCATTATCGGTCATTCCGAAAGAAGAGAGTATTTTGCGGAAACCGACGAAACCGTAAATAAGAAGGTGTTAAAGGCTTTTGAACACGGTCTGACCCCCATTATCTGCTGTGGAGAATCCCTGACCCAGAGAGAACAGGGCATTACCATTGACTGGATTCGCCAGCAGATTAAGATTGCTTTCTTAAATGTGACTGCAGAGCAGGCTGCAAAAGCAGTCATTGCCTATGAACCCATCTGGGCAATCGGTACCGGTAAGGTTGCAACCACCGAACAGGCAGAAGAAGTATGTGCAGCAATCCGTGCCTGCATCGCAGAAATTTATGATGCAGCAACTGCAGAAGCTATCCGTATCCAGTACGGCGGTTCCGTATCCGCAGCAAGCGCTCCTGAATTATTTGCACAGGCAAATATTGACGGTGGTCTTGTAGGCGGTGCTTCCTTAAAAGAAGATTTCGGAAAAATCGTGAACTATAAATAATCAATTTTGAAACACAATAGGAGAGGGAAATATGTTATCAATTGACGAAATATTACAGGTTGCCATTGAAGCAGGCGCCAGCGATGTCCATCTGACAGTAAATGTGCCTCCTGTTATGCGTGTGCATGGTAGATTACAGGCATTAAATCATCCTGTGCTGATGCCGGATGATACATTGGCAATAGCAAAACAGATTACCAGTCCCAGCCAGTGGCAGGTTTTTGAGGAAAAGGGCGAAAACGACTTATCCTATTCCATGGCAAATTATGCACGTTTCCGTGTAAATATCTTTAAGCAGAGAGGATCCGTGGCACTTGCACTTCGTCTTGTAGGTACCGATATTCCGACCCCTGAAAAACTGGGTATTCCGCAGTCCGTAGTAGACCTTCATACACGTAAAAGAGGATTGATTCTTGTAACCGGACCTACCGGTTCCGGTAAGTCCACCACACTTGCTGCTCTGATTGATAAGATTAACAGCAGCCGTGATGCACATATTATCACGCTGGAGGACCCGATTGAGTACATGCATCATCACAAAATGTCCATCGTAAACCAGCGAGAAGTGGGCTCCGATACCGGTAACTACGCAAATGCACTTCGTGCTGCACTGCGTGAAGACCCGGATGTTATTCTGGTAGGAGAAATGCGTGACCTGGAAACCATCAGTATTGCCATTACGGCTGCAGAAACAGGTCACCTGGTATTGTCCACATTACATACCATTGGTGCGGCAGCTACCGTAGACCGTATCATTGACGTTTTCCCTCCCTATGAGCAGCAGCAGATTCGTATTCAGCTTGCCAGCGTATTAGAAGGTATTGTATCCCAGCAGCTTATTCCTACCTCTGACGGGCAGGGCCGTGTAGCTGCATTTGAGGTACTGCATTGTATTCATGCGGCACGTAACCTGATACGTGAGAGTAAGAGCTATCAGCTCCCCAATATCATGCAGACAAACCGTAAGATGGGTATGATGACTATGGATGACGCCATTGTCCAGTTATACTTCGACGGTGTGATTGACAGGGATATGGCAATTCAGTACGCACAGGCTCCGGAAAATATGCTGGAAAAATTGTTCTAAATTTATCTGCTTTAGAATATTTTTATATTTGTAAAGCGGATGTAAAATGAAAAACACACTTGCTTTCCCCAAAAAGTGAGTGTGTTTTTACAAATTTTGAATATTTTGTTAATTTTTTATGTATAATTTTACTAAAAAGGGTTGCAAATTGGACATAAAATGGTTACAATGTAAATGAGAAATTGACTAAATGCGTTTAAGGTAGGTAGACATGAGCAGATATACTGGAAAGAAGATTCGTCTCGGTGAAGCTCTTGTTCTCAGTAATGCAATTACAGAAGAACAGTTACAGAGTGCATTGGAGGAACAGAAAGCATCCGGTAAAAAACTGGGTGAGTTGTTGATTGAAAAGAATTTAATTACGGAAGATTTAATCGCACAGATATTAAGTGCACAGCTTGGTTATCCGATAATTGATTTAGCAAATATTTCTATTTCCCCCGAAGTACAGTCGTTAGTTTCTTCTTCTGTACTGAAAAAATCCATGGTTCTTCCTTTGGAATATGCAGAAGATAACATGAACATTCTTCGTGTTGCCATGGCAGATCCTTTGGACATTAATGCAATGGATGACATTTCCATTATTACAGGTTGTCAGGTAGAACCTCTGATTGCCACTCCAAGAAGTGTCATGCTTGCGATTGACCGAATCTATGGCTCTGATGAAGTAAATTCCGCACTGGAAGAGTACGCGAAGGAAAGATTCGGTAACGAAGAGGAAGATGATTCCATCAATGAGGACATCAACAATTCCCCTATCGTAGTTCTGGTTAAGGAAATGATTGAAAAAGCTGCACGTCAGCGTTCTTCCGATATACATATTGAACCGATGGAGCGTTCGGTTCGCGTCCGTTATCGTATTGACGGTGCCTTGTATGAAAAAGGCAAATACGATATCAAAATTATGCCGGCTTTGTCAGCTCGTATTAAGATTATCGGCGGAATGGATATTTCCGAAAAGCGTAAACCTCAGGATGGTCGTATTACCCAGATGGTAGACCGTACCGAGTATGATATCCGTGTATCTGTACTTCCTACAGTATACGGTGAGAAAATCGTTATGCGTCTTGCATCCAAGACCGCACTTAACAGAGAGAAGAGTCAGCTTGGTCTGAAGCCGGAAGAAATGGCCCGCTTCGACCACATTCTGAAAAACCCACACGGTATTTTGCTTGTTACCGGTCCTACCGGTTCCGGTAAGTCCACAACTCTTTATACCGCACTGAGTGAGTTGAATACAGAATATGTTAATATTATTACCGTTGAAGACCCTGTCGAAGCAAATATTGATGGTATCAACCAGGTACATGTTAATCCGAAAGCGGATTTGACCTTTGCAAGTGCACTGCGTTCCATCTTACGTCAGGACCCGGATATCATCATGATCGGTGAAATCCGTGACCAGGAGACGGCGAGCATCGCGGTACAGGCTTCTATCACCGGTCACTTGGTTGTAAGTACTTTGCATACCAACTCTTCCGCAAGTACCATTACCCGTCTTGCGGACATGGGTATTGAACCATACCTGATTGCAGACTCCATTGTAGGCGTTATTGCACAGCGACTTGTCCGTAGACTCTGCCCCGCATGTAAAGAGGCAAGACTTGCAGACGAAGAAGAAAAGGAAATCATGAACTGCAAGCCGGATGAAGAGGTTACTATTTATGAGCCTAAAGGTTGCTTCCAGTGTGATAACATGGGTTACAAGGGACGAATCGGTGTTTATGAAATTATGGAGATGACTCCTGCACTGAAACGAATTATCAGTAAGGAAGGAAATGCGGAAGAAATTAAGGAACAGGCTATCGCGGATGGCATGAATACCCTGCGTATGAGTGCTACCAAACTGGTATTGGAGGGTGTCACCTCATATAATGAAATGATGAAGGTATCATTCGATATCTAATAAGGAGGCTACATGGCAAGTTACGGCTACGAGGCATTGAATGGTGCCAACAAACAAGTTAAGGGCAGCGTTGAGGCTGACAATATTGAAATTGCTAGACAAGAGTTAAAGAAACAGGGCTATCAGGTTATCAGCATCAAACCACAGTCCATGTTAAGTAAGGATATCAACATTAAGGTGGGCGGTTGGCCCACACCCCGAGACATGAGCGTTTTCTGTAGACAGTTCGTCAGCATGACAAGAGCGGGTGTTACCATTTCGGAAGCACTGAAGATGCTATCCGAACAGACAGAAAATGACCGATTAAGAGAGGCTACCGAGGGCGTTCGCGTGAACGTGGAAAAGGGTGAAACTTTAGCACATTCCCTTTCCGCATATCCTAAGATTTTCCCTTCCCTGCTAATCAACATGGTGGAAGCGGGAGAAGCATCCGGTAGTTTGGATGTGGCACTGGAACGAATGTCCACCCATTTCGAATCCTCTGCAAAGACTGCATCCCTGGTGAAAAAAGCCATGATTTACCCCATTGCGGTGTGCGTGGTTGCCCTTGCAGTAGTAGTAGTAATGCTGGTAGTGGTTATTCCTAACTACGCATCCATGTTTGAAGAGTTGGGAACAGATTTACCGGCGCTGACCAAAATGGTAAAGGCGGCCAGCGATTTCCTGATACAAAAGTGGTTCATTGTGGTGCCGTTAGTAATTGCTATCGTGGTAGCGGTAAAGATGTTTGCCAGCACCGATACGGGAATTCATTTCTTCCACAAACTGAAATTGACAATTCCCATGTTTAAGGTTTTGGAAATGAAAACCGCATCCTCCCAGATGGCACGTACCTTAAGTACCCTGATGGCAGCCGGTGTTCCCCTGGTGGAGGCCGTGGATATCGTATCCAATATCATGGGAAATGTATATTATAAAGAAGCACTGGTAGATGCCAAGAATGAAATCATCATCGGCCAGCCTCTTTCCAGACCCATTGAACAGTCCGGTCTTTTCCCTCCCATGGTTTACCATATGATTCGTATCGGAGAGGAAACCGGTAATACCGAGGAAATGCTTTCCAAACTTGCGGATTACTACGACGAAGAAGTAGAAGCAGCAGTTGCAGCCTTCATGGCAGCGTTAGAGCCGGTCATCATCATCGTACTGGCAGGAATTGTTTTGGTTCTGGTTGGTGCATGTCTCTTACCCATGCTTACCATGTACGAAACACTCAATAATATGTAATGAATTAATTGATGAGGGGTAGGGCTCATCTTTTAAGATAAAAATAATAGTACTATTAAAAAAGGAGAGAATAATATGAAAAAGGATAACAAAGGTTTTTCACTCGTTGAATTGATTATCGTTATTGCAATCATGGCAGTACTCGTAGGTCTTCTTGCACCTCAGTATCTGAAGTATGTATCTAACTCCAAGGTATCTACCGATATCTCCAATGCACAGGAAATTGCTACTGCAATTAATGTTGCATTCGCTGATGACAGTCTTACCAGCCTTGCTAATATGCCCGGTGGTGCAGGTAACTTCCCTGATTCCAAGTATGACAAGACCTTTACTTGGCTTGTAACCACAGATGACAATGGCGTTAACAAGATTACTCTTGGTGGTAAGGATATTTATCCTGATCCCAAGGCAGCTGGTGCTTACTATACCACATATCACAAATAAGTTTTACTATTTGAAAGGTTATTGCCTCCATGGATAACATCCCTACAATGTTACAGATAACTTTATATCTTTTAGTATTCCTTTATGGAATTGTAATCGGCAGTTTTATCAATGTTTTGACCATTCGCATTCCGCGAAAGGAAAACTTTATTAAAACCAGATCCCATTGTGATTCCTGTGGATATGAACTTAAATGGTATGATTTAATCCCTATCGTAAGTTATCTGAGCCTGGGTGGCAAATGCCGAAAATGTAAAACAAAGATTTCCGCTTCGCACCTCTATATGGAGGTGCTAAGCGGTATCCTTTATGTAATTGTTTTTTATGTAGCAGGCTTTTCAGTGGATTCTATTCTGATATGTCTGCTTAGCAGTGCGTTGTTGGCACTTAGTGTTATTGATTTTAAGACCTATGAAATTCCGGTTGGGTTTCAATGGGTAATTTTGGTGCTGGCGGTTGCAAGAACCGGTCTGGATTATCATAACTGGTTAAACCATGTGATTGGTTTTTTTGCAGTCAGCCTGTTTTTATACTTACTGTATATGGTAAGTAAAGGCGCCGCAATCGGCGGCGGTGATGTGAAACTGATGGCAGTCTGCGGACTGTTCCTCGGTTGGAAACTTGTACTATTTGCTTTTTTGGCAGGTTGTGTCGTGGGTTCTATAATCCATATAATACGTATGAAGCTTTCAGATGAAAGCCACGTGCTTGCCATGGGGCCTTATCTATCCATTGGAGTATTTGTTGCTGCACTTTGGGGCGATAGGATATTATCATGGTATTTAGGAATATTGGGTATTTAATATTAAGAAATTAGATAAGAGTTTTCCTGTGGAATCATTCATTTGGAAAGCGGCAGAAAGGAATATTTATGGCAAAAATACTTGGCATTGAAATTGGTAGTTCCATAACACGTATTTGTGAAATGGATTACAAGACCAAAAATCCGAAACTATATAAGTATGTATGTATCCCTACTCCGAACGGGGTTGTGGATGATGGATTCTTAAGTGAAAATGTGGAATTTTCTTTAGCACTTAAGAAGGCTTTAACTGATAATAAGATCACAACGAAGCAGGTAATTTTTTCAATCTCTTCTTCTAAGATTGTTACAAGAGAGGTTACCATTCCTGCTGTTAAGACGGCTCAGGTCGGAACTTATATCCGTGCAAATGCAACGGATTATTTCCCTATTGACCTGACCCTATATGAACTTGCCCATATTGTTTTGGGAGGATTTAAAGCAGAAGACGGTTCTGATAAACTCCGCGTTATGGTGATTGCGGCAAGTAAAGAACTGGTTGCCGGTTACTCCACACTTGCTTCTTCCTGCAACTTAAAACTTCAGGCAGTTGACTATGCCGGAAATTCGGTATTCCAGTTAATGAAGGAAGAGAATAACGGTGAGACGGAACTGATTGTAAAGGTGGAAGAAAATTCTACCATTGCATCCGTAATCAGCAACCGCAGTCTTGTTCTTCAGCGTAACCTTGCATTCGGTATTGACAGAGCAGTCAATGCCATGGTGGATGCACCGGAATATGCCGAAGATAATTACGAAGCGGCTCTTGCTACCATGTGCAGAAGAGCCTGCGTGAAGGTGGTATTAAGCGAACGTACCAGAATGATTGAACCGGAAAGCTCTGCCGGCGAAAGTGAAGCCATGACAGAAGCACGCAGACGTATTACTGAGACCTTTACACAGATGATCAGTAATATTGCCCGTATCATCGAATTACATAACCAGAAAGATAAGGAAAATCCCATTTCCCAGATTACACTGGTAGGTGTGGGTAGTGAAGTGGTTGGGTTAAATAAATTGTTTACCAACGAACTTGGAATTCCCACGAGAGTAGTGAAAAATTTAAGAAGTGTTTCTTATTTCCACTCTGTGGATCAGGAAAGTATTGCAAAATATATTTCCTGTATCGGTGCTACCTTTGATCCGGTTAACCTGTTAAGTGAGGGAACCAAGCAGAAGGTTAAGACCACCGTCAACTATGCACAGCTTTCCTTATTGTTTGCTGTATTATTTATAATTATCAATGCATTTTTGTGCTATAAAGCCATTCCACCTTACCTTGAGCAGCAGGAAAAGGAGACGGATTTAAAAGCGAAAGAAGCCGAATATGCTCCGGCAGAACCGATTTATCATCAGTACAACGATATGCTGGATTTCTATAATCAGGCAATTGTACTGGGAAATGTAATCAACCATCCGAATGACCAGTTAATTGCTTTCATGGAAGAACTGGAAAGCAAAATTTTGCAGTCTGCCTGCATACTGGAGTTTACTTCCATGGGGGATATGGCTGTTATTAAGTTCCAGGCAAACGATTACGAAGAGGCAGCAAAGATAATTGAAACCATGCGTACCTTCAAGAGTCTCGCCAATGTAACTTCCTCTGAAATTATAGAAGTTAAGATTGAGGCAAGAGAAGCTACTGCAAATACAGAAGCTGTGGAAGCGTCCCAGCATGTAGAGTTTGAAGTGGTTTGCTACTATCTGGAACCTGCTATAAAAACAGGGAATAAATAAGGGGGAAACAGACAATGAAGAATAAGCAGAAATCAATGATGACAATGGTCCTCCTGGCAGGAGTCCTGATAACCATTCTGGTTTATATGTATGTCTACAATGAATTTAACAAAAAAACAGAGAATTTGAAAAACTCCAATGCAACCCTGCAGACCCGTGTGGATGAATTAAAAGAGTATTACGATGCTATGGAAGAGCACAAGGAAGATATCAAGAAGATGACAGCAGAGATCGAAAAGAAGTTGGGTGTCTTCCCTGCCTATATAAGAGAAGAAGATGCGGTAGCACTTGCATTACAACCTTTAAAGAAGCAGATCCTGATAGATTTTGAATCCATTGCCATGGGTAATAATGAGGTAATAGGTACCATCGATGCGGAAGTGGTACAGGCAGCAAAACTGGAAAAATACCAGGATAAAATCGAAATCTATGAAAAACTGGTTACCTATAGCAGTGTTACCACATACAGTGATTTAAAAGATGTTATTAAAATCTATAATGCATACGGCGATGGTATGAACATTGATACGATTTCCTTCTTCAAAGTAGCAGATACCAATGTTCTGGAAGGTACTATCGATTGCAAGTTCTATTTTGCAACCGGAACAGGTGCAAGCTATAAGGCACCTACTTTCAGCACTTATCCTGTAGGTTCTACCGATCTCTTTAAGGTGGTAGGTTCTGAAGAAGAAATTGATTATTCCGTATTTGGCTTGGGTGAAGACGAAATCCCCGTTGTTGAATAAGTAACAGTATAAGGATTGATGATATGAGCAGAAACAAAATGAAGCATAAGGTATTAAAAAATAATAAAGGTATGACCCTGGTCGAAGTTCTGGTTGCCATGATGATTCTGACAGTGGTTTCTTTAGTCTTGTTGCGGGCTTTTGTTTCTGCAACCAAGTACAATAAGATTGCAAAGGAAAAGCAGAGAGAAATTACCCTGGCACAGAGTATTATGGAATCCTTCAAGGCCTATGATATGGAAGAGATTGTGAAACAGTTTCATGGTGTAGATGTCTTCCGTATTTATTCCGGTGCACATGGAACTGTCGGAGAGGTTGGAGGAAACAGTTATGACGCCTCAAAAGATGAGTTCGTAAGAAATGACGGGGGTGCTGATCCTGCTAATGCGGATAAGTATGAGTTTAAAATTGAGAGTGTAGATTATGATGGTGGGCTTTATGATGTGCAGATAACACTGGAGCCCGATAAATCGGTAAATTCACTTGTTGAAATTGCAGAGGCCCCGGAATTTAATAAGTTCAATGATGCTTTCTATTCCGGAGAAACTGCAGCACAGGCAAATGCTCAAATTTTGGATAAAGCGAAGAATTATCTGGTTACAAACGAAGCATTTGATACTTCCGATTCCGGAAATCCGGATCTGGATAATTTTAGTGATATGAGCAGTTACATCAATGTGATTTCCCGAGATCTTTATGTGACCATGGATTATAGTGGTTCTGCACAGGTCGTGAATGTAAAATCGGTTTATGACTTTGAAATAAATGGGATATCTTTTTCCTGTACGGATGGAACCAGTGTAACGGATGGTATTTATGACTCCTCATTAATTGATGATGTGGTATTCGAGACGAAGATTTATGATAACAGCATTACCGGTGCAGGTACGGCATCACTCAATAATGTATACATCAATTACTGCCCATATTATGCAAGTCCTACCGTGGATAGTCTTCATATTAGCAATAATCTGGGCGGAACCAAAGATGTCTATCTGATTAAACTGTCACAAGGGTTCAGCGGCACATTATTAAACACTTATGAGAGTTCTTACAGACCTTCCGTATCCGTTACAAATTGTGAACTTTACACCAATGTTTATACACATTTGGTTACAGGAAATCAGATTGCGGGAACTATGCCTTTAAGTTCGTTCCATTTGGAGTTATATAAGAAAGAATGGAAAAATCTGGAATATATTGTAAAGATCAAAGTTAAGAACCAAAAGACTTCGGAAGAGTTTGAACTTGTTGGATCTATCTATGATAAGTAATGATAGGGGAAGAGAGATGAATGGTATGAAAAGCAATAGGAAACTGAATAATAAAGGTGCAGCTCTCGTTACCGTTATCGTGGTTATCTCTTTCATCAGCATTCTTGCCACGATGATTCTTTACAGTGCCGGTATCAATTTTACCATGAAGGCTACCGATATTAAGACAAAGAAAGGCTTTTATGACGGAGAACAGGCGGTTGAGGAAATAAAGGTTTATTTTACGAATCTGGCACAGAAAGCATTTGAGGAAAGTTATGCCAATGCACTTACAAGTGGAGGCGGTCTTACCAGAGAAACAGTATTTGTGACAAGTTTTCTGGATAGTATTAATTCCAGCTGGAATGCAGATGTAGCAGCATCCACCTCCGCCAGTGATTTATTACAGTCAAAGATTGACGCAAAGTATGCAGGAGGTGGTAAAGTAACATTGGCTTCTGCAACACTTGATCTGGATTATACGGTGGAGAAATGTGCAACACTTAAGGGTCTGGAATTTATTTATACCGATTCCAATAATTGCACTACGAAAATTTCAACTGATATCAAGATATATGCTCCTCCCCAGAAGTGGAGTATTGAGATGGCAGAAATGACTGAGTTTCCCGGAAGTTATCTTGATGTGATGAATAATGAGTTAGAAATAGCGGATTGTGTTAAGTATTATAATTGGAAGAAGAAATAGGGTGCAGGTATGAAAAAGGATAACAGGGGTCTTTCATTAGTGGAATTGATTATTGTAATTGCTATCATGGTCATACTGACCGGACTTGTGACAACAAGCATCGGTCTGGCCAATTCAAAACCGGCTGATGAATGTGCGAAAAAGATTGAAGCAACGCTTCAGGATTTGAGAATATCTTCCATGGGAAAATATGATGCATATCTTGAAATCTATAAAAGTAATAATCAGATTTACGCCAAGCAGGTATTAACTATGGATGATAGTGGTACAACAACAGAAAAGCTTGTTGTTGTAGGAACCAAAGGTGTAGATCTTACCTATGAATTTGAAAACAGCGGAGTCTTCGCTTTGCTTATGGATGGTTATTCCATTAAGATTAAATATGACAGAAGCAGTGGAGCATTTGCCGTACCGGATGGATATACGGGAAGAATTTCCGGAATAAAGTGTTCAAAAGGGGACAGAACCGTAGAATTGAAATTGACACTTTCTACCGGAAAGATTAAAATACAGTAATAAGGTAAATTACGTACATAGGTACTAAAGAATATATTTAGAAAAGAGTATTGAGAAAGGATGGAACATAGTATGAAGATGTTCAGAAAACTCACAAATCAGGGTTTGTCTCTTGTGGAACTAATATGTGCCATTGCAATCCTTGGACTTGTCGGTGTAACGATTGGAAGTATGCTGGTAATCAGCTCCAATAGTTATGACAAGGGCATTACCGAAGTGGAACTGCAGCAGGAAGCACAACTGGTGGTTAACCAGATTAGTGATCTTGTAATTGATTCTTCTACGGATCCCGCAACAAGTTTAAGTGTGCAGTTTAGTGGAGGGACTCTTACTATTCCTGAAATGACAGAATCAGGAACGATTAAGACACACACAATTACACTGAGTGGAACCGAGTTGTACTATTCCTGTGATGGCTCTACACCGGAACTGATGGCAGAAGGAATTACCGGTTTTAATGTGGATACTTCCACTTTTGATTCAACCGGAAATCTCTATCTGGATATCGCGTTGGAAAGAGAAAGCAGAGGAAATATAAGAAACTTTGAAGCAACCTTCCATATCACATCCAGAAATGGTGTAGTTGAGACCATTCCTATGGCTTCCATCAATATTGAAGATAATATTGTATTGGAACCGAATCAGGTTTTTGACTTTACAACCAGTGTAGATGGAATTGCAGACCAGGGAGTTACCCTTACACTTGTCGGAGGTAACACATCCAGCGCAACTTATATTTCAGGTAACAGACTTACTATTGCAGATAATGAACATGGTAGTGTTCTTCAGATTCTTGCGAAAACAAATGCAACTGAGAATGGCGCTCCCATGGCGATGCGTCCTGTCAGAGTCAGAATCAGACGTATCAATGACATTAGTGTAAGTGGCACATTAATTTATGGTACTTCATTACAGGCTAATGCACAGTATAAGGTAGTAGCAGATCTTTCCGGATATAATCTTGATAAACTGTTTGATGTAACCAATGATGATGACTATGTAAATCCTTATGGTATTAGTTTTAAGGTTACTGCAAGTGGAACAGAGGTTCCGATTTTAACTACCTGGGGACGTGATCCCGTAGTACCCACTCAGGCAGTTGCAGTTATTACCCTGAAGGAAGATATGCCAAATATGTCTACCATTACGGTTACTGCTTATGCGGATCATGCGTATGGTACGGAGAATGCAGGAACTTCCAGTACTCCATCCAATAAAACAGGTCTTCCTTATGAAGAAATTACTAATTATTTTCCTCTTGAGAATATGAACACTTTTGTTCTTTCCGGTGGTCTTTCCCGTGGTTCCGATGATGCAGTCGGTGAATTCACAGGACTGGATAGCTTAAAGCAGTTACTAATCGACAAGTATGGAAATGGAAATTACCAGCCTGTGAAATGGCACAGATTCCGTGCTGTAAATGGTGATGGCTCCAAGGGGCCCTGGACAGATTGGATGGGCGGTAACCCCAATGATCCTACCGACAAAGGTACTTCCATTAACATTCGTCCTTGTTCCGGTCTTATGATGGACTACGATAAGGCATATGAAGTTCAGATTAAATTAACCATCATTAATCAGGATATTGTTAATCCGGATGGTACCTATAAAGTGATGTGGCCGGAAGCAGATACTCCGCAGAGTGCTTATCTGATTGATGCCGTTATGAATAAGGTTACCTTGAGCTTTAAGAGTACTCAACTTGGATTCTCAGCTAAGACTGGCTTTACCTGTAACACGATTTTAACGGAAGAATACTATGATAACCTTTTCGAACTGGATACAGTTGCATCCTTAAAGCGTGATCTTGCTGAGAATAATATCCAGTATATCTTAGAGAAGAAGGTTAATGGTACGTGGACGAAAGTATCCGATTTACAATCCGGTCCGCAGTGCCGTGCAAGATTTAATCAGGGTAGCGGAGATTACCGAATTAAGATTTGGGTAAAGGATTGTAAGAAGTGTCTTGGTTACTCGGGTCAACCTTCTCATACTGCTAATGATCATGTATTGTTTGATTATAACGTATACAATGAAGCGACCGGAGAAGGAATCTTCTACTTCAAAGTGCAGAAATAACGATTAACACAATATATAAAAATACTCCTTGCATTGCAGGGAGTATTTTTTTGTACTATAACCCTAACCTCAAAAATGCGGAAAAGAAAAGAGTATGCAGATTTGCATACTCTTTTCTATATAATAAATAAGGAAAATAGATGAGTCTTATAGGATTATTCCTCACCCCAGATTCTCTGGTTCAACTCTTCATCCTTCTTGGCAACAAGCTCCAGTACAGCTTTTGCTTTTTCCTGCATCACAATTGCTTTCTTCTCATCGTTGATAAGGAATTCCAGATTGCTGGAAATCATATCAATGTTGGACTTGAATTCATCAATCAGTTCAGCTGTTTTGCTTCTTGCTACATCCAGAATTTCGGCAATGTAGGAATCGTACTGCATCTGGGTGGTGGAAGAGAACATGCCTTCCACATCGTTCTTGTAAGACTTTTTGTCATTGGTAGAGAAGATAAAGATGGCTTTCTGCTTGTTAATATACTCATCCATCTTAAGGGCCTTCAGGGAAGAGGGCGGTACTAAGGTATCGGAAACGTTTGTGATACGTCTTACCAGTTCTTCGTCAATGCCCTTGTATCCGGCAATTCTTTCCACAATGATTGCTTTTAACTCTTCAATCTGACGTTTTAAGATGCTTTCACGATTCTCTTTATAGAATTCATCAATTTCCAATAAATAACGGTTTAATTCGTTTCTGATGATATTGTTCTTTTCCTCGAAAACTTCAGGACGGAGAGCAATCCATTTCATCTTGTCAGCAATCTTTTCTGCCTGAATTTTTCTGGTTTCCACAATAGCGGTTAAAACTTTGATTTCCGGGAAAGCAGCAACCAGTCTTTCAGGAGTTAATTCTGTCAGATATTTTTCATAAGCAGTATCGATATCCTGAACCATGGTAGTTTTCATGGTATCGATGTTTTTGGAAATCTCTTCCTTGGAGAGACGTGCCTGCTTTTCAATTACCTCATAGTCATCGCGGATAAAGTTTACCACGCTGCAGATGCCGTCATACAAGCCTTTCGCTTTCACAGCAAGAGCATATTTCTGGGCATATTTTACAATTTCCTTCTCAACGGCATACATACCTGAATTTACATAGATTCTTTGTAAAATAGGGTAGAGGCTGTTGTCACCGGAATACTCATCGCAACGTTTCAGCTCGGCATTACAGTCTTCAATCAGCTGTTTGGTTTCATTATCTGCCTGGGATAGCTTATCAAGTTTGAAATACATACCGGTTTCAATCTCGGTTTCATTGGTCTTCATAAGAAGAGGATCGGTAATCGGATTGTTATTGATTTCATTTCTGTGATTTGCAAGCCACAGACGTTCATCCTCGGTATCCACATTGTTGGCAATTGCTTTTACAATGTAGGCAGCCTTAGAAGATACAAAGAAGAGTCTTTCTTTGGAAAGATCAATTTCTTCTGCTTCTTCATTATAAATCTTGTCAGTTTCTTTTAAGGAAACTTTCACCTTTTTATTCTTCAGATTATTCAAATCGGCAAGACTTCTTGTATCCGCCTGATTAATAATATGGAGGGAACGGGTAAGGTCAATATGTACACGATCCTTGGTTTCGCTGCTTTCCCTGGAAGAATTAATCAGCTTATAAAGTACGGAGTTACCGGTACCTTCCATCTTGGTGGGCTCATAAAGAATAATGAGAATGGAGTTGGTCTGCTGCTGTAAGGCCTTCTGTAATACTAAAAGGTGCTCGTTGGAGTTGGAATCCGTACCGGGGGTATCATAGAAGGTAAAACTGATATTTTTGTCAATCGGAATCGGATAATTTACTTCAATGATGCCGTCGATGTATTCGGGATATTCACTGTCAAATGCGTTTGGAATATCATTCAAACTCTTTAAAATGTTGGAAAGCTGCTCATGCTGCTGAAGGTGAAAAACCAGAGCCTGGTTAATCTCGTCCATGATTTTTTTCTCTGTAAGAGGGCAGGGAGCGTCTGCGGAGAATACAAATTTCTTCTTATTGTCATCCCACTTTATGGTGACACGTACATTTTTTCCCTCATCCCCGCTCTTCATATTGAAAGCAACGCTGGGTTTTAAATTGTTCTGAATACGGAACATTTTTGCAGTCTCGGAATTGATGCTCTCAGGAAGGATTCTCTTACCTATCATGGCATTAATAAAAGTAGACTTACCGGAACTATATGTACCGACCAGACAGATATTAATATCATTCTGACTCAATTTTTCACGTTTGTATTCAAATTCATGCTTTCTGATCAGGAAAGATTTTTGAATGTCAGAATTTTTCAACTCTTCATCGAAGAGAGCAATGGTCTCGTCACAGAAATCGCTTACTTTCGTAAAAATTTCATCTACAGAAGCGGTCTCTATAAAATTTGCAATATGGAAACGTTCTTCTCCACAGGACTGATTGTATTCCTCCACTTTCTTTTGGAAATCTTCATAGTCAATCAAGGTTCCCTTGAAAACAATATTTATTTTTTCGTGAAGAAACTGCTCCCAGATATCTTCAAAAAACTGGTTACCCTGATTCTGCAGTAAGAATTCACCGTGCTCCGGAGAATACTGGATCAGATTCGGACACATTTTATAGGGGATGTCCAAATATTCGCCCTTAACTTTGGCCAAAAAACGGACTTCTTTCTTGACCGGGTGGTACATAATCATTAGTTCTTTCACTGCATACGCCTCCCTGAATATTTAATAAGGATAATCAATTTAATTATATGCTTATAACAAGGAAATGTCAAAAAAATGTTGCAAAAAAAATATGATAAATTGCATAAAAAAAACAGAATATTTTGTACAATATAAGAAAAGTATGGAAAAATTTAAAAAAGCCTTGAAATCTTCAAACCTTCTTGCTATTATATTATAAGAGTACGATTAATGCGCGATTTTATAACCGTTTTCCGCCTTTGGAATACGGATATTTTTGTCACTGGGCATAAGTAGTATATTGCTCTTGGCGGCAGATAAATGGATGAAAGGAGGTCACTTTCGATGGAAGGGACACAGGTTTTTTCATGCAAATCTGGCAACAACATGAAAAATTTATTTGCAAAAAAAGATGATGCAATGTTCCTTAAAGTGGAAAATGATAAGATTTCCGGTAAGGGATATGTATGCAATACTGAGGGGAAGAACGGTTACATTGATGAGTTTTCGGTAGAAATCAGTAAGATTACTGCAGTTATGGTTAGTACATACCTGGGAGAAACCGCACTTGCAATTAATACCAGATTGGATAACCTTTATGGTTCCAAAAAGGTTCAGTTGGTATTTCCCCAGCTTAAGAACATGGATCTTGCAGAAAAACTGCTTAATAAATTAAGAGGAAACAGCGGGGAAGCAGAAGCATCTGCAGCACCTGCAGCACCGACACCTGCAACGGCTGCCAATCCCGGAATCATATCTCCTGCACCGATTCGTACATCCGGTGCAACACTTACTTCCGGTCCTATCGGTACCGGATCTGCACTTATGAACAATGTGGCAGCACAGAAAAGTGAAAAGCCGGTAGCAAACCCTTATGGTGTAATACAGACCGGTTCACCGGTAAAGACCCCGCCTCCAACAGGACTTGGTTCTGCACTTATGGGAAGCGGAAGGCCGCTTTCTCCGGTAGCACCTAAGCCTTTGAATAGCAGTCCTGTATCTGCTGCACCTGCACCGTCGGCACCTGTAATGCCGTCAGCACCGTCGACACCTTCAGCACCTGTAGCACCTGCAGCGCCTCAGAAACCGAAGGGACCTGCACCTGTACCGACACCTGTTCCGGTTCAGATTTCAGCACCACAGTCATCTTCTGCAAGCGAAGAAGATCAGCGTAAAGAAGACGAATTTAATGAGCGTATTGAGAAACTTACCGTTCTTAAGGACTGCGGTATTCTTGGAGAAAAGGAATTTAATGCAAAGAAATTTGAATTGGTCAGCGAATTTTGCGATTTGACCGATTTTAATGAAAAAATCCAAAAACTTGTTGTTCTTAAAGATTGTGGACTTCTTTCCGAAACAGAGTTTGAGGGAAATCGTACAGACATCATTAAAGAATGCTGTGATACGGAGACAGATGACCCTGCCGTATACCGCAAAAATATCCAGAAACTTGTATATCTGGAAATGGGTGGAATTATCAGCTCGGAAGAATATGCAAAGAATAAGAAAATCATGGTGGATGACGTGAAATTCACCTTAGATGATGATCCTGCTATTTTTGTGAGAAAGTTAAAACGTCTTCCGGTTCTTAAAATCAGTTCCATGATGACGGATGCGGAATACAAGGAATGCATGGATGATATGTTTGCGATGATTGAGCTTTCCGAGGATGATTCCCATAAGACTTTGGTAAGCAAGATGTTGAAGTGGCCGATTCTTGCGCAGGAGAGAGTGATTACCATAGAAGAGCTTCAGGAGAAGCAGATTCCCTGGTTACAGGGTGTTACCGAGATGCCGCTTAATACCCCTGAAGATGTCCAGAGACTTTCTGACAGACTTCTTGCACTTAAAGAGGGTGGTTGGATTTCGGATGAAGATTTTGCTCTTCAGAAGGGTGATATGGTCCGCAGAATTGACGAAATTAAGGATTATACCAATCGTATCAATATGTATGTTGCAATGCCTAAGATGGGCCTTGCTACGGAAGAAGAGTATGAAGCTACAAAGGAAAAATGTATTGCGGAAATCTTTGCTCCTTATAGTGGAATGAGTGAATTCAAGGAAAGAGTAAACAATCTGCTCATCTTACAAAAAGCCGGTATGCTTACCGAGGAAGATTTCATTTCTTACAAGACAAAACTGATGGCAGATTTATAAAAATGATGATTAAGAGTATCCTAAAACAGGGTACTCTTTTTTCGTTTAGAAAAATTTAACTTGCACATCTATTTTTTTTAGTGTATAGTGAAACGCGATTACTGAAAATTGGAGAAGTATGCTTTTTGTGGCATCCAAATTAATGAATCGAGGGATAATATGGCAAAATACCTGGTTATTGTAGAATCACCTGCAAAAGTAAAGACCATTAAGAAATTTTTGGGTTCAAATTATGAAGTGGCAGCAAGTAACGGACACGTGCGTGATTTCCCCAAGAGTTCTTTGGGAATAGACGTGGAACATGATTATGAACCGAAATACATCACCATTCGTGGGAAGGGGGATGTTCTGGCTAATTTGCGAAAACTGGTAAAGAAGGCAGATAAAGTCTATCTCGCAACCGACCCTGACCGTGAAGGGGAAGCTATTTCCTGGCACTTATATTATGCACTCAAGCTTCAGGATAAGAAGACCTATCGTATTACTTTTAATGAAATAACCAAAAATGCGGTAAAAGAATCCTTGGCACATGCAAGGGATATTGATATGGATTTGGTAAATGCCCAGCAGGCAAGACGTTGTCTGGACCGTATGATTGGTTACCGTATCTCACCGCTTCTTTGGGCAAAGATTAAGAGAGGATTATCCGCAGGAAGAGTACAGTCCGTAGCGCTTAGAATCATATGTGACAGGGAAAAGGAGATTGATGCTTTTATTCCGCAGGAATATTGGACATTAGAGGCAATGCTACTGGCCGAAGGTGAGAAAAAGCCATTTGCGGCAAAATACTACGGTACTAAGGATGAGAAAATTACCATAGAGTCCAAGGAAGAGTTGGATAAAATCAAGGCGGAAATCGATAAGGAAGCATATAAGGTGATTGACGTAAAAAATGGGGAAAGGATTAAAAAGGCACCCCTTCCCTTTACTACGTCCACACTTCAGCAGGAGGCAAGCAAAGTACTGAATTTCTCTCCGCAGAAGACAATGAGGATTGCGCAGCAGCTTTACGAAGGAGTAGAGGTCAAAGGAGAAGGAACCATCGGTTTAATCACCTATCTTCGTACCGATTCTACAAGAGTATCCGAAGAAGCTGAAAAAATGGCAAAGGATTATATAGAAGAGGTATACGGAAAGGAATATGCCGGAGAGGGAAGTGTTAAAAATACAGGAAAGAAGATTCAGGATGCACACGAAGCCATTCGTCCTACCAGAATTTCCCTGACTCCAGCAGAATTAAAAGACCAGCTTCCCAAAGATTTGTACCGCCTTTATCAGCTTATCTGGAAGCGCTTTACGGCCAGTCGTATGCAGGCTGCAAAATATGAAACGGTTTCCGTGAAAATCGGTGCGGGAAAGCATGTTTTTACGGCGGCATCTTCCAAGGTGAGCTTTGACGGCTTTATGTCCGTCTATACGCAGGCAGATGAAGAGAAAGAAGAAAATACACATTTGACAGCTTCTTTGACAAAGAATACAAAGCTTTCCATGGATACACTAAGCGAGATGCAGCATTTCACCCAGCCACCGGCTCACTATACGGAGGCATCTTTGGTTCGGGCACTGGAAGAACTGGGAATTGGACGTCCCAGTACCTATGCACCCACCATTACGACGATACAGGCAAGAAGATATGTTGCGAAGGAAAACAAGAATCTGTTTGTTACGGAGCTGGGCGATGTGGTAAATTCCATGATGCAGAAAGCATTCCCGGCTATTGTGGATGTGAATTTTACAGCGAATCTGGAAACACTTCTGGATGGCGTGGAAGAAGGAAAAGTGAATTGGAAGACTGTGGTATCCAATTTCTATCCGGATTTAAACGAGGCAGTTACACAGGCGGAAAAGGAACTGGCGGAGGTCAAAATTGCAGATGAGGTTTCGGATGAGGTATGCGAATTCTGCGGACGGAATCTGGTGATTAAGTATGGACCGCACGGCAAGTTTCTGGCCTGCCCGGGCTTTCCGGAATGTAAGAACACTAAGCCGTACTTTGAAAAGATTGGCGTGGCCTGTCCGGTCTGCGGTAAGGATATTGTGGTAAAGAAGACACAAAAGGGCAGAAGGTATTACGGTTGCATTGCCTATCCGGAATGTGATTTTATGGTATGGCAGAGACCTTCCAATGAAAAATGTGAAAAATGCGGTTCTGTTATGGTGGAAAAGGGCAACAAACTGGTTTGCGCAGATGAACATTGCGGTTTTATGAAAGAAAATAAGACACAATAGAGACAGAAACGAAAAAAGTACCAAAAATGCGGAAAATCTTCGAATTTTAATTGAAAATCCCGATTTAGTGTGCTAAAATAATCATTATATTAGTGAATTGTTTATACATTATAAAATATTGGAACGAATCGGGGGACGAAGATGAGTAGTGTGCAGCTTTTGGACAAAACCAGAAAAATCGGTAAATTATTGCACAATAACAATTCCAGCATTGTTGTGTTTAACGACATCTGCAAGGTTATGCGCGAAATTCTGAAGTCCAATGTTCTGGTTGTCAGCAAAAAAGGCAAGGTGCTTGGGGCAGGGCATTTAAATGATATTCCCAAAATCAATGAACTGATGGAAGAAAAGGTTGGCGGATTTCTGGATTCCATGCTGAATGAAAGGCTTTTGGCAATTCTTTCCACAAAGGAGAATGTGAATCTCACCACTCTTGGTTTTGAACAGGAAGGTGTGGAAAAATTTCAGGCCATTATAACGCCCATTGAAATTGCAGGAGAAAGACTGGGCACTTTGTTTATTTATAAGTGTATGGAGCAGTATGATATTGATGATATTATACTGTGTGAGTACGGTACTACGGTAGTGGGTTTGGAAATGTTACGTGCCGTTAATGAAGAAAGTGCGGAAGAGAATCGGAAACTTGCGGTGGTACGTTCGGCAATATCCACCTTGTCATTTTCTGAATTGGAGGCTATTACCCATATCTTTGATGAACTGAATGGGATGGAGGGTGTTCTGGTAGCATCCAAGATAGCGGACCGTGTTGGCATTACAAGGTCGGTGATTGTGAATGCACTTCGCAAATTTGAAAGTGCGGGGGTGATCGAATCCAGATCCTCAGGTATGAAGGGCACTTATATCAAAGTCTTAAATGATGTGGTTTTTGATGAAATTGAGGAACTTCGGAAAAACCGGAAATAGAAGTTTCGGCTATTATTAAAATAAAACTTTGATTACGAATTAAATAAATGGATTGGCTATGGTAAACGGATTTATATAGGAGTATATAAGTCCGTTTTTGTATTTTTAAGATTCTTAGACGACAGAAGCATAAAATTATACATATTGTGTTGATTTTTGGGAGGAAGTACAAAATAATGTATTTTTTTATCGAAAATGCTTGTTTTTTTTAGTAAATAACATATAATGAATAGTAGCATGGTATACCATGTCATAGTTATAGGTATATCTGCCAAAACGGAAGGAGATTGTTATGATCAATACCAATGCATTTGACTACATTAACGTGTTAGATAAGGCGGCCGATGCTTCCTGGATAAGAAACGAATGCATCGCCAATAACATTGCCAATGCTACGACCCCTGGCTATAAGAGACAGGATGTGGCTTTCGAATCCGAACTGAAAAAAGCACTTGGCGGAAGCAGTGATGTGGCACATATGGATCAACGTGTTGCCAAGGTAAAGACCTCTGAACTGACTCCCAAGGCATACACGGATTTGAACGGCTATTCCTACCGTCTTGACGGAAATAATGTGGATATTGATACAGAGAACGTGATGTTGGCGGAAAACCAGTTAAAGTATTCCGGTCTGCTCAACAGCATCGATCAGGAATTTAAGAACCTGCAGATGGTGATGAAGTAAGGAGGTAGGCTATGAGCATGTTTCATTCTTTTAATATCAACGCATCCGGTCTGACTGCTCAGAGATACCGCATGGATATCATTTCTGAAAATGTTGCGAACGCAAATACGACAAGAACGGCGGATGGGACACCTTATCGCAGAAAGGTGGTTACCTTTGAAGAAAAGGGTATCGGTACCGAAGAACGTTTTGGCAGTGTTTTTAAAAATGCCAAAGAAAGATACAGCGGAAGCGGTGTCAAAGTGAGTCAGGTATCGGAAGATACCTGGACGGAAATGAACATGGTTTATGATCCGTCCCATCCGGATGCGGATGAAAACGGATACGTGACCTATCCTAATGTGAACATTATTACAGAAATGACAAATTTAATTGATGCCAGTCGTGCATATGAAGCAAATGCTACCGCCTTTACCGCAAGCAAGAGCATGGCACAGCAGGGATTAAATCTCGGAAAGTCATAATGCGTAGCACTTAACTTTTTTTACTTTTACATAGAAGAGGTGTCATTATGGACATATCAGGTACACTGGCAGCAATGAATGCCGTGAATATTACAAGAGACGCGACCAATATCGGATTAAATTCTTCTTACGGACAGGTTGGCAAGATTCGCAAAGAGGAAGAACTGACGGCCGATGGAACCATGTTTAGTTCCCTTCTTAATACGGCCATCGACAATATTAAAACGACCAACCAGTATCTTTCCGACGCTGAGAATGAGGAAATTAAATTTGCACTCGGAGAGACGGAGAATACGCATGATTTAATGATTGCGTTAAATAAGGCATCCACGGCTTTGCAGTATACGGTGGCTATCCGGGACAAGGTACTGGAAGCATATAAAGAAATTATGAATATGCAGATATAAAGTTCGGTAGATAAGGAGAAGAATCATGCCGGATAGAATCAAAAAGATATTGGATAGAATAAAAGCCTGGTGGGATAAATACACCACCAGACAGAAAACTGCAATTGTTATTATATCGGCAGCCGTAATTTTTACGTTTGCCCTTTTGGTGTGGATTTTTACCAAACCGCAGTACGTACAGTTTCAGCAGTGTGAGACAACATCGGAGTCTTCCGAGGTAATTCAGATTCTGCAAAGCAATAATATTGACTATAAGACTTCTGCTGACGGACTTCGGATACAGGTAAAATCCAGCCAGCTTTCCACGGCAAATCTGGCCCTTGGTGCAGCCGGTTACGTGCCGGACGGGTATACCATTGAGGATGCTCTTTCGGGAGGACTTACTTCTTCCCAGGCCGACAATCAGAAGCGATGGGTTTATTATTTACAGAAAACACTGGAAAAAGATATCAGTGATATCGATTCCGTTAAGAGTGCTACCGTAAAGCTGAATATACCGGATAATACGGGGACGCTGATTGCTACGGATAAGGAAGCCAGTGCATGGATTCAGCTTACTTTAAAGGATAAGTTTACTCCGGAACAGGCACTTACGGTGGCAAAAGCGGCAGCAACAGCTTTGGGAAATGATTCCACGGCAAACATTACCATTACGGATACCAACGCCAATCTTCTTTTTTCGGGAGAAGAGGATTATTCAACAGCCGGTGTTGCCAATAACATGTTTGAACTCAGGGCACAGGCGGAGACTATGGTGGGAGCAGAGGTAAAACAGCTCCTTGTCGGCTCCAGACAGTTTGACATGGTGGAGGTAGCGTGCCGTCTGGACATTGATTTTGCGGAATATCAGAAAACCGTACATGAGTATTATGCCAATGCAGGCCGTGACGAAGGAATGTTAATAGAACGGGATACCACCGAGGATGTAAATTCTTCCGGTGTTGCCGGTCTTCCCGGAACGGATTCCAACAATGAGACTACCTATCAGTATCAGGACGGAACCAATTCCGAAAGCTCCTCGAATACCAAGCATGAATTGTTTGCACCGAATGAGAGCATTACGGTTAATAACCTTCCCGCCGGAATCATTAAATTTGGTAACTCTTCTTTGTCCTTAACGGCAATTAGCTATAATGTGTTAAAAGAGGAAGATGCCAAGAGACTGGGACTTCTGGATGAGATTTCATGGGAAGATTATAAAGCGCAGAATGACCATTATACCGTAAAAGAGGTGGATGATAATTTCTACGATCTGGTTTCCAATGCTACTGGAATACCCAGGGAAAGTATTACCATAATGGCTTATGATGCACCCCAGTTTATTGACAAGGTGTCCGCGGTTTCGGAGGATCAGATCAGTCTGATTATTTCGCTGGTTCTTATTCTTCTCATACTGGGAGTTCTCATTTTTGTAATTATGAAGAGTATGAAGACGGTAAAGGAACCGGTAGAAGAAGAGGAATTATCCGTGGAGAATCTTTTACAGTCCACCAAGGATAGTGAAGTGGGCGATCTGGAGGTAGAGACGAAGTCGGATACCCGAAAGATGATAGAAAAATTTGTGGATGAAAATCCGGAAGCAGCAGCAAATCTTTTGAGAAACTGGTTGCAGGAAGATTGGGGGTAAGCATATGCCGAGAGGTTCGGATGACAGATTAAGCGGAATTCAAAAAGCGGCAGTACTTCTGATTTCTTTGGGACCGGAACGCTCTGCGGGAGTCTTTAAACACCTGAAAGAAGAAGAAATTGAGGAACTGACCCTGGAAATAGCCAACACCAGAAGTGTAACGCCGCAGGCCAAGGAAAATGTGATCAATGAGTATTATGAACTCTGTCTTGCACAGCAATATATTGCAGAGGGCGGTATTAATTATGCAAAACAACTTCTGGAAAATGCTCTTGGGGCAGAAAAAGCAGTGGATGTTATCAGCAGGCTGACTTCTTCCTTGCAGGTCAAGCCTTTTGAATTTGTAAGAAAGACGGATGCTTCCCAGTTACTTAACTTTATTCAGGATGAGCATCCGCAGACCATTGCATTGATTTTGTCCTATCTGTCCGCAAGCCAGGCAGCACTTATTATTTCGGCACTTCCTCCTGACAGGCAGGCGGATGTGGCAAAACGTATTGCGGTCATGGACAGAACCAGTCCCGATGTAATCAAAGATGTGGAAAAGGTCTTGGAATCCAAACTTGCTTCTTTGGTGAATCAGGATTACACCATCATCGGTGGCGTGGATGCCGTTGTAGATATTTTGAATACGGTGGACCGGGGTACAGAAAAGCATATTATGGAAGCTTTGGACATTGAAGTACCGGAGCTTGCGGATGAAATCCGGAAAAAGATGTTCGTATTCGAAGATATTCTGCTGCTCGATGACAGAGCAATCCAGCGTGTTTTACGTGATGTGGATAATAATGATCTGGCTATTGCACTTAAGAGTGCCAATGAGCAGGTTCAAAATGCAATTTTCAACAACCTTTCCAAACGTCTGGCTGTTATGATCAAGGAAGATATGGAATTTATGGGGCCGGTACGTATGAAGGATGTAGAGGATGCACAGCAGAAGATAGTAAATATTATCAGAAAACTGGAAGATGCAGGAGAAATCGTGGTATCCAGAGGTGGAGGAGACGATATCGTTGTCTAATTTATTTAAAGGGTATTATACGAGCCTGAATAAGGAAAATGTCAGAATCATTGATTCCAACGAAAGAGCCATGGAAAAGGTGCAGAGTGTAACTCTGTCCAAGATGGAACCGGGCAAGCCGGATGAGGATGGTTTTTCAGCCGGACTTTCAGCTGATGTGCTTTCTACCCTTACCGGAGACGGAAATGAGGAGAAGGAAGATATTACGGCTGCCGAAATCCATAAGTTTGACGAAGAGTCCTATAATGCCATGATTGCGGAGGCAAATGCCGAAATCGAAAGAATGCAGGCACAGGCACAGGACGAAATCAGTCAAATGGCGGAGGAAGCAAGAAGTCAGGCCAGTAAGCAGGGCTATGACGAAGGATTTATGCGCGCACAAAGTGAATTTCAGGCAAAAGAAAAGAAACTTCATGCAACAGAGGAAAGACTTAAGAAGGAGTATGAAGAAAAAATAGAACAGCTGGAGCCCTTGCTTGTAGAAACGATTACAGGGGTCTATGAGCATGTGTTCCATGTGGAGTTGGGGGAACAACGGGAGATTATAACCTATTTAATTACGGCCGCACTGAAAAAAGTAGATGGGGGCCGTAATTGTATTGTACATATTTCCAAAGAGGATTATCCCTATGTAAGTATGCAGAAAAAGCAAATTATGTCAGGAGTTTCCTCCAATACCACTGTGGACATTGTAGAGGATATTACTTTGTCTAAAAACTGTGCATTGATAGAGACGGAAGGCGGTATTTTTGATTGCGGGCTGGGAACCCAGCTTTCGGAATTAAACCGCAAAATCAGACTGTTGTCTTATGAAAAAGAAGCATAAGGAGCTTTGGCATGTCCTTTGATTTTTCAAAATATGAAAAACTGAAAGATGGCACGTATTATTATAAGCTTGGTAAAGTAGTGAATGCAGTGGGACTTACTATTGAATCGGCTGGACCGGATGCCAAATTGGGTGATTTGTGCGAAATTTATCCGGAAGAGATGGGAAGTAAGCCGGTTTTGGCGGAAGTGGTCGGATTTAAGGATAAAAAGACTTTACTGATGCCCTATGAGGTAGTGGAAGGAATCGGACTTGGGAGCATGGTAAAGAATATCGGGGAACCTTTTTGCGTAAAGGTGAGCGATGACCTTCTCGGACGTACCCTGGATGGTCTGGGACGTCCCACCGACGGCAGGGAAGTCAGGGATGCAAAAGCTTATCCGGTGGAGAATATGCCCCCTGATCCCATGAGCAGGGAAATCATTGATGAGGTGCTTTCTTTGGGAGTCAAAGCGGTGGACGGGCTTTTAACCGTTGGTAAGGGACAGCGTATCGGAATTTTTGCAGGCTCAGGTGTGGGAAAATCTACCTTGATGGGTATGTTTGCAAGAAATACCAAAGCAGATATTAATGTCATTGCGCTGATCGGTGAACGGGGTAGGGAAGTAAGAGAATTTATTGAACGGGACTTGGGACCGGAAGGTATGAGGCGCTCGGTGGTAGTGGTGGCAACCTCCGATAAGCCGGCATTGGAAAGAAATAAAGCGGCAAAAACGGCAACCGCCATTGCAGAGTATTTCCGGGACCAGGGGAAGGATGTTCTTCTGATGATGGATTCCCTGACACGTTTTTCCATGGCACAAAGAGAAATCGGTCTTGCCAGCGGAGAACCGCCGGTATCCAGAGGGTATCCGCCCAGTGTCTATTCGGAAATGCCGAAACTTTTGGAGAGAGCCGGAAGAGCGGATGTGGGATCCATTACCGGTTTATATACGGTACTTGTGGACGGAGATGATTTTAATGAACCGATTACCGACACGGCACGAAGCATTTTGGATGGGCATATTGTACTAAACCGAAAACTGGGGCACAAAAATCATTATCCTGCCATTGACGTATTACAAAGTATTTCCCGTTGTATGAGTCAGATTGTGGATAAGGAACACAAAAGACTGGCGGGTAAGTTAAAGAACGTACTGGCGACTTATAACGAGGCAGAAGACCTGATTAATATCGGCGCGTACAAGCCGGGAAGCAATCCGGGTATTGATTATGCCATTTCCAAAATCGATGCGGTCAATGCATTTTTGTGTCAGGATACCGACGAAAAAATTGACTATGAACAAACCTGTGAATTATTAAAACAATTGTTTGAGGATAGATAATGGCAAGGTTTAATTATCGGATGCAGAGTATTCTGGATATAAAAAAGAAATTGGAAAATCAGGCAAAGCAGGAACTTGCCAATGCGCAGGCAGCACTGTATGAAGAGAATCGGAAATTGGACAGCCTGAAAGAGAGAAAAGAAGGCTATGAAAGAAAAGCGGAGCAATTGCTTTGCGACACCTTAAGCGTCAGGGAAATTATGGAGAATAAAAATGCAATCCTGAAGATGGACGAATACATTGTCAGCCAGAAAAAACGGGTCCTGATGGCGAAAGAGAACCTGATTGTTGCCCAGAACAGGATGAAGGAGGCAATGCAGGAACGTAAAATACAGGAAAAACTGAAGGAAAATGCCTTTGAAGTTTTTCTTGAGGATGAAAAGAAAACAGAAAGTAAGGAAGTAGATGAACTTACCAGTTACACCTACGGTAAGGAACATCGTTTGTAGTTTGTAAGGGTGAGATTATGGCAAAAGAAATGGATGCAGCGGCAATCGAAAAGAAACGGTTGTCAGAAGAGAAGAAAAAACTGAAAGCAGAGCAAAAGAGACAGAAAAAGGAAGCAAAACTGCGTGCAAAAGAAATTGAAGCCAAGGAAGCCGAACTTACCAGAGATGATGAAGGCGGCGGTTTTATGACGGTTTTGGCAACTTTGCTTATCATTGCAGTCTGGATTGCGATTCTTTGTGTGGTCATTAAGCTGGATATCGGTGGCTTCGGCTCCGGTGTGCTGACACCGCTTTTAAAAGATGTTCCGGTCATCAATAAGATATTGCCGAATCCAAAGGGGGACGAATCCACTCTCCCGGAATCCGGCTATTCCAATATGAATGACGCATTGGAGGAAATCCGGTTATTGGAATCCCAATTACAGCAGGCCCAGCTTGATAATTTACATCTGAGTGAAGAAAATGAAAATTTGAAGGCAGAAAATGTCCGTTTACAGCAGTTTGAGGATAAACAGGTAGAATTTCAAAGAATTAAAACCGAATTTTTTGAAAGTGTGGTATATGCGGAAAACGGACCTGGGGCAGAAGAATATAAGAAGTATTACGAAGCCATGGATCCTGCAACGGCAGAATATTTATATAAGCAGGTGGTTGCACAATTGGAAGAGGATGAGGAAATTCAAAATTATGCACTGGCTTATTCTACCATGAAGCCCAAAAATGCTGCCAAGATTTTTGAACAAATGACGGACAACCTGAATCTGGTTGCCAGAATTTTAGGTGCCATGAATGCAGAAAGCAGGGGAGCGATACTGGCTGCCATGGACCCTGAAATTGCAGCCAGAATTACAAAAATCATGGACCCGGAGTCTTAAGTTTTTTCGGGAAAATGACGATAGTTATATCGGTACCTTGAAAATTTAAGAAAGGAGGAAAAAGCATGACAAGTTTACCGATTACCCCGGGAGTGCAGAATGTATATGCCGGAATGCTAAATACGGCACGTACAACGAATACTTCCGAGGAAAATGATTTTGCCGGTTATTTAAACGGCGGCAGCGAGAAAGACTCTGACATGAAAGCGGATTCCCAAAAAACGGGAGTGCGTGTGGAAAGCCGGGGAGACCGGGTAAAGACCCAGCAAAAGGTCGAGCAGACTGCCAAATCCGGTGAAGCAGAAACTAAGGATCTTTCAGAGTGTGCGGACGAGATGGCTACTCTGGTTGCAGAACAATTTGGCATTCCGGTTTTGACGTTGGAAAACATCCTCGCTGATAACGGCATGACAAAGGAAGATCTGCTTACAACGGAAGGAATCAAAGAAGCAGTTCTTCTGGTTACGCAAAAGGATTCGACGGCATTTATTACGGATGACGGGCTTTTTTCACAGTTTAAAGAGCTGGAAGACGGACTAAATGAAATAGTTCAGGAATTTGCGGAAGTGAATCATCTGGACGAGGCAGAAGTGAAAGAACTTTTTGCAGGCGTAGTTTCCAATTCCGGTGAAATTGCAAAGGAAGAAAGCACAGTCACACTGGAAACGAATGTCCGGGCTAAGACCGGAGAAGAAGGGCCTAAAGAGGAGGGAAATGCCGAAAATCCCCTGATTGCGGGAAACGGTATTGCCGTTGAAAATCAGGCCAAGGCGGAGAATGTATCCAAAGTGGAAACTTTCCATTACACGGATGTGGATACCGAGAGAATTATGGAGCAGATTACAGAGTCCATAAAGTTATCTTCGACAGACGGACTCTCCGAGATGGAAATGCAGCTTCATCCCGCAAGTCTTGGAAACTTACATATTCATTTGAGTTCCAAGGAAGGCGTTTTGACGGCACAGTTTACGGCACAGAATGAAGTGGTAAAAGAAGTACTTCAGAGTCAGATGGTACAGCTTACGGAGAGCTTCAAGGAACAGGGAATTACGGTAGAGGCTATTGAAGTGATGGTTTCCAGCCACAAATTCGAGCAGAGTTATGAACAGGCACAGAGTGATGCTGACAATTCCGGGAAACAGTTTACCAAGCCGAAAGTCCGCAGGCTGAATCTGGATGCGTTATCGGAAGAGGAAGAACTCACGGAAGAGGAAAGCCTGGCAAAAGAGATGATGGAAGCAAACGGCGGCACCGTAGATTATATGGCATAGCCGGGAAAGGAGAGAAAGAATGAGTTTAGTAGCACCTGTAAGTGACGGGAAAATCGTCACAACGACTAGCGATACAACGCAAAAAACATCCTCCGGAATGGATAAGGAGTCTTTTTTACAGTTACTGGTTGCACAGATGAAATACCAGGATCCGTTGGAACCTACATCCAATACCGAGTACATTTCACAGTACGCACAATTCTCCCAGGTAGAATCCATCCAGAACATGAGTGCCAATATGGATTTACAGAGAGCAAGTTCTCTGGTAGGCAAAGAAGTGTATGTGGAAACTACCACATCGGATGGCGGAACCAGTTTGATTCGGGGAAAAGTGGATTATGTTTCCTTCGAAAACAATAAGGCTTACGTTTTCATTAATGAGACCGCATATCCTCTTGAAAGTGTGCAGAGCATTGTGGATTCTGAATATTCGGAAGCCTATGATTTGGCAACAGAACTTCTGATTGGCATTAACAAACTGCCTGCACTGGAAAATGTGGATCTGGCGGATGCGGATGCCATAGATAAACTGAAAAAAATCTATGATAATATGACAGATTATCAGAAGACCTTTGTGGCAAAGGAAAAGGCCGATCTGCTGAATGCCTATGCAGAAAAGATTGCACAGCTTCGAAAGGATAAAGAAGAATAAGGAGGCGATTGCATGAATATTCAAAAAGGCAGCTTTCGCTCCATTGAACAGCTTCAGAATGAGTATCTGAGTTCCTCTGTAAGGAGTACCGAGGAAAATAAAAACGGGATTTCTTTCCGTGACATACTCATAAAAACACAGACCGGTGTGGAAGCGTCCGAATTAAAATTTTCCAAGCATGCCGTTAACCGCTTATCCGACAGAAATATATCCCTGTCAGGGGCGCAGATGACAAAACTGGAAAACGGTGCAGTGAAAGCAAAAGAAAAAGGTATTAAAGAATCCCTGGTAGTTGTGGATGAATTGGCGTTTATAGTCAATATTCCAAACAAAACCGTTATCACGGCAATGGGCAGGGAAGAGTCACAGGGAAATGTTTTTACAAACATTGACGGAGCAGTTTTTATGTAGCCGGACCTTTTTAGGAGGCTATGAATTTCCGGAATGACAGACGGAAATGCTTCAAGATTATAAGGAGGTCATTTAATTATGATGAGATCACTTTTTTCTGGTGTATCCGGTCTTAAGACCCACCAGATCAGAATGGACGTAATTGGTAATAATATTGCAAACGTAAATACAACTGCATTCAAATCCAGCAGCATGGTTTTCAGTGATTTGATCAGTCAGACTACGCAGAGGGCAAGCGGACCCAATGCAGCCACCGGTACCGGCGGTATCAATGCCCGCCAGATTGGTCTTGGTGTTAAGAGCGGTGCCATTAATACCAATATCAGCGGACAGGGTGCAGCACAATCCACAGGAAATCCTTTTGATATTATGATTAACGGAAGTTCCCTGTTCATTGTCAGCAATGGATCAGAGAATTTCTTTACCAGAGACGGTTCTTTTTATGTGGATGCAGCAGGTAACCTTGCCATGACCAGTAACGGATACAATGTTATGGGATGGCTGGTAGATGAGGAGACCATGGAAATTAAGCAGGATACCGTTTCTGCCCTGCGTATTATGGATGCTGCAAATATGACGTATCCGCCTGAGGCAACCAGCAAGGCATACGTAAGCGGTATCATTGATAAGAATAATAAAGATGTTACCAGCAGTTCCGGTAAATCCATCAACTTAAATTTCTATGATAATCTGGGTTACAGTTACACGGCGAAACTGGTTTTGAAGCAGTCCTCCGAAACCAATGAGTACAGTGTGGAATTATCCAAAATTCTGGATTCCAAAGGAAACGAAGTGGACATCAGCAAAGTTTCACTCGGTAGCCAGACTTCCCAGAAAATCAACAAGTCAATCAAAATGGATACGGCTTCTTATCAGTGGGATGGAAATGAACTGAAGGATACAGCAGGAAATGTGGTTGCAAATCTTACCACTTTGTTTGACAGCAGTGCAACCACCGACAATCCGGTTTTAGCAGATACGGATGAAGCAAAAGCGGCTTTGGAGGCACTGGCAAAAGCTTACGGTTTTGAAGGCTCCGCAGAGGAGTTCTTAAATCTTACCGTAACGCTTACCAATAATGCGGACAGCGGTATTACATTTACGGACGGCACCTATACCGTTCAGCAGTTATTACATAACCAGGCGAAAGGAATCGACCCCAGCTTCAGCACCCCTACGGATGCATTTAATGAAGATATGGGTGACTGGAGTCTGGAGTCATTTGAGACCACGGGAAGGAACTTTGAAGGCGCGGTTTTAGTTTATGACCCGGATAAAGGAAATTTCCTTGGCGTAAACGGTATGCCCAATACCACAAGTGTCACTCTGGGATTGTCTGCACTGGGCGGAAATTTCAAGGATATCTCCATTGATTTTTCAACCAGTTCCATGTATGACAACAACGGAACCTGTACCGTAGCCGCAACAGCCGGTGACCAGAAGGGTCTGGGAATGGGACGTAAGCTGGGAGAGATGAGTGGTATTTCCATTCAGCAGAACGGTATGATCTATGCATCCTATGACAATGGTATGACGAAACTTCTCGGCCAGATTGCTGTTGCTGAATTTGCCAATGTTTCCGGTCTTGAAAAAGCCGGTGAAAATCTGTACATGGCAACCTTAAACTCCGGTGAATTTGATGGCATCGGTGTGGATATCACCGCAAACGGCGGCAAGATGAGCACCGGTCAGCTGGAAATGAGTAATGTAGACCTTTCCGCAGAATTTACGGAAATGATTACCACACAGAGAGGTTTCCAGGCAAACAGCCGTATTATTACGGTATCCGATACCATGCTGGAAGAATTAACCAATCTTAAGAGATAATTTAATATCATGAAAGCGAAGGGCCGGCAGGTTTCTGCACGGCCCTTTAGCCCTATTATTACAGAGGATTTGCTATGATTGAAATTACAAAAATGAACGGCCAGAAAATACTGATTAATTCCAATCTGATTGAAATTGTGGAAGAAACTCCCGATACGGTTATGACACTTACCACCGGTCGAAAAATTATTATAAAAGAAAGTAGACAAGAGGTTAAAAATTTAGTAAAATTGTGTAGAAAGGAATTTTTTTCGCAGTAATTTGTGAGAAAAAAGGTGACATACAGTGGATATAGCATCAATTTTGGGATTGGTAATATGTTTTGTTATGCTACTTGTTGGTATTGCTACCAGCGGTGGTCTGCAGTCCATTCCCAGTTACATAGATGTCCCTTCCCTGGCAATCACATTCGGTGGGGCATTTGCAGCCGTTTTGGGCGGTAAGTCCATAAAGAGTTTTTTGAGCGGTTTAAAGAGTTTCGGCCTGATTCTTAAGATGCCTCAGGACGATACGACTGAGATGATTAAAAAGGTCATCGATTTATCAAACGTAGCCCGTAAGGAGGGCTTACTTTCGTTGGAAGAAGCAGCCGGTGAACTTGAGGATGAATTTATGAAAAAAGGTATTCTGCTTATTGTAGATGGTACGGATCCGGAATTGGTTCGTGCCATTTTAGAGACGGAACTTATCAGTATGGATACCCGCCACAAGGAAACCATCGGATTCTGGGAAAGTGTGGCAAGCATGGGTCCTGCCTGGGGTATGATCGGTACTCTGGTAGGTCTGGTTAACATGCTTAATAACATGTCGGATGCTGCCAGCATCGGACCGGCTATGGCAACAGCATTGATTACCACCCTGTACGGGTCCCTGTTAGCTAACTGGATTTGTGCTCCCGTTTCTGCCAAATTGAAAAGCCGTAACGACGCGGAAATACAGCGTCGTGAGATTATGATAGAAGGTCTCTTGTCCATACAGGCCGGTGAAAATCCCCGTGTTATTGAGGAAAAATTAAAATCCTTTATGGCACCGGTAGATCGTGCCGGTACAACAGAAGGCGGAGGTGAGGAGAATGGCTAAAAGGAAGGAAGAAACACCTCCGGCCGGATCGCCGGCGTGGATGGCGACATTCTCTGATCTTATGAATCTCCTCCTTTGTTTCTTTGTTTTGCTTTTTTCCATGTCTACGGTGGACAATGAGAAATTCAGACAGATTGCAGAATCCTTCAGCCAGAGTTTTTCCATTTTTGACAGCGGTTCCACGTCCATTGGGGACGGTGTGCTGATCAGTAATGGTGTAAGTCAGTTAAATGAACTGGATGAATACATTAACAGTACAGGAAAAACTAATGAGAGTGACACAGATTCCAATGAAATCAAGGAATTTGATGAAATGATGCAGGAGATTGAGGCCAAACAGCTTGAAGAGAGCGAGCAGCTTGCGGAGAAGATTGAAGAGAGCGTCCAGGAAAGTTATATGTCGGACAAGATAGAAATCTCTTTCACCTCCCAATATGTACAGCTGACACTGAAAGGTGCGCTTTTATTTGATTCCGGAAAGACTGAGATACGGGACGACTCAAAAGCAGTGGTCGATAAGGTTGGGGTTATACTGGAAAGGTATGCCGACAATGTGATTGAAATTGAAGGTCATACGGATAATGTTCCGATGAACAGCAGTAAGTATGCCGACAATAGTGAACTAAGCTGCGGACGTGCCCTTTCCGTATATAATTATCTGATGGAGACTACAAATCTGGATCCGTCCAAAGTAAAATATGCAGGTCGAGGTGAATATGTTCCGATTGCGGACAATTCCACACCGGAGGGACGGGCTAAAAACAGACGTGTTGAAATCAGAATTTATCATGATTTAAGTAATTACCAATAAGCATGAGAAAGGATATGCAAAAGCATATAACAGAAACATGAAGAAGAATTTATTATCTGTTTTGATATTGGCTCTTTTGGTTGTTAATCTGGCACTGACATCCGTTATGATGTTTGGAATGATGGGAGCCATGAAGAGTACCACCGCTCTGGTGACTAAGATAGCGGGTGTACTGGATCTGGAATTGAGCACAGAAGGAGAAGAAACGGAGCAGGTTGTTGCCATATCCGATTCGGTTTCCTACGATATCGCAGATTCCATGACCATTCCTCTTAAGAGTTCTTCCGATGGGGAGCAGCATTATGCAAAAATAGCAGTTTCCATCCAGATGGACAAAAGTCATAAGGATTACAAGAAGCAGTCGGAGACCATTGAATCCAATGTCAGTATGATTAAATCCGAAATTATTTCGGTTGTATCCTCCAGAACGGTAGAGGAGTTTTTGGGCGATACCGATGGCGTATGCAAGGAAATCCTTCAGCGGTTACAGAAATTATATGGTTCAGACTTCATTTATAAGGTAGTTTTCAGCGATATGCAGGCATATTAATCGCAAAATTATCAGATGAAGGAGGTGAACTTTCATGGGCGAGGTATTGTCCCAGAATGAGATTGACAGTCTGTTGGCTGCACTTACGAGCGGTGAACTGGATGTGTCACAGATAAAGGATGAAAACGAAAAAAGTGTCAAAAATTATGATTTCCGTCGTCCTGCAAAGTTCTCCAAAGAGCATTTAAGAACACTGGAAATTATATATGAGCATTACGGAAGACTGATTTCCACTAATTTGCCGGTTTACCTGCGTAAAAATGTACAGGTAAGTGTCGCAAGTTCTGAGACCGTTACTTTTTCGGAATTTACAAACTCTTTGAGTAATCCGGTTATACTGGGGATTGTTAACTTTATACCGCTTGCCGGCAATATCATTATTGATATATCCACCAATCTGGGTTATACCATCATTGACAGAATGCTTGGTGGCGGCGGAGTTCCACTTGAGAAAAACCGGTCATTTTCTGAAATCGAACGCACAATTATCGAAAAGATATTAATCGTATGTATGCAGCTGATGCGTGAACCGTGGAAGAATGTTGTGGAGATTAATCCGGTGTTGGACCGGCTGGAGACCAATCCACAGTTTGCACAGATTATTTCTCCAAATGATATGGTTGCAATTGTTACGTTAAATGTGAAAATCGGTGATGTTCAGGGCTTTATGAATATGTGTTTGCCATATTTTACCCTGGAATCGATTATGGATAAACTGAATACCAGATACTGGTATTCGAATATGCAGGAGAATCATGATGAGAACTTTGAAGAATATGTGGAAACCGTGCTTAAGAAAGTAAGCATCCCGGTGAAAGCAATTCTCGGTACAAGTTCCGTCTCGGTTGGAGATTTTGCCAATTTACAGCCTGGTGATGTGATCCGGCTGAATACTCATGTAGAGGATGAACTTTCTGTCTACGTGGGAAATATTAAAAAATTTACTGCGTTACCGGGAGCCAGCAAGGATTGTTATGCCGTAAAAGTGGTTTCGGTAATCAGAGAGGGGGAATAAAGCATGGATGGCATGTTGTCCCAGGACGAAATTAATGCGCTTTTAAGTGGGATGGATCTGACGGACAGTGGCAATGTAACTGAACCGGCACCAGACCCGGAAAAAGAACTTTTAAGTGATATGGAAAAGGATGCAATCGGTGAAGTGGCGAACATCAGCATGGGCTCCAGTGCAACCACATTGTATTCCTTGGTTGGGAAAAAAGTAAATATTACCACGCCGGTTGTTACCATTGCGCAGTGGAAAAATGTTCTGGAAGAGTATTTAAAACCCTGTGTTTTTATTCAGATTAAATATACCAAGGGACTTGACGGAAGCAATATTTTAGTCCTTCGTGAGCAGGATGTGAAGGTTATTACAGACCTGATGATGGGCGGAGACGGAACCAATGTGGAAGGGGAAATTACGGAACTTCACTTAAGTGCCATTTCGGAAGCCATGAATCAGATGATGGGGGCATCCGCCACCTCACTTTCTTCCATGCTTGGTACCGTTATCGATATCAGCCCGCCGGAATCCAGCCTGATTGATCTTACAGAATATCATGACGGAGCGGATGTTTCTCCATTCCTTGGCGGAGACTTTGTTAAAATTGCATTCCGAATGCAGATTGAGGATTTGGTTGACAGTACCATTATGCAGCTGTACCCCATCGAATTTGCAAAAACCATTATCAATACTTTTATGGTTCAGCCTGAAGAAAATGTACCGGAACCGGCTCCTATGCCGGAACCTGCAGTAACTCCTGCTCAGCCGCAGGCTGTTATGCCTGATGCTTCCCAGATGAGTATGCCGCAGATGGGAATGCCGAATATGGGTATGCCGCAGATGAGTATGCCGCAGATGGGAATGCCGAATATGGGTATGCCACAGATGGGAATGCCTCAGATGTATATGCCTCCGCAGGCACAAATGCCTCAGATGGCACAGGGCGGAGTAAATATACAGCCTGCCCAGTTCCAGAGTTTTAACAGTACCACTACCATTCCGGGACAGGAAAATATCGGTCTGATTATGGATGTTCCCTTAGAGGTAACGGTTGAACTTGGCCGGACCACAAAATCCATTTCCGAGATCCTGGATTTTGCACCCGGCAGTATTATTGAACTGGACCGAATTGCCGGTGAACCGATTGACGTATTGGTGAATGGAAAATATGTAGCCAAAGGTGAAGTAGTAGTAATTGAAGAAAGCTTTGGTATTCGTGTAACTGAGATCATAAAATAGGAAATATAAGGAGTAGAAAAATGGCAAAAAATATTTTAATCTGTGATGATGCAGCGTTCATGCGTATGATGATCAAAGATATTTTGACAAAGAACGGATATAATGTGGTTGGTGAAGCTGAAAATGGCTTAAAAGGTATTGAAAAGTACAATGAATTACATCCGGATCTCGTTCTTATGGACATTACCATGCCGGAAATGGACGGTATTTCGGCACTCAGAGGCATCAAAAAAGCAGATCCGAATGCTACTGTTATTATGTGTTCCGCGATGGGTCAGCAGGCAATGGTTATTGAATCCATTCAGGCAGGTGCCAAAGACTTTATTGTGAAACCTTTCCAGGCGGATCGTGTACTGGAAGCAGTGAAAAAGGTTGTGGGATAATGCGTTTTGAAATTATGGTGCAGTCGGGCGGCAGTTTGGATGGTTTTGTACAGTTGATTACAGTACTGATTATTTTTATTGTCGTTCTGGCGGCGGCTTTATTTACTTCAAAGTGGATTGCCGGATATCAAAAACAGCATAAAGGAAAAAACATTGATATCATTGAAACGGCACCGCTTGGTACCGGAAAATATCTGCAAATTGTAAAGGTTGCAAAGACTTATGTCGCCATTGCGGTTTGTAAGGATACGGTTACTGTGCTTGCTACATTACCGGAAGAAGACATCGAGTATCCGGTAGTGCAGGAAAAGCCCTCATTCAATTTCAGAGAACTTTTTCAAAAGGCAAAAGAGAATGGAAATGACAAGGATATTGAATAAACGAATATGGAAGATCATATGCCTGCTGGTTACGGTGGGCATATTGTGTATTATACCCGCATATCGAGTAAACGCAACCGAACAGGGTGGCGGTAATGATACCACTATAATACGGGAACCCGGAAGTTCGGAAGCTGCGGAAGAACTGGGTGAACTGAATATTGCAAATACCGTTACGATACAGTACAAAGACGGAAACGGGCAACTAAATGGAGCACTGAGAATTTTGTTAGTGCTTACTTTGATTGCCATATTGCCGATTATTGTAATGTGCGTGACTTCCTTCACCCGTATCATCATTGTATTGCATTTTACACGGGCGGCACTCAATACGCAGACGGCACCGCCCAATCAGATTCTGATTGGTCTGGCTTTGTTTCTGACCTTGTTTATTATGACCCCTACGTTTACACAGATTTATGAAGATGCATTTGTTCCCTATAACAACGGACAAATAGACGATACACAGGCTCTGGAGGCTGCAGTCGGGCCTTTGCGGGAATTTATGTATGGGGAGACCCAGGCAAAAGATGTGGAGTTGTTTATGGGGATTGCAAGACAGGAGTGGGATGGCGACCTGGAGGATATTCCCATAACGGTTCTGGTTCCCAGTTTTATGATTAGTGAACTTAGAACAGCCTTTTTCATCGGATTTTTGATTTATATTCCATTCATTATCATAGATATGGTGGTGGCATCCACGCTTATGAGTATGGGTATGATGATGTTGCCACCCACAACCATTTCCATGCCGTTTAAGATCCTGCTCTTTGTTATGGCGGACGGATGGAGTTTGATTATCGGAAGTTTGGTAAAGACTTTTCATTTTTCTTAGGAGTTAGGAGTAAGTTATGAGCGTAGAGGCAGTAAGTGAAATAGCAAACAAAGCTTTGTTTATAATTATAGAGGCTTCTCTGCCTTGTTTGCTTATATCACTGATTGTAGGTCTTTTAATCAGTATTTTTCAGACAGTTACATCCATACAGGAACAGACGCTGACCTTTGTGCCGAAGATTATTTCGATTTTTATCGTGTTAATGCTCTTTGGCAAATGGATATTAAACCTGATTATTGATTTTATGACAGAACTCTGGCTGAATTTCTCGGCTTATGTAAAGTGATGAGGGAACAGGTATGTTAGATATTTCCTTTTCGTTTCTGGATTTGGAATACTTTTTACTGATATTGGTACGAATTTCCTGTTTTATCTTTATCGCTCCTTTTTTTAGTATACGGGGGATACCGAACCAGGTGAAGATTGCGTTTTCTTTCTTTACGGCGATGTTAATCTATACTGTGCTGACACCCCATGAAGCAGTCGTTTATGATTCGGTTCTCGCCTATGCGGTCATTGTGGTAAAGGAAGCGGTTACGGGACTTTTGTTAGGGTTTTCCGCTAATATCTGTACGGCAATTGTAAATTTTGCCGGAGCTGTTGCAGATATGGAGACCGGGCTATCCATGGTTACGCTGATGGACCCCACTACTAAGGAGCAGACCAGTATTACCGGAGCCTATTACCAGTATGTGATTATGTTGATGTTAGTCGCAAGCGGGATGTACCGTTATCTTTTCGGGGCACTGGCGGATTCCTTTACCCTGATTCCGGTAAATGGTGCGATATTTCGCGGAGAAAATCTGGTAGCGACACTGGTAACGTTTTTGAGTGATTATATCATCATAGGTTTCCGCATCTGCCTTCCAATCTTTAGCGTGATTTTACTGTTAAATGTCGTACTGGGAGTACTGGCAAAGGTTTCGCCGCAGATGAATATGTTTGCAGTCGGTATTCAGTTAAAAGTGCTGACCGGACTTTGTGTACTTTTTCTTGCTTCCAATATGCTCTCCGGAGCTGCTAATTTAATTTTTTCCGAAATCAAAAAAATCACGGTATTGTTTGTGGAGGGCATGATGTGATTTTAGAATATAATCTGCAATTTTTTGCTGAAGGGGCCGGTGGAGAAAAAACAGAGCCGGCAACAGAAAAGAAATTATCGGATGCCAGAAAAGAAGGACAGGTAGCGAAAAGTAAAGAAGTAGCAAATGCACTTGGTATTTTGGCATTGTTTTTGATTTTAAAATTATGGGTAGGAATGGTAGGAAAGCAGTTTATTCAACTGTTTTCTGATATATATGACTCCATTCCCGAAGCGGTGGTTAACTGGAACGGATATCTGCCCGAAAAGGCGATGATGAATGCTTTTGTAAACATTATTTTCCGTACTCTTTTAATTGCCGCACCTATTTTCCTTGTAGCATTTATTGTGGCGTTTCTCGCGGATTTGTTTCAGGTAAAATGGATGGTGACGGCAAAACCGTTAATGCCGAAGTTCAGTAAATTAAATCCCATCAGCGGATTCAAACGTATTTTTTCCGTAAATTCCCTGGTGGAGCTGGTGAAAGCCCTGTTAAAGATAGGCTTAATCGGCTACGTTGTATATGCTTTTTTGAAGGACAGGGTAAATGATATCTACATCCTGTATGATATTCCTTTGACACAGGCGCTTTCCCTGATTTTTGAAATATTGGTTGACATGGGTATACGTATTGCCGTGGTGTATATCATAATCGCGTTGGCTGATTATATATACCAGAAAGTCAAATTTGCCCATGATATGAGAATGACCAAACAGGAAATCAAAGATGAGTACAAGCAGCAGGAAGGAGATCCTCAGGTCAAAGGAAGGATTCGTCAGAAGATGCAGGAGGTTTCCAGAAGACGTATGATGCAGAGCCTTCCCCAGGCAGATGTGGTCATCACCAACCCGACACACTTTGCGGTTGCGGTAAAATATGACCCGGAAACGGCAGATGCACCCATCGTTCTGGCAAAAGGTGCTGATTATATGGCACAGAGAATCAAACAGATTGCAAGAGAAAATGAAATTGAAATAGTAGAGAATAAGATTCTTGCAAGAACTCTGTACAATGCCGTGGAGGTGGGGGAAATGATTCCGCCGGAACTGTATCAGGGTGTTGCGGAGGTACTTGCATTTGTATATCACCTCAAAGGAAAAGCCTGAAAAATAAATAGATAGGTCTGAAAACAAAAGAAAGGAGGAGCAGAAATGAACGTCAGATTACAAAAATGGGATGCCGTGGTCGGAATTTACATCCTGGTTGCATTCATTATGTTTATCGTTCCGCTGCCTGCTTTTCTTTTGGATGTTTTCATGGCTTTTAATATGGCAGTTGCATTTACCATAATGTTTGCCTGTATGTTTGCAAAAGAAGTTCTGGATATGTCCTTTTTCCCGTCCATGCTTTTGTTTACCACCATTTTCCGTATTGCAATGAACGTTTCGTCCACCCGATACATTTTAACCACCGGTACCTCCGGTAATGTGGTTAAAACCTTCGGTAATTTCGTAGGGGGAGGAAACCTGATTGTAGGTGGCATTATCTTTGTGATTCTGATACTGGTACAGTTTCTGGTTATCAACAAAGGTACGGAACGAGTTGCAGAAGTAACGGCAAGATTTACATTGGATGCGATGCCCGGTAAACAGATGGCTATCGATGCGGACTTAAATACCGGAGCCATTGATGATGCCGAAGCCAAAAGACGAAGAGATAAGATTCAGCAGGAATCCAGCTTCTTCGGTTCCATGGATGGTGCGGTTAAGTACGTAAAAGGGGATGCAGTAGCAGGTCTTCTGCTCACCGCAATTAACTTGATCGGCGGTATTGCCATGGGAATGACAAGAGGCGAAGATATCAGCGGAGCCCTTGCTACATATGGTATTCTGACCATTGGTGACGGTCTTGTAAGTCAGATTCCGTCATTGTTAATCTCCCTTGCAACCGGTATTTTAGTTACCAAAGGAGGCAAGGAAGCCGAATTCGGACCTACTATTATCAAACAGTTATTCGGAATTCCCAAGGCTTTGTATCTGGTTGGAGGTACCCTTTCTTTTCTGGGTATTGTGACATCCTTAAATACCATATTGTTTTTGGGCATGGGTCTGATTTTTGTAGTGGCAGGCAGACTGACGGCACAGAATCTGGAAACGGCAAACATTGAGTCCCAGGTGGATTCCGAAGAAGTGGCTGCAGAGGAAATCCGACAGCCCGAGAATGTAAATAGCCTGTTGCAGGTGGACCCCATTGAACTGGAATTTGGTTATGGTATTATTCCTCTGGCGGATGTGAACCAGGGTGGTGATCTTTTGGACCGTGTGGTTATGATCCGAAGACAGATTGCGTTAGAACTTGGTACGGTGGTACCGATTATCCGTCTGCGGGATAATATTCAGTTAAATCCCAACCAGTACATTATAAAGATTAAAGGAATACAGGTCAGCGAAGGGGAAATTCTCTTTGACCATTATATGGCCATGAACCCGGGCTATGTGGAAGAGGAGATTACCGGTATTCCGACTTTTGAACCCTCCTTCCATCTTCCGGCAATCTGGATAACGGAGGGACAGAGGGAACGGGCAGAAAGTCTGGGATATACGGTGGTAGATCCACCTTCCATAATCGCCACACATCTGACGGAAATCATCCGACAGTATATTTCCGAACTGCTTACCAGACAGGATGTACAGAGCCTTGTTAACAATTTGAAGGAAACAAATCCGGCACTGATAGAAGAACTGATTCCCAAACAGCTTGGACTTGGTGAAATTCAGAAAGTACTTCAGAATCTGTTAAAAGAGGGTATTTCCATCCGCGATTTGCTCACTATTTTTGAAACACTTGCAGATTATGCGCCTACCACAAGAGATACGGATATCTTGACGGAATACGTCAGACAGAGTCTGAAACGTGCCATTTCCGGTAAGTATTTTCCTGCCCATGAAACCACGCAGGTGGTGACGTTAGATCCCAAGGTGGAGCAGGAAATCATGAACAGTGTGAAGCAGACGGAGCAGGGTGCATATCTTACCCTGGATCCGGAAAAGAGCAGGCAGATTATGGATTCTGTGGGCAAAGAAATTCAAAAACTGGAAAACCTCGGTAAGAGCCCGATTATCATTACTTCTCCCATTGTGAGAATGTACTTTAAGCGTCTGACAGAGGAGTATTATAAGGATTTAATTGTAATATCATACAATGAGATAGAGAGTAATATTGAATTACAGTCTGTAGGGATGGTGACAGCATGATTATTAAAAAGTTCCAGGGAAAAACAGAAGAGGAAGCAACTGCATACGCCAAGAAAGAACTGGGTGACGGAGTGGTAATTATGAATGTTCGGAATGTAAAAAGAAAGGGTCTTTTTGCATTTCTTATGGCACCCATCGTGGAGGTCACGGTAGCACTGGAAGAGGAGACGGAAAACATGATTCCGGTTAAGAAAAAGCCTGAAGTACCCATCGTAACCCCGGTGAATACCGGCGAAATGGATACCATCGGTGAGAAACTGGATAGTCTGCAATCTCTTCTGGAAAGAAAATTAAACAGTGTGGAAATGGAAACAAAAACGGAGAAAGAGGATACCTCAAAGGCAGAGGAGAAGCCGGTTGAGGAAAAGGATGAAGAGCTGGTCCGTTTCATGAAACTTTTATACAAGGTTATGATTGAAAATGAAGTGGATGAAAAGTATGTGAATCAGATTATGGATGAGGTTGAGAAGAATCATAAAGCCAATATGCCTTTTGATTATGCTCTTTCCAATGCCTATCAGAAGATGATTTTGAAATTTGGCAATCCTGCAGAAATAAAGCCGGCTGAAAACGGGGTAAAGGTTATTTTCTTCGTTGGTCCCACAGGGGTCGGGAAGACGACGACCATCGCTAAGATTGCTTCCAAGTTCCGATTGGAAGAAAAGAAGAAGGTGGCACTGCTTACGGCAGATACTTACCGGATTGCGGCTGCGGAGCAGCTTCGTACCTATGCCAATATTCTGGAAGTTCCTTTCCGGGTCATTTATACAGCGGAAGAGATTAAGGATGCCATTGCGGAGTTTAAGGAATATGACTATATCTTTGTGGATACGGCCGGTCATTCACCCCAAAATGTAGAACAAAAGGAAATCATGATGAGTTTTATCCGCGGAATAGATGCGGAAGCGGAAAAGGAAGTTTTCCTGGTACTGTCTGCTACGACCAAGGAACGGGATTTGATGAGCATTGCAGACAGTTATAAGGATGTGGCGGATTATAATCTGATTTTTACCAAGCTTGACGAAACCGGCGCGGTGGGTAATCTTTTGAATCTGAAAATGTATACGGGTGCGGAAATTGCTTATATCACCTACGGGCAGAACGTACCGAATGACATTGAAAAGTTCAATCCGCAAAAGACAGTAAAACAGCTTCTGGGTGGAAAAATCTAATTTTACGGAAAGGAAGAGATTTATGGATCAGGCAGAACAATTACGCAACATCATCAAAGCCGAAAACCATGCCCGGCCGTTAGCCCGTGTCATCACGGTTACCAGCGGTAAGGGAGGAGTCGGAAAATCGAATACCGCCATCAATCTGGCAATTCAATTCCGTAAAATGGGACAGCGGGTTATCATACTGGATGCAGATTTCGGACTTGCCAATATTGAGATTATGTTTGGCGCAGTACCCAAATTCAATTTATGTGATCTGATATATCAGGGGAAGAATATTAAAGATATTATCACATGGGGTCCCATGGATGTGGGTTTCATCTCGGGAGGGTCCGGTATTGCCGGAATGTCCAACTTAAGCCGCGATTATTTAATCTATATTATACAGAATCTTGCAGAACTGGATGCCATTGCGGATATCATTATTGTGGATACGGGAGCAGGAATTTCAGATGCGGTTTTGGAGTTTTTGGTAGCCAGTGGTGAAATTTTACTGGTAACCACACCGGAACCTACTTCCATTACCGATTCCTATTCCCTATTAAAAGCACTCAGTCGGCATCCCCGGTTTTCGGTAGAAAGTTCCAAGGTAAAGATGATTGCCAATAAAGTGGAAAAAGAAGAGGAAGGACAGGCCCTTTACGGGAAACTGAATGCGGTTGTTTCCAGGTATCTGAAAATTCCGTTTACCTATCTTGGTGCAGTGAAGCAGGATGGACAATTGTTAAAAGCGGTTATGCAGCAAATGCCCGTTTCCTTACAGAATCCTACGGCCAGGTCCAGCCTGGATTATGAAAGGATTGCAGCGAAACTGATGAATCGGGATGAAGTGGTACGAAAGAGAGGCATGGCAGGGTTCTTTTCACACATTATTACCGGGAAAAAAATGGGCTAGGAGGATATTATGTTGTCAAAAATAATTGATGCCGGATGTAAACTTGAATTACAGGTGTTAAACAAAAATCTGACCCTACAGCAGGATGACGAAAAGAAAAAAGTATATTACAGTCAGGTTTATGAAGTGATTTCCGATGACAGGATGGAAATTACCATGCCCATGGAAAAAACGAAATTGATACTACTTCCCGTGGATGGTGAATTTGATGCAACATTTTACGTGGGTGAGAACCTGTATCAGGCATTTATACGCGTAGTGGATCGGTATAAATCAGACAATATGTATATTTTACTGGTTGACCTGACCAGCAATCTCAGAAAGGTACAGCGAAGGGAGTATTATCGCTTTAGCTGTGCATTGGAAATGTGTTCCCGTCCTCTCATGGAGGAAGAAGTGAGGGAAGTGGAGGAAAAGGGGAATCATTATATGCTGACTCCCGGACTTCCGCTTAAGAGGAGCGTCATAGTGGATATCAGTGGCGGAGGTCTTCGGTTTATCAGTGACCATACCTATGAACCGGATAGTCTGATTTATTGTTCCTATTATCTGTCCTTCGGAGGGAAAACCAAGCAATGTGAGTGCGTGGGGCGGATTTTAAGTGTCCGTGAACTGGAGCACAGGAAGGGAAATTATGAGCATCGCGTACAATATGTGAATATGGGTGCCGGCGACAGAGAAGAAATTATCCGGTTTATCTTTGAAGAAGAGCGAAAGAGCAGAAACAGAGATAATAATCGCTAATAAAATACATCAAAAAGTTATTTTGCACTTATGAGAAGAGGAAGGTGTGATATAATGAATCATACTGAAAAAAAGTGTGCAAATACTATAGTGGCGATTGCAAGCTCCACAGGGGGCCCGAAAGCATTACAAGTGGTTCTCGGAGGGCTTCCCAAGGATTTTCCTTCTCCGGTGGTTGTGGTACAACATATGCCCACAGGTTTTACGGAAGTAATGGCAGAAAGATTGAATAATCTCTGTCAGATGGAAGTAAAAGAGGGAGAGGAAGGGGAATACCTAATGCCCGGTGTAATCTATATTGCAAAAAGCGGTATGCATCTGACCATCAAAAGGACTATGGCAGGAAAGCATATATTGCAGTATCTGGATGCACCCAACCGGGAGGGCGTAAAGCCCTGTGCAAATTACTTGTATGAGTCACTTGCGGAATGCAAATTTGACCGGCATATCTGTGTTGTCCTGACCGGAATGGGTTCGGACGGTACGGATGGAATCATGGCATTAAAAAAGAAAAAAGAATGCTATGTTATTTCTCAGGATCAGGCTACAAGTGCTATTTACGGTATGCCGAAGAAAGTATATGAAGCAGGTTTGTCCGATATAGTTTTGCCTTTAAACGAAATTTCAAAGGAAATCATCAAAATGCGGGGGTAAGAGAAAATGGATGTAAGTCAGTATCTGGAAATCTTTCTTGACGAGACAACGGAACATTTACAAAACCTAAATACACAAATCCTGACCTTAGAGCAGGAGCCGGAAAATATGGATACCATTAATGAAATTTTCCGTGCGGCACATTCCCTAAAGGGTATGGCCGGAACCATGGGGTATAAGAGAATGCAGACCCTGACCCATGATATGGAAAATGTGTTTTCCGAAGTACGTAACGGAAACATTAAAGTGAAGGCAAGCATGATTGATGTTTTATTTCAATGCCTGGATGCATTGGAAGAATATACTGCCAATATCAGGGAATCCGGTGATGAGGGAACCAATGACAATGAAGTCATTATTAACCTTTTAAATGATCAGCTTAAAGGTAAGGAAGAAGCATCCAAGGAGGCAGCCAAGGCACAGACTGCCGAGAAAGAAGCACCGGCATCGGATAACGGAAGCGGCGACCGGAGAAAATGGCTGCAGATTAAGCTTGGTAGCACCGAAACCATGGTGATTAATGAGGCATTAAAGCAGGGACTCAAGGTGTATGGAGCCACTGTTTATGTACAGGAAACCTGTCTTTTGAAAGCAGCCCGTGCATTCCTCGTATTTAAGGCCATTGAAGAAGTCGGGGAAGTCATTGTATCCAGTCCTTCCGCACAGGATATTGAAGATGAAAGATTTGGATTTGATTTCTCTGTTATCGTTATTTCAGAGCATCCTGTAGAGAAATTAAAAGCTGCCATAGAAAATGTATCGGAAATTGCAGAAGCAGTTACCGAGCCTATTGATCTCTCCCAGATGAAGACAGAAGGGGAAGCGAAGACCGCACCCAAGGAAGAGAAGAAAGAAACCACGCAGGTTGTTGCAACACCTGCACCTGCCGCACAGGCACCCGCACCGTCGGATAAGAATAAGACGGGTGTAAAGCCTGCGGGAGCAAAACCGGTGGTGAACAGAACCGTCCGTGTCGATATTGAAAAGCTGGATGTTCTGATGAATCTGGTAAGTGAACTTATCATAGCCAAAAACTCACTTGTGGTAGCTTCTGAAGCCAGACTGCAGGGAGATCCGGGTTCCCAGAGCAACGTGAATGAACAGATTGAATATTTGGAGAGTGTTACCACTAATCTTCACGAATCCGTAATGAAGGTTCGAATGGTTCCTATTGAAAGTGTTGTCAATAAGTTCCCTCGTATGATTCGTGATCTTTCCAAGAAACTGGATAAAAAAATGGAGCTTTATATGTCCGGTGAGGAAACGGAACTGGACCGTACCGTAGTGGATGAAATCGGAGACCCTCTGATGCATTTGCTTCGAAATGCAGCGGATCATGGTTTGGAATCCGCGGAAGTCAGGGCTGAAAGAGGAAAGCCAGAAGTGGGCTCCATTTGGTTGGAAGCTTATCAGGACGGAAATAACGTAGTCATTGAAGTAAGGGACGATGGGAATGGTATTGATGCCGAAAAGATTAAGAACAAGGCAATTGCCAGAGGCACCATTACCGAAGAACAGGCAGCAAATATGTCTGAAAAAGAGATTATTGACCTGCTCTTCCTTCCCAGTTTCTCAACGGCAGATAAGGTTACCGATGTATCCGGACGTGGCGTCGGACTGGATGTGGTTAAGAGCAAGATAGAAGCATTAAGCGGTGAAGTGGAGGTTAAGACCGTTCTTGGCGTGGGAAGTACCTGGATTATAAGACTTCCTCTTACCCTTGCAATCATTCAGGCCCTGATGGTGGAAGTCGGCGGCGAAAAATATGCGATTTCCCTTGGATCGGTACAGACCATTGAAGATGTTTCACCGGATGAGATAAAACTTGTCCAGAATAAAGAAGTAATCCATTTAAGAGGAAGTGTAATTCCGATTGTACGTTTACATAAAGAACTGGATATTGAAAGTACCAAATCACCGGAAGATAACCTCATTGTTCTGATTGCCAAGAAGGGAGACAGAATGGCAGGTATTGTCGTGGATGAACTTTTGGGACAGCAGGAAATTGTTATTAAATCCATGGGTAAATACATTGATAATAAGTGTAAACTGATCAGCGGCGCAACCATTCTCGGAGATGGTGAAGTGGCACTGATATTGGATGCAAATGTACTCATTTAATATGGGAGGAATTACAGAATGAATGATTTGAAAGTGATAGATGAAACTTCACAGTTCATTGTGGTCAGCCTTGGCCAGGAACAGTACGGTATTGATATCCGTTTTGTTGAAAATATTGTCAGAATGCAGCACATTACAAGAGTTCCCAAAATGCCGGCATATTTAAAAGGAGTTATCAATTTAAGAGGTGAAGTAATCCCTATTATGAATCTCAGACTGAAGATGGGACTGCCCGACGTGGAGGAAACGAAAAAGACGCGTATTATTATCATTAAAATGGAGCAGTGCGGTTCTATCGGCCTGATTGTGGATGAAGTAAAAGAAGTGGTTACTCTGGATATGGAAGCAGAAGTAGAAAAAATGGCCTTTGATAAAGATGACAGGAATAATTATGTGTCCGGTGTGGGCAAACATGGAGATGGTTTAATTTCCCTGCTGGACTTAAATGCAGTAACGGCAGAAAAATAATATAGTTGAAGGAGTTTATCGTGTCGGATATTAGTTTAGAGAAGGTTACGGAACAATACTATGATGTATTGAAGGAAATAGGAAATATCGGAGCCGGAAATGCCATGACAGCATTGTCTCAAATGATACAGTGTAAAGTGGACATGAAGGTTCCGCAGGTGAGACTTTTAGGATTTGATGAAATCGGAACCCTGATGGGAGGCGAAGAGCAGTTAATGGTCGGTATTTATCTTGCCGTAGAGGGAGATGTTACCGGCAGCATCATGTTTTTGCTCAAACAGGAGAGTGCAAAGCATCTTGTGAACAAGTTGATGATGGGTATGGGATCCCCCGGACGTCCCGATCTGGATGAAATGGAATTGTCGGCAATGCAGGAAGTCAGCAATATCATTACCGGTGCATATCTGAATTCTCTGTCGACTTTGACCAATTTGACGATTTATCCGTCTCCACCGGCTGTGACTGTGGATATGGCAGGGGCAATTTTAAGTGTTCCGGCAATTGAATTTGGAACCATGGGTGATAATATTTTACTGATACAGACCCAATTTTATGATGAAACGCAAATTGACGGATACTTTATTCTGATACCGGATCTGAAATCTTATGAAAAGATTTTGAAAGCTTTGGGTATTATGTAGTTTGTTAAACTCGTTTGAGGTACTTAAACATGAATAATATAATAAAAGTTGGTATGGCGGACTATAAGACCTGTTTAAGTCCGGATGGACTGACAACTTTAGGACTTGGTTCCTGTGTTGGCGTGGCAGTCAGAGATCCGATTAAAAAAATAGGCGGTCTGGCGCATGTGATGCTTCCGGACAGTACAATATTCAGAACAGGAAATATAAATGTTGCCAAATTCGCCGATACCGCCATCCCTGCCCTTGTGGAAGAAATGAAAAAACTCGGTGCCAATACGGGTAATCTTACCGCTAAGATTGCCGGTGGAGCTACCATGTTTGCATTCCAGAATAAGTCAGAACTTGTGCGTGTGGGGGACCACAATGTAGAGGCGGCCAAGAAAGCTTTAGAAAAACTTAAAATCAGGATTATTGCGGAAGATACCGGCGATTCCTATGGCAGAACCGTTATCTTTTTACCGGAAACCGGCGATTATATCATACGTGCCGTAGGAAAAGAAGAGAAGATTATCTGATCTTGGGGTGTTTTACATGAATAGAAAATACTTGCCTTTTATTACGATGCTGTCAGCAGGAGTGATTATCAGCATTATTACTTTCATTGAGGGATATAGTATCCCAAACAAAATCATTGCATTACTTCTGGTGATGTTAGTATTTTATCTGATTGGACTGTTTTGTAAAGAGACTCTGGATTCCTTTGAAAAGCGCAACAGGGAAGCAGCATTAAAAGAAGGAGAAGTAATCCAGAAAACGGATAAAGCAGAGAATCCGGATGAGACAAAAATATCGTAGCTACAGTGGATAAAAAGGGACTTTGGAGGGTGGTTCCATGGAAGAATCAGGCAGAAAAAAACTATGGGACGATTATCGCAGAACAAAAGATGCGGATATTCGTGAAAAGATTATATTGGAATACGCACCTCTGGTAAAACTGGTGGCTGGCAGACTCAGTATGTATCTGGGGTACAATGTAGAGTATGATGATCTGGTAAGTTATGGGGTTTTCGGCTTAATTGATGCAATTGATAAATTTGATTGTATGAAGGAGGTCAAGTTTGAAACCTATGCAAGTCTGAGAATCCGGGGCGCTATTTTAGACCAGATTCGAAAAATGGACTGGATTCCCAGAACGATCAGACAAAAGCAAAAGAAAATTGACTCCGTCATAAAAGAGATTGAACTAACTCATGGCAGAACTGCTACGGATGAGGAAATTGCAAAAGGTCTCGGCATTTCGGATGAAGAGTATCTGGAATGGCAGTCCCAGATGAAAATAACCAATGTAGTCTCGTTAAATGAGTACATGGAGCAGGGGGCCGAGGTACCTGCCGATAATAATCAGTATTCTACAGCCAGGTTTGAAAGTCCGGAAGAGAATATTGAAAAAGAGGAATTAAAACAGGAATTAGAGAAGACACTTGCAACCTTAACGGAAAAAGAGCGAAAAGTTGTTTTGCTTTATTATTATGAGGATTTAACTTTAAAAGAAATCAGCAATGTTCTTGAGGTGTCGGAATCTAGGGTATCCCAGTTACATACCAGAGCTTTACAGAAGATGAAGGAGAGAATGGGAGCCTACATGGGAGTGTTCCAGGTCTAAGAAGGGAGGGTAATTATGCAGAACGGATATTTTCAGATAGTGTCTGACAGAAACGAATTTGGGATTATCCTGATGCAGCCTTCCGGAGGTGGAGAGAAAGTGCGCCTTGAGGAAGTGGATGCGTATCTGCATGAGCATAATCTGGAATATGATTTTGAAAAAATTCAAAAGGCCATTACATTGGATGAGGAACAGTTTATAAAATTAGGAACGGGACCTTGTCCGGCTATTGATACGGAATACAAATATACGATAACCGAAGATGGGATGAAAGCGACTGCAAGAATTTTTGCTCCCTCTGAAACAGGCAAAAGGTTATCGTATAAAGACCTGATCAAAGATTTAGAGCGAAACGGAATCAAATATGGCATATGTGAACAGGAAATAGAAGAAGCTTTTTCAAAGGGAATTTTCTGTACGGATATTCCGGTGGCAAAGGGAGATCCTGTAAGGGAAGGGCATGATGCCTATATTGAATATTACTTTAATACAGACCCCAAAATTAAGCCCACCATTAACGAAGACGGAAGTGTGGACTTTTTTCATCTGAATACAATTAACAACTGTAAGAAAGGCGATATGCTTGCCAGATTGTTTAAGGAAGATGAAGGAGATCTTGGTATGACGGTTCTCGGAGCCGTTATCAAACCCAAAAAAGTCAAAAGAGAACTGTTAAAATACGGGCACAATATAGAACCGGAGGAAGATAATACCATTATCCGGTCCATGGTGGACGGTCATGTTACCTTGGTGGATGGCAAGGTGTTTGTGTCCAATGTCCTGGAATTGGAAAACATCGATACTTCTACCGGCAATATCGATTTTGAAGGAAGTGTGAATATTTCCGGTAATGTACAGTCCAATTTCTCCGTACGTGCCGGAGGCAATATTGTGGTCAAAGGGATTGTAGAAGGCGCTGTACTGGAAGCCGGTGGTAATATTATCATAGCACGCGGAATGGCAGGAATGGGGAAGGGCGTACTGAAAGCCGGAGGAAATGTAGTCGCAAAATTTTTTGAAAATGCAAGCATTGAAGCCGGTGGATATGTACAAACCGAATCTTCCCTTCACAGTACGATAAAAGCGGTAGGGGAAATCATTGTAGACGGAAAAAAGGGTTTTATTTCCGGAGGACATGTATGTGCTACCAACTCGATTGAGGCTAAGACATTAGGGTCCCATCTTGGTACCGTTACCATTGTGGAAGTAGGTGCAACCCCGGCAATGAAGGAGGAGTATGCAAACCTTCAAAAAGAAATACAAGCCTGTACCAAAAATATTAATAATATAGATCCGGTTGTGATTACGTTTTCGGAAAAGCGCAAAAAGGGTGTGGAAATCAGCAAAGATCAGATTAAATATCTGTATTCTCTGGTGAAGATGCGTCAGGAACAAAATATGCAGCTCAAAAAAATTACCGTAAGGTCCGAGGAACTGCGTCAGATTATCGAAAGGCAGTCAGAAGCCCAGGTGGTGGTTAAAGGGGATGTTTTTCCGGGCGTAAAGATTATCATTGGGGATGTATCCACAACCGTGCAGAACAGTGTAACATATTGTAGGTTTCAGAAAATTCGCGGTGATGTGAAGATGACCGGAATTTAGGGAGAATTGTTATGGCATGGGGAAATATTGAACTGGCTACAATTGCCAGACTACAGGATTACACTTCCATAAAGCAGAATGAAGATAATAAGAATGTTGCCATGCAAAGTAATCTGGTGAGCAATATGCATCAACAGGAGGAACAGAAGGCAAATCAGGTCACGGAAGCTGTAAAAGCAGAGTGGCTGAACAAGAAGTTTGACGCCAAGGAAAAAGGAAACGGCGAGTACAGCGGGCAGGGTGAAAAAAAGAAGAGGGAGAAAGAACCGGACCGGGTGATTAAGAAAGAAAACACAAAGTCCCATTCCGGTTTTGATATTCGGATTTAAGGAGAAAACATGGGCGCACTTGAAATTATTCTGCTAATTGCAGGGATTATAATTATCGTTCTCAGTTTTATTCTCCCGGTGGAAAATAAAACATTGGATTATGAGACCAAAAAAATGATTCGCAAAGAAATAGAAGCGGCCGTCGGCACCGAAATGGAAAATATCAGACAGAGGATGGAAGAAATAACCGATGAATCCATGACATATGCCATGGAAAAGACAGAACGTTCTCTTGAAAGAATTTCCAACGAAAAAATCATGGCGGTCAATGACTTTTCTGAAACAGTATTGGGTGAAATTGATAAGAGTCATAAAGAAGCGGTATTTCTTTATGATATGCTGAATGAAAAACATAAGGCAATTAAAAATACGGTTACGGAAGTGGAACAACAGGTAAAACGTGTAAAGGATTCGTGCCCGGAAGAGAATGGAGACGAAAAGCCCCAAAATGCGGACCATGAATCTGAGCCAACGGTTGAAACCGAGAAAAAGGAAACGGAGTTTAAGGCACTTACCATCCCCAAGGCTGATAAGAAGCGGGTTTTAGAAAAGCCAAAGATTCAGGAGATCAGTGATAAAGACAAAATTCTGACCATGCATAACGAAGGGATGTCCGATATTGAAATCGCCATTGTGATGGGATGCGGAATCGGCGAGGTAAAACTGGTGATTGAATTATTTGAAGGTACAAAATCATGAAACGAAAATACTATTTAAGAGGTCTTGGGATTGGCATCTTTTTTACGGCTCTTATTCTTGGAGTTTCGTTTTCAAACAGAAAAGGAATTTCGGATGAAGAAGTGATAAAACGTGCAAAGGAACTGGGACTTGTGGAAAGCACCTATTTAAATAATATGGCTGCAAAGCCGGAGTCGGAATCCAAGCCGGAGCCGGAATCCAAGCCGGAGCCGGAATCCAAGCCGGAGGCAGAATCCGGGACGGAGGAGCCCATGGAAACAGAACCCACCAAAGAACCGGAAACAGAGCCCACCAAAGAACCGGAAACGGAGCCGGAAAATACAGAGCCGGAGGAATCCGTCACGGAAGAACCCGTGGAGACAGAGGATGAGTTTGTTACCCTGGAGATTGTAAGGGGGGACAGTTCTACGAAGGTAGCGCAGAAATTGGAGGAACTGGGACTCATAGAGGATTATAAGGCATTTGACCGTTTCCTGGGAAAAAACGGTTATGATATAAAAATCAAAGCAAAGACTTATCAGATTCCCAAAAATGCAACAGAAGAAGATATCGCCAAAATAATTACAAAATAGAATCGATAAAACGTTAAATTATTTGAAAAACCCCTTGCAATAGGGGTTTTCTTATGATAAAATATGAACGTTGTGAAAAAACACGTGTTCCTATTTGCAGTCGGTGCCGACAGGTAAGCTGCAGAGTCATCCGTATCTTGACGCAGATGGGGAGGAAACAGAACACGGAAGAGAAAACCAAACGGAGGTATTAAAATGAGCGTTATTTCTATGAAACAGTTACTTGAAGCAGGTGTTCATTTCGGACATCAGACCAGAAGATGGAACCCTAAGATGGCTCCTTACATCTTCACAGAGAGAAATGGTATTCACATTATTGACTTACAGAAGTCCGTAGGTAAAGTGGATGAAGCTTACAAAGCAATCTCTGAAATCGCTGCACAGGGCGGTACCATTCTTTTCGTAGGTACCAAGAAACAGGCACAGGATGCTGTTAAAACCGAAGCTGAAAGATGCGGTATGTACTATGTTAACGAAAGATGGTTAGGCGGTATGCTTACCAACTTCAAGACCATTCAGTCACGTATTGAAAGACTGCATGCTATTGAAACCATGTCTGTAGACGGTACTTTTGATGTTCTTCCCAAGAAAGAAGTTATCGAACTTAAGAAAGAATGGGAAAAACTGGAAAAGAACCTGGGCGGTATCAAGAATATGACCAGAATTCCCGATGCTATCTTCGTAGTAGATCCCAAGAAGGAAAGAATCTGCGTACAGGAAGCTCACAACTTAGGAATTACTCTTTTAGGTATCGGTGATACAAACTGTGATCCTGAAGAATTAGACTATATCATTCCCGGTAATGATGATGCAATCAGAGCCGTAAAACTGATTGTTTCCAAAATGGCTGATGCTGTTATCGAAGCAAATCAGGGTGAAGCTGTTTATACAGCAGAAGATGTTGCTACAGAAGCTAGCGATATTGAAGAAGTTGCAGATGCAGAATAATCTTTTATATTAGGAGGAATTATAAATGGCACAGATTACAGCAGCTATGGTAAAGGAATTGCGTGAGCAGACCGGTGCTGGAATGATGGAATGTAAGAAAGCTCTTACAGAAACAGATGGAAATATGGAACAGGCTGTAGAAGTTCTTAAAAAGTCCGGAGCAGCTAAGGCAGAGAAGAAGGCAAGCAGAATTGCAGCAGAAGGTATTACCAGAGTTGCAGCAAGCGGAAATACTGCAGTAGTTGTAGAAGTGAACTCTGAAACAGATTTCGTTGCAAAGAATGAAGTATTCCAGGCATTTGTACAGTCTGTAGCGGATAAAGCTCTTGCAGCTAATGTTGACAAGGCCGGAGATGGCGAGAATGTATGTGACATTCTTGGTATGAAGGCTGAACTTGATGAGAAGATTCTTACAATCGGTGAGAAACTTTCTATCAGAAGATTCGAGAAGGTTACAGGTGATTGTGTAGCTTCTTATATCCATGGAGGCGGAAGAATTGGTGTTCTCGTTGCCGGAAACGGTGATGCTTCTGATGCAGCTAAGGATGCTCTTACAAATATCGCTATGCAGATTGCTGCTATGAACCCTCAGTATGTAAGCAGAAATGATATTTCTGCAGATGAACTTGCTAAAATAAAGGAAATTACAATTGATAGTTCATTAAATGATACCTTTACACTTCCTAAGCCTGTATTACAGGGACTGCTTGACAAAGCCGTTAAGGTATGGAGTGAAGAAGATGTTGCTATTTACGAAGAGAAGAAGAGCAATATGAACTACTTACCCAACTTCCTTTCTAAAGAAGCAAAGTCTCAACTTGCTGAGATCGCTTTAGCAGATAAAGATGCAATCGTTGAGAATAAGATCTTTGCCGGTCTTGTAGAAGGACGTATTTCAAAACAGCTTAAGGAAATCTGTCTTCTTGACCAGACCTATGTTAAGGCTGAAGATGGAAAGCAGACTGTTGCTCAGTACTTAGCTTCTGTAAATAAGAGCCTTGTTATTGCTAAGATGATTCGTTTCGAAGTAGGCGAAGGCATGGAGAAGAAGAATGATGACTTTGCAGCAGAAGTAGCAGCTCAGGCAGGTTTATAAAGATTCTGCCAGAGAAGAATGAATAAATAAAAAACCCCCGAATCCGGGGGTTTTTGTTTTGGAAATTACGCTTTCTTAATTGCCGCAATCAGTTCTTCTTTTGTAATGATCTTACTGAAATTCTGATATTCTTCAATAAAGTGCTGCATAATGCAATCCTTGGAGGATTCGTCCGGTTCATACTGACGGCTGAGTACATTTCCGCTGTGAGTAATTCCGCTTACCTTTACCAAATTTGCATTCAGAAGCTTTCTGAGAACCGCCTGAACCGTACTCTGGCTTAAACCTTTGCCGGCATTTACAATTTCAGAAGAGGTCATTGGAGCCTGATTTTTCCACAAAATATTTAATACATCCAATTCTCTGATATTCAGCATAGCAACTGTCTCCTTTGTGTTCATTATATATCCATTATATTTTGTTATTTTTTGATAGTCAATATCTTATTTTTATATGCAAGATAAAATTCATGTGTTATAATAAATTTTATAATCATATTACAGGGGTGAAGCATATGTTAGCGTCGATTATTCCTTTATTTGACTCAGAAATGAATGTAAAATGTTATTCTTTGTTTACACAGAAGGAAAATTATTTTTTGAATACTTCTCTTCTCGGAGTTGGACATCTGGACGGTTCCGGAAGAATTGACGGGTTGGAAGTTGTGCAAAGCATGGGAATGGAAACCCTAAGTAATGACGCTGATATCTTTGTTCCGGTAACGAATATTTCATTGTTTGCCAAAATAGAGGAACAGTGCGATGCGCCACACAATAAATTAATTCTCTTGCTCGACAGTTCGGTAACTCCGGAAGAAATGTATGTGAACCGCTTAAAAGAATTAAAAGAGATGGGCTATAAGTTTGCCATGTACAAATTAGAAGTGTCCAAATTCGAAAAATATAAGCCGGTTTTGCGTCTGATGGACTATATCCTTTTGAATCATAAGTATGTGGATATGGAAAAGGCAAAGATTTATTTTTCAAATGTTTATCCCAATATCAGAATATGCGCTATTAACGTAAATGACATGGCAACCTATGAACGCTTAAAAGCAATTGGTTGCTGTGACCTCTATGAAGGGGAATTTTTCCGTAATCCCAGTAATTACGGGGAACATGAAGTTTCTCCTTTGAAAGTCAATTATATAAAACTGATTAACATGGTCAACGGCCCTGATTTTGAGCTTACAAAAGCAGCGGATGTTATCGGACGGGATACGGCACTGGTTATTTCCCTGCTTAAGATTGTTAACCGGATGACCCGAAATTCTACCATTACTTCCATCAGACATGCGGCAGCCATGTTGGGTGAGAAGGAACTTAAGAAATGGATTACCACAGCCGTTACAGAGCATTTGTATACGGACAAGCCAAGCGAGATTACCCGAATCAGCCTGCTTCGTGCCAAATTTGCAGAAAATCTGGCGCCTGTATTTTCCATGGCAATGCAGGCCAATGAGCTTTTTCTTATGGGGCTGTTCTCGGTTCTGGATGTAGTTTTGGAAATGCCGATGAAAGATGCTTTGGAGGTAGTTTTTGTGCCTGACAGTGTCAGAGAAGCTCTGGTAAACGGAACAGGTCCGTTAGCGGTACCACTTACTTTCATGAAGGAATATGAAAATGCAAACTGGCAGGAAGCAAGCCGGATGATGATTGTATATGAACTGGATATGGATCGGGTTTATCATGCCTATCTGGATGCACTTAGCTGGTATCGGAATACGATTATCGATGGTGATATGGAAATAAAGAATTAGTAAGATCGTGAGGAAATGATATGTCAAATATTGATCAGAGCAAAATCCGCAACTTTTGTATTGTTGCTCATATTGATCACGGCAAATCAACACTTGCCGACAGAATTATAGAGAAGACCGGGCTGCTTACAAGCCGTGAAATGCAGGCACAGGTTCTGGATAATATGGATCTGGAGAGAGAAAGAGGTATTACCATCAAGGCACAGACCGTGAGAACCGTGTACAAAGCAAAGAATGGAGAAGAATATATCTTTAATCTGATAGATACTCCCGGTCATGTGGATTTTAACTATGAAGTGAGCCGTTCGCTGGCGGCTTGTGACGGTGCCATTCTGATTGTGGATGCCGCACAGGGAATAGAAGCACAGACCCTTGCCAATGTTTATCTGGCCTTAGATAATGATTTGGATGTATTTCCGGTTATAAACAAGATTGACCTGCCCAGTGCAGACCCGGAAAAGGTTATCAACGAAATTGAAGATGTAATTGGTATTGAGGCACAGGATGCACCATTGATTTCGGCCAAAAACGGTATCGGAATCGAAGATGTTTTAGAAGCCATTGTAGCAAAAATTCCGGCACCAAAAGGAGACCCCGAAGCGCCCCTGGCAGCTCTAATTTTTGATTCTCTTTATGATTCTTACAAAGGTGTTATCATTTTTGTACGCATCAAGGAAGGAACAGTGAAAAAGGGTACTGTCATTCGTATGATGGCAACCGGAGCCGTAGAAGAAGTGGTGGAAGTTGGTTATTTTGGTGCGGGACAGTTTATTCCCTGCGAAGAGTTGTCGGCAGGAATGGTTGGCTATATTACGGCATCCATTAAAAATGTGAAAGATACCACGGTCGGGGATACGGTTACCGATCATAACCGTCCCTGTAAGGAGCCTCTGCCCGGTTATAAAAAGGTAAATTCCATGGTTTACTGCGGCATGTACCCGGCGGACGGCGCAAAGTATCCGGATTTGCGAGATGCCTTGGAAAAATTGCAGTTAAATGATGCCTCCTTAAATTATGAACCGGAGACATCCATAGCACTTGGTTTTGGGTTCCGCTGTGGTTTTTTAGGACTTCTTCATCTGGAAATCATTCAGGAACGTTTGGAAAGAGAGTATAATTTGGACCTTGTTACAACCGCTCCCGGCGTTATTTATAAGGTTCACAAAACCAACGGGGAAGTCATTGAATTGACCAATCCTTCCAATTTGCCGGATCCTTCCGAAATTGAATATATGGAGGAGCCGATTGTAAGTGCGGAAATCATGGTGACAACAGAGTTTATCGGTTCCATCATGGAGCTTTGTCAGGAGAGACGGGGACGCTATTTGGGAATGGAGTATCTGGAAGAAACCAGAGCCTTACTAAAGTATGACCTTCCATTAAATGAAATCATTTATGATTTCTTTGATGCATTAAAGTCACGTTCCAGAGGATATGCAAGTTTTGACTATGACTTAAAGGGATATGAACAGAGTAAACTTGTGAAACTGGATATTCTCATCAACAAAGAAGAAGTGGATGCACTTTCTTTTATTGTACACGCTGACAGTGCATATGAACGCGGCAGAAAAATGTGTGAAAAGCTGAAGGACGAAATCCCCAGACATCTTTTTGAAATTCCCATACAGGCAGCCGTGGGTGGTAAGGTTATTGCCAGAGAAACCGTAAAGGCCATGCGGAAGGATGTATTGGCTAAGTGCTATGGCGGTGATATTACCCGTAAGAAAAAACTTCTGGAAAAGCAAAAAGAGGGAAAGAAGCGTATGCGTCAGATAGGAAACGTGGAAATTCCCCAGAAAGCATTTATGAGTGTTCTGAAATTAGACGATAAGAAGTAATCATGTCATGAATAGTATAAGTATCTATATACACATTCCATTTTGTATCAAAAAATGTAAATACTGCGATTTCCTTTCTGCACCGTATGGTAAAACGGTGCAGGAAGAGTATTTGCGTGCCTTAAAACAAGAAATTATAGAAGAAGCAGAGAAATATAAGGATTATACGGTAAAAACGGTTTATATCGGCGGAGGAACGCCTTCTGTTGCAGACCCGGACGGATTATGCGGAATTATTAAGAAACTGTTTGCATGTTACAGGGTGGAAAAAGATGCGGAAATATCCATGGAGGTTAATCCCGGTACGGTAAATCCGGACAGCCTTCAAAAATACCGAAAAGCCGGTATTAACCGCCTGAGCATCGGTCTGCAGTCCACACATAACAGGGAACTGGAGTTATTAGGAAGAATTCATACCTACGAAGACTTTCTGGAAGCCTATGAGAATGCCAGAAAAGCCGGATTTGAGAATATCAATGTGGATTTGATGGGAGCCCTTCCGGGGCAGAGTCTTACAGATTATGAGGAGAGTCTTAAAAGGATCATTTCTCTAAAGCCGGAGCATATTTCGACATACAGTCTGATTGTGGAAGAAAATACGGAGTTTTACAAAATATACGGAGAAGAGAAGGAAAAAATAGAACGGACTGGGGAAGGTTTTGGTATTTTACCAAGTGAAGAGACTGAGCGTGAAATGGCGGCATTGGCAGAAGAAATGCTTACCAAAGAAGGTTACCGGCATTACGAAATTTCTAATTATGCGAAGGAAGGAAAAGCCTGTAAACATAATATTGTGTATTGGAAGAGAAGAAATTATATAGGCTTTGGGCTTGGTGCTGCCTCCCTGTTTGAAAATACAAGATTTACCAATACGAAAAATCTTACGGAATATCTAAAGAATCCCGTGGGTAAAAGGGAAGTGGAAAAACTGTCAGTTAAGGACTGTATGGAGGAATTTATGTTTTTGGGCCTTCGGATGTATGAAGGAGTAAAAGATTCGGATTTTATCGACTGTTTTGGAAAAAGCATGTATACTTGTTACAAGGATGTCATAGATAAGAATAAAGAAGAGGGACTGCTTACGGGAAGTGAAACCTTAAGGCTGACGGATAAGGGTTTTTGCTTTGCCAATTACGTTATGGCACAGTTTCTGCTTTAATAAATTTTGGAAAGGCACTTTGCAGGGGAGATTTTCATAGAATATATTAAATGCGCTTCCGGAGAATCTCATGAAAACTTTTCCCCAACCATTATCTGCTGCAGAAGAATCGGACTGCATTTATGCTTTAAAGAATGGTAATGTAAAAGAAGCCGCAGAAGCAAAGAAAACATTAATAGAACACAATATGCGTCTGGTAGCCCATATTGTTAAAAAATACCAGAATATAGAAGAAGACCCGGAAGATCTTATTTCCATTGGGACAATCGGGCTGATTAAGGCAGTGGATTCCTTTGATATAAATAAGGGGAGACTTGCAACCTATGCCTGCCGATGTATTGATAATGAACTCTTGATGATGTTACGTTCCAGAAAAAAGGTAGCAAGAGAGGTTTCCTTGTACGAACCGATAGGGACGGATAAGGAAGGAAATGAAATCAGTCTGTTAGATGTAATCGAAAACCATGATTTTGATGTGGTTGAGAGGTTAGATACCAGAGAAAAACTGGATAAACTGAAAATCTATCTGAACCGTGTTTTAAGCAGACGGGAAAGAGAAATCATATATTTACGATACGGTATCACAACGGGCAGGGAAGTAACCCAGAATGAAATCGGGAAAAAACTGGGGATTTCCAGAAGTTATGTTTCCCGGATTGAGAAGAAGGCACTTTATAAATTAAGGTGTGAATTTGATAAGCAGGAAAATAAGTAATTATACAACAGAAAAGAGGTTTTATATGCCTGATATTAAAGAAATATTGTCAGATGCAAAGAAAGCCGGTGCATCTGACGTACATATAACAGTGGGAGCATCACCCAGAATGCGTGTAAACGGACGGTTAAAGATTATGGACCATTATGCCAGGCTTTCACCGGCTGAGACGCTGGAAATCGTCTTAGACATCATGACAGAACAACAGAGAGAGAAATTCGAAGACAAAGGAGAATTTGACATGTCTCTTTCTCTGCCGCAGCTTGGAAGATATCGGGTGAACGCTTACAAGCAGCGTGGTTCGGTGGCTCTGACTTTTCGTCTGGTGGATACCAATATTCCATCGTTAGAAACCTTGTGTGTCCCGGATGTGATTATGGAGCTTTACCGGAAATCAAAAGGTCTTATTCTGTTTACCGGGCCTTCCGGATGCGGCAAATCTACCACTATGGCAGCGGTAACAGATATGATCAACGCATATAGGGAAGCATTGATTATCACGATTGAAGATCCCATTGAGTTTTTATACCACCATAAGATGGCTCTGGTAAACCAGCGGGAAATCGGGATCGATTCGAAAGATTATGCAACCGCAATAAGAGCATCCATAAAAGAAGACCCGGACGTGATTGTGATTGGAGAACTTGCAGATGTGGATTCCATAAAAGCAGCCATTTCCGTAGCGGAAAACGGGCATCTGGTTCTGGCGGAAGTGAATGCGACCTCGACGCTTAGAGCTATTTCCAAGTTAATTGATTATTATCAGCCGGACAAGCAACAACAGGTGCGTATACAGCTTGCAGAAATTCTGCAGGCCGTGATTTCCCAAAGACTGATTCCCAATACGGACGGAAACGGCAGAGTGGCAGCTTATGAGGTCTTAACCGCAAACCGTAAGGTGAAAGAACTGTTGCTTGAAGACAAAATATATGAGATAGCAGGCGCCTTCCAAAATAATGATTTGGAAAACTCCATAACCCTGGATGAATCGATATTTAAGTTATATAAAGAGGGAACCATCAGTTGGGATATGGTTATGCAGTATGCAAAAGATCCCGAATATATCAAATATAAGATGAAGGCATGAGAAATCATGCCTTACAGATTTCTTTTGTTCTATTATCTATTTTCTGTTTTTCCTATGTTACCCAAAACAAATTTTCATAAAGAAAGGAGGCACTAATATGTTTAGTGCAGTTTATTCAGGCGGCATTTTTGGAATGCAGGCCTACAAAGTACGCGTGGAGGTTGATATTTCTCCGGGACTTCCTAATTTTGAAATGGTGGGAAGTTTAGGAAGCGAGGTGAAAGAAGCTAAAGAAAGGGTAGTTGTGGCATTAAGAAATGCCGGAATTACCATTCCGGTTGCCAAGATTACACTAAACCTGTCCCCGGCCAGAATACGAAAAGACGGAACCGGATACGACCTGCCCATAGCAACCGCAATTTTAGGCTGTATGCATTATTTTGAACCAAAGGATTTTGAGGATACCGCTTTTATCGGAGAATTGTCTTTAAATGGAGAAATCCGGGGCGTAAATGGGTGCCTGCCCATGGTTTTGGCACTGAAAGAGGAAGGTATCAGAACCGTATGTGTCCCTGAGGACAATGCAAGAGAATGTTTGTTGGTTCCGGATATAAAAATTGTTTCCTTCCGGTATTTGCAGGAATTCTTAAATTTTTTATGCGACAAAGCAGGAGGAATTCAGAAATACCGGAGCATGGGAACAGATTACCATGATTTGGAGCCAAAATCCGTGACCGAAGATTTTTCGGATGTTTACGGACAGGAGCATATGAAAAGAGCGGTTATGGTTGCCGCGGCAGGATTTCACCACATTTTGTTTTCCGGTCCTCCGGGAGCAGGTAAAACCATGATTGCCAAACGTATACCGGGAATTATGCCCTCTCTTCAAAAAGAAGAACAATTAGAAGTCTTAAGTATCTACAGTATTGCCGGAAAATTAGATCAGCAGATGTTTTCCGTCAATCGTCCATTTCTATCCCCCCATCATACCATTTCCCCCCAGGCTCTTGCGGGAGGCGGAAGAATCCCCAAGCCGGGTCTGTTATCCCTTGCACACAAAGGTGTTTTGTATTTGGATGAAATGCCCGAATTTGCATCCAATGTTTTAGAGGTTTTGCGTCAGCCCATGGAGGACAAAAAAGTAGAAATTGCAAGGAGTTATGGAATCTATAAATATCCCGCAGATTTTATGCTGGTCTGCAGTTTAAATCCCTGTCCCTGCGGATACTTTCCGGACCGCAACCGATGCCGGTGCACGGAAAGTGAAATTAAGAGGTATATCGGAAAATTATCCGGTCCTATTTTAGATCGGATTGATATCGGCGTGGAGGCAAGCAATATCCATATCCGGGATTTGGCAAAAGAAGGTGTATGCCTGTCCACGGCAGAAATGAAAAGCAGGGTGGAAAAGGCAAGAAAACTTCAGAAGATGCGGTATGAGAAAAGCCACTATTCCTTTAATGCCGGAGTGCATGCAAGGGATGTAGAAAAATATTGTATTTTAGGAAAAAAGGAAAAGGATTTTCTGGAAAAAATCTATGAGAAAAACAAACTCAGCGTGCGAAGTTACCACAAAATCATAAAACTGGCGAGAACCATAGCCGATCTGGAGGAAGAAGAGGAAATTAGAGCGGTACATCTGGCAGAGGCAGTCAGTTACAACAATGGGAAAAACTATTTTTTGAAGGAGGGTCAATGATGGATGAGAAATATGCGTTCTATCTTTCCGGATTTGAAAATATAACCAATCGTAAAAAGGAGGAAATGTTTCAGGCATTTGGCTCGGCCATGTCAATTTATAACGCAGGTGAAAAAAAACTGAGCATTTTTTTAAATTCCGCTCAGATCGATTCGTTTCTTGCGGGCAAAAATGCAGGCTGGGAAAAGAAGTATGAAAATATGATGAATCAAAACATTAGGTTTATACCATTTTATGACAAGGAATATCCCTATCGTTTGCGACATATAGAGGACAAACCATTTGGCATTTTTGTAAAGGGAAGACTTCCTCGCGAGCATAAGAAAAGTGTTGCCATTATCGGGGCAAGGGACTGCTCGGAATATGGCAGATTTGTTGCGGAAGATTTTGGGAGCAAACTTGCGGCTGCCGGAATTTCGGTAATCAGCGGCATGGCGAGGGGCGTGGATGGAATTGCCATGAGGGGAGCGCTGAAAGCAGGAGGGGAAGCATTTGGCGTGTTAGGTTGCGGAGTGGATGTGTGTTATCCGGGCAGCAATCGCAGTCTTTACGAGGAAACGCAAAGAAGGGGCGGTATTATTTCGGAATATATTCCCGGTACTGCACCTCTTGCCCTGCATTTTCCCAAAAGAAACCGTATCATAAGCGGGTTGGCAGATGTGGTGCTGGTGGTAGAGGCAAGGGTCAAAAGCGGTACTTTAATAACGGTGGATATGGCATTGGAGCAGGGGAAGGATGTTTATGTAATACCGGGACGAATCACGGATTCCTTAAGTGAGGGCTGCAACGGACTGATTCTTCAGGGCTGCGGGGTGGCACTGAACCCTGAGCAGCTTTTGAGAGACTTGGGGATGGATCCTAACAATTCCGGTAACCAACAAAATGCAAAAGAGGGTAACTATAAACAGCTTTCCCTGGAACAGTTGGAGATGCTGTCTTTGTTATCCCTGGATTTGCAAGCTCTGCCGCAGATTATGGATAAATTAAAGGATAATACCTATTTAAAAAATTTTACTCTGCCACAGACCATGGAAACCCTGATAGAACTGGTGATAGCGGGATTTGTGAAAAATGAGGGAAGTTACTTTGGCCTCCTGCAACCATTTTCCCATTGAAATAAAAGCCAAAATTTCATACAATGGATGTAGTAAAAATGAGGGAGCTAATGCAATGAGAGAACATACAAGAGTGATTTCCATAGGAAACAGAGTAATCGGCGGTGGCAATCCCATTCTGATCCAGTCTATGACAAATACAAGAACGGAGGATGTGGATGCAACCGTAAAGCAGATTCTGGCGCTGGAGGAGGCCGGCTGTGATATTATCCGATGTACCGTACCTACGAAGGAAGCGGCTGCTGCCATAAGTGCAATTAAAGAGAAGATTCATATTCCGTTGGTTGCAGATATTCATTTCGATTATACGCTTGCTATTGAGGCTATCCAAAACGGCGCAGACAAAATCCGTATCAATCCCGGAAATATTGGCGGTAAAGAAAACCTTCGTGCCGTGGTAGAGGCAGCACGCGATAAAAACATACCCATCCGGGTAGGGGTAAACAGCGGTTCCTTAGAGAAAGAACTGGTTGCAAAATACGGAGGAGTTACGGCAGAGGGGATTGTGGAAAGTGCGTTGGATAAAGTCCGTATGATAGAAGAATTCGGTTACGAAAATCTGGTCATCAGTATTAAATCATCGGATGTATTGATGTGCATCAAAGCCCACGAGATCCTGGCACAGAAAACAGATTATCCCTTACATGTCGGGATTACGGAATCCGGAACCCTCTGGAGCGGCAATATCAAGTCGGGTATCGGGTTAGGTATCATTCTATACCATGGAATCGGAGATACCATCCGTGTTTCCCTTAGCGGTGACCCGATAGAAGAAATCAAATCTGCCAAGCTGTTACTGCGTACCCTGGGCCTTCGGAAAGGCGGAATTGAGGTGGTTTCCTGCCCTACCTGTGGAAGAACCAAGATTGACCTTATCAAACTGGCCAATCAGGTAGAGGAGCTGGTATCATCCTATCCTCTGGATATAAAAGTAGCCGTGATGGGTTGTGTGGTAAACGGCCCCGGAGAAGCAAAAGAAGCGGACCTTGGGATTGCCGGCGGAATCGGGGAAGGCTTGTTAATCAAAAAGGGTGAGATTATTCGGAAGATTCCGGAGGAACAATTTATAGAAGCCTTGAAATATGAACTGGATCATTGGAGTGAATGCGAATGAGCAAACCGTTTTTTGAAGTATTTCCGGAACTGAAACTGCCGGATGAGACGAAGCTACAGTTTGATGATGTGTCGGTAGAGCGGGTAGCATCCAATAAACAAAGGAATTTTTTGCGTATCTATATAAACGCGGAACATCTGATACCAAAAGAGTATGTTTTCAGAGCGGAACAGGAAATAAAAAAACAGCTTTTTAAGAATCATGATATCATAATCAAAATCTACGAAAATTTCATCCTTTCCGCACAGTACAACTTAAGGAATCTGTTGGAAGCTTATAAAGATAGTATTCTGTGTGAACTGAAGGATTATGATCACATTATTTATCTTGCCTATAAAACAGCGGATGAAGAGATTGTGGGGGAGAATGAATATCATTTAACAATCAGGGATACGGTACTAAACCGTTCGAGAGCAGAGGAACTTTCCCGGGTATTGGAAAAAATACTGACTGAAAGATGCCATCTTGATGTGAAACTTGTTCTTGCCTACAAAGAAGTGGAGGAAGGCAAGTTTGCGGAAAATGATGAAAAGCAGATTAAGGCACAGGTTTCCCAGATTTATAACCGTGTTAACAAAGAAGCAGGTCCGGCTATAGAGGAAAAGAAGGAGAAGAAACCGCTGTCCCGTTCGGAAAATGCGGATGTTCTATTTGGAAGGGATTTTACAGAAGAAGCAGTCAGTATCGCAGATATCACGGGAGAAGTGGGTGTTGTTGTTATTCGCGGTAAGGTACTGGAAATGGACAGCAAAGCGCTAAAGAAAATCGAAAAGACAATCTTCTCCCTAACACTTACGGATTTTACGGATTCCATGAAAGCCAAAATATTTGTGGAAAACGAAAATGCCGCTGAGTTTGAATCCTGCCTGAAGGCCAGTCCCTTCCTGAAAATCAAAGGGGTGGCAATGGTGGATAAATTTGACCACGAATTATCCATCGGCTCTATTACCGGGATTAAAAGCATTCCCGATTTTACGGTGGGACGAAAGGATAATTCCGTAAAGAAAAGAGTAGAACTTCACTGCCATACCAAAATGAGTGATATGGATGGTGTATCGGAAGCAAAGGATATTGTAAAAAGAGCCTATAAATGGGGACATCCTGCCATTGCCATTACCGACCATGGTGTGGTACAGGGCTTTACGGATGCCAATCATGTTTGGGACGACCTGTGGAGTGCGGAAAAGAAAAAGCGAATAGCAGATGGGGAGGAACACCCGGACAAGCAGGATTTCTTTAAGGTCATTTATGGTGTGGAAGCCTATATAGTGGACGATCTGAAGGAAATTGTAACAAATGACAAGGGACAACTCCTAAGGGGGGAAACTTATGTGGTCTTTGATATTGAAACCACCGGATTTTCTCCCGTAAACTGCAAGATTATTGAAATTGGGGCGGTGAAGGTAAAAGACGGACAGATTATAGATCGTTATTCCACCTTTGTAAATCCAGAGGTTCCGATACCCTTTGAAATACAAAAACTGACCAGTATTCAGGATCAGATGGTTTGTGATGCGCCTACAATTGAAACCATTCTTCCGGAATTTACGGCTTTTTGTGAAGACTGTATTATGGTTGCCCATAATGCCGGATTCGATATGAGTTTTATCATCGAAAACGCAAACCGTCAGGGCCTTTTCTCGGATTATACTTACATGGATACCATGGTGATGTCCCGAGTTCTATTACCAAAACAGAATAAGCATACCTTAGATGCCCTTTGCAAGGTTTTTAACGTAAGTCTGGAAAATCATCACAGGGCAGTAGAGGACGCAGAGGCAACGGCACAGATTTTTATCCGTTTCATGAATATGCTGTATGAAAAGAATCTGGAATCCTTAGCGGATGCAAACACTTTTGCAAAGCCCTCTGATGAAAATATCAGCAGATTACATTCCTATCATTGCATTATTCTGGCAAAAAATGATATCGGAAGGATTAATCTGTACCGGCTGGTATCCATGTCCCATCTGCAATACTTTAGCCGACAGCCCAAGATACCCAAGAGTAAAATCAATGAGTTAAGGGATGGTCTGATTATCGGAAGTGCCTGTGAAGCAGGGGAACTGTACCAGGCTCTTTTGGAGGAGCGTGGAGACAGCGAAATTGCAGGGATTGTGAATTTTTATGATTATCTGGAAATCCAGCCCTGTGGAAACAATATGTTTATGATTGAATCCCCTAAACATCCCAATATCAATTCCATAGAAGATATTCGGAATATGAACCGAAAGATAATCAAATTAGGGGAAAAGTTTCATAAGCCTGTAGTTGCAACCTGCGACGTTCATTTTCTGGATCCGGAGGATGAGGTATATCGTCGTATCATTATGGCGGGAAAAGGGTTTGAGGATGCAGACAAACAGGCACCCCTCTTTCTTAGGACTACGGAAGAAATGCTGGAGGAATTCCAATATCTGGGAAGTGACAAGGCGGAAGAGGTAGTAATTACCAATACCAATCTGATTGCGGATATGGTGGAAACCATAGCACCGGTTCGACCTGACAAATGTCCCCCCGTCATCCCGGATTCCGATAAGACACTGACCGATATCTGTTATAACAGGGCCCATGAGATTTATGGGGAAGAATTACCGCAGATTGTAAAGGACCGGTTGGAAAAGGAACTGCATTCCATCATTTCCAATGGTTTTGCGGTTATGTATATAATTGCCCAGAAACTGGTGTGGAAGTCTGTGGAAGATGGCTATCTGGTTGGCTCCCGAGGTTCCGTTGGTTCTTCGCTGGTAGCCTTTATGGCAGGGATTACGGAGGTAAATTCCTTAAGCGCCCATTACCGCTGTCCGAAGTGCCGTTATTATGATTTTGATTCTCCGGAAGTAAGGGCCTTTGCAGGAAATGCCGGGTGTGATATGCCGGATAAGGACTGTCCTGTCTGCGGAACAAAACTGGTTAAGGATGGATTTGACATCCCCTTTGAGACCTTCTTAGGATTTAAGGGAGATAAGGAACCGGATATTGACCTGAACTTTTCCGGAGAATACCAGAGTAAGGCTCATAAATATACCGAAGTTATTTTTGGTGCCGGGCAGACTTATCGTGCCGGAACCATTGCAACGCTTGCGGATAAGACAGCTTATGGTTATGTGAAGAAGTATTATGAGGAACGTGGAATACCCAAAAGGGATTGTGAAATTAACCGTATTACCCAGGGATGTACCGGCGTAAGACGTAGTACCGGCCAGCATCCCGGCGGTATCATTGTATTGCCTGTGGGGCAGGACATCAACTCCTTTACGCCGGTACAGCATCCGGCAAATGATATGACAACGGATACCATAACAACGCATTTTGATTATCATTCCATTGACCATAATCTTCTGAAACTGGATATTCTGGGGCATGATGATCCTACCATGATTCGTATGCTGCAGGACCTGACCGGTCTGGACCCCACCACCATCCCCCTGGATGATAAAGGGGTTATGAGTCTTTTCCAAAATACAACAGCTTTGGGAATTACACCTGACCAGATCAGCGGCACACCGGTAGGTTCCCTTGGAATACCGGAATTTGGTACGGATTTTGTTATTCAGATGCTCTTGGATACGAAACCACAGCAATTCTCGGATCTGATTCGTATTTCCGGTCTGGGTCACGGTACCGATGTATGGCTTGGCAATGCACAGACCTTGATTCTGGAAGGCAAGGCCACCATTTCCACGGCAATCTGTTGTCGTGATGATATTATGATTTATCTGATCAATCAGGGCGTGGAAAGTTCCCTTTCGTTTACCATTATGGAAAGTGTCCGGAAAGGAAAGGGATTAAAACCGGAGTGGGAAGAGGCTATGAAAGAAAAAAATGTTCCCGACTGGTACATATGGTCCTGTAAGAAGATTAAGTACATGTTCCCCAAGGCACATGCGGCGGCTTATGTCATGATGGCATGGAGAATTGCCTATTGTAAGATTAATTACCCGCTTGCTTATTATGCAGCCTATTTCAGTATCCGTGCAAAAGCATTTTCCTATGAACTGATGTGTCAGGGACAGGCACATTTGGAAGCCATCATGAAGGAATACAAATCCCGGTATGATGAATTGTCGAATAAGGAAACCGATGCTTATGGTGATATGAAAATAGTGCAGGAGATGTATGCCCGTGGATTTGAGTTTGAACCCATTGATATATTCCGGGCACAGTCAAGAAGTTTCCAGATTGTGAACGGAAAGATTATGCCGTCCCTAAACAGCATTGACGGATTGGGTGAAAAAGCAGCGGATGCCATTGTAGAGGCAGCAAAGGATGGTCCCTTCTTAAGCCGTGACGACTTCAGACAGAGAACCAAGGTCAGCACAACGGTTGTGGATATGATGGCAAGACTCCATTTATTAGGGGATATCCCGGAGTCAAACCAGATCAGCCTGTTTGATTTTGTGTAAGGGTAGCGAAGAAATGTAAGATTGGCATCCCTTATTTCGTAAAAGGGATGCCAAAAATACTATCTGTGGCGTGTTTTGCAAACCAGGCAATAAATTTTCTTAAGTAAAAACATTTAACCATACTGTGATTAATGCATCATACACACCATGCGCAATTATAAGTGATAACAGTGTACAATTCTTGATTTTGACTCTGCATAAACATAAGATAGCTCCAATTATACCAGTTGCAATCAACTGTGTAACATTTCCTCCCAGGAAGTGAAACAATCCAAACAGAATCGACGAACTTATGATTGCGCTTGTCGAAGAACCAAAAAGTGTTTTCAGCTTTGTATAGAAGAATCCACGGAATACAAACTCCTCCACTAACGCAATTGTAAATATATAATAAATAAAATCGTATAGGAATTGCCACATATATTGATACTGATGTTGATTATTAACCCAGTCACTTTTTCCTGCCAGATGCGGTATCACTGTAAAAACAAATGACATACACAACGCAATGCCAAGACCAATCAACACCTGACAAACGATTTTCTCTTTTGAAAAGCCGTAATCCAACCATTTATCTTTATCAATAATTGCAATACAGAAAGGTACCGATGCGATTGGTAAATATGTTACAATCATAAGAAGCATACGCCAAACAAGCGGAATACTTATAAGCACATATCGGTTAAATGCATTAACACCCAATAACCCTACAGTTACGCCAATTATTGCTATCACAATCTGTGTTATTATTTTTTTTCGTTCTTTCAATTTCATCTTCACCATCTTATTTATTCGTCAATACTTTTTTACACCAATTTCTTTTACCACAACAGGGGCATTTCATACTTCTCATAGCAATAACATTTATTCCTGTCACAAAATTCTTAAAATCAGGAACGAAAGTTTCACCACAGCATGAACACTTATAATATCCAAAAGTGCGACCGCCCATCATCATTGTAATGATACCAATTGCAAAAATAGTACATGCAATCAATAGCAGAATGCCCTTAACCGGCATGCTGATTACTTCCGTATAGATACATACAACTACCAATAGCGTTATAAAAGAAACTGTAGATATAATTCCCATTAGAACAATTAATTGCATTTTTATTGTATTTTCTTCTTTTTCTTTTACAAAATCAACCATAACTTGTTCTGCTTTTTCCATATAATCCTCTTTGGCCAAGCGTTCACCTGTCAGCAGTTCATTTACGGTAATCCCCAATTCATTGCAAAGTGGCAGTAATAATGCCACTTCTGGAAATCCTTTTCCACATTCCCATTTCGAAATTGTTCTATCGCTGACATTAAGAATATCTGCAAGTTGCTTTTGGGTATAATTTTTATTCTTTCTTTCCTTTGCTATAAACTTACCAATCTTATTTAGTTCCATAAGTGTCCTCCTTTCAGGTCATATCTTAACAAAAAACAAACTCTTTTGTCTACCAATGGAACGTAGAGTTCTATTTTTAAAGGAGAATCCCTCACTTAAATATTACTAATCGGCATTTGTGAGAAGGGTGTAATTCGTTATGCAAGGCATGAAAATTTTGAAATTCTATTGGAAAAAGGGAATACTTGTGATATTATAAGTGTAGGATTTTACTGTAATGCGTTACAGTTTTGGTCTGGGTGAATGCTCTTTGGACCACCATAGGCGGGAAGGATTTCCCGCCATTTTTACTATAGTAGATGTTGGGGAGGAAAAGGATTCTTTTATTGAATTTATTTTCTAAATTTACATATGTTGAGGGAAGAAGCAGATGCATTTTGTTGAAGTGAAAGGAATTCTTTCAAGCAAGAATGGTATGAATATTTATAGAGGCTGTTCCCATGGATGTATTTATTGTGACAGCAGGAGCCGTTGCTATGGGTTTACACATGATTTTGAAGATATCGAGGTAAAAGAAAATGCAGTTAAACTTTTAGAGGAAGCACTCAGGACAAAGCGAAAAAGATGCATGATTGGTACGGGCTCAATGTGCGATCCATATCTACCGGCTGAGGAAAAATTGAAACTTACACGTCGATGCCTTGAATTGATAGATAAATATGAATATGGTATAGCTATTCAGACTAAATCTACGCGAATTTTAAGAGATATTGATTTGCTTAGCTCAATTAATAGAAAAGCAAAAGCAGTTATTCAAATTACCATGACAACTTTTGATGAATCGCTTTGTAAAATTGTAGAACCCAATGTTTCAACAACAAAACAGAGATTTGAAGCACTTCTTCAATTCAAAGAAGCAGGGATTCCGACGATAGTTTGGCTTACACCCATTTTGCCCTTTATTAATGATACAGAAGAAAATATTAGGGGAATTCTTGATTACTGCATAAGAGCAAATGTTAAAGGTATCATATGTTTTGGTATGGGAGTCAGATTGCGCGAAGGTGATAGAGAATATTTTTATCAGGCTTTGGATAAACATTTCCCAGGGCTGAAAGGTAAATACATAAATACATATGGGAATGCTTATGAGGTGCCAAGCCCGAACGAAAAAACTCTTATGAAACTGTTTAAGGAAATATGTGATGAAAACGGCATTTTGAGTGATCCGAAGGATTGCTTTACGTATCTGCAAAAGTTCCCGGAAAAATATGAGCAGATATCTCTGTTTGATATGCAAAGATAAAAACGGGGTGTCCCTTCTTTACGCATCAATCTATCAGGAGGGATTGTCATGGACAAAGTAAGTGGTAAACTGACAGTATTTTTTGAAGATCCATTTTGGGTAGGAGTCTTTGAACATATTGAAGATGGGCAACTCTCTGTAGCGAAAGTGACTTTCGGTGCAGAACCAAAGGAGTATGAAGTTCAAGAGTATATTCAAAAATATTATTACAGTTTGCAATTTAGTCCAGCTGTGGCAACTGTTGTAAAAGAAACAAAAAGAAATCCTAAAAGGATGCAGCGTGATGCAAAAAAGCAGATGCAGGAAAATGGCATCGGTACAAGATCACAACAAGCACTGAAAATGCAACAGGAGCAGAACAAACAAGAACGCAAAGTAAGAAGCCGAGAGAGAAAAGAGGCTGATGAACAGCGAATGTTTGAACTGAAACAGCAAAAGAAAAGGGAAAAGCATAAGGGGCATTAATGCCTCTTGGCTTTTGCCTAAATCGACATTGACCGAGCTCTTTAGAGCGAGTGATGTTCAAAGGGCCAAAGTAAGCGTTATTTCCCATGTTTGCCAAAAACGCTGAGTTTTTAGAGGCCTAAATCAGCGCATTTGGGAAAAAATAGAAATGCGCTGACATTTTAGCAATAAATGTAGGTAGGAATTTTAAAAATAAAAAAAGCGCTGAAAAAGAAGTGAAAAATGTCAGCGTATTCAGAGAAAAATGGATTTTGTACCTATTCTCCCCAAATGGGCATCAGCTCAAAATAATAAAATCTCTATAAACGCTCATTCGTTTGGAAATTTCTCATTTTCCAATCGACTTTACCTCCAAAATCCAGTCACTTCGTGCCTGTCGTGCTTCGCACTTTTGATTTTGTCGGTATCGCGCCAGAAAAAGTAAATACTCACTTCGTTCGTGCTTCCTTTTTCTTTGGGCGCGATAAATCATTTGGGTGTAAGTTCTGAATATCGACGTAAAGGAATCGCAAAAGAACTTCTCAATAGAGTGGAGAGTGAACTAATAAAAGCTGGAATAAAAAAGGAAGCTTTATTTGTTCTGTGCAACAATACATCTGCACAAGAGTTTTATAAACATATTGGTTGGAAAGAAGAATCAATTGTTAAGGTGTATACCAAGATAATGTAGTAGAACATTTTCGAAATATTGAAGTATTGGAACATCACCGGGAAGCGGGGAATAAGAAACAAATGAGAGGGTTTAAACCCCGCGAGAGAAGAAATATGCCCCGCGAGAGAAGAAATATGCCCCGCGAGGGAAGAAATAATTTAGGGATTTATATTTAGAAAAGCGTTATTTTCTAAATCTGTCAAAAATTGAAAAAAGTACTTGCTTTTTTTCGCGGTTTATATTATGATAAACAAGCGTTGTAAAAAGCAGGCACTTATATTGGAACTGATATGGCTCGTTGGTCAAGCGGTCAAGACGCCGCCCTCTCACGGCGGAATCAGGGGTTCGATTCCCCTACGAGCTGTTGACTATTTTAATTGAATAGCCCAACCCTGAAATGACTTGTTTGCCGGTTTCGGCAGATGAGTTATTTTTTATTAATAAAGGCTTTCATGGCTTCGAAAGTTGCTTCGCTGATATCATGTTCGATCCGGCAGGCATCTTCTGTAGCCGTATTTTTGTCCACGCCAAGAGAAATGAGCCACTGGGATAGAAATTCATGACGCTCTAACATGGTTTTAGCGATTTTCATTCCGCTTTCGGTAAGATAGATGTAGCCCTGTGGAGTGACGGTAATATAATCATCCGCACGAAGATTCTTCATTGCAACACTGATACTGGATTTTTTGAATCCCAATTCGTTGGCAATGTCTACAGAACGAACTACAGGAAGTTCCTTGCTTAACATAAGGATTGTTTCTAAATAATTTTCGGCAGATTCTCTGATAATCATATCTATTCCCGTCCTTGCAAAAGTGATAAAAACAGTATAGCATATCTCCATGACGGAAAAAAGAAATTTTTTCTAAATTTGTGTATAAGAATCCCGATTTTGGTTGAAATTTTATGTATAAATGATACAATAGTTGCACAATGAGTTGAGAGGAGTTTTTTTATGTTAAAAGCGGAACATCTTTCTTTTTCTGCAAAGGATGAGGAAAGAAAGATTATAGATGATATCTCTTTTTGTGTGAATCCGGGAGAAATGTTAGTGATTACCGGCCCTAACGGGAGCGGTAAGTCCACCCTGATGAAATTATTAATGGGTATCGAAAAAAATGATAACGGTAGTATTAACCTGGATGGGGAAGACATTACCGGACTAAATATTGATGAACGTGCCAATGCCGGAATGGGATATGCCTTCCAGCAGCCGCCCCGATTTAAGGGCATGACGGTACGCAGATTATTATCCATTGCTGCCGGTGGCGGATTATCGGAGAACAACTGCTGTGATCTTTTGTCCGGTGTGGGGCTGTGTGCCAGAGAATATCTTAACAGACAGGTGGACGATACGTTATCCGGCGGAGAGATGAAGAGGATCGAAATCGCAACGGTTTTAGCCAGACCGCATAAAATCTGTCTTTTTGACGAACCGGAGGCAGGGATTGACCTTTGGAGTTTTTCCATGCTCGTAAAGCAGTTTGAAAAGATACACAGAGAGAAGAAAGAAAGTATTATTGTTATCTCACATCAGGAGAAACTGATTAATATGGCAGACCGCATTATGCTTCTTAAGGACGGTAAAATTGCGGGTATCGGCAGCCGGGATGAAATTGCTTCCGAATTGTTTTCCAACGGTGGCTTTTTCGGTTGTAGCAAAACAAACGAAGAATCGTAATAAAGGAGTCAGTTTATGGAAATAGATCAGATTACGCAGAATGTACTTAACCAGATTGATGATGCCGGATTTAAGCAGGAGGGAGCTTATAATTTGCGATATAATGGACAGGCTCTCTGTCATGGGGACTCCGAGCATATTAAGATAAAAAAACGGGAGGACGGGAATCCCGGTATTAATGTATATATTTCAAAAGATGCACAGGATGAAACGGTTCATATCCCGGTTGTTATTTCAAAATCCGGAATGAACGATGAAGTCTATAATGATTTTTATATTGAGGCAGGTGCAAAGGTAAACATTATTGCAGGCTGTGGAATCCATAACAGCGGCTGCAACGACTCCAGACATGACGGCATTCACAGCTTTCATGTAGGAGAGGGTGCACAGGTAACCTACGCGGAAAAGCATTATGGAGAAGGAGAAGGAACGGGAGGACGCTTTTTAAACCCTCAGACCAGAATTTATGTGGGAAAGGATGCACAGTTTAATCTGGATACCGCACAAATTAAAGGTGTGGATTCTACGAAACGTGTAACCTATGTAGAATTGGAAGAGGGTGCGAAAATATACGTAACGGAGCGCCTGATGACCCATGATGAACAGCAGGCAGCTTCTAATATGGATGTGGTTCTGAATGGAAAGGGAAGCAGCGCCCAGATTATATCCAGGTCGGTTGCAAAAGGCAGATCCGTTCAGGTATTTCACCCGAAAGCAATCGGGAATAATGACTGTCATGCCCATATTCAATGTGATTCCATTATCATGAATGAAGCAAAGGTTTCTTCCATACCGGAGATTAATGCTAACCATGTGGAGGCGGCTATCATTCACGAAGCGGCCATTGGACGAATCAATAATGACCAGGTGACAAAACTCCGTACCATGGGGTTAAGTGCCCAAGAAGCGGAGAACGTGATAATTGAGGCATTTTTGAATTAAAAATAGGTTTTCAAATGTAACAGTTTATGGTATAATAATTGCGGTTGTATGGAGGAAATGAGATGCCGGTTTTTCACACTCTTAAGGTATGGCTCATGATTGCTCTTGCTGCAGGAATTTTAACAAAGGATGCAGAATATTTTGTAAAGTATGAAGCAGCAAAACAAAATGCAGCCATGGAGGCGGAAAATGCAGATATCCGCAAAGTGTATCTGACATTTGACGACGGTCCCAGCGCCAATACCGATGACATTCTGGATATTCTTGCCGCTTATGATGTAAAAGCGACCTTCTTTGTAGTAGGAAAGGAAGGGGAATGGGCGGAAGAAAAATACAAAAGAATTGTAGAGGAAGGGCACACCCTCGCCATGCATTCCTACAGTCATGATTATAATAAACTATATGGTTCCATGGAAGGCTTCACCGAAGATATTGAGAAGCAGCAAAATTATCTGTATGAAATTACCGGTGTAAAAAGTATGTATTTCCGATTCCCCGGTGGCAGTTCCAACAAACAGGCAGACAATATCAGAGATTGTATAGCGTATCTTGATGAGCAGGGAATATCCTATTATGACTGGAATTGTTCTGCACAGGATGCAACGAAGAAGCCGTTGCCTGCGGAAAAAATAGTAGAAAACTGTATGACCAGTATGGGAAACCGTAAAAATGTAATCATTCTTTTGCATGACGGAAAGAGCCGGGATACTACAGTGGAGGCATTGCCCTTACTGATTGAAAGCATTCAGGCATTGGAGAATACCGAGATACTTCCCATATCCGACAGTACGGTTCCGGTGCAGCACATCAAAAGAGAAGAAGCAAACTAAGATAAAGGAGACACTATGCGCAGAATCATGTTAAAGTTAAGCGGTGAAGCGCTTGCCGGTGAGAAACATACCGGTTTTGACGAAGAAACCGTTAGGGGCGTTGCCCTTCAGGTTAAAAAATTAGTAGATGAGGGCTACGAGGTCGGAATCGTTACCGGCGGCGGAAACTTCTGGAGAGGCCGTACCAGTGAGAATATTGACCGTACCAAAGCTGACCAGATCGGAATGTTAGCGACGGTTATGAATTGTATTTATGTATCCGAGATTTTCCGCTCCGTTGGAATGAAAACGGCAGTGCTTACCCCCTTTGAATGTGGCTCTTTTACCAAACTGTTTTCCAAGGACAGGGCAAATAAATATTTTGAAAAGGGAATGGTGGTATTCTTCGCAGGCGGTACGGGACACCCCTATTTTTCAACCGATACCGGTGTGGTGCTTCGGGCAATTGAGATTGAGGCAGAGGTGATTCTTCTTGCAAAATCCATTGACGGGGTTTATGATGCAGACCCCGCAAAGGTTAGTGATGCCAAGAAATATGATGAAATAAGCATCGATGAGGTGATTGCAAAGAATCTTCAGGTTGTGGATATGACGGCCTCTATTCTGGCAAGGGACAATAAAATGCCGATGTGGGTATTTGGATTAAATGAAGAGAATAGTATTGTAAACACGATGAACGGTAAATTTACCGGAACCAAAGTAACTGTATAAAGCGGAAAGGCGGTATCAAAATGGACGAAAGAATCAAGGTTTATGACGAAAAAATGAAAAAGGCTTATGAATTTTTGGAGGCTGATTATGCCGGTATTCGTGCAGGGCGTGCAAACCCGCATGTACTGGATAAAATCCGTGTTGATTATTACGGTACGCCCACTCCGATTCAGCAGGTTGGTAATGTAACCGTTCCGGAAGCAAGAATTATCCAGATTGCACCTTGGGAAAAGACCATGATTAAGGCTATTGAGAAAGCAATTATGACTTCCGATCTGGGCATAACGCCTTCCAATGACGGTGTGGTTATCCGTCTTGTTTTCCCGGAACTGACCGAGGAAAGACGTAAAGACCTGGCAAAAGAAGTAAAGAAAAAAGGAGAAGACGCCAAGGTTGCTGTCCGTAATATAAGAAGGGATGGCAATGACGCCTTTAAGAAACTTGGAAAGGCAGATGTTTCCGAGGACGAAGTAAAACAACTGGAAGATGAATTACAGAAACTTACCGACAAATACATCAAAAATGTGGATGGTCTGATTGAACAGAAGACCAAAGAAATAATGACAGTATAAGCGGGAGGGCAGGTTTTTTTACCTGCCCTTTGGTTGCATAATAAAGAACTAATATTTGTGGGGATTTGAGTATGGATTTAAAGATTCCGAATCATGTGGCGATTATATTAGACGGCAACGGCCGTTGGGCGAAGGCAAAGGGAATGCCCAGAAATTACGGACATTTACAAGGAGCAAAGGCGGTAGAACAGATTTGCGAGGATGCCCATAATCTGGGGATTAAATATCTTACCGTGTATGCGTTTTCCACCGAAAACTGGAACAGACCCAAGGATGAGGTGGATGCGCTTATGAAACTTCTTCGAAATTACCTGTCCAACTGCTTAAAACGTGCCACCAAAAATAATATGTGCGTCCGGGTAATCGGAGATAAAACAAGGCTGGATAAAGATATCTACGATACTATTGAGAATCTGGAAGAGAAGACAAAAAATCTGACCGGCCTGCATTTTACCATTGCCTTAAATTACGGCGGTCGTGATGAAATCAGAAGGTGCGTAACCAAAATTGCAAAAAAGGTCGAGGCGGGGGAAATAAAGCCGGAAGAAATTGATGAGGAACTTATTAATCAGAATCTGGATACGGCTGCCATGCCGGACCCGGACCTTTTGATAAGAACCTGTAATGAACTTCGTACATCCAATTTTCTGCCCTGGCAGCTTACTTATACGGAACTGTACTTTACTCCGGTGGCATGGCCGGATTTTGATAAAAATGAATTACTAAAGGCGATTGAGGCATATACAAAACGAGACCGAAGGTTTGGTCTTGTTAAGGAGGAATAGTCATGTTTGTGAAAAGAGCAATCAGTGGTGTGATTCTGGTAATCATTGCGCTGTTGTGTTTCATCTTTGGAAATGAACTTTTGCTTGGGGTATCCATATTCATTTCCATTGTGGGATATCTGGAACTCTGTAAGGCAACCGGGGTGTGTGGGAAAGATAAGAAGTTTTGTGCTTTGGAGGCAGTAGGAATAGCCGGAATTCTGGCATATTATGCAACGCTCTATTTTCTGCCGGGACAAACCATTTATATGATTCTGCCCTTTATCGGTGTATTTATGTTAAGCATGTTTGTATATGTGGTTCGTTTTCCGAAATATGTTGCCGAACAGGTTATGGCAAATGTCTTTCACTTTGTATATGCGCCGGTAATGCTTTCTTTTATTTACCTGACAAGACAGTTACCCGGAGAAACAGGGATTTACCTGGTATGGCTGATTCTGATTTCTTCCTGGGGAAGCGATACCTGTGCGTATCTGGTGGGAATCTGCATTGGAAAGAAGAAAATTTTTCCGGTACTTAGCCCCAAAAAGTCCCTGGAAGGATGTATAGGCGGTGTGGTTGGTGCCGGGCTTTTAGGATTTATATATTCTTTTTTCTTCCTGAAAGAATTATTGCCGGAACCGCAGATGCCATATCTGATTATGGTTATCTGCATGATCGGCGCGGTGATGAGTCAGATTGGAGATCTTGCAGCATCTGCCATTAAGAGAAACCATGATATTAAGGATTACGGTAAACTGATTCCGGGACATGGGGGAATCATGGACCGCTTTGACAGTGTTATCGTGACTGCACCGATGGTCTATTTTTTAGTAAGAATTATGATAGGATGAGTTTATGAAAAAGATTGCTATTATGGGTTCCACCGGTTCCATTGGCACCCAGACGCTTGAGGTGGTAAGAAATAATCCGGAATTAAAGGTTACAGCCCTTGCATGTGGGAATAATATTAACCGGATGGAAGAACAGATTCGGGAATTTATGCCATCGCTGGCTGTTATGTGGACAAAAGAAGCGGCAGAAGAATTGAAAGTAAGGGTTGCCGATCTTTCTGTGAAGATATTATACGGCATGGACGGACTGCTTGCCATGGCAACACAGGAAGAAGCGGAGATTCTGGTAACGGCGATTGTGGGGATGATTGGAATCAGACCTACCATTGCTGCCATTGAGGCCGGAAAGACCATCGCTCTTGCCAATAAAGAAACCCTTGTCTGCGCAGGGCATCTTATTATGCCTCTTGCAAAGAAGAAAGGGGTCAGTATTCTTCCGGTGGACAGTGAACACAGCGCTATTTTTCAGTCCCTGCAGGGACAGCCGAAAGCTAAGATTTCCAAAATACTGCTTACCGCATCGGGAGGACCTTTCCGACATTATACAAAAGATATGTTGGAAAATATTACCCCGGAGGATGCACTCAAACATCCGAACTGGAATATGGGCAGGAAAATCACTATCGATTCCTCCACACTGGTAAATAAAGGTCTGGAGGTTATGGAGGCAAAATGGCTCTTTGATGTGGACTTTTCACAGATTCAGGTAGTGGTACATCCGCAGAGTGTCATACATTCCATGGTGGAATATGTGGATGGTGGTATTATGGCCCAGCTTGGGACCCCGGATATGAAGCTTCCCATACAATATGCCCTGTTTTATCCGGACAGGAAGTTTTTACCCGGAAAAAGGCTGGATTTCTATGAACTGGCGCAGATTACCTTTGAAAAACCGGATATGGAAACTTTCCGGGGATTAAAATTAGCTTATGAAGTCGGGGAAAGAGGAGGAAGCCTTCCAACGGTCTTCAATGCAGCAAATGAAAAAGCGGTTGCATTATTTCTGGATAAGAAGATCCGTTACCCCGAAATTACGGAAATCATAGAGGAATGTGTCGCAAGACATAAAAGGATAGAGAATCCTTCCGTAGAAGAGATTCTAAATGCGGAATGTGAAGTATATCAATATATAACAGAGAAATATAAGGAAATATAATATGTTCATGACAATCGTTTGGTTTGTGCTGATTTTTGGTATCGTGGTTTTGTCTCACGAGTTCGGTCATTTTATTGTTGCAAAATTAAATGGAATTCATGTGGTGGAGTTTTCCATCGGAATGGGGCCGGTTATTTTTTCTTTTGGGAAAAAGAACACAAAATATGCCATTCGCCTTTTCCCCATTGGCGGAGCCTGTATGTTTGAAGGAGAAGACGGCTTAAATGTTTCCGAGGAAGGGGAGAGCGAAGGCTCCTTTTTAAAAGCCAATGTATGGGCAAGAATTGCGACTGTTTTTGCGGGACCGCTTTTTAATTTTATTCTGGCATTCATTATTGCGGTTATTATGGTTTCCATGAGAGCACCCGCCAAAAACATCCTTACCGGTGTTTTGGAAAACAGTCCGGCAGAAGCGGCAGGACTTAGGGAAGGCGATAAGATTGTCAGCATAAACGGGGAAAAAACACCATTATTCAAAGACATTACCTTGATTGCATTTTTAAATAATGAGAAACCCATGGACATTGTCTATATCAGAGATGGGGAAAAGAATGAGGTTACCCTGACACCGATGTACGATGAGGAATTGGGAGGATATCTGATGGGTATCTACAGCAGTTATGAAGAAGCCAAAGGCCTTCAAGTGTTTTCCGATGCTTATTATGAGATGCGGTATTGTGTGGTAAATACTTACAAAAGTCTGGGAATGCTGCTAACCGGTAATTTTAAGAAAGAAGATGTAGCCGGACCTGTGGGGATTGCCGTCAATGTGGTTGGAAAGACTTATGAATACAGCAAAGATTATGGGATTCAAAAGGTTCTTTACAATATGTTCAATATTATTTTGCTATTATCCGTCAATCTGGGAATCCTGAATCTCTTGCCCTTACCTGCACTTGACGGAGGACGTCTGGTGTTTTTAATTATTGAACTGATACGTGGCAAGGCCGTACCGCCGGAGAAAGAAGGAATTGTCCATTTTGTAGGACTGGTTTTCTTTATGATTCTGATGGTGTTGGTGTTCTTTAACGATTTAACCAATATTTTCGGCCATTGATTTCGCAAAAGAATAAATATATAATGAAGTTTAATCCTAATAAAGATGGAGGAATACCTATGAAAAAATTAGAAGAATACGTTAGAAGTATCCCGGATTTTCCGGAGGAGGGCATTATTTTTCGTGATGTTACCAGTGTTTTGCAGGATGCGGAAGGCTTTCACCTTGCCATAGATACCATGCAGGAACTGGTAAAGGATATTGACTATGATGTGGTTGTGGGCGCGGAATCCAGAGGCTTTATATTTGGCGCACCCATTGCTTACAATAATAAAAAGCCCTTTGTTCTGATTCGTAAGAAAGGGAAGCTTCCCTGTGAAACGATTTCCGAAAATTACGAACTGGAATATGGAACCGCAACCATTGAAATTCATAAAGATGCCATTAAACCGGGACAGAAGGTTTTAATTGTGGATGATCTGATTGCAACCGGCGGTACGACAGAGGCCATGGCTAAATTAGTGGAGAGGCTTGGCGGAGAAGTAACCGGTATGGTATTTATGATTGAACTTGCCGGATTAAAGGGCAGGGATAAACTTAAGAAGTACCGAATTGAGTCCGCAATTGTTTATGAAGGAAAATAAATATATGGATTGACTTAAAATAATACTTCGAAGGTGCGATGAGAGATGACAGAAGAAAAAAGCAGTATTTTGCAGGATAATCCTATAAGTGCATTACAGGAATTTGCTAAGCCTGATGATCTGTATCAAATGCTGATTGATCATGTTCGAAAGTATCATCCTTCTGATGATTTGTCTATGATTGAAAAGGCATATAAAACAGCATCGGAGGCACACAAGGGACAGGTGCGCAAATCGGGGGAACCTTACATTACGCATCCTTTGCAGGTTGCCATTGTGCTTGCAGATCTGGAAATGGATAAGGAAACCATTGTAGCCGGTCTTTTACATGATGTTGTGGAAGATACGGTAATGACGGAGGAGGAAATTACCAATCTCTTTGGGGCAGAGGTTGCACAGCTTGTAGATGGGGTTACAAAACTGGAAAGTATTCCTTTGAGCAACGGTACCGGTACGGAAAATGATGCAAGGCTGGAAATGCAGGCGGAAAACTTGCGTAAAATGTTTCTTGCCATGGCAAAGGATATCCGTGTTATCATGATTAAACTGGCAGACCGTCTGCATAATATGCGTACCTTAAAATACCAGAAACCGCAGAGTCAGCAAAGAATTGCAAAAGAGACTCTGGAAGTTTATTGTCCCATTGCACAAAGGCTCGGTATTTCTAAAATTAAAGTGGAACTGGATGACATGTCCCTTAAATATCTGGAGCCGGAAGCTTATTTTGATCTGGTGGATAAGATTGCAACCAGAAAAAGCGAGAGGGAAGAATATATTGCCGGCATTGTAAAAGAAGTAAAAGGACATATCGAAGAGGCCGGAATCAAAGCTGAGATTGACGGACGTGTAAAGCACTTCTTCAGTATTTATAAGAAAATGAAAAACCAGAATAAGACGCTGGATCAGATTTACGATCTCTTTGCGGTCCGTATTATTGTGGATAATATGATGGATTGTTATGCGGCACTGGGTGTGATTCATGAAAAATATAAACCGATACCCGGCAGATTTAAAGACTATATAGCCATGCCCAAAGCCAATATGTACCAGTCCCTGCACACAACGGTTATCGGAACTTCCGGACAGCCCTTTGAAGTACAGATTCGAACGGTGGAAATGCATAAGGCTGCAGAATATGGTATTGCGGCCCATTGGAAATATAAAGAAGCCAGTGATGGAAAGAAAATTGAAAATCAGGAAGAAGAGAAGCTTACCTGGCTTCGTCAGATTCTGGAGTGGCAGAGGGATACATCCGATAACAAAGAATTCATGAATCTTTTAAAGAATGATCTGGATCTGTTCTCGGACAATGTATATTGCTTTACACCCAGCGGCGATGTTAAGAACCTTCCCAAGGGTTCTACACCGATTGATTTTGCATATAGTATACACAGTGCGGTTGGAAACCGTATGGTAGGTGCCAAGGTTAACGGAAAACTGGTAAACATCGATTATGTGATTAAAAACGGTGACCGTGTGGAGATTATTACTTCACAGAATAATAAAGGACCCAGCAGGGACTGGCTGAAAATCGTAAAGAGTACCCAGGCCAAAAATAAGATTAACCAGTGGTTCAAAAATGAATCCAAAGAAGATAATATTGCCAAGGGCAAGGATACCATGCTTGCCTACTGTAAATCGAAGAACATCAATGTATCCGACCTTCTAAAACCGGAATATATGGAGAATATTCAGAGAAAATATGGCTTTTTGGATTGGGATGCGGTTCTTGCGGCCATCGGTCACGGTGCTTTAAAAGAAGGTCAGGTTGTCAATAAACTGTTAGAGTACTATGATAATGACCACAAGAAAGAGATGACCAATGAGGAAGTCCTTGCCTCTATTACGGAGAATGCACAGAATTCCAAGGTCAAAATGAACGGACATAAAAACGGTATTACCGTAAAAGGAATTACCGACGTATCCGTCCGTTTCTCCAAGTGCTGTTCCCCGGTTCCCGGAGACGAAATTGTGGGCTTTGTTACCAGAGGCCGCGGTATTTCCATTCACCGCACAGACTGTATCAATATGATTAACCTTCCGGAAATGGAAAAGAACCGTTTAATTGAAGCGGACTGGCAGGCGGGTGCAGAGGATCAGAAGGATGGAAAGTATTTTGCCGATATTAAGATTTATGCCAATAATCGAAGCGGTCTTTTGGCGGATATTTCCAGAATCTTTGTGGAAAGGGATATTAATATCATATCCATGAATACCAGAACTTCCAAGCAGAATATCGCAACCCTGCAGACTTCCTTTGAAGTGAAGAACAGGGAAGAGTTAAACAAAATTATCGAAAAGATACGTGGTGTAGACAATGTCATTGATATAGAAAGGACGGTAGGATAATGGCAGAATTAAAAATCGGCCGGACAGTACTGGGGTCCTGTGCTACGAATTGTTACTTTTTATATGAAAGCGGAAAAGAAGATGTCCTTGTGATAGACCCGGCAGACCGCGGGGAATTCCTCTATGAGAAACTTACGGAACAGGGATTCAAGGTGGCAGCCATCCTTTTGACTCATGGTCATTTCGACCACATACTCGGGGCAGAAAAGCTACGTGCCTTATCCGGGGCTAAGATTTATGCACTTTCTGAAGAATTTGCCCTCTGTAAGGATTCGGTAAATAATCTGTCAGGCTGGTCGGGATCCCCCTACGCACTGACTCCCGATGAGGCATTACATGACGGGCAGAATCTTAACATAGCGGGGATTCCTTTTCAGGTATTAGCTACACCCGGTCATACCTCTGGAAGCTGTTGTTTTTATTTTGAAGAAGCCGGATTTTTAGTCTGCGGAGATACCATTTTTGAAGAATCTGTCGGAAGGACCGATTTCCCGACGGGAAGCAGCTCGACTTTAATTCAGTCTGTAAAAGAAAAAATATTCCCCCTGCCGGATTCGGTGAAATTGTATCCGGGGCATGGAGGCTCTACCACTATTGAACACGAAAAGAAGTATAATCCATTTTTCTGATAGGGGAGAAGTAAAATGATTTATACCTGTAATAATTGTGGCGGTAATATGGTTTACAGCCCTGAAAGACAAAAAATGTTCTGCAAATACTGTGGAAGTGAAGACAGTGAACAAAAATATGTAAGTAATGAACCGGTAATGTCAGCCTGCCCTTCCTGTGGTGCACCGATAGAAATCAGGGAATACCTGTCTGCCTTTAAGTGTCCTTATTGTGACAACCATCTGATTGTGGATGAACGAATTGCAGGAGATTATCTGCCTCATTTAATTATTCCTTTTTATCTTGGAATAGAAGATGTAAAGAAAATACTCCGTGACAAGTTCAAACGGTCTGTATTTGCGCCAAATGACTTTTTGTCCGATGCCCGGTTAAATTTCATGACAGGCATGTATGTGCCGTTTTGGATGTATGATTATCATGTGCATGGATTCTATGAGGGTACCGGTAAAAAAATCCGAACTTGGACCAGCGGAAACCGTCAGTATACGGAGACCAAGATCTACCGCATCAAACGTGACATGGAAGTGGATTTTGATAAAGTACCGGTAGATGCATCCATTATCATGCCGGATTCCACTATGGATCTGATGGAACCCTTCCACTATGGGAACCTGGAAGAATTTAAGGATTGTTATTTGTCCGGATTTCAGGCAGAAATGTATAATATGGGAGTGGATGAACTGGAGGAAAGAGCCGTATGCAAAGCCAAGGGCGATGCGGAGTCCATTATGCAATCCAGTATAAATGGTTACACCGGTCTGGTAAACGATCCGTCCAATAAGGTAATGGTGGAAAGAACGGACAGTAAGTATGCACTTCTTCCTGTCTGGAATTACCAATATGTTTATAAAAATCAAACCTATCCCTTCTACATAAACGGACAGACCGGAAAGGTAGTCGGGAAAGTTCCCCTGTCGGTAAAAAAGGTATGGGCCTACGGTGGCACATTGTGTATGGGACTATTGTTGGTTTTTACCATGATATATCAAATTTTTCGCTGGCTATAGGAGGATGATATGAAACAGTTTGTAAAGTATTTTTCCTGGTTATTTATTCTCCTTGGTGTTGTATCCGTTGTTTTTGTAATTGTATTTATAATACATAGCACCCAAAAAGTGGCTGATACCAGAAATGATGCCGCACCTTCCAGACGGGTATACGACTATGCGGATGTGCTTACAGATTCCGAAGAGAAAGAATTAGAGATACTCATACGGGAAAGTGAGGAAAAAATCCGTTGTGATCTGGTTCTTGTGACAATTGATGAACCGATTATTGAACAGTATGGATATACATCCAATACGGATGCTGCATGGAATTTCAGCATGATGAATTATGCGGATGATTTCTATGATAATAATAATTTCGGGTATGATAAAATCCATGGGGACGGCGCATTGTTACTGGATAATCAGTATCTTGCAGGTACAAGTGATTCCCAGGCAGGAAGCTGGCTTTCCACCTGTGGCAGGGTTTATAAGCGATTTTCCTCGAGTATGATTGATGATGTTTTAGATGATGTAGACCGTTACATAGGTTACGATCCATTTAAGGCTTATAAGGCTTATGTCGAATCGGTAACTAAGAAGATGCTTAAGGAGAACGATCCTTTTATTCCGTTCCCGCTTGTGGTAATCGTTCCCTTTATTATTTCGGGAGTTTTCATTGCCACACATCTGAAAAATAAAGAAGGAGACCGTACCACCACATCCAATACCTATGTGGAGCCGAACAGCATTCATTTTAATGTAAGAACAGATGAACTGATAAACAGTCACGTTACCAGTGTTGTGATTTCTTCGGGAAGCAGCGGAGGTGGCGGCGGTGGCGGTGGACACAGAAGCAGCGGTGGTGTAAGCCATGGCGGCGGTGGCCACAGAAGATAGAAAAAAATTGCAATAAAAAAACACCCACATGACGGTATGGGTGTTTTTTTTATATAAAAAATTATGCCATCTTGTTTACAGCAACTGCTAAACGAGATACTTTTCTGGAAGCATTGTTTTTGTGGTATACTCCCTTAGAAGTAGCAGCATCGATCTCGCTTGTTGCAGCAAGTAATGCAGCATCAGCCGCAGCCTTATCACCGGATTCGATAGCAGCATATACTTTCTTGATTGCTGTCTTTACGCCGGATTTGATAGCTTTATTTCTATCAGCTTTAATTTGAGCTACAGTAATTCTTTTCTTTGCAGATTTGATATTAGCCAAGATCTACACCTCCATTTTCTATTTGATAGTTTGTAAGAAAATGTTCCATTTAGGCCAGACACGGACGACCAATGTAAACATACGCATATTATACTAATAGAAATGCTAAAAAATGTCAATACATATTTCACGATTTTCTGTAAAAAATATTAGAAAAAAGGATGGTGAATCTATGAATCATTTTCAGGCAAGAACGGACCTGGCACTGGAGGCACGGGAAAGTGTTTCTGATGCAGATTCTTCCTTACATGGGGTAATTGTAAACGAGGAATATGATGAAGAAAAGGATATTCGCGTTACTACGGTTGATATTACCACAAAAAATGGTGCAAAAGCAATGGGAAAACCGATGGGAAGATATGTAACCATTGAAACTCCAACATTATCAGAGGAGGATGAAGATTATCACAGGGAAATATCGGAGTGTATTGCAAGAATTATTCATACCATAATTCCCGGTAGAGAGGAAATGTCAGTATTGGTTGTAGGTCTTGGAAACCGGGAAGTCACGGCAGATGCTTTGGGTCCCCATGTTGTTGACAATCTTGCCATTAACCGTCATATGTTAATGGAATATGGAAAAGCCGCTTACGGGAATAAAAAAATGCATACACTGAGTGGACTGGAAACCGGTGTTATGGGGAAAACCGGGATGGAGGCAAGTGAAATTGTTAAGGGTGTTGTGAGCCAGATAAAACCGGATATTATCATTGCCGTGGATGCCCTGGCTGCCCGCAATACAAAAAGATTAAACCGTACCATACAGATTACGGATACCGGAATTATGCCGGGAAGCGGAGTGGGAAATCATCGGAATGCACTTACAAAGAGTAATATGGGAATTCCGGTGATTGCAATCGGTGTTCCGACGGTTGTGGATGGTGCCACAATCGTGATTGATGCATTTGAACGTTTATTCGAAGAAGAAAATAAAGTTTGTAACAGGGAATATATGGAAGAGTGCAGAAAGGCACTGCCGGAACTGAGTAATATGTATGTGACCTGCAAAGACATAGATGCCGTTATTAAAAGGGTCAGTTATACTCTGTCCGAAGGACTCAATATAGCATTATCTGAAAAATCATAGCATATATTCTAAGAGATATGGTGTGATGGAGGAAAATATGTATTTATCAGATAAGATGCAAAAAACAGGAAAAAGAATATGTTTTGTTTTATTTGCATCCGTTCTTCTTTTTCTCCCTCAAGATACCGGGTATTCGGAAATGTTTTTCTTCCCATTATTATCTTATGCTGGTAAGAATAAGGAAACCAATATTTATTTTCCCCTCTATCAATATCAGACCATGCAGATGAAAGACACGAATTATTTAGCACTATCCAAGTCAGAAATGACATTTCCCGAAGAGGATGTTTGGAATCAGAGCGAGGAATCGGGTGACGGAGAATCCGAAGAAGAGCAATATGTACCGGCTTTTTTTAAAGAACATAGCTTTTTTTCGGAAGAATCTGTTCCCTGTTTTCAGGATACCTTTTCCTTTACGAAACATGAAAAACAGGAAGAATATGATTTGTCACAGTTTCGGGAATACGAAACACTTCTGCAAAGCTTTTATACCATTGATGCAGATTGCCTGGCAGGTGTGGACTTGTTCAATGTTGAGAATCTAAACGGCAGGGACTTAAGATTAGAAAAAAAGGCAGAATCGCCGCAGATACTGATTTATCATACCCATTCGAAAGAAAGGTACAAAGAAACAGAGGAGGGAGAAAACGGCGGTGTAATAGAAGCCGGAGAACTGCTTGCAAAAATACTGCGGGAGGATTATGGTTATCAGGTTATTCATTGTACTGAAGAATTTGATACAGTGAGGGATGATGCCTATGCAAAAGCATACCCCAGACTGGAACAGATACTGTCTGAGAATCCCGGAATAGAAGTGGTTATTGATTTGCACCGCGACTCCGGAAATCCAAACCGTGAGATGACAATCGATATGGATGGAGAAAAGTACGCCAGGTTTATGTTTTTTAACGGAATTTCAAGAAGTAAAAAACTGGGAAATATTGAATATCTGAAAAATGATAACCTGAAGGATAATCTGGCTTTTTCTTTTCAGATGCAGACAGTTTTGGGTGAGTACTATCCGGGACTTACCCGAAAGATATACATAAAGCAGTATCGCTATAACATGCACTTATGTAAAAGAACACTTCTGATTGAATTGGGTGATGAAAATAATACTCTGGAAGAAGCAAAAAGATCCTGTTATCCCATCGCTCATGCACTGGATATGGTTCTTGGCGGAGAAGAATAATTTATCCCGCATCATTTTCTGCCATGCGGTATCCCACACCGATTTCCGTGAACACATGAACCGGCTGTGCCGGATTTTCTTCAATTTTTCTTCGGATGTTCGCCATGTTAACACGTAGAATCTGGTTATTGTCATCCATAAAGGGACCCCATATTTTTTCGATGATGGAAGAGTAGGTCATAACTTTTCCGGCGTTTTCCGATAAAAGACATAATAATTTATACTCAATCTGCGTTAAATGGACAGGTTCTTCGTTTAGCAGAACTAATCTTTTGTCGGTATCAATGGTAAAATTGAGGTGTTTGTAGACAGTACACGATCGGGTGGTTTTCTGATGGTGCCTTAAACAGGCACGAATACGTGCCAGAAGCTCACCGGAACCAAAAGGCTTCGTTATGTAATCATCTGCACCCATATCCAATGCCTTTACCTTATCAGATTCCTTGGTTCTTGCTGAAATCACAATAATGGGAATATCGGAAGAAGACTTGATTTTTTCAATGATTTCAAAACCATATATATCGGGAAGTCCTAAGTCAAGAAGAATTAAGTCAGGACATAAGGAAGCAGCAAGATTCAGCCCGCAGATGCCGGAAGTGGCAAATTCACTGCGGTAAGATGCACCTCTTAATATAGAGGCAATATACATGGCAATATTTTTTTCATCTTCAATGATTAAAATTTGTGGATTCAGGTTCATCTCTGGTTTCTCCAAATGGAAGTTTAATAATTATATCGGTACCGATATCGGTGTTAATACAGGAAATGGTACCCTTATGTGCTACAATAATTTTTTTGCAGATACAGAAATTCATACGGATACATTTAAGAATACCCTTTGGCAGTTCCATACAAGGATTATTTTTAAATTCCGAGGCAAGCATATTGCGGCATTCGTCTGTTTCAACATTAGAAATACGAAGCTCTGTATAGTTTTCATCGTTTGTTATATTTATCAGAATCGGTTTGGTCCTGTCAGAGTATAAGTAGCTGCATTCAAACAGATTTATCAGTAATTGCTCCATAAGAAGTGCATCCATATAAAGGAATAGTACCTTATCCGGTACAGAAGCTTTGACTACAATATCCGGATAGCGTAAAGTGATTTTATAGATTGCCTCCGAAATCACTTCTTCCAATGATTCCATCTCTATTCTCAATGGCAGCTGTCCATCCATCATTTTTATTACAATCAGTAGATTCTCAAACATATTAAGCATTTGACTGGAATCATCAAGAATGGAAGATATGATAGAAGTTTTTTCTTCTTCGGTGAGCATTGTTTTTTTTTCAAGATAAATGGTGCTGCTTCCGATGATGCCGGTCAGAATGCTACGGATATCATGGGAAAAGGAGCGCATAAGACAGTTATTTTCACATTTTTCTTTAGTATTCATTGGCATTCTCCACGAATTTTTTTTATTATTATAATCCTATATCGAATCGCTTTCAAGGTATTTGTCGTTAAAATATTGTTAAGATTTTCAAAATCATACATTTTAGCGGATTAGATTGTTTATATGGTCACGGTGTGATAGAATCATGTAGGAAATAAGATGGATAGAAAAGGAGTCTGATTAAGATGGAAAGTATATATAGAAAAGAAAATATCACGGTAGGACAGAGAATCGGCTATTTTTTCTTAGCTGCATTACCTCCTGTGATTTGTATTACAGCACAGTTTGTAATTCAGTTAGCAATATTATTATATGTAGGTTTAGATGAAGTTGCTCTCATGGAAAGCAGCACTTTCGCCACCTTTATCTATCATATCTTTGGAATTTGTTTTTTTGGTCTCTGGTACTATGTGATTTGTGTGAAAAAAGGTGCCAATGTTCCCAAGGAAAAAAAGAAAATCTCAGTGTTAGCATATGTTTTATCCATACTTATGGGCATCGTACTATGCCTTTTTGCCAATGGTATTGTGGCTTTGGAATACAGAGTAGTGCCTTCCGTGGTAGAAGCTTATATGGAAATGGTGGAAAGGGCAGGTATGTTTCAAGATACCTTTTCCGTGATTGCAGCTGTTCTGTTAGCACCAGTGGGAGAGGAACTTTTGTGCAGAGGATTGACTTTACATTTTGCAAAAAAGGCTTTCCCAAAATTCTGGCAGGCAAATATTCTGCAGGCGGCATTGTTTGGTTTCATTCATTTAAACTGGGTTCAGGGAATATATGCATTTGCAATCGGTCTTTGTCTGGGATATATGAGAGAAAATTATCAGTCCTTGGTTCCTGCCATACTAATTCATTTTACGGTAAACTTTTCCAGTACTTTCTGGATTGAAAAAGCTTTTGGCTGGATACCGAATACCTTGCTTTCCGATATCCTGTTGTTTGTGATACCTTTCGTAATGATTCTTTTCATGGTTTTTCTTGCGAAAAAGGAAAAACTTAAGAAATTGTAAGAATCGTAATAAATTCTTAAGATGACAAACACAATATCTATGGGGTATACTATTGTTGTAGAACAAAATACTGAATATTGAAACCGGGAGGGCTTTATGAAAGCCTTAAAAAAGAATAGAAAGAAAATCAGTAAAAAACTAAAGAGACAGAAAATAAGTTCGGCGTTTTACATAGCACCGAGCTTAATTGGCGTGTTGTTCTTTTTTATTCTTCCGTTTCTGGTGGTTATTTTCTATTCCGTGGTGGATAACCCAATCAGTAAGAATTTTGTGGGGCTGGAAAATTTTGTCAAGGTAATTAAAAATGAGGCTTTTCGAACGGCCGTTAAGAATACGGCAATGTTTTCTGCGGTTGCGGTTCCGCTTGCCGTGGTTTTATCCCTGTTTCTGGCAATGGTACTAAACTCCAAGATGCCTTTTAGAAGCCAGTTTCGTACCTTCTTCCTAAGTCCGTTAATGGTTCCGGTTGCCTCCATCGTTTTAATCTGGCAGGTGCTATTTGACTATAACGGTGCGGTGAATGAATTTCTTCTATCGATCGGAGCTGACAAAATTGACTGGATGAAGTTTGAGCTTTCGCAGTTGGTTGTCATTATTCTGTTTTTGTGGAAAAACTTAGGGTATAACATGATTCTTTTTATGGCTGCACTTGCAAGCGTGCCACATGACATGATAGAAGTGGCAAGTCTGGAGGGTGCTTCTTCCTGGCAGATTTTTATACATATTAAACTTCGTTACATGTCGTCTACCATTTTATTTGTAACGATTATGTCCTTAATCAGTTCCTTTAAGGTTTTCCGCGAGGTTTATTTATTGACAGGGGATCATCCTTATCCGTCCATTTATCTGTTGCAGCATTTCATGAATAATGCATTTGCGAGTCTGGATTATCAGAGACTTTCGGCGGCTGCCATTCTGATGTCACTCGTGATGATTGTTCTGATTGGTATTTTATTTATTACGGAAAATCATTTCGGAAAGGATATGGAAGGATGAGTACGGAAACAACGGCACTTACTCCCTTGGAGCGGAAAGCGAAAAGAAGAGTAAAGAGAAAAAAGAGAATAGAAGTATTTAAAATTACGATTAGGACACTGATTGCGGCATTTTTTGCCTTTATATTCCTGATGCCGATTATCTTAACGATTACCAATTCCTTTATGTCGGCATCGGAGATTTCGTCCAATTACGGGCAGGTTTTTGCAACCACGGACAATGGCGGCAAGGTTTATGTATCCGAGAAGGTGAACCTGAAATTTATTCCGGATATGGTTTCCTTCAGCCAGTACAGCACAGTGCTCTTAAAAAGTCCGGAATACCTTTTGAAATTCTGGAATTCCGTAATACTTGTGGGACCCATCGTTTTCTTTCAGTTGCTTGTGGCAAGCCTTGCGGCATATGGCTTTTCCAGATATCGGGGCAGAATCCGGGAGATTATATTTTTTTCCTATATTATATTGATGTTAATGCCATATCAGGTCACTTTAGTTCCGAACTATCTGGTATCAAACTGGCTGAAACTGATTGATACCAACTGGGCCATCTGGCTGCCGGGTATTTTTTCACCCTTTGCTGTTTTTCTTCTTACTAAATTCATGAGGAGAATTCCGACATCGGTTATTGAGGCAGCGCAGATTGACGGAGCTAAGGAGAGCCAGATTTTCAGGCGGGTGTGTCTGCCGCTTTGTAAGGGAGCCATATGCTCGGCGGCAATTCTGATTTTTATTGATTACTGGAATATGGTGGAACAACCACTGATTTTGTTATCCAATGCTGAAAAGCATCCGCTTTCCGTTTTCTTAAGTAAAATAAATGCCGGAGAAATCGGATTAGCATTTGCGGTAGCGACAATTTATATGGTTCCCAGTCTGTTGGTATTTTTATACGGGGAAGATTATCTGGTAGAAGGTATTACCTACCAGGGCGGAATAAAAGGTTAATGCAGGAGGATTAAAATGAAAGAAAAAGAAGGAAAGAGAAGGGAATGGGTCAAGACAGTAGCGATTGTATTTTTATCTATCATGCTGGTTTTAACATTTTTCTCCAATACGATCATGAATTATTCCTTACCGGAGGTTGCAACCCAGTATGTGCAGTCCGGAACCATTACCGCAAAGGTCCGCTGTGATGGTATTGTGGAGAGCGGTTCTTTATATAATGTAAAGGTTTCGGAGAGCCGTAAAGTGACCGTAATCAATGTAAGAGTCGGAGATAAAGTTCAGATAGGGGATGTACTTTGCTCACTGGACGAAAAGGAAAGTGATGAACTGGCTGCCGCAATGGATGAACTGAAAGCAGCACAGGAGGCATATGAACTGGCTCTTTTAGCAGGAAATCTGACGGTGAGCCAGATGCAGAACGCAGGCAAAACACAGTCCTTGGATACCTATCGTAAACAGCTTATTGTAGCACAGTCCGAGGTGGATGCGGCACAACAGGAAATTCAGAATTATACGCCAACTTACGATGCCGTAAAGCAGGGTTATGATGATGCGAAGAAGGCATTGGATGATGCCAACAATAAATTAAACACGGTACAATCCTGGATGGACTATCAGATGTCTATTACCAGCGGAAATGCATCTTCCTTAGAGAAACAGTATAACGAAGCGAAGCAGATTGCCATTAATGCACAAAATGTTTACAATACGAGAGCTAATGAGTTTGCTGTTGCTGAGGAAACCATGCAGAAACTGAAGGATACGGTAACGAAAAAAGAACAGGTTGTCAGTGAACTGGCAGCGGATATCGGAACAGAACTGAATCTGGGCAGTCTTTATGAAAATGTAACAAAGGCACAGAAAAAGATTGATAAGCTTCAGGAACAATCCATGGGAACGGAAATTGCCGCAGAAATCGCCGGTACCATTACCCAGGTTAATGTAACGGCAGGAGAGAATACCAGCCCGGATGTGCCGGTATTTGTGATTCAGCCGGAAGGAAAGGGGTATACTTTATCAGCGCAGGTTCCTCAGGAACGTGCTAAGAATATTTCCGTAGGTGATCCTGCAGAATTGGTAAATTCCTGGTGGTATAATGATATTACGGCAACCGTTGCAAGTATTAAGCCTAATCCACAGGATCGTAACACTAAAATAGTTACCTTTAATTTAAGCGGCGAACTTACGGAGGGACAGAATCTTTCCCTGCAGGTGGGGCAGAAGAGTGCCAACTATGACTTCGTGGTGCCCAACAGTGCCATCCGTGAAGACAATAACGGTAAGTTCATTCTTGTGGTGGAACCTAAGAGCAGTCCGCTTGGTACAAGATATTATGCAGTACGCTATGACGTAGAGGTGTTAGCAAGTGATGATACCAAATCTGCAGTAAATGGTGCACTTTACGGATATGAATATGTAATTACAACCGCAACGAAACCGGTGGAAGCAGGAAAACTGGTACGTTTACCTGATTAGGACTTGGAAAGGAAATGAATTGGATGAGAAAACTGAATATTAAATTTTCCAAAAGGCAGATAAAACTTGGCTGCTCAGGGATAATCAGTCTTCTTATTGCCCTTCTATTATGTGCCATGTGCCGGGGAATGTTACAGGGACAGGAGCACCAGCAGATGGCGAAACGCTGGTCCAAGGATGGCGGAGTTTCTCAAATCAGTTGTTTTTTCTCCCCTTCGGCAGGCATGACAAGTGATTCGATTCTGCAGTTTGAACATAACCTGGATAAAGCCCTTTTGGAAGAATCCATTACCGTGGAATCCACAAACCCCTCTGCAAGGCTCTGGGCAGATGCTTACAGTGCAAGCGGTAAGGTAACGATTGAAAGTGATAAGGGATCGATCAGTGTGAATGCCATTGGGGTGGGAGGAGATTTCTTCCTGTTTCATCCCCAAAAACTTCTTTACGGAAGTTATTTCTCCGGGCATGATTTAATGAGCGACCATATTATTATTGACGAAGATGCGGCATGGCAGTTATTCGGCTCTAATAATGTAGACGGCAAAATTGTATATATCGGCAATATACCGCATATTATTTCAGGGGTGATTAAGCGCGAGGATTCCAGAATGGCGGATAATGCAGGACTCAACTCCTCTGTAGCTTATGTTTCCTACGATACACTTCAAAAATATGGCAATAATTTTGGAATTAATTCCTATGAAATTGTGATGCCGAACCCGGTGAAGGGGTATGCTAAGAAGTATGTTTCCGAAAATATAGGGGTAACAGAGAATGATATAGAGGTAGTGGAAAACACCACGCGCTTTCAGTTCTTAAATTTGTGGAAAATTCTGATGCGTTTTGGAAGCCGTTCCATGAACAGTAAGGCAATTATTTATCCTTATTGGGAAAATATGGCTAGGGGATATGAGGATTATGCCGCACTCTATCTGGTGTTTATATTGTTATTCTTTACCTATCCTGTCATTCTGCTTCTGATCGCACTGATTTATTATTGGAAGCATAAAAAGTGGACATTATCGTCCATTTACCGTTTTCTGATTGATAAAAAGGATGATTTGTACTATAAAGTATATAGAAAGATCAAAAACAGAAAAGAAAATCAGGCGCTGAAATTAAAAAAGGCAGAACTTGAGATTCTGGATTTAGAGGAGGAAAAAAATGAAAAAGATGACGAAAAGAGCAATTAGTCTAATACTGACTGTTGTTCTTGCAATCGGCGTTACCGGTTGCGGAAAGGGTGCGGAAGATGTTTCCAATCCGCAGAATGAAGCCGCAAAAATGAATGCTGCCAAACAGTATGTATATAAGGCAGAGCAGTTGAAGGCAGAGGGCATTTTTGAGTCTGAAGAAGGCACGTTAAGTACAAAACTGATTGACGGTAAACTTTATATGCTTACCAGCAAGTATTACCGTGACGAGTTTCAGGGAACGAAACTTGATCTGGTATCCATGAATTCGGATGGAAGCGGCGTGGATAGAACCACCATTTTTGACCAGAGGACAAAGAATCCTTACTATAATGAAGATGGTATGGATGAGGGTATTGAAGTAATACCATATACCGAGGAAATACTTCCCGAAAGTGAGGAAATACTTCCTAAGGATACAACCGGAGAAACGGAAAGTGCCGATGAGGATACAACCGGTGAAACGGAAAACACGGATGAGGATGGACAGAAAAAATATACCGAAGAGGGCTATGAAATTTTCGAAAATATCTGGGTAAACAGTGGTGCAATCAGTAAGAACCAGGTAGCACTTATTGTGGAGAGTTCCTCATACTATAATGATGCAGACGGAAATTATATGCCGTTAGAAAATACCTTAGAACTGCTAATCTATGATTTTAGTGGAAACGAGAAGGGAAGAATTGTATTAAATGCCGACCAGAATCAGGAATATATGAATGTGAATTATATGTGTATTAATGATGACGGAATGATTGCAATGTGCTGCGAAACCAAAATCATGATTTATGATTCTAATGGTAAGCCGGTAATAGAAGTTCCAGTGGATACCAATAATGGCTGGATTAATTCCTTTTTCTTTGATAAGAGCGGGGTTTTATGCTACATCCGGTATAACTATAGCGGTGAAACGGCTAAGGTCGACTTAAACAAAATTGACCCGAAAACCAAACAGACCGAAGAAGGCGTGCCGGTAAATGTGGATTTATCAAATTATAATGCCACTCCGGGTATAAAATACGATTTGTTCTTGAAAAATTCCAACGGTGCGTTTGGATATAATTTTGGTGATGCAGAAATAACCCCTATCCTGGATTATATCAATTCCGATATTGACAGCAGTAATGTGAATAATTTAATTGAAATGGATGATTCCCACATTTTGATGATCTGTCAGGCGGAAGACTGGAGAGATCCTTCTGAACTTTATCTTCTTACTTATGTAAAGCCGGAGGATATTAAAGACCGCTCCGTAATTTCTATCGGATGTAACTGGCTGGGTTACGAGATGAGAAAACGGGTAGTTGATTATAATAAGAGTAATGAAAATTACAGAATTACCGTAACAGATTATTCCCAGTATAATACCTCCGATGATTATATGGCGGGGCAGACGAAGTTAAACAATGATATCATTGCAGGAAAGATGCCGGATATCCTGATTCTGGATAATTATAGTATGCCGGTGGACTCCTATATTGCAAAGGGATTATTTGCGGACATTAAAGAGATGATAGAGAATGATCCGGAACTGAATGTGGAGGATTATTTTGCCAATGTCTTTGATGCTTACAGCGTGGATGGGAAAATGTACCGGCTAGTGACCGACTTTAATGTTCAGACAATAGGCGGGAAAACTTCCATTGTAGGAGACAAGGAAGGCTGGACCATGGATGAGCTTAAAGCACTTATGGCAAAATATCCCGATAGCAGTGTATTTGGCACCAGTATGACAAGAGACAGCATAATGTGGATGACTCTCATGTATTCCGGTAATCAGTTTGTAGATTCTAAAACGGGAAAATGCCATTTTGATTCCGATGAATTTGTAAATTTATTAGAGTTTATGAAGCAGTTTCCAAAGGAATTTGATTATGAATCCTTACCGGATAACTGGTGGATGGAACAGGAAAATTCTTATCGTTCCGGAAAAACTTTACTTATGTCTGTTAGCATCGGAAATGCAGAGAACTATATCCGTTCAACCAAGGGACAGTTTGGAGAACCGGTAACTTTAATTGGATTCCCTTCAAATGAAGGATTAGGTGCGGTTATTATGCCGGGGAACAGTTATGCCATCTCTGCAAAATCCAAGAACAAAGAGGGCGCATGGGACTTCTTAAGATATTACCTTACCAAGGATTATCAGAGCAGTGATGAACTGGAATGGAATCTTCCCATAATGAAGTCAGAAGCTATGAAAAACCTGGAAAAGGGTATGGAGAGACCTTACTGGGAGGATGAAGACGGAAATAAGGAATATTATGACTATTCCTACTGGAACGGTGAAACGGAAGTTATCATTGATCCCCTGACAAGAGAAGAAGTTGATAAACTTTATGATTATATTTCAAAAGTTGATAAGATTTATTATTACGACGAAGACCTGAGTAATATTATCAATGAAGAGGCTGCAGCATTCTTTGAAGGACAGAAGAGTGCAAAGGATGTAGCAAATATCATTCAGAACCGTGTTCAGCTCTATATCAATGAGAGCAGATAATAAATCTTTAGCAAACTTGCAAAACAAGTAAACCGGAAAAGAGGCAGACCCAAATGGGAATGCCTCTTTTTAACTGTTTATGAAGTTTAGGAATATTTTTTATCTACCTGAATAACGGTGTAAAGATTTGGGTTAACGGCTTTTATTTTATCCGTAATCAATGATACGATTTCTGAATCTGTATAGGAATAACGGAAGGGTGTTACGATATCAAAAATTAAGTTGGTATGGGTGGGCCCCTTTACCACACGAAAATCATGCAGAGAAAGATTCTCATCGATCTCTTTCAGACAGCCATATGTAAGTTCTTTTAATGATTTTACTTCCGGGTCGTCGGTGAGCACCGGATCCATATGAATGACGGCATCGCAAAGAAGAGTTTCTTTAAGCTCACGCTCAATATTATCAATCAAATCGTGAAGAACCATGATATCGCCGGATGCCGGAACTTCCGCATGAAGGGAAATCATGACACGTCCCGGACCATAATTATGTACCAATAGATCGTGGATTCCTAAGATGCCTTCATGACTCATCACAATTTCTTCAATGCTCTTTACGAATTCCGGGTCAGGAGCCTGCCCTAACAGGGGATCTAAAGTATCCTTGGCAGCACCGACACCGGTATAAAATATGAATAAGCCAACCAATATACCGCAATAGGCATCCAGATTCAGATGAAAATAATGAGAAATTAATGTGGTAATCAATACCACGGAAGTAGACACGATATCGCTTAAACTATCTTTTGCGGTTGCCATAAGGGCCTCACTCTTAATTTTTCTGCTGAAAGCACGGTTGTAGAGAAACATATAGAGTTTGACCAATATGGATACCACCAGAATAATCAAAATTAAATAACTGAAATGCACCTCATCGGGTGTGAATATCTTCTTGACAGAGCCGGTAATCAGTTCAAAGGCCATAATTAAAATGGCAGCCGAAATCAGTAAACCGGAAAGATATTCAATTCTGCCATGTCCAAAGGGATGGTCGGGATCAGGCTTTTGCCCGGCTATCTTAAATCCAATCAGGGTGATGACGGAGGAGGAAGCATCGGAGAGATTATTCAAAGCATCTGCGGTTATGGCAATAGATTTACTGATATATCCCGCTAAAAATTTACCTGCAAATAAAAGCAGATTAAAAAAGATTCCGACGGCTCCGCTTAATATTCCGTAAGCCTGTCTGACACCGGGAGAAGTGGTGTCATCCCTGTTTTTAATAAAAATACGGGTTAAAAATGTGACCATAGGTGTTCTCCTTTTCGTAAGTATCCATTCATTTTACTCTTTTTCCTATAAAAATACAATTCAAACCTTGCAAGTTTGCAGCATTTTGAGTATAATTTCTACGACAGTTACAGATATTTATAAAGTGTGAATGGCAGAGGAGAAAGACATGAATAAAAAAACTACAGTTTTAATGATTCTTGACGGATATGGTCTTAATGAAAATAAGAAGGGAAATGCTGTGGCCGAGGCGAAGACTCCGGTTATGGACAGGCTGATGGCAGAGTGTCCGTTTGTAAAAGGAAATGCAAGCGGAATGGCAGTGGGACTTCCCGAAGGACAGATGGGTAATTCGGAAGTCGGACATCTGAATATGGGTGCCGGACGTATTGTTTATCAGGAACTTACCCGTATTACCAAAGAAATTCAGGACGGAACATTTTTTGAAAATCCGGCACTGAAAAAAGCAATGGATAACTGTAAAAAGAATAACAGTGCGCTTCATTGCATGGGACTCTTAAGCGACGGTGGTGTACACAGTCATATTACCCATCTTTACGGCATTCTGGAAATGGCTAAGAAGAATGGTCTGGATAAAGTATATGTACACTGCTTCTTAGACGGAAGAGATACACCCCCCGCAAGCGGTAAAGAATATGCAGAACAGCTTACAGCCAAGATGGAAGAAATCGGTGTCGGCCAGATTGCATCCGTTATGGGACGTTATTATGCAATGGACCGTGATAACAACTATGACCGTGTGCAGAAAGCCTATGATGCCATGGTAAACGGCATTGGTGACAAAGCGGCATGCGGAATCTGTGCGATTCAGAATTCTTATGACAAAGAAGTGACCGACGAATTTGTGGTTCCCTGTGTAGTGGAAAAGGATGGAAAAGCACTTGCAACCGTAAAAGACGGAGATTCCGTAGTATTCTTTAACTTCCGTCCGGACCGTGCAAGAGAAATTACCAGAACCTTCTGTGATGACGCATTTGATAAATTTGACAGAGGCGAGAGAAAGGATATCGTATTTGTCTGCTTCTCTGATTATGATCCCACAATTCCGAATAAAGAGGTAGCGTTCCATAAGATTGCAGTTACCAATACTTTCGGTGAATGGCTTGCAGCAAACGGCATGACACAGGCACGTATTGCGGAAACAGAGAAATATGCACATGTAACCTTCTTCTTTAATGGCGGTGTGGAAGAGCCCAATCCGGGAGAGGACAGAATTCTTGTTAATTCTCCCAAGGTGGCAACCTATGACTTAAAGCCGGAAATGAGTGCATACGAAGTTTGCGATAAATTAACGGAAGCAATCCGCAGTACCAAGTATGATGTCATTATCATCAACTTTGCAAACCCGGATATGGTTGGCCATACCGGTGTGGAAGAAGCAGCTATAAGGGCAGTGGAAGCAGTGGATGAATGTGTAGGAAAGGCAGTAGAGGCGATTAAGGAAATCGGCGGAACCATGTTTATCTGTGCCGATCATGGTAATGCAGAACAGCTCATTGATGAAACAACCGGTGAACCTTTCACGGCACACACCACGAATCCGGTTCCTTTTATTCTGGTAAATTATGATGAGGCATATACCTTACGGGAAGGCGGATGTCTTGCAGACATTATTCCTACCCTGATTGAAATTATGGGTAAAGAGCAGCCCGCAGAAATGACAGGCAAGTCCCTACTTATCCGTAAATAATGTAGTGAATGTTTAATTCGATTAAATCGTGGCATACTATCCTGTAAAAAGGAGGTATGCCATGTTTGCGTTTATGAAGATAACCGATGTAATCGGTAGGGAAATTTTAGACTCCAGAGGAAATCCAACAGTTGAAGTGCAGATAACCGTAGAAAACACCGTTTCCAAGAGAAGGTATGCGGGAATGGCTTCCGTACCAAGTGGGGCAAGCACCGGACGATTCGAAGCTATAGAACTCAGAGACGGGGAAGAACGTTATCTTGGGCTTGGAGTAAAACGTGCCATTGATAATATTGAGCAAAAAATAAAACCCATTTTGCTGGGGAAAAATGTTTTGGAGCAGACCAAAATTGACAGACTTTTGTTAAGTGCTGACGGAACAGACAACAAATCTAATTTAGGTGCAAATGCCATGTTAGGGGTATCCCTTGCCTGTGCAAGAGCTGCTGCCAATGCGCTTCATATTCCCCTGTATCGATATATAGGGGGAAGTCATGCCTATTTACTGCCGACTCCGATGATGAATATTATGAACGGCGGTAAACATGCTACAAATACCGTGGATTTTCAGGAATTTATGATTATGCCGGTATCATCCTGCTGCTTTAGTGAAGGACTTCGTATGTGTGCGGAAGTTTATCACAAGTTAAAACAGATTCTGGCCCATAAGGGATATTCCACCGGTGTCGGAGACGAAGGCGGCTTTGCACCGAATTTACGGGATGCAAGAGAAGTGTTGGATCAGATTATGGAAGCTATCCAGGCAGCAAATTACAAGCCGGGAGAAGATTTTCGGATTGCACTTGATATTGCCAGCAGTGAGTTATATGATGAGACGGACGGAATGTATCATTTTCCGGGGGAAAATAAACTGAGGGATGCATCGGAGATGGTGTCTTATTATGAGCAGTTAATTCAGGATTATCCGATTTGTTCCATTGAGGACGGACTTGCAGAGGATGACTGGGAAGGCTGGAAAATGATGACGGAAAGGTTGGGGCATATTGTGCAGCTTGTGGGGGATGACCTTTTTGTTACGAACCCCAAACGATTGGATGCAGGAATTAAATTGGGTGTAGCCAATGCTGTTTTGGTAAAAGTAAATCAGATTGGTACCGTTACGGAGGCTATGGATACTATAGAAAGAGCACAAAAGGCAGGGTATAAAGCAGTGATATCCCACAGATCCGGTGAGACCGAAGATGCCTTTATAGCGGACCTTTCCGTGGCCGTAAATGCCGGGCAGATTAAGACAGGTGCCCCCTGCCGGAGTGAGAGGGTAGCAAAATATAACCAGCTTCTTCGGATAGAGGAAGATTTAAGAAAAGAGTACTGATTATGAAAAGACCAGAAAAAAGTGGGAATTATCCCGCTTTTTTTGTGGATATTTTTAGCATGTCTTGATTTGAAACGAATTAAATGTTAATATTAATTTGGTGAATTTCGTATATCGAAATCATGGAGGTTTTGCATGAAAATTGTTATTGTTGGTTGTGGCAATGTGGGTTCTGCCATTGTGGAACAACTGAGTGGAGAAGGGCATGAAATTACCATTATTGATGAGAAACAGGATTTAGTATCCGATATGGTAAATTCTTACGACCTTTTAGGCATTGTTGGCAACGGTGCCGTATATAGTGTGCAGATGGAGGCAGGAGTCAACGAAGCGGATCTTCTGATTGCCGTTACCGGTAAGGATGAACTGAACCTATTATGCTGTTTGATTGCAAGAAAAGCAGGTGTTCACCATACCATTGCAAGAGTTTCCAATCCGGTTTATTACAAGGAAATAGCGTATATCAAAGAGGAATTGGGGTTATCCCTGGTAATCAATCCGGAACTTGCGGTAGCAGGAGAGATTTCCAGACTTCTTAAATTCCCTTCGGCACTGAAAATTGATACTTTTGCCAAGGGAAGAGTCGAGCTGGTAAAATATCGGATTCATGAAGATTCTTTATTATGCAATATGCAGTTAAAAGAAGTGCGTTTCAAATTTGCCAGTGACGTACTCATATGTGTGGTAGAGCGGGGAGATGAGATTTTTATTCCGGATGGCAATTTTACACTTCTTGCGGAAGATGAAATAACCATCATTGCTTCCAGTACCAGAATTGCTTCCTTTTTCCGAAAGATTAAGGTTCCTACCATGCGTGCAAAAGATGTTATGATTATCGGCGGTGGTGAGACATCCTATTATCTTGCCAAGTTTTTAGTGGACATGGGAATTAAAGTAAAGATTATTGAAAGGTCCAAGGAAAAATGCGAGGAATTAAGTGAACTGATTCCGGAAGCTATGATTATTTGCGGGGACGGTACCGATAAAGATCTTTTGCTGGAGGAAGGGCTGGTCCAGACCGAGTCATTTGTATCCATGACCAATTTTGATGAAGAAAACATCATGCTTTCTCTCTATGCAAAGAGCAAATCCAAAGCCAAAATTATTACCCGGGTCCATCGCATTTCCTATGATGAAATTATAGATAATATGAATCTCGGCAGTATTGTTTATCCGAAATATATTACGGCAGAGAATATTATTGAATTTGTTCGTGCCATGCAGAATTCGGTGGGCAGCAATATTGAAACCTTGTATAAATTAAACGACAATCGGGTAGAAGCGTTGGAATTTTTGATCCATGATGACTGTCCTCTGGTAGGAATCCCTCTTCAGAATCTGAAACTTAAAAAGAATATTCTGATATGCACCATTAATCACAGGGGAAGCATAATCACACCGGGCGGACAAACCGTAATTAACGTAGGGGATACGGTGGTTGTAGTGACAACACAAACCGGTTTCAGGGACATCAGAGATATAGTGGAGTAATAACATGAATCTATCAATTATTCATTACATATTGGCAAGCGTTTTACAGTTTTGCGGTTTCTTTATGTTGCTTCCCTATTTTGTGGGTGTATACTACCGGGAACCACAGCGTTTTTGCTTTCTATTTGTTGCTTTAATTTGTATTGTTATCGGAAGTCTTGGAAAACTGATTAAACCAAAGAGTAAGGTTTTTTATGCAAAAGAGGGGTTTGTAACCGTTGCATTAAGCTGGATTTTACTAAGTCTGGTTGGAGCCATTCCTTTTGTGCTGACCGGTGAAATCCCGTTTTACGTGGATGCGGTATTTGAGGTAGTGTCCGGTCTTACCACAACAGGGGGAACTATTTTAAGTGATGTAGAGGCACTTGCAAGATGCACCCAGTTCTTCCGTCTCTTTACCCATTGGATTGGTGGTATGGGAGTACTGGTATTTATTCTGGCAATCCTGCCCCTGTCCGGAAGTTATAACATGCATCTGGTGAAGGCGGAAAGTCCCGGACCAAGTGTTGGGAAACTGGTTCCCAAAGTAAAAAATATGGCCAGAATTCTGTATATCATCTACATTGTGATTACTTTGTTAGAAACCATTTCTCTGGTGATTGCAGGACTTCCGGTTTATGATGCGTTAACCCTTACCTTTTCCACTGTTGGAACCGGAGGATACGGACTGTTAAACAGCAGTATTGAAAGTTATGGTACTGCAGTCCAGGTCATTATTATACTGTTTATGTTTCTTTGCGGTATTAATTTCAGTATTTACTACCTCCTGTTAATCAGAAAACCAAAGGAAATTCTGAAAAGTGAGGAATTAAGGACCTATATCGGCATTGTAATTGTGGCTACTCTGGCGATTGCCATGAATGTGAAGGATTTATTCCAAAATATGTTTGAAGCAGTATTACATGCCATGTTCCAGGTGGTTTCCATCATGACAACCACCGGATTTACGACCAGGGATTTCAATCTATGGCCGTCCTTCAGTAAGATGATACTGGTGCTTTTAATGTTCTGTGGGGCCTGTGCGGGAAGTACCGGCGGAGGAATCAAAGTATCCAGACTGATTGTTCTGGTTAAAAGTGTCAAGAACGAAATCGTACGGATGATTCATCCCAGAAGCGTGAAAAGAATGCATCTGGACGGAAGACCGTGCCCGGACGGAATCATTCAGTCCATTCGGGTGTATCTGGCTATTTTTGTTATCATGTACCTGACTTCGGTATTACTTGTCAGTTTCGATAACTTTAGTTTCGAAACAAATTGTACCGCCGTTCTTGCAACATTCAGTAATATAGGTCCGGGACTGGATATGGTTGGGCCTTCCGGTAATTATGCGGCTTTTTCGCCTTTCAGCAAAATCGTATTAATGTTTGATATGTTAGCCGGCAGATTGGAACTTTTACCGATGTTAGTATTATTTTCACCTAAGACTTGGAAAAAATAAGGAGGGTGCAATATGAAAAAAGAGAAAAAAGGAATTAGTCTTTTAGCGGTTTTACTCATGCTTTCGTTGCTTCCGTTAATACTTGCAGTGATAATCATAACCAATATTTCTACCTATCTTTTACGTTCAAATATGGAAAGTGAAACAGAGAATAAACTGATGATGGTAGCAAATAATCTTTCCAGTTATTGCATGGATAATCAGATTACCGCAATAAATGCATCAGATTATTATGAGTATATTGACAGTTTAAAGGAATATGGAATTGAAATGGGTATTATTGCAGACAATACTCCCTGTACTACATCCATTAAGAATGAAAATGACTATCGGATACGGGAAATAGAGTTAAGTGTGGATACTACCGGAAACAAGGAGATTGTAGGCGAGGGCTATTATGACAAAAATCTCATAGCTGACAATGGGGAATATTATGCCTATATTGTCCCTATTCAAACGAATGGCGAAGTGAGTGCCCTTGCTTTTGCTGCACAGTTAAAAGAAAATGTAAATAAGCAAATTCAGGAAATAAATAATATATTTTTGATGATTGCAAGTATTCTTTTGCTGCTGTTTTTCGTAATCGTATTCCTCTTTGGAAAGAATTTGTCAAATAAGATCGCGGCCATTACCAAGGACATGAAATCTTTATCTACCGGAGATCTTTCTTATAAGAAACAAAAACAGAGTAAAGTTATGGAAATGAATATTCTGTTTGGCTCTGCATCTATGATGCAACGGGATTTAAATAATATTATAGGGAATGTTAAAAATACTTCAGAAGATATTGTAACCGGTGTTAATGAAATGACGGAACTCAGTGAAAATTCTTCAGTCAGGGCAAAGCAGATTAATGGATACATGGAGGTGTTTTCTGCATCTACGGCATCCTTGGATTCGAATGTCCATAATATTAATGAACAGATGAATGAAATAGATGGTTGTGTCAGTGATATAGCACAGTCTATGGAACATCTTTATGAAAATACGGATCATATTCTGCAGACGAACGAAGAGGCCAAGGACAGTATGAATATCATGATGGAAAATAGTGCAAAAACTGTAGAAGCCATTAATGATATCTCAGCACAAATTAAGCAGACAAATGATGCAATTGCAAAGATTGATCAGGCAGTGGAACTTATCTTATCTATTTCCCAGCAGACAAACCTGCTTAGCTTAAATGCGTCCATTGAAGCGGCAAGAGCAGGGGAACAGGGAAAAGGGTTTGCGGTTGTTGCCGGTGAAATTCGTGTCCTTTCCGAACAAAGTGCCAAGGGTGCTGTGATGATTAAGGATATTGCACAAGTAATTACAGAAAAATCCTCCAGGTCGGTTAAACTTGTTGGAAATGTAAAAGAGATTATTGAAGATGAACAAAGAAGTATTTCCAGAACAAGCAGTAAATTCGAAGAACATAATTTAGAAACAGTAAAATCAGTAGAAGAAATCCGATATATTACCGAGGTTACGGAAAGGCTTTCCCGCTATAATGAACATATTTTGGAAAGCATCAAACAACTTAGTGCTATCAGTCAGGAAAACTATGCCTGCAATGAAGAGGTAAATCGAAATATAAACCAGATTATTTCCGATATAAAACAGATTAATGAAAGTTGTGAAAAGATGAATCAGCGTGCCGATGAGTTACAGAATGCCGTTTCTTTTTTTAAGAACTAAAAAATAGGTTGAAAAAGTTTTTTGACTATGGTATTATGTTAAAAGTGTGATTTATTAACGGAATCCGGAGGTGTGAAAACGGAGTATGAGAATGATTTTAACAATTCTTTTTGTTATCATATGTGTTGCACTTGTAGTGCTTGTATTAATGCAGGAAGGCAAGTCCGACGGACTTGGTGCAATCAGCGGCGCAGCGGAATCTTACTGGGGCAAGAATAAAGGACGTTCCATGGAAGGTCGCATGGTTAAGATTACCACATATTTGGCTGTTGCATTTATTGTTCTTGCACTTTTACTGAATCTGAATATTATTAAGTAATGTTTGGACCAAAGCACTCTTTTGTAACAAAGGGTGCTTTTTTTATTGGTATAAACCGATCGTATTTGTATGATTGGCTATGTTTATAGGAATACTAAATTGTATGAACAGTGAATTAAGAGAGAAAAGAGAAAACATAATATTAGAATTGATGCAGGATCCTATGTATGTTCCCATGAAGGAAAAGGAACTGGCAGTTTTTTTGCAGGTCAAGGAAGATGACAGAGAAGAATTTCGTAAGATTTTATCTGAAATGACCATATCCGGAAAAATTATTAAAACCGAGCGCGGCAAATATCAGAAAGGGAATGAGAGACCGCTTAACGTTAAGGTTGGAACCTTTATCAATAATGCCAAAGGATTTGGCTTTGTGGAAGTGGAAGGAGAAACGGAAGATTATTTTGTCTCGGCGGAAAATGTTAATGGCGCTTTCCATAAGGATACAGTTGAAATTGCACTATTAAAAGAAACAAAGGGAAAACGAAAGGAAGCCCGGGTCACTAAGGTTTTGGAAAGAGGGATTAAAACCATTGTCGGAACCTTTGAAAAATCCAAAAATTTTGGCTTTGTAATTCCGGATATTTCAAAACTGTCCCAGGATATTTTTGTACCCATTGAGCGTTCTAAAGGTGCGGTTACGGGACATAAGGTAGTGGTGGAAATCACGGATTACGGAAAGGAAGGCAAAAAGCCGGAAGGGAAAATTGTAGAAATTATTGGACATATCAATGATCCCGGAGTGGATATTATGTCCATTGTAAAAGCTTATGATATCCCGGTGGAATTTCCGGAAAAGGTTTTAAATCAGGCGGAACGTGTAGCCAAAGAAGTCAGTGAAGCGGATCGTGTGGGACGTAAGGACTTACGTGACGAATTGATGGTTACCATAGACGGCGAGGATGCCAAGGATCTGGATGATGCCGTAAATGTATGGTATGACGAAGAAAAAGAACTGTATCATCTGGGAGTTCATATTGCGGATGTTACGAATTATGTGCAGGAAAACTCCGCGCTTGACAGAGAGGCTAAACTTCGCGGTACCAGTGTGTATCTGGTGGACAGGGTAATTCCCATGCTGCCCCATACCCTTTCGAATGGTATGTGCTCCTTAAATGAGGGTGAGGACAGACTGGCTCTGAGTTGTCTGATGGATGTGGATAAAAAGGGTAATATCGTGAATTACGAGATTGCGGAATCGGTCATTCATGTGAACCGAAGAATGTCCTATACCCAGGTTAAGAAAATATTGGAAGAAAAGGATGAAACTTTACGCAAGGAATATGGGGAACTGGTACCCATGTTTGAAAGAATGGAAGAACTTTCGGCCATTCTTCGCAAAAAGCGGCAGAAACGAGGGGCAATTGATTTCGATTTCCCGGAAAGCAAGATTATTCTGGACAAGGAAGGTCACCCTTTGGATGTTAAACCCTATGAAAGAAATGTAGCCAATTTATTGATTGAAGACTTTATGCTTGCAGCAAATGAGACCGTGGCACAGCATTTTTACTGGCTGGAAAGTCCTTTTGTATACCGGATACATGAAAATCCCGATCCGGATAAGATGCAGAAATTAAATATCTTTATCAATAATCTGGGGTATTATATGAAATCGGTTGGTAAAGTACACAGAAAACTTTCCGAGGATGAAGTGCATCCCAAGGAAATCCAGAAGCTGCTTGCAAGTATTGCCGGTACTCCGAATGAAGCCATGATATCCAGACTTGCGTTAAGGAGCATGAAGCAGGCAAAATACAGTGTGATAAATTCGGGTCATTTCGGACTTGCATGCGAATATTACTGTCATTTTACGTCTCCAATCCGTAGATATCCGGACCTTCAGATCCACAGGATTATAAAGGAACATCTTCGTAACCGTTTTACAGAAGAGAGAAATAACCATTACCAAGAAATTCTGGAAGAGGTGGCAAAGCATTCGTCCGAAACGGAGAGACGTGCGGAAGAGGCGGAACGGGAAACTGATAAGTTAAAGAAGATGGAATATATGGAGGATCGAATCGGTAATGTATATAAAGGGGTAATTTCCGGCGTGACTTCCTGGGGCATCTATGTAGAATTGCCCAATACCATTGAAGGAATGGTCCATGTAACAAAACTACCGGGTGATTACTATATTTATGATGAGAATCTGTGTGAAATGATAGGGGAACATTCAGGCAGATCATTTTGTCTGGGACAGCCTGTATTTATCCGGGTTGCCGGAACAGACAGACTGATGAAATCAGTAGAGTTTGATTTAGTGGAGGATTGGGAAGATGAGCAAGGAGACGATGAAATTAGTCGCAAACAATAAAAAGGCTTATCATGACTATTTTATTGAGGAGAAATATGAGGCAGGTCTGGTATTGCATGGGACGGAAGTAAAATCTCTCCGTATGGGTAAATGCAGCATTAAGGAAGCATTTGTCAGAATTGAAAACGGTGAGGTCTGGATATACGGGATGCACATCAGTCCCTATGAAAAAGGAAATCTTTTTAACCGGGACCCGCTTCGCCCCAAAAAACTTTTAATGCATAAAGAGGAAATCCGGAAACTTGTTGGAAAAATTTCGGAAAAAGGTTTTACCATTGCCCCTTTGCAGGTATATTTTAAAGAAGGGAGAGCCAAAATAGAAATTGGTCTTGCAAGAGGTAAGAAACTCTATGATAAGAGAGCAGATATTGCGAAGAAGGATCAGCGCCGGGAGGCAGAGAAGGATTTCAAAATAAAACTGTCTCATTAACCGTCGATTAAACCAATGGTTTATATTACCGGTGTTGACAATGTTGTTTTATAAGATATAATGAAAGTACCATAAATTCATAAGGGCTAGTCAAGGTTTCGACAGGAGTCTTGCAGCTGGAGAAGCTATCCGCAGGCGATGCGTCAAATCGCAAAATTAAAAATAAACGCTGAAGATAATTTAGCATACGCAGCCTAATGGCTGCAGTCTGACCTAAAGCACCTACACTTTAGGACCCAGGCTTCGACTATGTAGGAAACGACATACCCTAAGCTTTGCCGGTATGGGCGTATCATGAAGCTACCAAATATAGCAGGCTGTCAATTTCCTGCTATAGGAGGGAACAGAGCGGGTCTGCCCGCTTAAAGATAATTGACTATGATAGTAGAAGGACAGGGAATAGGCTTTTGGACACGGGTTCGACTCCCGTCTAGTCCAGTACTTGTCATAAGGAGGGACCCACCGAAGGTGGGAGGATTCCTTATGACCTACGCAGAGCCCATCCGTACGAAGTTCGGATTTTCATTGGCTCTGCTTCATTATTTTAAATTCCTCCTATTATTTTCTATAGTTCATCCTCTATAAATTATAGATTTTTTTGCTATAATTAGGGAAGTATGAATGAAGTTGTTAAGGAAATAAGTAAGGAGTAGATAATGAAAAATCAATTATTAAAAGCATTTTTAATTACCTGTGTATGCAGCCTTATGCTTGCAGGCTGTGGACAGAAGGCGGATAATATAAAGCCACAGGATGCGGATGTGAAAACAGAAGTAAGTGATGAATCTACTGAAGATAAGACTAATCCGAATTCGGAAGCCGAAGAAGAGGAAGGTCCTGTAGTTTCAGATAATTACGATGGAGATTCCCACCATGCAATAGCGCGAGGACCGGTGGTGCTTTCTGTTGTGGATGGCGGTACGGAGGATAGTAAGGCACTGTTAATATCCGGAAGAACAGACTCCTGGAATGGGGCCAACTATGATTGTAATGTATTCCGAGGAAACAAGATTCGTGTAAATGCTAATATAAAAAGTACTGCAAAAACACTTCGCGTTTCCATTCAGTATGATGTGGATGGTATAACTGCATATAACTGGATTGCAAGTGGTACAGGAGGTACAGATAATTATACCTTTGTGACCGGTACATATGATATTCCTGCGGATGTTGAGAATATCTATGTATATGTAGAAAGTGATTCAACCGATGACCTGTATATCGATGATTTCGTTGTAAAGGTGGAAGGAAAGTATGTGAAGCCGGCAGCGATGCAGGAGAAGGTTATGGCAGATATATCGGGGTATGCTTCTCTAAAAGATATTTATCAGGATGATTTCTACATGGGTGTCTGCATCAATCCTGCCGTGATTGAAAATGAAGCCTATGCGGAACTTGTTAAAAAAGAGTTCAATTCCGTAACCATGGAAAACAATCTGAAGCCGGAAGCAATTCTGGATAAGAGAGCCTCATTAGAAGATTTGGAAAATGGTGGTACACATTTTGTGGTAAATATGGATGCTGCGGCAAGTGAACTGGATTTTGCAGTTCAAAATGGTATGAAGGTTCGCGGCCATACACTGATTTGGCATTCCCAGACACCGGACTGGATATTCTATGTGAATTATGATACGAGCGGTGAACTTGCAGACAGGGAACTCATGCTGACACGTGTTGATCATTACATGAAGGATGTTTTTACATGGGCGGATGAAAATTATCCGAATCTGTTCTATGCGTGGGATGTCGTAAATGAAGCCATAGAAGACAATGGAGAAATGCGTGATAGTCTTTGGCGTCAAACCATCGGTGATGATTATCTGGAACAGGTATTTGCTATCGCAAGAAAATATGCACCTGAATATATTAAACTTTTCTACAATGATTATAATGCTTTTCAGTCAACGAAACAAAATGCAATCATTCAAGTATTAACTCCGATAGCGGAGGCCGGCAATTTAGACGGGGTAGGTATGCAGGGGCATTTATATACGGGTGAAACCCCGGAGCATTTTGTACAGGCTGCAACGCGTTACACCGAAAAACTCGGTGTGGTGGTTCACATCACGGAAATTGATGTGGAAGAGCCTGCCGCAACCAGCCCGGAAGGAGAACAGGGTAAATATTATGGGCAGTTATTCCGCGAATTAAAGAAAGCGAAGGCAAATGGAGTACCAATCGAAAGTGTATCCATTTGGGGTTTGACGGATTCTTTGTCATGGAAAGCAGGTAACAAACCGCTTCTGTTTCATGGAGATCTGAGTGCCAAGCAGGCCTTTTATGAAATAGTAGCAGCCGGAAAGAATAACGAATAAAATAAGACTTTCTAAAAATCTCAGGAATGACCTTGTTGTTCCTGGGATTTTTTTAATAGAGATATCCCTGGGTTGTCATAAAAATTGATTTTCACTCAAAATTTATCTTTACAACGGAAGGAATCTGCAATATATTAAAAAGTGTTTATGAAACTTATATCATAAATGAATGAATACATATTAGGAGGAAGAGATTTATGAAAAAGTTTGTCAGTATGCTTTTAACAGTTGTAATGATTCTCTCATTGACAGCTTGTGGAAGCACAGGATCCGGAAGCGGTTCTAAAAACAACAAAGTCAAAGCTGGTTTTATCTGTCTTCATGACGAAAACTCAACTTATGACAAAAACTTCATTGATGCAGCCATTGCAGCATGTGATGAAATGGGTATTGAGTATTTAATTAAGAAGAACATTCCGGAAGGTCAGGAATGTTACGAAGCTGCCTGCGACCTTGCAGAAGCAGGTTGCAACTTCATTTTTGCAGATTCCTTTGGTCATGAGGATTACATGATTGAAGCGGCTAAGGAATACAAAGATGTTCAGTTCTGCCATGCAACCGGTACCAAGGCTCATACAGAAGGCCTTGATAACTTCCACAATGCATTTGCATCTATTTACGAAGGACGTTATCTCGCAGGTATTGCTGCAGGTATGAAATTAAATGAAATGATCGACAATGGTGAAATCACAGCAGATCAGGCAAAAATGGGTTATGTTGGTGCATTTACCTACGCAGAAGTTATTTCCGGTTATACTTCTTTCTTCTTAGGAGCACGTTCTGTATGTCCTACCGTTACCATGGAAGTTACCTTTACCGGTTCCTGGTATGATGAGACTGCAGAAAAAGAAGGCGCTAATAAGCTGATTGAAGACGGTTGCGTTTTAATCAGCCAGCATGCAGACTCCATGGGTGCACCTACCGCATGTGAAACCGCAGGTGTTCCGAATATTTCTTATAACGGAAGCACTGCAAGTGCATGTCCCAATACCTTTATCGTATCTTCCAGAATCAACTGGGAACCTTATTTCAAATATGCTATGGATTGTGTAGCAAACGATAAAGCGATAGATACTGACTGGACAGGCAGCATTGCAACCGGCTCTGTTGAACTGACAGATCTCGGTACAGCAGCTACCCCTGGTACCAAGGAAGCCATTGAAGATGCAAAGGCTAAAATGGAAGCGGGCACACTTCATGTTTTCGATATTTCCACTTTTACGGTTAACGGAGAAACTTTGAACTCCTACATGGCAGATGTAGATTCCGATCCTGCTTATGAAAAAGATACAGAAGTAATCGTTGACGGATACTTTAAGGAGTCCGGAGACGGATTCCGTTCCGCACCTTACTTTGATCTTCAGATTGACGGAATTACACTTTTGGATATGAAATTCTAATCCTGACTTAGGGATTTATTTTGGAGGATAGGCGGCGCTGCTATCAGCGCCGCTTTGTTCTATATTCGCAACACACATTTAGGAAGGAGTTCGTACTCTTGGAAAAACGTACTGCGGCTATTAGTCTTAAAAACATAACAAAGACCTTTGGTTCGGTGGTTGCCAACCAAAAGGTATGTCTGGATATTTATTATGGAGAAATTCTCGCATTATTGGGAGAAAACGGAAGTGGCAAAACAACGCTTATGAATATGATTTCCGGAATTTATTTTCCGGATGAAGGACAGATTTTTGCCGATGGTGAAGAAATTCAGATAACATCACCAAAGGATGCGTATCAGTATGGGATTGGTATGGTGCATCAGCACTTTAAGTTAATAGATGTTCTGACTGCTACGGAGAATATTATTCTTGGCCTGGAGGGAAAGAAGAATATTAAGGAAGCAGCGGCTAAAATAAAGGAAATTTGTGATAAATATGGCTTTGATTTAGACCCGGACCAAAAAATCTATGATATGTCCGTGTCCCAGAAGCAAACTGTGGAAATTGTAAAAGTTTTATACAGAGGTGCTAAGATCCTTATTTTGGATGAGCCGACAGCAGTGCTTACACCCCAGGAAACAGATAAATTATTTGCTGTTCTGCGGAATATGAAAGCGGACGGGAAGGCCATTGTTATCATTACACATAAAATGCATGAGGTAGAATCCTTGTCAGACCGTGTTGCGGTACTGCGTAAAGGCTGTTATATCGGAGAAATGTATACGAAGGATACCAATGCTGCCGAGATGACCAATATGATGGTGGGACATTCGGTTACCCTGAATATTGAAAGACCGGAACCGGTTAATCCTAAACCACGTATTGTGGTAGAAGGGCTTACTATTAAAAATGAAGAAGGAATTGTGAAAATAAAGGATGTATCCTTTACGGCCAATAGTGGCGAGATTCTAGGTATAGCAGGAATTTCGGGATGCGGACAGAAGGAACTGTTAGAGGCCATTGCAGGATTACAGCCTGCGGAAAGCGGCACCATCCGCTTTTTGGAAGAGGATGGAAGCAGTGTGGAACTTTTGGGTAAGGATCCCAGGAAGATAGCTGAACTCGGAGTCACTTTATCCTTTGTTCCTGAAGACCGTCTTGGTATGGGACTTGTGGGAAATATGGATATTACCAATAATATGATGCTTCGTTCGTTCCGAAACGGAAAGTCTGTATTTACTGACCGAAAGGCACCAAGAGATCTGGCACAAAACGTGGTGGATGATCTGGAAGTTGTGACACCCGGAATTACCACTCCGGTAAGAAGATTGTCCGGAGGTAATGTACAAAAGGTATTGGTGGGTCGTGAGATTTCTTCTGCACCGACAGTGCTTCTTACGGCATATGCGGTACGTGGTCTGGATATTAATTCCTCCTATACGATTTATGATTTGATAAATCAACAGAAGAAAAACGGAGTTGCCGTTATCTTTGTAGGAGAAGATTTGGATGTTCTGCTCCAATTGTCAGACCGTATTTTAGTTTTATGCGGTGGACAGGTCAGCGGAATAGTGGACGGAAAAAATGTGGACAAAAATGAGGTCGGTTTCATGATGACCAGTGTGGGAGGAAGCAGATCCAATGAATCCAAGTAAGCGAAAGAAAAAGGAAAAAATGTTTCATATTGTGAAGCGGGAAGTACTTCCATGGCAGAAAAGCTGGGGGATTCGTGCAACGGCAATTATACTTGCTTTGATTGTTTGTGCCGTTGTTACCATGATTTTTACGGGAGACAATCCGATTCAGGTTTATTCTACTGTATGGAGGGGCGCTTTTGGTACGGCGAGAAAAAGCTGGGTTACTTTGCAGAACCTGGCAATATTGCTTCTGATATCACTGGCATTAACCCCTGCCTTTAAGATGCGTTTCTGGAATATCGGTGGAGAAGGGCAGGTTCTGATTGGAGGCCTGGCGGCGGCTACCTGCATGATTAAACTGGATGGAGTCTTGCCTAATGCAGTGGTTATCCTGTTGATGATTGTAACAAGTTTGCTTGCAGGCGCTGTCTGGGGCATCATTCCGGCATTTTTTAAGGCAAAATGGAATACCAATGAAACCTTATCCACTCTGATGATGAATTATATTGCAACACAGTTGGTTGCTTATTTTATTGTGCTTTGGGAAGTGCCCAAAGGTTCCGGAAAGATAGGGATTATTAATCAGAACACCAATACCGGATGGCTTCCGGATGTGTTCGGCTCCAAGTATTTACTGAGTATATTGGTTGCGGTCGTCGTAACAGTATTTATGTATCTTTACTTGAAATACAGCAAACAGGGATATGAAATTGCAGTTGTAGGCGAAAGTGATGCAACGGCAAAATATGTGGGGATTAAGGTGGAACAAGTTATTATCCGAACCGTAGCCCTTTCCGGTGCGCTATGCGGTCTGGTAGGACTTTTGCTTGTGGGAGGCATTAACCACACCATAACCACCACCATTACCGGCGGGCAGGGATTTACTGCTGTTATGGTTTCCTGGATGGCAAAATTTAATCCGATTGCCATGATTTTTACCAGTTTTCTCATTGTATTTATGAATCGTGGTGCAGGAGAAATCTCCACCACTTTCGGACTGAATCAATCCTATTCTGATATTCTCATGGGGATTATTTTATTTTTCCTGATTGGATGCGAGTTTTTCATTACCTATAAGATCAGTTATTCGAAAAAGAAAAAGGAGGAAGAATAATTATGTTTAATATTGCAGCTTTTATCCCAAGAGCCGTAGCTCAGGGCATTCCTCTTTTATATGGTTGTACAGGAGAGATTCTGACCGAAAAATCCGGAAATCTGAATCTGGGTATTCCTGGCGTTATGTATGTGGGAGCAATAAGTGGCGTTATCGGATCTTTTTATTATGAACAGGCAGTGGCGGGTGGTGCTACCATGAATGGTTTTCTGGCAATTATGATTCCCATGCTTTGTTCCTTACTTGGTTCTTTTATCATGGGACTCATTTATTGTTTCCTTACGGTAACACTTCGAGCCAATCAGAACGTAACCGGTCTTGCGATGACCACCTTCGGTATTGGCTTTGGTAATTTCTTTGGTGGTTCTTTAATTAAAATTTCCGGTGCAGATGTTCCTTCCATTGCATTATCTGCAACCAGCAAATATTTCAGTGCCTCTTTGCCGTTTGCAGATAAATGCGGATGGTTTGGACAGATTTTCCTTTCCTATGGATTCCTTGCTTATCTGGCCATAATCATTGCGTTTCTTGCGGCATATATTCTGAAAAATACCAGAATAGGCCTGCATTTGCGTGCTGTCGGAGAAGGCCCCCAGACTGCGGATGCTGCCGGAATCAGTGTAACAAAGTATAAATACTTTGCAACCTGTATCGGAAGTATGATAGCAGGGCTTGGTGGTTTGTACTATGTAATGGACTATGCCTGCGGCGTATGGTCTAATAATGCTTTCGGTGACCGTGGATGGTTGGCTATTGCATTAGTTATTTTCACTATCTGGCGTCCCAACATTGGTGTATTTGCATCTATTTTATTTGGAGGACTTTACATTTTATATCTGTATATTCCCAGTGGTATGGACCATATGGAATACAAAGAACTTTATAAAATGATTCCTTATATAGTGACATTGATTGTTCTGGTACTGACAAGTATTCGGAATAAAAGGGAGAATCAGCCTCCTGCCAGTCTGGGATTACCCTATTTCAGAGAAGAAAGATAAGCTGTTTTGCAATATACGGATTACCGATTAAACGGGATAACAGAGGAGATAAGTTATGAGATTACTGGAAGAGAGAATTCAAAAGGATGGTATAGTAAAAGAAGGAAATGTTTTAAAGGTTGACAGTTTTCTGAATCATCAAATGGATATAGCTTTATTTCAAGAGATGGGAAAGGAATGGAAAAGGATTTTTGCGGACGTTCCCATAAATAAAATACTGACTATTGAAGCTTCCGGAATTGGAATTGCAGCAATTGCAGCACAGTACTTTGATGCACCGGTTGTTTTTGCAAAGAAAACCCAATCCATAAATCTGGATGGAAGTGTATACTCTACTAAAATAGAGTCCTTTACACACAAAAGACAGTATGATGTTATTGTGTCTAAAAAATACCTGTCCCCGGAAGATAATATTCTAATTATCGATGATTTCCTGGCAAACGGCTGTGCCGTAAACGGGCTGATTGACATTATTGAGGCCTCCGGCGCAAAACTTCAGGGTGTCGGAATTGCAATTGAAAAGGGATTTCAGGATGGCGGCAAGCTTCTCAGGGAGAGGGGTATAAGAGTGGAGTCTCTGGCTATTGTGGAAGGTATGGATGCAAAGACCGGAAAAATAACTTTTTGCCATTAGTTTATGCGAAAGGATATAAAAATGAAGATTATTGATATCATAAATCAGGAGCAGATGTCACTTTCTTTTGAGGTTTTCCCTCCTAAGAAAGAAACATCTTTTGCAAGTGTACGCACCGCAACGGAAGAAATCGCAGCATTAAAGCCGGCTTTTATGAGTGTAACCTATGGTGCAGGCGGAGGAACAAGTGAATATACCCTTGCCGTTGCTAAGAATATAAAAGAAAAATATAACGTTCCCATGTTGGCGCATTTAACCTGTGTATCCTCTGACAAAGAGACAGTAAAGAGAAGGATCGTAGAGCTGAAGGAAGCTGGGATTACGAATATTATGGCTCTGCGTGGGGACCTTACACCCGAACTGGAAAAGGGAGACAGGAGTAAATGGGACTATGTACATGCAGTGGAACTGGTAAGACAGTTAAAGCAGGACTTAGCTGATTTTTGTATCGGTGCTGCATGCTATCCGGAAGTACATCCCGAAAGCGCCTGTCAGAGAGATGATATTAAGTATCTGAAAGAAAAAGTGGATGCCGGCGTGGATTTTTTAACAACCCAGATGGTGTTTGACAACAATCTATTCTTCAATTTCCTGTATAAATTACGGGAGGCAGGCATTACCGTTCCGGTTCTGCCCGGAATTATGCCTATAACCAATGCTAATCAGGTGGAACGTGCCATAAAATTGTCCGGTGCTTTTATGCCTCAGAGATTCCGTGCGATGGTAGATAAGTTTGGCTCTGATCCTTCTGCCATGAGACAGGCAGGAATCGCATATGCAACGGATCAGATTATTGATCTTTATGCCAACGGGATCACCAATGTACATGTATATTCCATGAATAAACCCGATGTTGCAAAAGGAATCTGGGACAATTTATCTGCTATCTTGGGAAAGAATTTTCTGGAGTAAGGATTTATGTCTGAAAATACAATTTTTCTAAAAAGGTATGATGGTTCGGAAAAAGGCTTTGCAATCAACGAGAAAGAAGTCTGGCGTTACAGCGGTTATTTGGGACTGCCGAATGCAGATTCTGAATTAAGCAAATTGTTTATGCAATGTGTGGAAGAATTAAAGGGTGGATTTTCTTATAAGGTCTGTTACCGAAGAATGGCAATCGGGTGGGAAAACGGTATGCCTGTTCTTCCCTTTGCATCCGATTCCAAAGGGCTTGCAAAATGTCTTAAGGGAAGCAGTGAAGTCATCCTCTTTGCGGCTACCATTGGCCTTACGATTGACAGACTGATTGCAAAATACCAACGTTTATCTGCTACAAAAGCACTTCTGATGCAGGCATATGGTGCAGAGCGTATTGAATGTCTTTGTGATGTATTCTGTGATGAGATGCAGAACAGGATTCAAGAGGAAAATCTGCGTTGCACACCCAGGTTTTCTCCCGGATATGGAGATTTGCCGTTAGAGAAGCAAATAGATTTTTTTCAATTGTTGGACTGTAACCGGCAGATTGGAATTTCTCTAAACCAAAGTCTTCTCATGTCCCCGTCCAAATCGGTTACGGCTATTATGGGATTGACGGCCTGTCCCACCGGGAAAGCCAAACATAAGTGCGAAATGTGCAATAATATTACCTGCGCATACCGAAACGATAATCGATAACAGAGGTTTTTATGAACGTATTAGAATACTTAAAAAATAATTTAGTATATTTGGATGGCGGGATGGGTACGCTTTTGCAAAAAAGAGGCTTAAGACCCGGAGAACTTCCGGAAAGATGGAACCTGCTTCATCCGGAAGTCATTGTGGAAATACAAAAAAACTACTATGATGCCGGTTCCAATATTGTCTGTACCAATACCTTTGGGGCAAACACTCTGAAATTTGAAGAAGAGGAATTGGACAAATTAATTAAAGCAGCCATCGAAAATGCAAAAAAAGCCAGAGACTTAAGCAGTGGATTGCAGGAAAAGTTTGTGGCTCTTGATATCGGGCCAATCGGTAGATTATTAAAGCCCTATGGAGATTTTGATTTTGAAGAAGCAGTAGCAGTTTATGCCAAAACGGTACAGATTGGTGTTAAATATGGTGTGGATCTTATTTTTATTGAGACCATGAACGATAGTTTCGATACCAAAGCTGCTTTGCTTGCGGCAAAGGAAAATTGCAATCTTCCGGTTTTTGTTTCCAATGCTTACGGGGAGGATGGAAAATTAATGACAGGTGCCACCCCTGCCGCTATGGTTGCCATGCTGGAAGGCATGCATGCGGATGCAATCGGTGCGAACTGTTCTTTAGGACCGAAACAGTTGAAACAGGTAGTGGAGGAATATTTGGAGTATGCCTCCGTACCGGTGCTGTTAAAACCCAATGCCGGACTTCCCAGAAGTGAGGAAGGAAAAACGGTTTATGATGTATATCCGGATGAGTTTTCGGATGATTTATCGGATTATGTGCAAAAAGGGGTACGTATTGTTGGCGGATGTTGCGGAACAACTCCGGATTATATACAGGCGACCGTTGAAAAGACGAAGGATGAAAATCCCCGGGAAACAGAAAAGAAAAACAGAACCCTGATCAGTTCCTATACACATGTCGTGGAATTTAAGGATTCTCCTGTGCTTATAGGAGAACGCATCAATCCTACCGGTAAAAAGCGTTTTAAGGAAGCACTGAGAAACAACGATATCGATTATATCTTAGGAGAAGGTCTCAAACAGCAGGAAAAAGGATGTCATGTTCTGGATGTGAATGTGGGGCTTCCGGAAATTGATGAAGCTGCCATGCTCGCAAAGGTATGCTATGAACTGCAGGCAATCATTGATTTGCCTCTTCAAATTGACACAACGGATGTAAAAGCCATGGAACTTGCCCTTCGCCGTTACAACGGTAAAGCTATGATTAATTCCGTAAACGGCAAAGAAGAGGTTATGCGTGAAATCTTTCCGCTTGTAAAAAAATATGGGGGACTTGTGGTCTGCCTTACTCTGGACGAAGACGGAATTCCGGAAACGGCTGAAAAAAGAGTCGAAATTGCAGGGAAAATCATTTCCGTAGCAGAAGAGTATGGGATTGAAAGGAAGGATCTTATTTTTGACACTCTGGCGATGACCGTCAGTGCCGATAAAAATGCCGCACTTGCAACATTATATGCACTGGATACCATCAGGCATGAACTGGGCTGTCATACCAGCCTTGGAGTATCCAATGTCTCTTTCGGACTGCCTAACCGTGAAATAATTACAGCTGCATTTTTTACCTGTGCAATGGAAAGAGGGCTTTCCGCTGCAATTATGAACCCAAATTCAGGTGAAATGATGAAAAGTTACTATGCATTCCGTGCCCTGCATGGTATTGATGATAATTGCACGGATTACATGGAGCATATTGCAGAGTATGCATGCAATGTACCTGAGGGGACTATAGCCCCCGTTTTGAAAGATACCAAAAAGAATTTGGAATTTGGAAGTGAATTACAGAGAGCTATCGTTAAGGGGCTAAAAGAACAGGCAGCAAATCTCACTGTGGAAATGTTAAAGAATACGGAAGCACTGGAGATTGTTTCGGGTCAGATTATACCTGCACTTGATATTGTAGGAAAAGGGTTTGAAGAAAAGACCATGTTCCTGCCCCAGCTTCTTATGAGTGCAGAGGCTTCCCAGTGTGCCTTTGAACAGATTAAGAAGAAAATGAAAGAAAATTCCACCGAGTCCGTAAGTCGTGGAAAATTTGTCATAGCAACAGTGCACGGAGATATCCATGACATCGGGAAGAATATCGTAAAACTGATTCTGGAAAACTACGGTTTTGATGTGGTGGATTTAGGAAAAGATGTGCCGCCAGAAACGGTTGCAGAAGCGGTAGTCCGGGAACATGTGCCCTTAGTGGGATTAAGTGCCCTTATGACTACTACAGTACCTGCAATGGAAGCAACCATTAAATTATTGCGAAAAGAGGCACCCTGGGCTAAAGTGGTAGTAGGAGGTGCGGTGCTTACGCAGGAATATGCGGACAGCATCGGTGCGGATTTTTATGCAAAAGATGCAATGGCCACCGTTCGCTATGCAATAAAAGAAACCGAAAACAAATAGTATTTACGGAGGTTATGAATGGTCGGTGAAAAAATTGTAAGTGGCTATTCCTTCCAAAACCTTGATGATGCCAATCTTGCAAGACAGGAACTGAAAAAGATTGAATATATAGAAGCAAGGTTGGACTATCAGAATCCTGCCATGGTCTTAAAGGTATATGAAAAAGCGGTGAATGAAAATCTCTTCAGGACACCGGTGGGATATGAATTCATGAAAAAACTCTATGATTATCTGCGGATTCATATGGGGGATGCAGATTTAATGCCTGTTCCATTACAGCAGCCCTTTGCTTTTCGTATGAGAAACAGTTATAGTACCACTCCCAAGCGGGTAAGTGCAGGGACAAAGAAAAAGCAATGGCCGGTCATTTCTGTGATTTTGAACATTATTCTGGTTATGGCTGTCATAGGAATGTTTATTATCGCTGTTACAGGGGATAATCCCAATATATTGAATTATGAGAAAGCACTGACCAACAGATATGCATCCTGGGAACAGGAAATTTCGCAAAGAGAAAAAGCAGTTAAAGAAAAGGAACGTGCTTTACTTAAGGAATCCGATGAGGTAGAAAGTGGAAGAACAGAGTAGGGAAAAGGTATTTCTGGTTGGCGTGGACACCGGGGCAGAGGAGGATTATGATGTCTGTATGGAGGAACTTGCCAATCTTGCAGAAGCATGTTTTATGCAGGTTGTAGGTTTCATGACGCAGAAAATGGAAGCGGTAAATAAAGCCTTGTATATCGGAAGCGGAAAGGTGGAAGAGTTAAAGCAGGCCATTTGCCATACGGAGGCGTCCCTGGTTATTTTTGAAGACAGTCTGAGTCCTTCTCAATTAAGAAATCTGCAAAATGAATTAAAAACGCCGGTTATGGACCGAACCAATCTTATATTGGATATTTTCGCAAACAGAGCCAAGACCAGGGAGGCTAAATTACAGGTTGAGATTGCCCGACTGAAATATCTGCTGCCGAGACTTGTGGGCTTGCATGATGCCTTAAGCAGGCAGGGTGGTGCCAGCGGCAATATGAGTAACAAAGGTGCCGGAGAGAAAAAACTGGAACTGGACCGCAGAAAAATTGAACATCGGATCACGGAATTAAATAAGGAATTGGAAACAGTTTCCACAGAACGCAGAACCCAGCGCAAGAGAAGACGCAATTCCGGAATACCTCAGGTTTCACTTGCAGGCTACACCAATGCAGGGAAATCCACTCTCCTCAATGCCATGGTAGAATTGTATAACGGGGAAGAAGAAAAGAAGGTGTTGGAAAAGGACATGCTGTTTGCAACACTGGAAACTTCGGTACGTCGAATTGATGATAAAAGACAAAGGCCTTTTTATCTGGCGGATACGGTCGGATTTATCCATAAACTGCCCCATGGTCTGGTAAAGGCCTTTCGGTCTACTTTGGAGGAAATAAAAGACTCCGATTTGATTTTACAGGTAGTGGATTTTTCTGATGTAAATTACAAGAAGCATATGGAAACAACCAGCCAGACGCTGAAGGAACTGGAAGCCGGCGAAGTTCCCATGATCCTTGTTTACAATAAGGCCGATGTGTGCATGACAGATTTGCCGAAAGTAATGGGGAACAGGATTTATATTTCTGCCAAAGAGAAAATCGGGATTGAAGAATTGTATAATCTGATAGAAAAAACTGTTTATGCAGACCGGCAGAATGTTAAGCTTTTAATTCCCTATACCGAAGGATATTTCGTATCTTATTTTTGTGAAAATGCACAGGTATTTTCCAAAGAATACCTTGAAAACGGTATTTTACTTGAGGTAAAATGCAGTCCGGGGGATATAAATAAGTTTTCCCGGTTTATATTAAAATAGACTTACGAAGAAAGGACAAATGACAATGAAGAATTCACGAATGATAGTAATTGCATGTATGTTATGCCTTATTATGTCAGGCTGTGGTTTGCCATACGATCTTACCAAGACACAGGAAGAACAGATTGTAGAATATGCCGCAGATTTGGTTCTTGCGCATGTTGATAAATATGACAGCCGTCTTGTGGATTTGGAATTGTACAAAGATAATGTAATTTTAAAAGAAGAAAATAACAAAATGGATGAAGTGGAAGATACCCCCACTATCGATAAAGAAAAGGAGCCTGTGATTGACAGGGAGGATATTACTTCCGGTAATCAGGACAGCGGTTCTTTGGCAGAACTTCTTTTGCCGGAAGGCTTCTTATTGGATTACCGGGGATATGAATTGGTTAAGTCCTATCCGGAATCAGACAGTGATAATCCTTTCTTTGCCTATGATGCGGCAGAAGGAAATCTTTTACTCGTCCTGCATTTTGATATGCAGAATAACAGTACGGAAAGTATGGAGATAGATGTGTTTTCCAAAGCGCCGGTTATCAATGCTGTAATCAATGAAACGCAACGTATCAGCATTACTCCTACAATGTTATTGGATGATTTTACAACATTTGTAGGGACTGTCGGACAGGGGGAAAGTATTCCGGTTGTTCTGGTGGCTGAAATTAAGGAAGACATGACAATAAATACAATTGCCATATCAGCATCCGCCGAAGGCGAGCATATCTACAACCGCATTCAATAATAACTACATTTCATAACGAATACAACATTCCTATTATGGAATTGCTTACCCGGTTAAAATCAGCGTTAATTAATGTTTCCAGAATTAGCGCTGATTTTTTTTAGATAAAGGAATTCATAAAGATAACTCGGGATTTGTATCACAATTTTGTCCTAACAAAACAGTAATGTCACCCTCACAGAGAAGTATTGGAACATCGACGGGAAGCCGGGGCATAGGAGGCGAAAGAGAGGGTTTAAACCCCGCGAGGGAAGATATATGCCCCGCGGAGCGGAGCCATTCGCATTCCGCTGCACTTTACATTTAATGAGCTAAGGAGGAAACTAGATTTGACTGAATTTGAACCGATTGATTGGGTAGAGCTTCTGATGCAGAGTTAATCAAGAGAGCGAAGTATGGAATCAATTTTGATGTTGGATGTATGATTGATGGTGAATGGATTGAGTCATTATTAAGCAATGATGCAGACGGACAGCGTAACGCCATAATACAATACTTTATTGAATACTACTGTTTATATTTGGATGAATAGATAGATTCCGTTTTTACCGTTTATGAGGAGGAATAAAAATGGATTTCCCATTTGAAGATGCACCTAACACAGCTTGTATTGTGTGTAGACATGTAATGGATAAAGAAAAAGCAATAACATATATATCACATGATGCTGATGATGGAATGTGGCAATTCTTATGTGATGAAGAGCATACTGAAGAAGATGCTCGAATTATATCATTATATTCTGCGTATATGATGGATCAGAGTATAGGACAAGTATTTGATATGCCATGCGGTTGTTATATACAAAGAAAAAATGGCGAAGATAACTGGAAATGATATTTAATTGATTTCTTAATGACAACTTCCAGCTTATAGAACCGGTAAATTAAAATTTAGTGAGGGTAATTATATGATAAAATCTGCGACAAAAAGTGAAGCAAGGATATTAGCTGAGTTAGCAATCCAAATATGGGACGATAACACAGTAATGGAGTTGGAAAAAGAATTTGCGGACCTTACTCAAAGTGACAAAGCAGTTTGCTTTATTAAATATGTGGAAAATATTGCGGTAGGATTTGCACAATGTCAGATTAGAACAGATTATGTGGAAGGTACTGAAACTTCTCCTGTGGGTTATTTGGAAGGAATATTTATCGTTGAAACATATAGACATAACGGATATGCAAAAGAACTACTTAAGGAGTGCGAAAAATGGGCAAAAGATAAGAAGTGCTCTGAATTTGCAAGTGACTGTGAGTTGGACAATATTGATAGCTTAAGATTTCACATGGCTATGGGATTTGCGGAAACGAATCGAATAATTTGTTTCAAAAAGAATATATAAAGAATTACGAATAAGAATTGACCGGGCTCTTTGGAGCAATGGATGCTTCTTCTACGAAGGGTAAGAAGATGAGGGCTGCAGGAATAGATTTAAGGAGCATTAAAATGAAGAATCCAATTCAAAGTTTATCCAAAAAGGAATGGGCTATTTGGATAGGTTCATTGCTTATAGTTACAATTTCAAATATGGTATCAGGTGACTTAGATTTTTTGACATTGTTAGCAGCATTAGTTGGTGTTACATCATTGATTTTTGCAGCAAAAGGTAATATATGGGCACAGGTTCTGATGGTTGTATTTAGTATTCTTTATGGCATTATTTCCTGGCGTTTTCGATATTGGGGAGAAATGATTACCTATTTAGGAATGACTATGCCCATGGCTATATGGTCAACAATTACATGGATTAAGAATCCGTCTAAAGAAAATGGGAATGTAGTAGCAATTCAAAAACTAAATTGCAAGCACATCATCGCACTTTTCTTTTCTTGCTTGGCAGTTACTATAGGATTCTATTTCCTGTTGCGGATAATGAATACGCCTAATATTATATTCAGTACAATTTCCATAACGACAAGTTTTCTCGCAGCGGCGCTGACGATGCTTCGCTCATCATATTACGCATTGGGATATGCATCAAATGATATTGTGCTGATTATACTTTGGATTTTAGCGTCAAAGGAAAATCCTATATATATTCCGGTAGTGGTTAATTTTACCATATTCTTTTTTAATGATATGTATGGATTTTTCAGTTGGAGAAAAAGAGAGAAAAATGTATTCAAAAAAGTACAATTTAATAGTTGACATCCGCTAATAAGGATGTTATACTCACATTCGTTGTGTGTCAGCAGATTTTGACAAAAGTAGCAAAATAAAAATGTCGAAAAAAGTTATTGACAAACAAAAACATACATGCTATTCTGTATGAGTTGCGGCC
>CAMEIX010000003.1 GCA_945919075.1 uncultured Lachnospiraceae bacterium
CACTTCCATCCGCGTGGAAAAGAACTTCCACCGATGAGGTAATTGTAGGACAGAAGGGGGTGGATGTCAAGATGAAAATGGGATTCTGGTCCGCGTATCAATAATTTGGCATCCCTTTTTTCCAAAATAGGGATACTTTTTTGACAGTTTTTCCGCATAGATACCAAATAGCATTTTCCGTCAATATATGTGCCTTTATTTGCCTTAAAGGGATTCCAAATGAGGGAAAATTCTGTATAGACCGCAGTAGCACCAAAGTTCCGGTTGACACCTTAATGTTTACTGATATACCCGCTGCGGAAAGGTCATTTTCCACGATAGTGGCAGGCGTCTGCGTATTTTTGATTTCTTATGCATACTTTTCCTCTCCTTTTGTCACATAATAATAAGTGTCTTCGCATGCATTATAACCTGTTTTAGGTTAAAAATCAATAACCTGAAACAGGTTAGGCGCCTAAGTGCAGAAATTGGTCGGATATACTTTAGTAAGGGGGTGGTTCTGTGTATCAAAGGATACGTGATTTGCGGGAAGATAAAGATTTGTCCCAGACCCAAATGGCAAAAATACTGGCAATGTCACAAACCGGCTATTCCAAATATGAGACTGGTGAGAATGATGTGCCAACCTCAATTCTGATTAAACTGGCACTGTTTCATGAAACAAGTGTTGATTATATTTTAGGACTTACCAATGAGAAAAAACCCTATCCGCTGAAATGATAAAAAACGTGCGGGTAGGGCTTTTTTGTGTTTTAACTTTATTCTATTTGGCGCTTTGGCAGTTTTCCCGTAACTCCATCGACAACTCGCAGTCGGCGAGGAATTCATAATTGGCTTCTAATGTGTATTTTACCCGGATATCTATGGAATGTTCTTCTTTCCTTACTTCCACTTCCTCCGTGTCCACACCGATTAAAATACTGCCGAACGGTGTGGCGTAACTTGTGAGGTTCTTCTTGCCTTCTTCAAAAAGAAGATGGACGCTAAGAGGGCCTTTTTTGGTGATTTCCAGGTAGGAATTCTTAAACTTGACCACGTTTTTAACGGGTACTTCCATGCCCTCCATGATTTCCTCGTAGAGCACGTAGTGGCTGTCGCCTTTATCGTAATATTCGGCGGGGGTTATGGTTTCGATTTCGTCATTTCCGTCCGCGCCCTGATAATGCAGTCCTTTTACGGACAACAGTATTTCCTTTGTCATTTCTAATACTCCTCAATATTTACCTGTTTTGCGGAGAGAATGCCATACTTGATGATGGAATTTGCAAAACGGATAAATTTGTCCGTGGTATCACTTACATAAAACTGGTACTGGTTGCTGCCAAGGCCCGGGGCTTCCATTTGAAGCAATCCTTTTGCAGTAAGCATTTCTTTTAATTCCCTCGCCGTCTCGTAAGCCGGATTAACCAATGTTACCTTTTCTCCCATAATCTTTGCCACTGTGGAGCGAATGAGAGGGTAATGGGTACACCCTAAGATCAGGGTGTCAATGTCAAGATCAATTAACTCCGTCAGGTATCTTCGCGCAATTTCATCCGTCACAGGATCCTGCAAAAGTCCTTCTTCCACAAGGGGAACAAAGAGCGGGCAGGCCTTTCCGATCACCGTCATATCAGGAGAAAGTTCCTTTATGTACTGGCTGTATATTTTACTGTTAATGGTTGCTTCCGTTGCAATGACTCCGATTTTTCCATTCTTTGTTGTCTGGAAAGCTGCCTTCGCGCCGGGTTTTACCACGCCGATAATGGGGATATCGATTTCCTTTTCCAATTCATTGAGGGCGTAAGCACTTGCCGTATTACATGCCACTACAATCGTCTTTACATTATGACTTTCAAGAAAATGGACAATCTGTCTGGAGAAACGGGTAACTGTCTCCTTGGATTTACTACCATAGGGAACGCGTGCCGTATCCCCGAAATATACGATTTTTTCATTGGGTATCTGACGCATGATTTCCCTGACCACGGTCAGACCACCGATACCGGAATCAAAAACCCCGATAGGAGCCTCTTTACTCAACATATCCTTAATCCTTTTTCCAAAATTGTTTTAGGTTTTCCCACAATCTGCTCTTTATTGTAATATCTTTATTCTCTGCCTGCAAGAGTTCCTCATATAATTCCCTGCCATCCAAATCTTCCACATAAATTTTCTTGCCGGTCTCATCTATGTAATAGGCCCGGACCGTATCGGAATTTAAGAGAAACTCAGGAAAGAATAATCCAAACAGCACAGCGGCTAAAAACAAACCATAAGCATTTTTTATAAATTTTTTCATGCACTCACTCCTTCTTGCTGATAAAAGGAGTGTTGCCATATTTGCACATCTTAAACCTATCTTAACCTAAAAGATTTGCCTATGGCTTACTTGCCTTGGTCCTTGTATAATTGCTTGATAATGGAATTTTCCTGATTATCTATATGCAGTTTTGCAGTCTTTGCAGCGGTTTCCTTATCCTTGTTCTGAATGCAGTCAAGTAAAATCCGATGTTCGGCTATGAGCTGTTCGTGGGTACTCTCATCCTTGATGTATTCAAAACGATAGCGGTACATCTGCTCGGAAAGATTGTTAATCAGTTGTGTCAGGCGCACATTTCCGGCTGCTTTAACAATAATGTCGTGAAAGGCAACATCCGCCTCGGCTATTTTTTTTGGATCTCTGGTCGCAGTTGCCTTTTCAAAGGCATCGCAGGCTTTCACCAGTTCTTCCTTTTCCTGGTCCGTAATGCGGTCGCAGGCCAGTTCCACACTGAGTGCATCCAGCGTTCTTCTGACCTCCAGTACATCCCGCAGGCTTTTTTCCGTAATCTCCGCTACCACCGCACCGCGCCGGGGAATCATGAGTACCAAGCCCTCCAGTTCCAGTTTGCGGATTGCCTCCCGGATAGGGGTCCTGCTGACGCCGAGCCGGTCCGCCAGATGTACTTCCATCAGTCTCTCACCGGGCTCTAATTCACCTGTTAAAATAGCCTGCCTCAGGGTATTAAACACCACATCCCGAAGCGGCAGAAACTCATCCATCTTTACCTGTAAATCCTGCATATTTCCTCCTAACTTGTTCCGATTCCGAAGGAATCGAGAACAGCAACCGACAGGTTGCGTCAACTTGTTCCGACCCCTATTCCTCCTATACCAAATGGGTTACAAAGACCTGTCTGTAATCAGCGAACGATTCCTTTGCTCGTTCCGCATCTTCTCCGGTTTCAAAGATACCGAATACGCTGGGGCCGCTTCCGCTCATCATGGCTTTCTTTGCACCCTGCGCTTCCATCCGGTCAATAATCTGTCTCACAATGGGGTGCATCTTTTCTGTTACATTCTGAAGGACATTGCCCATATAAGGAATAATATCATCCGCTCCTGCATCCCCTTTTTCAATTGCCTTTACCATGCCGTCGATATCCGGGTGATTTGTATTTTCATCCAGATGCAGGCTCTGGTAAACCTCTTTCGTAGATACAAAAATATCCGGTTTCACAACTAATAGAGGCATATCCTTTGTTTTTTTCAGGCTTGTCAGCTTTTCACCGATTCCTTCTGCCAATGCGATTCCACCCATGATACAGTAAGGCACATCAGCCCCGATCTTTAAACCGATTTTCTGCAATTCCTCGGTGGTAAATCCTGCCTGAAACAATTCATTCATGCCGCGAAGTACTGCTGCCGCATCGGTACTGCCGCCCGCCATTCCTGCTGCCACAGGAATCCGTTTCTCCAACGAAATCTCTATGCCCCCTACATTCTCGGATGTATCTTTATTGGGACAGGATGTGTCTTCCCGCTCTCGCAGTGCTTCCAGAAACAGTCTTGCCGCCTTATATGCCAGATTGGTATCATCACAGGGAATCTCCCCGCTTTCAGAAAAGAAACAGATACCCTCCGGTATTTTTTTCAAAGTAATGGTATCGGAGATTCCTACCGTCTGCATGACCATTTTTACTTCATGATACCCGTTTTCCAATCTTCTTACGACATCCAGTCCAAGATTAATTTTTGCAAAACCTTCTATCTGCAATGTTTCCATAATCCTATCCTCAAATTCTATCCTCAGATTGCTATGTTCTTAAATTGTACTTACTATGTTTTTTGTATACAAAGATTGTATACAATTTTCCCGATTTTGTCAAATATAGCCTGATAAACACTAAAAAGCTTGCCTGGTCATTATTGAAAAAGTAGTCTTAAATTGGTGTCCCTTTTAGAGAAATAGGTACAAAATTCATTGTTCTCTGAATACGCTGACATTTTACGCTTTTCCTTCAGCGCTTTTTTAAGATTCTAAAAATTTTACCTACAGTTATCGCAAAAAAGTCAGCGTAATTTCCCTTTTTACTTATATGCGCTGATTTAGACCCCCAAAAAATCAGCGTTTTAAATAAATTTAGAAAATAACGCTTATTATGGATATTTTCTATATATCCTCCATGACCATCCGGTCCTCTCCAAAACATTGCCCTTCTGCCTCTGTCTCCGCTCTTTATAATATCCGCAGCAAATTCATTTTCAAAATGCAGCATATAAATATTTAAGGGACAAATCCGAAGATTTATCCCTTAACATTAACCTCTAAACTATCCTTTTACCAGAAGTAATTTATCACCCGGATGCACTTCATCCGAAGTCAGTTCATTGATTTCCTTTAGGGTATCCACACTGACATAATACTGTTTGCCGATATCCCACAGTTGTTCGTCATTTCCCACTACGTAAATGACCATTCCAGGCATTTCCTCCATCTTTGCAGGGTCCATATCCTGCAGACGGATGGAATCCATGTAGGTAACCGTGATGCTTCTAAAGACACATGTCTTGAAGCAAAGGATGGCTTTAACGTCCAGTTCATCTCCGGAAATCATGGATACCTGAAGCTGTTCCACATTGTAATCCAGTTTAAAAGTATCGGTGGGCAGAATACCGGGGACCTCCAGAGTATAACTAAAGGGAGCCACTTTGCTGACACATCGGTAGGGTGCGTGATCATCATCTGTGATGACCAGTGCCTTAACATTGATGCTCCCTTCAATCAGAATACCGTTTTCCACAATCTGCTTACTGTCCACGGTAGCCATTTCACAGGCATGCAGTACCTGCAGAATCTGTCCTTCCTCCTTCATGGTAATCTTATCCGTGAATTTATTTTTTCCGCAAATCTGCATATAAACCTGTCGAAGCTGTGCTTCCTTTTCTTCACACTCCACTTCCTTTTTCACCCCGTAAACATCGGTAATCATATCCACCTTGTCTTCCTCGTACAGGCGCATGGAAATATCAAGCACCATCTCCAGGGAGAGCATTCTTTCTTCTCCGTCAAAATCCGGATGAACTTCCAGTTCCTTATGTCCGGTCTCGTAGCCGATATCCGCAAGCATTCCCTCCTTTGCACCATGGCATTCCAAGGTCTGATTGAGGGGGATAGTGGTCTCATGGGCACGAATCTGCGTTTCCTCCCCTTCTCCCTCATAAAGGAAAAATACATGAATATCCCCCTGCACCTGGATACATTCATCCTTAGGCCGAAATTCCAGATCTTCAAAGTCCACTTCGTCCCAGAGAATGTGAAAAATATTGGGATAATTCTGGGGAATACCGATTTCTTCCCGGATACGGAGTATATCATTTTTTAAAATGGCAATTTCTGCAATCTCCTTTGTTTCCCTGCGGTATTCCAGAGGCATCTCCTCTTCAAAGTAAATATCTTCACTGATTTCCTCATCATAGAGTTCTTCCACGAAGGCTCGGATTCCCAAAAGTGCCTGCACCGACAATTTTCTGGAATTGATGGTGCTTACCTGCAAATCCTCCACCACTGCCTTTGCAACCACGGCATCCCCGGAAGACACTCCTTCCATATAAAGCTGCTCATCAAAAGGAATCTTACCTTCTAAAAGGACCAGTTTCTGACTTTCGTCCCCTGACTGGTACAAGACAGAAAAAAGAAGCCTCCCCCTCACAAGCACATGATCTTCCGTAGGTTTGACTTCTTCGACTTGTACGATTGCCTTGTCATAGATGATGTTGTTTACATCCGGTTTGACGTCCGGAACATTCACATCCTCTTCAAGGGTTATCTGTGTATTACAAAAACATTTCGTACGATCCATATGTATATTTTTCCTGATTAATTCCACTTTCTTAACCTCCGACATTTTCTTGCTTATAGCAATATATGTGGGAAGGTTAAGAAAAATGATAAAAATCGTATATTATTTTACTGCACCGATGAGTTCATTGATGTCTTCTACTCCGTAACGGGTCATATAATCTTCGATTCCCTTCACGATTTCTTCGGTAACGTAGGGATTAAAGAAATTTGCCGCGCCAACGCTTACCGCAGTGGCTCCAGCAAGCATGAACTCGATGGCATCTTCTGCGTTGCTGATGCCTCCCATGCCGATAATGGGAATCTGCACCGCATTTCTCACCTGATAAACCATGCGGACCGCAATCGGTTTGATGGCAGGACCGGACATACCGCCGGTCTTATTGGCAAGTGCAAAACATCTTCTGTGAATGTCAATTTTCATACCGGTCAGAGTATTAATTAAAGACAGTGCATCCGCCCCCGCTGCCTCAGCCGCCTTTGCCATCTCGGTAATATCCGTCACATTGGGGCTCAGCTTCATGATAATGGGCTGCTTGGCATGCTTCTTAATCTCCGAAGTAATGCCAAACAAGGCATCTGCCTTCTGACCAAATGCAATGGCACCTTCCTTCACATTGGGACAGGAAACATTGATTTCCAGCATATCCACCGGCTTGTCGGAAAGTTTTTCCACAACGTCCACGTAATCTTCCACGGTTTTTCCACAGACATTTACGATAATTTTGGTATCATACTGTTTTAAGAAAGGAATATCCCTTTCCATAAAGACATCGATGCCGGGATTCTGCAGCCCGATGGCATTTAACATACCGCCGTAAACCTCGGCAACCCTGGGAGTGGGATTTCCCGGCCAGGGCACATTGGCAACGCCCTTGGTCACCACTGCACCAAGCTTATTCAAATCCACAAATTCACTGTATTCCATGCCGGAACCAAAGGTGCCGGAAGCCGTCATGACGGGATTCTTAAATGTAACCCCTGCAATATTTACACTTGTATTCATCAGATTTCTACCTCCCCTGCTTCGAATACCGGACCCTCCGTGCAGATACGGGCATTATTTACATGGGAATGATGGTCCACCTCTCTGGTCTTAACCACACAGCCAAGGCAGGCACCAACACCGCAGGCCATATGCTCCTCCAGGGAAATATAAGTGGGAATGCCCTTTTCTTCTGCGTACTTTTTGATGGCCCGGAGCATGGGCATGGGCCCACAGGCAAAAATCATATCCGCCTCAAGAGCATTTTCGCGGATGGCATCCATCACGTTTCCCTTACTTCCCACACTGCCGTCTTCTGTTGCAATATAGACCTTACCGTATTTTTCCAGGTCGTCCTTTAAGAAAGTATCCTGATTACGGTATCCGACTACAATCTGTTTGTCGGCATCCATTTCTTTGGCAAGTTCTAACATGGGTGGAATACCAATGCCCCCACCCATTAAAAAGACTTTCTTACCCTTTGCTTTTTCATAGGGAAAACCGTTGCCCAATGTACCCAGGACTTCAACCGTTTCTCCTTCCTTGTACCCGGCAAACTCTCTGGTTCCCTTTCCGGCAATGCGGTAAACCAGACGAAGCATTTCCTCATCCTTTTTTACTTCACAAATACTGATGGGACGAACCAAAAGAGTACTTTTGTCCTTGGGATAGAGGCACACAAACTGTCCCGGAACAGCACCGGCTGCCAGTTTTGTTTTTAACCACATGTCATAAATGTCCGGTGCGATTTCCTTCTGGGAAATCACCACGGCGGTAACTTTCATTTTCTTCATGATGAACCTCCTAACTTGTTCCGATTTTCGAAGAAAATCGAGAACAGCAACCGATAGGTTGCGTCAACTTGTTCCGACCCGAAGGGTCGAGAACCTACGCCCTGTACACAATTTTGCCTGCGCAGATGGTATATTTGACCTTTCCTTTTAATTCCCAGCCGGTAAAGGGGCTGTTGGCGGACTTGGAAGCATATTCTCCCACCTTCCAGGTCGCATTCCTGTCAAATAAAACCAGGTCTGCGGGGCCGTCTTCCGCCAGATAGCCGGCATCCAGATGATACATACGGGCCGGATTCACGGTCATCTTTTCAAGAAGTGACATAAGTGTCATTTCATTCTTTTCCACCAGTTCCGTGATTCCCAGGGAAAGCGCTGTTTCTAATCCGATAATCCCACTGGGGGCCTCGGTAATGGGCTTTTCTTTTTCTTCTTTACTGTGGGGAGCATGATCCGTCGCAATCAGGTCAATGGTTCCGTCTTTCAGGCCTTCTATCACTGCCTGCCGGTCTGCTTCCTCCCGGAGCGGAGGATTCATTTTTGCCAGAGTACCGTACTGAATGCAGGCTTCTTCGGTCAGGGTAAAATGATGGGGTGTGGCCTCTGCGTGAATATTATCCCCACGTTTTTTTGCCTGACGCACCAGTTCCACCGCTTCCTTAGTGCTGATATGCTGAATATCGATGCAGGCACCGGTTTGCAGGGCAATTTCCAGATCCCGTTTTACCAGATCTATTTCCGCTTCTCTTTTAGAACCACCGATTCCAAAGTGGGCTGCCGCCTTGCCCGCATGGACACCGTTATTATCTATAAAAGCCGGATTTTCCTCATGAAAACTGATGGGTACACCCAGGCTTTCTGCATTTTCCATAGCTCTCCTTACCAACTCTTCATCCAGAATGGGGACTCCGTCATCGGTAAAGCCTACGGCTCCTTTTTGAAGCAGGGACTCCATATCCACTAAGGTCTGACCTTTCATGCCCACCGTGACGGTAGCGCAGGTCTCCACGTGAATACCGGTTTCTTTCCCCTTCTGCAAAACATAGGTCAGGGTTTCTGCATTATCCACCGCGGGTTTCGTATTTGCCATCAGTACAACCGTGGTATATCCTCCCCTTGCTGCAGCCTTTGCCCCGCTCAAAATATCCTCTTTATGGGTAAATCCCGGATCCCTGAAATGCGAGTGGACATCCACCAGTCCGGGAGCTGCAACAAGCCCTGCCGCATCCAAGATTTCCACATTATCCTCTTCCCGTACCGCCTCTTTCAGATTAGGGGCAATTCTTACAATCCGGTCTTCGTCTATTAAAATATCACAGATGCCCTCCTGCTTTGTGGCAGGATTCATCAGATATGCATTCGTCAGTAAAAGCATGGAAAACCTCCTTCGTTTCTGAAATTTCCTCGCTAACGCTCATTATAGCACACATCCCGATAATTGCCTACTAAGAGTTTGCCTTTCTTTCATACTTTTAGGCCATCTCTCATAAAATAGAATAATCAAATTTTATGGAGTAATAATGAATTCTATCCGCAGAAAAATGAAAAACTTCCTACTTCTGTCTATTTGTACACTTTGCTTTTTCCTGACAGGCTGTACCGTAAATGCCGATGAGGATCCCAAATTACGGGATCTTGATTTTACGGTACTTTCCGAGGAAATGATTCCTACAGAACTAAAGGAAATGATTGCGCTGAAACAGAAAGAGGCCTTTGCCTTCTCCTACAGTGACGGAGAAAATCTGTATTTATGCATCGGATATGGGGAGCAGAAAACCGGCGGCTACAGCATTGCCGTCAACGATCTTTATCTTACAGATAATAATATTGTAGTAAATACCAGCCTGCTTGGACCTACCGGTGACGAAGTCACGAGTGGTTCTCCCTCCTATCCCTACATAGTGCTAAAGACAGAGAATCTGGATAAAGAAGTGATTTTTGAGTAACGTTCCGGTAATGAAGGGGTAAATTAATTGTTATCTTGCCCGACCCCTGTTGGCGTTTTCCTGAAACTGTGGTATAATATGCCATATCATTGTTTAGGAGAACGCCATGATTCGTTTTATCGTAGTAATACTTTTTGTAGTTTTATTTTTAGTGCTCTCCATTCCCATTATGATTGTGGAATGGATTATCGGCAAATTTAACATGGATGTCAAAAGTAAAAGTTCTTTGGCAATCGTAAACTGGGCATTTCGCGTGGTACGGGTTTTAAGCGGCACCAAGGTTATTATAAAAGGGCTTGAAAATGTTCCCAACGATACCGCCGTGTTGTATGTAGGAAACCATCGCAGTTTTTATGACATCATCTTAACTTACCCGAAAGTTCCCCGTCCCACAGGTTACATTGCTAAAAGAGAAATGTTAAAGGTTCCTCTTTTATCCGTCTGGATGAAATACCTGCACTGCCTTTTTTTGGACCGTGAGAACGTAAAAGAGGGACTCAAGACCATTCTGGAAGCGGTTGAAAAAGCAAAATCCGGTATTTCCATCTGCATCTTCCCTGAAGGTACCCGCAACAAAACCGCCGATACCTTTCTTCCTTTTCATGAAGGCAGCTTTAAAATTGCAGAAAAAGCCGGAGTTCCCATTGTACCCATGACAATTGTAAACTCCGCCGCCATTTTTGAAGACCATCTTCCCAAGATTAAAAAAGCGACCGTAATCATTGAATACGGTACGCCCATCGATGTAAAGCAGCTCTCCAGAGAGGAACGAAAAATCATTGGAAATACGGTTAAATCGGTTATCGAAGAGACCTATTTTAGAAATAAAGCAGAATATTTTCCCGAAGAAGCTAAAGGCAGAGAATAGCATGTTACCATGAGGACAATTCCATGACCAAAGAAACCCTTCTTTACGAAATTGACAAAAAAAGACACACGCTGGAATTTGAGTTAAAAACCTGTGAATTCCACCGTGCCGCCATTGAAAAAAGAATTAAGGAAGTGCAGGTTGGAATCTTTTATTATGCAGGCATCCTCTTAGGGGTGCCTGCACTTATTTCCTTTGCCGAGTATCTGTTCACCATGATTCCCATTTTAGCCCGCTTAAGAGCCCTGTTCGGCCTGGCACAGATTCTCTTTGCCTTCACGATTCCTGTCTGGGTATTCCAAATTATTAAATGCCTTCTTCTCCACATGCAGAATAGGGAAAATCAGGATGTTCTGATAACCCCGCCACCGGTACGGCATCCCGTTTACCAAAGGAAACGACCGCCTGAACCAAGTATGCGCTCGGAATATGAAAGAGTTTCCTTCGAATGCCAGCGATACCTGTATTTTCTGGACCAGATTGAAATTGTGAGCAGCCGGGCAGAACTTGCCTGTACGGAAGAAGAGTACGATGAACTTTTCCGGAAACTGGATGATTTTCCTCTTTATGAAGAAATAACCCCGGCTCCGTCTTTTCCCAAGAACCGGACCGGGGGTGTTATAATATTTGTTGCCGTTTTCATCAGTATTATTTTTGTGCTGACCATGTTAGTCGTTCTGGACCCTTTCGGAACCATGCGCTGAACACTCCTATAATCCGGGCAGGAACAATGAATCATTGAATATCTGTAACCTGATATCCCTGAGCGGCAACAGCCTGAATAAGAACATCATCCGATATACTTTTCTCAAGCGTTACAACAGCGGTTCCCGTCTTGTGACTTACGGAAGCCTCCGTTACCCCATCTATTTCCTCGAGTGCTTTTTTTGTATGCATTTCGCAATGTCCGCACATCATACCTTCGATTTTCAATGTTTTTTCCATACTATTTGTCTCCTTTTCGATTGTATTTTTCCATTTAGTCTTTCCTTTATGATCCCGTTTGGAATCATGTATCTTAAAGAAATTTAGACGTAATGCATTGGTCACTACGCTAAAACTGGATAAACTCATTGCGGCGGCAGCAAACGTTGGATTAAGCTGCCATCCCAGTACACTTATAAATAATCCTGCTGCCAAAGGAATGCCGATTATGTTGTAAATGAATGCCCAAAACAGGTTTTCGTGAATATTGTGTAGCGTTGCACGGCTTAGCCGGATGGCTGCAGAGACATCGGACAGACTGCTTTTCATCAACACCACATCTGCTGCATCAATCGCAACATCTGCCCCCGCACCAATGGCAACTCCGATATCGGCACTTGTCAGTGCCGGAGCGTCATTGATGCCATCCCCAACCATGATAACCTTTCCTTCTTGCTGCAATCTGCGGATCACGCTTTCCTTACCATCAGGAAGTACTCCGGCAATTACTTCATCCACGCCCACCTTTGTTCCGATGGCTTTGGCTGTGCGTTCGTTATCACCGGTCAGCATCACCACATGGATACCCATATTCCGCATTTCTTTAATTGCCTGAGGGCTGTCCTCCTTAATGGTGTCCGCTACAGCAATAATACCGCAAAGTTCACTGTCACGCGCAAAAAATAACGGTGTTTTTCCTTCCTCCGCGAGATGATCGGTCTTTACTTTTATTTCATCAGACACCTGCATTTGTCCGCTGATAAATTGATAACTGCCTCCGTACAAAACCTTGCCATCGAGGGATGCCGTTATCCCGTTTCCGGGTAATATCCTAAACTGTTCGACCTCATCTGCCGCCAGTCCGTCAAGCTCAGCTCTTTGATTGATTGCATATGCCAGAGGATGCTCGCTTTTTTTCTCCAACGCATAGGCAATTGACAAGAGTTCCTTTTCATTCTTAACATTAATCGGAATAATATCCGTAACCTCCGGTTCTCCACGGGTAATCGTTCCTGTTTTGTCAAGTGCCACGATTTGTGTCTTTCCCGTCTCTTCCAAAGATACCGCTGTCTTAAAGAGAATACCGTGTTTTGCTCCCATTCCATTGCCCACCATGATGGCAACAGGTGTAGCAAGACCAAGCGCGCAAGGGCAGCTAATTACCAATACCGATATCCCTCGTGCCAGAGCGAATCCTGCTGTCTGGCCGACGAGAAGCCATGCAAGAACGGTTATCACCGCAATGACCATAACGGCAGGTACAAATACCCCTGACACCTTGTCCGCCACCTTAGCAATCGGTGCTTTTGTCGCAGCCGCATCGCTGACCATTTGAATGATTTGCGAGAGTGTAGTGTCTTCTCCCACTCTCGTCGCTTCACAGCGTATATAACCCGATTGGTTCAGTGTTCCTGCACAAACTGCACTCCCGACCGCCTTATCTACAGGAATACTTTCCCCCGTCAGAGTGGATTCATCTACAGCACTGTTTCCGTCCAAAACAGTTCCGTCCACAGGAATATTTTCACCGGGACGCACTACAAAGATATCTCCCTTTGCCACCTGCTCGATTGGCACAGTTATCTCGGCACCATCCTGCAGAAGTGTGGCAGTCTTTGGAGATAACTTCATCAGTCCCTTTAGTGCGTCCGTAGTTTTTCCCTTTGAACGTGCCTCAAGCATTTTTCCTAATGTTATCAGTGCAAGAATCGTGGCAGCAGATTCAAAATAAAACTCATGCATATACGACATCACTGCATCTACGTTACCCTTAACCTGGGCATCCGTCATAGCAAACAGGGCAAATGTGCTGTAGACAAAGGCTGCCATAGAGCCTAATGCAACCAATGCATCCATATTCGGAGCACGATGCCACAGGCTTTTAAAGCCGTTTGTAAAGAATTTCTGATTGATCACCATAATGATAACCGTTAACAACAGCTGCAAAATCCCCATTGCCACATGATTGTCATTAAAGAACGGCGGCATCGGCCACCCCCACATCATATGCCCCATGGAAACATACATCAGTACAATCCAAAAGCCCAGAGAGGCAATCAGCCGTTTTTTTAGCACAGGAGTTTCTCTATCCTTCAGCGCTTCCTCATCGGAGGATAAACGCATAGTTTGGTCTTTATTTCCTTTTTTCAGAGCAGCGTCATATCCTGCTTCACGAACCGCTGCTATAATTTCCTCGGCGGATGCTGTTCCTTCCACACCCATGGAATTAGTCAACAGGCTTACCGAACAGGAAGTGACTCCTTTCACACCTGTTACCGCTTTTTCCACCCGGGAAGTACATGCGGCACAGCTCATACCGGTTACTGTATATTGCTGCATAATTGGTTTGTTACACCTCCTTTTATTAGGATCCTGTTTCCTCCTATTAAGTATACCCCTGAATGGTAGTCATCAACCAAAAAGGGGTACACATCCTACATCTTTTTCAGTTCCTCCACTACCTTCGCAAAGCCCATCCCGTGGGATGCTTTCACAAGAACGGTATCTCCGGGTCTGAGAATATTTTTAAAATCGGCTAAAAGACTTTCCCTGTCCTTAAAATAGTAAATCTGCGGCTTCCATCCGCCATTGTCCGACTGAATTACCGCTCCCGCAGCACGGGCACCCTCATACATATTCTTTGCATTTTCGCCGGTAAGGCAGATGACATCTACCTTCTTTTGTACGGCATAACTTCCTACGGAAGCATGAAGTATATCGGAATCTTCTCCCAGTTCAAACATATCGCCGAGAAGTGCCACGGTTCTGCCTTCCGCATTTTTCAGAAGATCGATTGCGGCTTTCATGGAAACCGGATTGGCATTGTAGCAATCGTCAATAATCAGTTTATCCGTTGTGGAAATCAGGTTACTTCTTCCATCCACCGGTTTTACCTTTTCAATACCGGCTCTGATCTGCTCCTTATCCAGTCCCAGAATTTGACCCACCAGGGCTGCCGCGCAAGCATTTTTTACCATATGAAGCCCCGGTAAATGAATGGTAATCGGGAAACTCTCATCCCCCATATGTAAGATGGCCTCACTTCCCAAAAGCCCTCTATTTACAACCTCCGTCACATCCGAAAGGCCAAAGAAATGTACCGGCTTTCCGTTCACCTCTTTAATCTCCGCAAGCAGATCGTCGTCCCGGTTTAAGCACACCGTTCCGCCGTTTTTCAGATAATCGAACATCTCCGTTTTTGCTTTTCTGACCCCCTGCCTGTCGTGAAGATTTTCCAAATGGCACTGTCCGATATTGGTAATGACACAAATGTCAGGTTTTGCCATGGCACCCAGACGGCTCATTTCACCAAAATCGCTGATTCCCATTTCCACCACTGCTGCCTCATGCTCCCCACGGATTCGAAGGAGCGTAATGGGGAGTCCGATTTCATTGTTGAAATTGCCCTCTGTTTTCAATACACTGTATTTTTCGGAAAGTACGGTGGCAATAAACTCCTTGGTACTGGTCTTACCCACGCTGCCGGTAATGCCCACGATAGGGATTTCCAACTGATCCCGGTAAAAGGTAGCCACCTTTTTCAGTGCATCGTAACTGTCTTCCACTATGATATAGGGCCCCCAGTTACCAGTGGGAATGCCGTGTTCCTTTTCCACCTCATCAGGGGTTTTGGTGCAGACAATGAGTGCAGCTCCCTTTTCTAAAACCTGACCGATAAATTTGTGGCCGTCCACCTTTTCCCCTTTGGCTGCAAAGAAGAGCCCTCCCGGCTCAATTTTGCGGGAATCCACCACCGCACACGTAATTTCTGTGTTCTCTTTTCCTTCTGCATTGTTAAGGGGTGCCCCGATGGCATCCGCAATATTTTTCAGTGTCAGATTTTTCATAGAAACCTCATTCTTGTTATTCTTTCTTTTCCGGATTTTTACTGAAATCCGTCTGCCTTTATTTTCTCAGTGATATTTCAATCAGTTTTTCGCAAAGGGCTTCATAACTGATTCCCACCGCTGCTGCCTCCTGGGGAAGCAGGGAAGTAGGTGTCATACCGGGAAGGGTATTGGCCTCCAGACAGTATACGGAACCATCCTTTCCCATCATAAAGTCCATGCGGGCATAATTTTTAAGCCTGAGTGCCTTAAATGCCATTTCCGCGTAATTTTGCATTTCCTTCGTCTTATCCTCGGAAAGCACTGCCGGACAGGTTTCCACCGTACTTCCTGCCTGATATTTATTCTTATAATCATAAAATCCCTGAAGGGGTGCGATTTCGATAATGGGAAGCGCCTTTCCATCCAGCACACCCACGGAAAATTCACGGCCTTCTATGTACTGCTCAATAATGGCCTCGTTATCGTATTTATATGCCTCCTTCTTGGCGCTCTCATATTCATCAGGCTTTCGTGCAATGCTCACTCCCACACTGGAACCGCCGCAGCTTGCCTTCACAATGCAGGGGAAGGGAACCGTATGAGGATCTTCCTCATCCTTTTTTAAACGGATACCCTGGGGGCATGGAATCCCATACTGCCTGAAAATATCCTTTGTCAGGCCTTTGTCCATGCTCAGTGCGCTGCTCACATAATCAGTACCGGTATAGGTAATCCCCATCAAATCAAAGCATGCCTGAATCTTACCGTTTTCCCCGTTTTCGCCATGGAGTGCCATGAACACCACATCCGCACTCTGGCAAAGTCTGATGACATTGGGACCGAAGAAATTCTTCTCCCAGCCGGGACGCAGGCTCTTAACCTTTTCGATATCGGGATTGGTTTCTTTGATACCGGTCACCTGTGCTTCCCAGTCAATTTCTTTATCAAATATATGATCAATATCCCCTTCATAACCTAAAAAAACGTCCAGCAGAATCGCTTTATGTCCATTTCTTTTTACAGCACCATAAATCATCTTACCGGAAATTAAAGATACATCTCTTTCTGTGCTGATTCCACCGGCTAAAACTACAATATTCATAATTGCCTCCTATCATAAACGTGAATTATCACGTACCTGTTCTCATTATATTCGCCTTTCATTGTATCATGAAAAAAAAGCATGGTAAACCCTCCATGCCTTTTTTAATCTATTTTATCCTTTTCTTTTTCATACACAATTTCCCCATCAATGATGGTATATAAAACGTCCGTAAAAACATCCATGGGATTGCCTGTAAAGATTGCAATATCGGCATCTTTTCCAACCTCAAGGGTCCCTACCCGGTCAGAAATCCCCAGTATTTTTGCGGGATTTACGGTAATGGCCTTTAATCCTTCTTCCATGGGGAGTCCGGCTTTTACCGCAAGTCCTGCGCAGATGGGCAGGGATTTTAATAAAGATACCGGATGGTCCGTGGTCACCGCAGTAAGAATACCCGCCTTGCAGAGCTCTCCCACCGTTTTGAATGCCACGTTCTGGACTTCTATCTTGTTGCGGCTGGAAAGGTCAGGTCCTACAATAGCCGGAAAGCCGGTCTTCTTAATCTCATCCGCTATTAAATGCCCCTCGCTGCAATGATCTAAGGTCATACGAAGTCCATACTCCTTTGCAATTCGTATGGCGGTAAAAATATCGTCCACCCGGTGTACATGGGCTTTGAGTGGGATTTTTCCTTCAAAAACCGGCACCCATGGTTCCAGTGTAAAATCAGGTTCCCACTCCTTTTCCGCTCCCGCTTTCTTTCGTTTTTCCATATACTGTTTTGCCCGGAACAGTTCTTTCCTGAGCATGCCGGCAATAGCCATCCGGGTGGAAGGGCTCTTCCCCATTCCCGAATAATTTACCTTAGGATTTTCACCGAAAGCAATTTTCATGGCTGCCGGTGCCATTACCAGTGCATCATCCACACAGCGGCCCTTCAATTTTACTATGGCAAACTGCCCGCCCACTACATTAGAACTCCCCGGTCCAATCATGGCTGTGGTAATTCCGGCACGCCTTGCATCCGCAATGGCAGGGTCCATCATGTTAATGGCATCAATTGCACGAAGATAGGGAGTGATGGGGTCCACATTTTCATTGCAGTCGTCCCCCTCCACTCCCTTTTTCTCTTCCGTGATTCCCACATGGCAGTGTGCTTCCACAAGCCCGGGCATGACCCAGGCTCCGCGAGCATCTATGATGGGTCCGGGTGTTTCCCGGAATCTGCCTTCATAAACCGCTTTAATCTTTCCTTTCTCGATTTCCACGGTCCCGTTCTCATAAACGGGACCTGCCATGGTCAAAATCTTTCCTCCCGTTATGATCATTCTATGATTTCTCCTGAAGGGTGCATGGGATCCACCGGTTCCCCGTCTTTACAGAGTTTGATATAAAGGTTGGCACCTTCTAACACATAGTATTTGGTGGGTGCATTCACGGAACCGATAAGGGTACCGTTTTCCAGATAGTCTCCCTGTTTTACGGCAATATTCTTTAACTGTCCGTATGTGATTTCATAACCGTCACCAATATCTACTTTTACGCCGTTTCCAATTTCATCATCATAAAAAACACTTACTACTTTTCCGGGAATCGATGCCGTAATAGCGGTATCTTCTTTTGCCGAAATAATCATGGCCGGATTATATTTATACTGATCCAGGGTCTTAAAATAAACGGTTCCGTCCATGCTGTAGGGAATCAGTATACTTCCTGAAATAGGCCATACAATGCCGTTTTCTGCATTAAAATGAAGCTCTTTCTCCGCAATCTCCACCTTACCGGTATTGGTTTTCTCCGCCTTCTCATCCGGTATCTCTTCTTCTACGGGCTTATCCGGGATGTCTTCTTCTCCGGTCCCATCCGCAATTTCCACATTGGCAGAATCAACCGGTTCCATAGGAAAATAATCCAGGTCATCCGCATTGTTTTCCGGAAGAGATGCGATGCCCTCTGACATACCATGCCCCTTGGTTGTCTGTCTTGCCGTTTCATTATCGTTTGCTGTAGTGTTTTCCTTTGTCGTAATAGAAGGCAGCTGCCCTGAAATCTGCCTGTCAATTTCATCTTCTACATTCTTTTCCAAACTTTCGTAATCAATCTGATACCCGTCCTGCTTGTTGTTTTGCCCGTTTTTCACATACACACCGGTCATGGTCAGTGCTCCCAAAACCAAGGCAGACGTGGTTATCATGATAATTTTCTCCTTTTTTGCAACATCCTTTCTGTTGCGGTTATAGCTGCTTTGTCGCCTCATAATATATTTTCACCCTTTCCTTTTGTTTGCATTTCCTGTATGCATAGTTTTGACATATCTACAGATTTTATACGAAAAAAACATGCACAATTCATGCATGTTTTTTTGAAAACTATTGACGATTCATTTTTAAATTGTTTTTTACTGTGCTAAATCCAGATGCTGGATGGTACCGGCCAGGCCGCTTTCATAGAGGAATAGTCCTGTACTCTTAACAATTCCGTTAGGTACATTGCCTGCCCCATTTAAGGAAAAGTCTGTGGACACATTATGTAAGCAGATGGCTCCTACATTTTTTTCCTTTAAGGTATAGAGAACGCTGTTGCCTTCTTCATCCTGACACCAGATCTTTAATTTTTCGAAGATGGAATCATTTTCATCAATCCAGCCGTTTCCGTCTTCATCGAAGGCTGCAAGATCCCGGAAGCCATCCCCGGAATCCGGCCCGAAAAGTTCACTTCCGTCATTGATTTTTCCATCCTCGTTTCTGTCCAACGCCAGATATCCGCTGCCGGAACCAAGCATGGAAATCTGTTCCTCTTCTCCGTCCGCATCCAGGTCAAAAAAGAATTTCTGATCGGACAATTCCGGTGCTCCCCCGTCAAAATTCAGTACCAGGGGATCACAGGTGTTCACCTTCATAACCTGCATCTCATTCTTGTAGTATTCCGAAAAACGACGGGACATATTCACATTTAAGTTAATGGCTATTTCCCTTCCGTCTGCGGTTTTCACAAGACCGGTTGCATCAAAGCTTGTCTGCTCCGATTCTTCATAATAGAATTCTTCCGAAACGACAAGGCTTAAGGAATTCTGGTTAGGACTTACTTGTTCCATAGTGTATTTACCTGAAATAGAATCACCAAATATTTTGTCGGTTCGTTCTATTCCGAAGATCATTGCAAAGATGGAACGTATTGCCTGCTGCCTCAAAGAATCCATGGCTGTCTGCCCACTTGCCTTCAGATTGATACGATTGGTACGCATGAGGTTTACCCGCTCTTTAAGTTCCATCACAGGTTCCTCACCGTCCTCTTCTTTGTTCGTCTTTTCTTCATGTGCTTCCTTGCCCTTGTAATCCATTACGGCAAATTTAGCTGTTCTTTTCTGTGAAGATGTATATCTTCTTGCGGATTCCATTCCTATTACGCTGGAATCAATTTTCAAATGGTACCCCCTTTTAAGTCCCTTGCTTTTTTCTGACCTCCATGCCGGATAAAAAACAAAGATGGCAGATAAAAGGCATCCTTTTCCTCTTACATACCATCCGTGGCGACTTTCATGATTTTAATGTTTTGGCCTGAAACATCTGTAATGTATATCGGAACTTTTCTTAGAAAATTTAGAAGTATGATTTTTTTATTTCTTTCATAAAATAAACCAGACCGGTACTGTTTATTCCATGGAGTGAATTTATGAGCACAAATATTTTTTTACAGATATTACAAGGAGCCCTGATTGGTTTAGGTGCCGTACTCCCCGGCATTTCCGGAGGGGTTTTAAGTGTTGTATTCGGGGTTTATAAACCCATGATGGAATTTCTGGCAGACCCAAAGGCGCGCTTTCGTACTCATTTTCCGAAGCTGTTTCCCTATTTTTTAGGGTATGCACTGGGTTTTCTTGGTATTGCGCGGATTCTGGGATTTTTCCTGACCCGTTATCCCAATGAATGCCTCTGCCTCTTTGCCGGCATTATTTTAGGAACGGTTCCGGCTCTGTATCGGGAAGCCAAAGAAGGGACAGCCCCGGTACACAGGCTGTCCCCCATACTTTTCCTGCTAATTGCAGGATTCCTTATGTTTCTCCTTTTATTAACTCTTCGTCTGTCATCCTTCCAGATTAAACCCAATTTCTTCTGGTATCTTTTCTGCGGATTCTGTCTGGCACTCAGTGTGATTGCTCCCGGCATGAGCTTTTCCACGCTTCTTATGCCTCTGGGACTCTATACTCCTTTTGTTAATGGTCTCGGGCATTTTTCCCTTCCGGTACTGATTCCCGGTGGCATTGGCGGTCTTTTGACCATCCTGTTCCTGTCCCGTTTTATCAATCACCTGTATGACCGTTACCCTGTTTATACCAAACATGCCATACTGGGTATCGTTTTCACGGCTACCGTAATGATTATACCATTTGATACACTTTACGACTCATTTTATTATTCTCTGCGTCACTTTATTCTTTTATGCGTATACTTTGGGATAGGATTTATGATATCCCTTTTATCAGAAAAGAAATCGTAAGCGGTACTTTCCTAATACTCCAGGTATTTCATATAGTTTACAACCATGAGGGCAATTTTGAAGGTCAGCGCATCATCAAAGGTACGGATATCCAGGCCGGTACTCTTTTGGATCTTCTCAATACGGTATACTAAAGTGTTGCGATGCACAAACAACTGTCTGGATGTTTCGGATACATTCAAGTTATTTTCAAAGAACTTGTTGATGGTTCCCAACATCTCCTCATCCAGCTCCTCCGGTATGGAATCGCCAAAAATTTCCTGGATAAATATCTTACACAAATTGATGGGAAGCTGGTAAATCAGACGTCCGATTCCCAAGGTACTGTAGGCCATTATATTACGTTCAGCATAGAAAATTTTGCCTACATCCAGGGACATTTTTGCTTCTTTGTAGGATTTGGACACATCTTTTAATTCCTGCACCACGGTACCGAATGCTACCTTGACATTCAGCATCGCTTCGGCATTCATCATGCCTACAATATTATCGGCAATTTCCATAAGATCGTCGTGTGTGTAACCTTCCTCCAACGCCTTAATCAAAATCATATTGTTCTCGTCAACGGATGTTACATAGTCCCCGCTCTGTGTGGAAAACATACCCCGCAATAATTCCGCAACAATGCTGTCCTTTTCTGTTTTTGTCTCAATCAGAAATACCACTCTGGGCACTGTAGTCTCAATGTGCAGTTTTTTGGCACGATTGTAAATATCTACTAAAAGTAAATTATCCAAAATCAAATTCTGGAAAAAGTTATTACGGTCAAACTTTTCCTTATAGGCGACAATCAGATTCTGGAACTGACATACTGCCACCTTGCCAATCATATACGCATTATCACCGGCACCGGTCGCCACCAGAATATAAATAACTTCCCCTTCATCCATAATCTTAAAGAGATGGTCGCTGCCAACCGTTTGTGTATCTGCGGATGAGGAAGAAAACTCCTCAATAATTGTGGCCGTAACAGCAATGGTACCACCTGTTTCTGCGAGTAAAGAACCATTTGTATCATAAACAAACAAATCTACCTTCGTAATGGATTTTAGTTCTTCTATACAATTCTGAATAATCTGCTTTGATATCATACATGACACTCCTTAATAAAAAACGGGGGTGCTTATGCACCCCCCAAAGTTTCTAACTAGTTGGTAATAACCTGCTCTGTATCTTTATCAAATACGTGAATCTTCTCAACGTCAAGTGCAAATCTAACAGTATCGCCAGGTCTTGCAGTTGTACGGGAATCTACTCTTGCAGTTACAGGGAACTCTTCAAGATCAAAGTATAAGTAAACTTCTGCACCAAGTAATTCGTATACTTTGATGGTAGATTCAAATACGCTGTTAGGAGAAGCTTCGATGTACATTTCGGAATCATAAACATCTTCAGGACGAATACCGAAGGTAACTGTCTTTCCGTCATAACCGCCATCAATAAGTTTTTTGGATTTAGCAGGAGGAAGAGGAATGCTGTGGCCTGCAATCTTGAGGTTAGCAACATCACCATCAACTTCTACTACTGCATCTAAGAAGTTCATCTGAGGAGATCCCATGAAACCTGCAACGAAGAGGTTCTGAGGCTTCTCATATAAGTTCTGAGGTGTATCAACCTGCTGGATAACACCATCTTTCATAACAACAATTCTGGTACCCAGAGTCATAGCTTCTGTCTGGTCATGTGTTACGTAGATGATGGTGGTACCTAATCTCTGATGTAATTTTGCAATTTCGATACGCATCTGTACACGTAACTTAGCATCCAGGTTGGAAAGAGGTTCGTCCATGAGGAATACCTTAGGATTACGTACGATAGCACGACCCATAGCAACACGCTGTCTCTGACCACCGGAAAGAGCCTTGGGCTTTCTGTCAAGGAGGGGAGTCAGGTCAAGGATCTTAGCTGCATCTTTAACCATCTTGTCGATTTCATCCTTCGGAACTTTTCTTAACTTAAGACCGAAAGCCATGTTATCGTATACTGTCATGTGAGGATACAGAGCATAGTTCTGGAATACCATCGCAATATCTCTGTCCTTAGGTTCGATATCGTTAACTAATCTGTCACCGATTCTCAATTCACCGGAGGAAATATCTTCCAGACCTGCGATCATACGAAGGGTAGTAGACTTACCACATCCGGAAGGACCTACGAAAATAATAAACTCCTGATCTGCAATCTCAAGATTGAAGTTCTTAACTGCTTCAAATCCGTTAGGATATACCTTGCAGACATTTTTTAATGATAAACTTGCCATAATTAATGACTCCTTTCTTATTTAAAGCTTTGAACGCTTGAATTCGTAATATACGACTGTCTTGTTTAAGTATAGCGAAAAAATACATTTCCCGCTATAACATTATTTCACAAACTTTTTGTCTTGGAATGTACAAGTTGCCCAATCCCTAATTTTCCGTATCTTTTGTGTCATCTCCATAAAATGCCAATTGGTTTTTGCCTCGTTTTTTTGCCATATACAATGCGCTGTCCGCATTCTTATACAAATCTTCAAAACTGTTGCCGTCTTCCGGGAAAACAGAGACACCGATGCTGGCCGTTACAGAATACTTTACGTACTCTCCGGCCTGAAACTGTTTAAAGAAACGCTCTATGCGCCCTGCTTCGTTCCGGATGATTCCGGTATCCTTCATGTTACACAGAAGAATCATGAATTCGTCTCCGCCGATGCGTCCAAGTATATCGGAAGCCCTGAATTCCGCCCGGATCTGACGCCCCAGGGTCTGCAGTACTTCGTCTCCGAATGCGTGTCCCATGGTATCATTGATTTTCTTGAAATTATCCACATCCAGAAGAATCATCATGGCCTTTTCATCCGGATGTGTCTTCAAATGCTCTTTGATGTATTTTTCTGTTGCAATTTTATTATACAGTCCGGTGAGCTGGTCCGTATCCGCCTTATTTTCCAGAGTTTTCTTTTTCTCTTCGCTGCGGATTTTCGCTATAATGTTAACAACTATAACCACGATTACAAACAGTGCCAAAACACCCATGAGCTGCCATGCAATGGAAAGCACCGGCATCCATGCATTTTCCACAAGAAGGTCCACATATTCCTGATCCACTCCCACAACCAGATAATACTGTAAACCTACAGGTACAAGAGCCACTGTCCGTTTCTCTCCTTCTGCCGAAATCGGAATCACGCAACTGTTGCTGCTTTTGATACGTGCCTTCATAATCTCAATGGGAGTAATACTGTCCAGTTTGGGACGCAGTGCACTCAGATAATCATCCGCTATAAAACTCAGCTTATCCTCCTGTCCAAAGGTGGTTAAAACCCGCCCCTCCGTTGTCATCAGCACATAAAAAGATCTGGAGTACAGTTCATCTTTGCGCAGAACTTTGTCCAGTCCGCTCAGATTATATAAGCAGATAATGTATTGATTCTCCGCATCCTCCGTATCGATACGGGAAACCACCATAAATTCTTCGTTTCCGGAAATCGGGCTGTAAAGATAATCCATTCCCCGGCGCCGTTTACAGAGTTCTCCATAAAACTCGATTTCTTCCTCCGTCAGATCCTCTCCGCAGATGTGATAACTCCTGCCACTCGCATCATAGAAAATGTAATCATATATAAGTGACATTCCCTGAATGGATTTCACTACCGCTTCCAGGTTTTCTTCATCCCCTCCGTTTACCATATAAGATGCCACAATATCGGAACCCCTCAGAATGGAATAAAGAGTACTGTAAACCTCGTCTGCCTGATACTGGGCCGAAACCAGAATATTATGTTCAATTTTTTCCCGCTCCTGAGACTGGCTTACGGAAGAAAAGCGCACCAAAAGCAGGGTGACTGCGGCAATAAACGCACCACCCGGAATGAGCCATCGAAATATGATATTGCGCATTCTTTCTTCCTTCATGAAAAAAGTTACTCCTCTTCCTCAGGACTGTTTTCTCCCGGTTCTGTTCCCGGTTCTTGTTCTGATTCGCCCACTTCTAACTCATTTTGTTCCTGTTTGGCCCTGATATTGTCTTCCAGTTTCTGGAAAAATTTACTGTAGAGTGCTGCACTGCAGAAAATGGGTACGGAAAATCCGAACATCAGGACAACCGGAACCAGATAAAAATCCGTAAGCCACAGCGCAACCCAGGGACACGCATAAACCACAATCATAGCAATGGTCTGAGGAAATTTCACCATACTGAGGGCAAATGCATTTTTAATGGTCTTGGGTATGGTATTGATAAACTTGGCCTGCACGGGAAATACCCATGTCAGGAAAAATAAATACAAGATAAAAGCGGCCATTATCAATATGTGAAATATCTGCGGCAGTTCAATATAATAAGCAAAGTTTTTATTGGTAACCACGAAATCTGTTACAAACACTGCTGCAAGCACCAGGCATAGTACCCCCAATGCAGAGCCCTGCGCAAAATTCATTTTAAATGCCTTGAAAAAATCCTTGGTCACATAGCCTTCTTCACCACGGTAGAGTTTCAGACATACATAATGTGCCGCCGATAAGGAAGCACCGATTGTAAAAACCGGCAGACAACATATAATTGTCAGAATATTCAGCCATAAAAGGTCTGCTATTTTGTTTAGTGTTCCAAGGACGGGTCCGTCCAAATCAAAAATCCTGCTCATAATTCACCTACAAAAATTTCTCCATCGGCATTACCCGAATGCCTGCGTATTCTTTTTCGGGTCCACATACATGGAACCCGCATTTACGGTAAAATCCAATTGCGTAAGGTGCCGCCATGACTGACATAAAGGCTTCCCCGCATTCGTTTTTCAGAAAATCGCCCATTCTGTCCATAAGGGCTCGCCCCACACCATGCCGGTGATAGGCCTTATCTACAAACAGAAGCGATATATGATTTCTGTTCCGTACAGAAATCTGTCCGATAATCCTGCCCGGACGACAGGCAACCAGCATGGGATAGGTACCATTTTCAAACATATGGTATATCTTCCCATTGGAAATAAAATCATGGAAATTGGTAATGCCTTCTTCTGTATAATCCGCGGCTTCAAATTCCATGAATGTTTTCCACACCAAATCCATGGTCGTCTGCCAGTCTTCTTTTTCGGCCCACCTTATTTCGTATGATTCTTCAAGAATATCACTCATGAAAACCTCACTCGAAAATCAAAAAGAAATTATATCAAACTCTGTACTAACCTGCAAGATGCTTTGAAATCCACGCGACCAGATCCTGCATAAAAACATCTTTATCGGTCTCATTGTGGAGCTCATGTCTGTCTCCCTCATACATCTTTAATGACAGATCCTCCATGCCGTACCTGCGATACATATCATAGGTCTTTTGGACTCCTTTACCGTAGTCCCCAACCGGGTCCTCGGTACCTGCCGCCAGATAAAGCGGCAACGATTTGGGCACATGCTCCAAATTTTTGGGGTCTTTCGCACGGCGAATCAGTTCCGACAGAGTCTTGAACCCGTTTACGGTAAATATAAAGCCACAGTCCTTATCGGCAATATACGCATCTACAACCTTTTCATCCTTGGTCAGCCAGTCACTTCCGGTACGGGAAGGTTTGATTCTCTTGTTGTAGGAACCAAAGGCGATACTGTTTAACAGCTTGCTCACATACTTTTGTCCCCTAAAGAATCCCACCAGATTGGCCATAATCCTTCCTGCAGTCAAAAACATTCCGGACTGCATACCGGTTCCGAGAATAATGGCACCCTTAATTCCGGTGCCGTATCTGGCAATATAATTTCTCGTGATGAAGGACCCCATACTGTGTCCCATAATAAAATAAGGCACGCCGGGATACTGTTCCTCCGTCATTTTCTTTAACCGATGCACATCTCTGACCACCACGGTTGCCGGGTCCTGCTCACAAAAATAGCCCCGGACACCGCCCTCAGGAACAGATTTTCCGTGTCCCAAATGATCCTCGCCTACCACCACAAAATTTCTTGCGGTCAGGAAAGCAGCTACATGTTCATATCTTTCCACATGTTCTGTCATGCCGTGCACAATCTGAATAACCGCCCGCACTTCCTCTGTATCGGGTGTCCATTTCACCGCATGAATTTTGGTAGCATTATCACGGGAATCAAAATAAAATTCTTCTTTTCTCATAAGACGCCTTCCTCGTTTCATCCCTCATAGTCTAAAACAATCCGGGGCACCCCAAAAAATTAACAGATTTCGGCACCCGCAGGCATATCCTTTTCCGGGGTCATAAGTGCCAGGTTACCTTCTGCGTCCTCCGCGCAAAGAAGCATTCCTTCGGATAATACCCCTGCCAGTTTTGCAGGTTTTAAATTCACTAATACCATTACCTTTTTACCCACCATTTCTTCCGGGGAGTAATAAGCTTTGATACCGGAAACAATCTGCTTCACCTGACTGCCTATTTTTACCTGGGAGCATAAAAGTTTTTTGCTCTTGGGAACTGCTTCACAGGAAATGATTTCTCCCACCTGGAACTGCATTGCTGCAAAATCATCATAGGAAATTTCCGGTTTTGCTTCTATGTCAATTACCGGAGCCTCTTCTTTTTCTTCTTCGGTAATGCCATTTTCGGCAGCATAGCTTGCTCTTTGCTTTTCCTGGATTTCAGCCACTTTTTCCATAACCTCGCCAAGATCCTGACGGGCAAATAAAATTTCCGGCTTCTCCACTACTTTAATGGTTTCCAAAAGACCGTACTGATTCAGTTTCTCATACTCCCTCTCACCGGTTCCAAGCTGTGCAAAGATGCGCTTTGCGGTTTCCGGCATAAAAGGCACTAAGAGATTTGCTCCGATGGTAATGGACTCTGTAAGGTTGTACATTACCTCCATAAGCCTGTCCTTCTTTGCCTCATCCTTGGCAAGTACCCAGGGCTCGGTTTCATCCACATATTTATTGCAGCGGCGGAATACATTAAACACCTCAGTTACCGCATCATTGACACGCAGTTCATTCATTTTTGCAGCAACTTTATCTCTTGCAGAGGTTACCACCTGAATCAAATCCGCATCCATGCTGTCGGTCACACCGGTTGCCTTTATGGTGCCACCAAAGTATTTGTTGCTCATGGAAATGGTACGGTTAACCAGATTTCCCAGCACATTGGCAAGGTCGGAGTTAAATCTTTCAACAAAAAGCTCCCAGGTGATGGTTCCGTCGTTCTCATAAGGCATTTCATGAAGTACAAAATAACGAACCGCATCTACGCCAAAAAGAGAAATTAAATCGTCTGCATAAATCACGTTACCTCTGGATTTGCTCATTTTTTCGCCGCCCTGCAAAAGCCAGGGATGACCGAATACCTGCTTCGGCAGGGGTTCGCCCAGCGCCATCAGGAAAATGGGCCAGTAAATGGTATGGAAACGGATGATATCTTTTCCGATCAGATGCAGGTCTGCAGGCCAGAACTTCTTGTACTGTTCTGTACTGTTACCGTCTGCGTCATAGCCGATACCGGTAATATAGTTGGTCAGAGCATCCAGCCATACATAAACCACGTGCTTATTATCAAAATCCACAGGAATCCCCCACTTAAAGGAAGTACGGGAAACACAAAGGTCCTGTAATCCCGGGAGCAGGAAATTGTTCATCATTTCATTCTTACGGGAAACCGGCTGAATGAACTCCGGATGTGTGTTGATATGCTCAATCAGTTTGTCCGCATATTTACTCATTTTAAAGAAGTATGCCTCTTCCTTTGCAGGCTTCACATCCCTGCCGCAGTCCGGACATTTTCCGTCCACAAGCTGGGATTCCGTCCAGAAAGATTCACAGGGAGTACAGTACATTCCCTCATATGCTCCCTTATAAATATCGCCCTGGTCATAAAGTCTTTTGAAGATTTTCTGCACCTGCTTCTCATGAAAATCATCCGTGGTACGAATAAATTTGTCATAAGAAATGTTCAGGCTGTCGCAGATACGTCGTATTTCTCCGGCAATGTTATCCACAAATTCCTTGGGTGTAATTCCCTTTTCTTCTGCTTTTAATTCTATCTTCTGTCCATGCTCATCGGTACCTGTCTGGAAAAATACCTCATATCCTTCCATTCTCTTCTGGCGTGCAATGGCATCTGCCATCACGATTTCATAACTGTTTCCGATATGGGGAATACCGGAGGTATATGCGATGGCTGTTGTCAAATAATACTTTTCTTTGTTCATTGATTAGTCCTCCATATTTGATACAAGCAAAAAGACCCGCCTGCCCGCACCGGGACCGGTACGAGAAGACGAGCCTTTTACTCGTATTGAAACTTCTCTTAAACACTGCATTTTCTTTGTATACAGATTAGCACAAAGAACCTGCTTTGTCAAAGAAAGTTTATTTTAAGAGCCTGACCTCTTTATTTCGAGAACATAACCTTCTCGCTGTTGAAAAGTTTGGTTAAGAGGAAGGTAAATACCCCGGCATAAACCATGTTCATCACAATGGTAATCACCACCTGCACCATCTCGTACTTAAAGGAGAAAATTCCATGGAAGCACTGTACACTGTTCAGAATGGGAACAAAGAAAGATACTATGTTCTTCGGTGCATCCCCGCCAAACATGGGAATCAGGCTGACACCCATTACCAGAATCATCAAAGGAGAAATGGCCGTTCCGGCTTCTTTGATGCTCTTGGCAAATGCGGAAATAATGGAAATCAGGGATACCAGCACCAGTACCGTGGTAAGAATGAGACCAAGCAGCATGACATAATCGGTAACTCCGTAAACTCCGGCATTCATTCCGCTTTCTTCTCCGCCCATCAGGTTGGGGAGGGACAGCATGGTTCCGATAAAGCTGGAAAGACCTGCCAAAAGAGAGATTATACTGAGGCTGATGATTTTACCGAGAGCCAGTGCACTTCTCTTCATGGGTGTGACAAGTAAGGTTGCAATGGTGCCTCTTTCCTTCTCGCCGGCAATGGCTTCCGGTGCAATGGACATACAGCCGCTGAACATAAAGATCATCAAAAGCATGGGAAGCATCATGGAGAAGACCTGACCGGTCACGTCCTTTTCGGAAGCACGGTCATAATCATCCTCACTCATATTTACATCAAACTTATTTGCCATAGAGGATTCATAAGCATTTAAAACTTCTGTTACAATGGCGTAAAATTTTGAAGATTCTGAAGCGGTGGAATTGTAATATACCTTTACTTCGGGAGCTTTCCTTCCGCTGGTGACTTCATATTCTGCTACATCACCGGAGAAATTTTCCGGGAAAACCACTAAAATATCTGCTTCCTTTTCTTCCACCTTCTGTAAAATATCAGCCTCTTCTGACGCATTTATTTTGGTGATATCCATGGAAAGCTCACTCCACATAGCATCCAGTTCATCCGGCATATTCTCCACATAAGCCTTTGCTACATAGTCATCATCGGTTTCAAATTCCTTCATCATGGCATTCCCCATGAAGGAATACATCACATAAATCAAAAGTCCGGGCATCAGAATCGTAGTAAATACCATTCTCTTATCCCCAAAGAAACGGGCAAATTCTTTCTTAATTATGGTTAAAATATTGTTTTTCATGCAAGTTCACCTACCTCTTCTTTGTAAATTTCAAAGAACCTGTCTTCCAGATTCTTTTCTGCTGTCAGATTCTTTAAGTCATCGCAGACCACCATGTGACCGTTGATAATAATACCCACACGGTCGCAGATTTTTTCAATCAGACTGAAAATATGAGTGGACACAATAATGGTCTTGCCCTGTGCTTTCAGGTCCATCAAAAAGTCGGTTACCACTCTTGCAGTTAAAACATCTAAACCATTGGTAGGTTCGTCAAAGATAATGACATCCGGATCATGTACCAGGGAAATAACCAAAGAAACCTTCTGTTTCATACCGGTGGACAGATTTCCCACCTTGACCTCAGCAAACTTATCAATACCGAAACGGGTAAACATGGCCTCTTTCCGTGCATTCTTCTCTGCTTCGGATACACCATGCAGCTCCGAAAAGAAATCAAAGAGGTAATTGGGTGTAAAGAATTCCTCCAGCTTCAATTCACTGGTGAGAAATCCAATCTTACTGCGAACGGTTTCCGGTTCCTTCACCACACTGGCGCCATCCAGAATGGCATCCCCGCTGTCCGGCTTGATAAGCGTCGCCAGCATACGCAGGGTGGTCGTTTTACCTGCGCCGTTTGGCCCTAAAAGTCCGAAAACTTCTCCCTTGTATGCCGTAAAGGTAAGATCATCTACGGCAGTCTTTACTTTTTCGTTTGTCTTTTCAATTTTCTGTTGTTTGGGAGAGAGCTTGAAGGTTTTCTTCAGCCCCTGCACTTTTAAAATCTCTTCCATAACATCCTCCTATTTATTCAGCATCTTCTGTGCTTTATAACCTGCAATCTGATAAACAATGATCTGTGTCATCCAGATAGCGCCTACTATGAATAACGGCAGAATACCGATTTCAAACACCATACCTGCAAGAATAAGTACCGCTGTGAGACCTGTGCATAAAATATTCACAGCCCGGTATGCGTGATAGGAAGCCAGACCAATCTGCATTTTCTCTGCTTCGTCACAGCTCTCGAACCACTTATCCTGAAATTTCTTATCGTATAAACTACCCCTCTTTTCAGGATTCATTTCCTTTAGGAAATTTACCGTTTTGTGCTGCAGATAAAATGAAACGAACACAAAAATGGTAAAGAAGATAATGGTCGCCCAAAATACCCACGACAAATCCCGGTGCATATTCTTCGGCAGCATATAATTGGCAACACCAAAGCATATAAAGTTCAGGATATTCATGACGGATGTGTACGCCATTCCCCTTGACAAAATGTTGTCCACCTTCTCATACACCTCATCCTGATCCTCCGCATTTTCCCAAAGCTTTTTTGCCTTCCTGTAGGCCATTTCCGCCAATATCCATAAAACTATACCGGAGACTACAAGCAAAATTCGGAAGGGCGAACTTAAATCCCTCTGAAAATCCGCAAACAACTCCAAAAACGGCTTATCGTATGCACTATTTCCCATATCTGCCAGAAATGCTGTCGTAAAACCGATTACTCCACCAACCAGTCCGCCCACTACGATATTTATCCAGAACTTACTTCGGGTCTTTTTGTCCTCATCTTCGATTCTTTCTTTAATATCCTGTTCCATCATATTCCCCTAATCTTCCTCATACTCAAAAATATCTTCCACCTTTGCATCAAAATATTTTGCAATCTTAAGTGCCAACGTAACGGAGGGCGAATAGTCCCCCCGCTCAATGAGACTGATGGTCTGCCTGCTGGCATCCACCATGGCTCCGAGATCCTGCTGGTTAATATTTTTTTTCGCACGATACTCTTTCAAATGATTCACTAACGGCATAAATTCTCACCTTTTTCATATATTCCCTGTTTCACTTTTACGCCCCGACAGCCTCCTCATGGGCTTTATCATGCACCTAAATTAAGCGGCAGATAATTCACCACAAAATTGCTGATTGTATAAATCAGGAAAAGAAGCATTCCTATGTTGCACCATGCAGCGATAAAAGAACCTCTTCCCACATAAGCCGCCGGTTTTGTCAGATAAAATTTCTTCTTTGCAAAAGCCACAATAATTAAAACAATACCGGTGATGGCAAAGCAGAGCAAAACAAATACCCAGCCATAGAAAACCAATAACTTAGGCAGCATTTCCAGTGCCATAACCTGTGCCTGTTTGGAATTGGGATCCATGGTAGCCATTTGCATCAATTGCCCCATATCCATCCACTGGATGATTCCCACCGTAATGACAGAAGTGGTAAGATTTACTGCCATATGCATCAATATGGTGTACCAGATTTTGCCGGTACGGATGTAAATAAATGCAAAGAACATTCCTAAACCTGTTGCGAAGAAAAACTGGTTGAAGTTTCCATGAAAAAGTCCGAACATCAGGCCGGAAGAAAAAATTGCCATCCACTCGCCATATTTGACAACCCGGTCCACAAGTAATTTTCGGAACAGGATCTCTTCAATAATGGGAGCTAATATACCCACGGTTAAGATTCTCCAGAAAGGAGAGGAACCTACCATCATTTCCACAAGCATATCAGCACCTGATGCGGATGCCTGTGTATTTGCCAGCGTAACGGCAAGCAGGTTTACGAAGAAACCGATAATGGCACCGACTCCGCAGATTCCTGCGCAGATAAACAAGCAAATAATAAACTTACCAACGCTCATCTTTTTCTTCTCAAGCTTATCTTCCACAGGCTGTTGCTGGGTTGCCAAAAGCAGCGTAACCGGAAAAGCTATCATATACATGGGAAGAATCATTTGTCCCCAGATATACAGTGAATTTTTTGTGATTGCATCTCCGAAAACGGAAGGAAGCCCCACACCGTAAGCAATCTGAAATAAGGTAGCAATCACTCCAAAAAGTGCCAGTTTCCAGCCCATGCCGGAATACGATTTTCTCATTAATTTTTTATTCTCGTTCATGTTCTCTCCTTTTGGCATCTCGTATGCCTCGTCTAATTGACATAGAATTTTGTCGTTTTGACTTGAATTTTTGTCATCATGACAACTATTATTGTCACGTTCAATATATCACTGACAAATATAGTTGTCAATACATATTTTGTAATTTTTTACAGTTTCTAAAAGACTAAGGGGCCCATACCAAACTCCTGTGGTATGGGCCCCTCCTTTACACTATTAAAGTGTTTCTTAAAGTCAATTATTCATTTCTCAAAGCCATTTTATGACTTGTAGGGAATGTGGCAAATAACCTATACACGATTATAGTTAATCAGACAGCCTTTTAAGATAATCTGTCTTTCTTCATCGGTCAGTTCACCAAGTTTTAATTCAAATTCCTTCATGGTTTCGCCTGCTACCACATAAGCCTTGATAACGTCCGTCTTTTCTTCTACTGCTTTTTTGATGCCCGGGATGAAAAGATAATCCAGGTTCTTGAAAGGTAATTCTCCTTCTTCAATGAGGAAGGGAAGCATACCCCAGTTGATTAAGTTGGAACGATAACGTTTGGTAGCATATTCGTTAGCAATGTTTGCCCAGCCGCCAAGCACCTTCTGGCAGGAAGCTGCCTGTTCACGGGCCGAACCATCGCCGGGTTTTACGGCAAAAATGGTGGAACCGAAGCCGGTATTGGTATGGTCTGCATCCGGGAACATGCTCTTTGCAGTGTGCATAACATCCTTCAGTGCAGGAATTACCTGGCAGGGATGTCCGCCCGCCATTCTTTCGGTTTCTGCCTTCTGAATAGCTTTTGCACGCTCCACATACATCGGATCCTTACGGCTTAAGGTGAACTCTGCAAGTCCCAAAGGATTGGAACGGTAGGAAGAGGTTTCACCGGAAGGAATCAGTTCGTCGGTTGTGGTAACCGGATCATGGATTTCGGATACTACCTGTAAAACCAGATTCTCGGGAAGTGCCCCCATTGCCGGCCAGTCTTTAATGTTGGGACCGAACTGGATCTCGGTATCGGGATCTGCCACACCCTTAGAATCGAATACACGGTTTGCATATATCTTGCTGTCAAAATGATACAGATATTTATTAATACTTCCGTCAAATTCCGTAGCCGGGGTAAGCGCACCCTTATTGGCTGCGGTAGCTGCGATGGAACGTGCATCCATAAGTGCAACGGAAGCAATCTGTCCGCTCTGCAATTTAGAACCTTCTCTGTTGGGGAAGTTTCTGGTTGAGTGACGGATGGAGAATGCATTGTTTGCGGGAGTGTCGCCTGCACCAAAGCAAGGTCCGCAGAATGCAGTTTTCATAACGGCACCGGTTTCCAAAATGGTTGCGGCACAACCGTTGCGGATGAGTTCCATATAAACCGGCATGGAAGCAGGATATACGCTTAAGGTAAATCCGTCTGCACCGATATATCTGCCTTTTAAGATATCTGCTGCTGCGCAGATATTTTCAAATCCGCCGCCCGCACAACCTGCAATAATACCCTGATCAACATAGAGTTTGCCGTCACGGATCTTGTCCTGTAAGGAGAAATCCACGGCCCCGTCAAGGCTGACCTTTGCACGCTCTTCTGCTTCATGCAGGACATCTTTTAAGTTTGCATTTACCTCTTCGATGGTGTAAGTATTGCTGGGATGGAAAGGCATGGCAATCATAGGACGAATCTTGGAAAGATCCACCATAATCATGCCGTCATAATAAGCAATTTCACCGGGATTTAATTCCTTGTACTCTTCTTTTCTGCCATGGATTTCATAGAATTCCTTAATCTGCTCATCGGTCTTCCAGATAGAGGAAAGACAGGTGGTTTCAGTGGTCATAACATCAATACCGATACGGAAATCCGCGCTTAAGGATGCAACGCCGGGACCTACAAATTCCATTACCTTATTCTTTACATAACCATTCTTAAATACCGCACCGATGATAGCAAGCGCAACGTCCTGGGGACCTACGCCCATTACCGGTTCACCGGTAAGATAAACGCCCACTACACCCGGCATATTGATGTCGTAGGTCTGGTTTAAGAGCTGTTTTACCAGTTCGGGACCACCTTCCCCCATTGCCATGGTACCCAGTGCACCATAACGGGTGTGGGAGTCGGAACCCAAAATCATTTTACCGCCGCCTGCAAGCATTTCTCTTGCAAACTGGTGAATAACTGCCTGATGAGGGGGTACATAAATACCGCCATACTTCTTGGCACAGGTAAGACCGAACATGTGATCATCTTCGTTGATGGTACCGCCTACCGCACACAGGGAATTGTGACAGTTTGTCAGGACGTAGGGTACCGGAAATTTGGTAAGTCCCGATGCTCTGGCAGTCTGGATAATTCCTACAAAAGTAATGTCATGGCTGGTAAGCTTGTCAAATTTAATTTTTAATTTATCCATATTACCGGAGGTATTGTGGCTTTTTAAGATATCATAGGCAATGGTTGCCTTCCTTGCTTCTTCCTTGTCCACTTCTTTACCGGTCATCTGTCTGATTGCTGCAGCTGCTTCCGCATTATCGGCAACAACTTCTTTGCCGTTAACCAGGTATACGCCGCCCTGTAATAATTCGATCATGAAACAAAACTCCTTTACTTCGCTTTGCTGGTTTTGGTTGCCTTTGCAGGTTTCAGTACTACCTTGTCAAGATGCCAGATTTCATCTACATACTGCTGAATGGTTCTGTCAGATGTAAACTTACCGGAGCTTGCCATATTTAAGATGGCACTCTTTGCCCAGCCTTTTTCGTCTCTGTAAGCTGCTTCCACCTTCTTCTGTGCTTCCGCATAGGACTTAAAGTCTTTTAAGATGAAGTAGGTATCTGCTTTTGCGGTACTCTGGGTATTCAACAGAGAGTTGTACAAAGGTCTGAAAAGTTCCGGATCTTCCGGAGCATAGGTGCCGTTAATAAGCTGCATCAATACTCTGCGGATATCGGGATCGTTGTTGAAGATTTCCATGGGATTGTAACCGCCATAGTTTTCAAAATGGATAACTTCATCTGCGGAAAGACCGAAGATGAATGCGTTCTCTTCTCCCACTTCTTCTACGATTTCCACGTTAGCACCATCCATGGTACCCAGAGTAAGTGCACCGTTTAACATAAACTTCATGTTACCGGTACCGCTTGCTTCCTTACTTGCGGTAGAAATCTGCTCGGAAACATCTGCTGCCGCAAAAATCATTTCCGCATTGCTTACACGGTAGTTTTCAATAAATACCACCTTGATTTTGCCGCCGATGCTATCATCATTGTTAATCACATTTGCTACGGAGTTGATTAACTTAATGGTTAACTTTGCATTGCGGTAGCCTGCTGCTGCCTTTGCACCGAAGATGAAGGTACGGGGATAGAAATCCATGTCCGGATGATCCTTCAGTTCATTGTAAAGATACATAACATGCAGAATGTTTAATAACTGTCTCTTATACTCATGAAGACGTTTTACCTGAACATCAAAGATGGAGCGGGGATTCACTTCTACGCCGTTGTGCTCTAAGATATACTCTGCAAGACGAATCTTATTGCGATATTTGATATTCATGAATTCCTGCTGTGCTTTCTTATCCTCAGCATAAATCTTCATCTTACCGATAGCCGGAAGGTCTGTGATCCATTCGCTGCCGATATGCTCGGTTACCCAGTCTGCAAGAAGCGGGTTGCCGTGTAATAAGAATCTTCTCTGGGTGATACCATTGGTCTTGTTGTTGAATTTCTCAGGCATCATTTCATAGAAGTCTTTTAATTCCTGATTCTTTAAGATTTCGGTATGCAATCTTGCCACACCGTTTACAGAGTAGCCTGCAACAATTGCCAGTCTTGCCATATGTACCTGACCGTCAAAAATGATTGCCAGCTTACGTACCTTTTCCTGATTTCCGGGATAGAGCTGATTAACCTTCTGCAGGAAACGACGGTTAATCTCTTCCACGATCTGGTAAATACGGGGAAGCAGTCTGGAGAAGAGTTCGATAGGCCATTTTTCCAAAGCTTCCGCCATAATGGTGTGGTTGGTGTAAGCACAGGTCTTGCTGGTTACTTCCCATGCCTCATCCCACTCTAAATCATATTCATCCATTAAGATACGCATCAGTTCCGGAATGGCAACAGTAGGATGGGTATCGTTGAGCTGGAAGGTTACCTTCTCGTAGAATTTACGAATATCCTGATGTTTGCGCATGTATTTTTCCACTGCTTCCTGAACGGATGCGGAGATAAAGAAATACTGCTGTTTCAGACGAAGTTCCTTACCTGCGTAATGATTATCGTTGGGATAAAGCACTTCCACGATGTTTCTTGCCAGGTTCTGCTGTTCAACAGCCTTCTGGTAATCCCCTTTATCAAAGGAATCTAACTGGAAGCATTCAATGGGTTCTGCATCCCAGATACGAAGGGTATTTACAATGCCGTTACCGTAGCCTACGATGGGAAGATCAAAAGGAACTGCCTTAACAGACTGATAACCTTCCTGGAAGAAATGATTTCTTCCCTTCTCATCGGTACGCATATTTACATAACCGCCAAAATGCACTTCCTTTGCATATTCAGGACGGCGCAGTTCGAAAGGATTGCCGTTTTCCAGCCAGTTATCGGGAACTTCTACCTGATAACCGTCGCGAATCACCTGTTTGAACATACCATAACGATAGCGGATACCACAGCCATATGCAGGATAACCGAGTGTTGCAAGGGAGTCTAAGAAACATGCTGCAAGACGTCCAAGACCACCATTACCGAGTGCTGCATCGGGCTCCATGTCCTCTACTACATTAAGATCAACGCCGAGTTCATCCAAAGCTTCCTTTACTGCCTTGTAAGCCTGTAAGTTAATCAGGTTGTTGCCAAGTGCACGACCCATCAAGAATTCCATGGAAAGATAATAAACTGTCTTGGAATCCTCCTTTTCGTAGGTCTTCTGGGTTTCCATCCAGTGATCTACGATCTGGTCCTTTACTGCATAACAAACTGCCTGAAAGATCTGCTGGGGAGTAGCCTCCTCCATGGTCTTTCTGTACAATGTCTTCACATTATACATTACACTTCTCTTGAATAACTCTTTGTCAAATTTCATGGTATTGTTTGCTGCCATTTCTCATCCTCCTTAAACTTTCTCGACTGAAATCGTTACGTTTTCGCCATTTACATTCCATTCCTTGGAAACCGTGAGCACACTGCCAAGCTCCACTGCATCCGCGAGAACCTTGCCTGCAATTGCAGTTTCATGTTTCTTCACAATGTCTGCTACTTTATCATTACCTGAGCATGCAACCTTAATATGGTCAGTCACCTCAAAGCCTGCATCTTTTCTCATGGTCTGGATCTTACTGATTACTTCGAGTACAAAACCTTCTTCGAGAAGTTCTTCGTTCAGGTTTGTATCAAGAACGACGGTCATGTAATTATCTGCCTCGGTTACATAACCTTCCTTCTGGGTCATTTCAATCAGAAGGTCTTCTTCGGTAAGAGAAACTTCCACGTCGCCTACCATAAACTTCAGTGCTCCGGCACTCTTAAGTTCATCCATCGCCTTGTTTCCGTCAAGGGAAGCAAGTTCTTTCTGGATACCTCCAAGCTGTTTTCCGTACTTAGGACCTACGGTACGAAGCTGGGGTTTGAAAATATAAGAAGTGAAGTCACGAACATCATCGGTAAACACCACATTCTTTACATTCAATTCATCTTCAATGATTGCCTTAAAGAAATCGGTCAGGTCATGATCCGCCTTTACAAACATGGTTGCCACCGGCTGACGGTTCTTAATATTTGCCGTATTTCTGCAGGCGCGTCCCATCACAACTGCCTTCAGAACGATATCCATGTCCTGCTCCAGTTTCTTGTCGGTGAATCTCTCATCGCAAACCGGGAAGTCGCAAAGATGGATACTTTCAGGGGCATCCTTGTCAATGCTTCTTACCAGATTCTGGTAGATTTCCTCGGTCATGAAAGGAATCATGGGCGCTGCTGCCTTGCAAAGTGTAACAAGCGCGGTATAAAGAGTCATGTATGCATTAATCTTATCCTGCTCCATACCCTTTGCCCAGAAACGCTCGCGGCTTCTTCTTACATACCAGTTACTTAAATCATCCACAAAATCCTGAAGGGCTCTTGCAGCTTCGGGGATGCGGTAATTATTCAAATCATCATCGACTTTTGCAACCACGCTGTTTAACTTGGAAAGAACCCACTTATCCATTACCGGAAGTTTATCATATTCCAAAGTGTATTTCGTTGCATCAAAGTTGTCAATATTTGCATAAAGCACAAAGAATGCGTAGGTATTCCAAAGAGTACCCATGAACTTTCTCTGACCTTCCTGAACGGCTTTGCCGTGGAAACGATTGGGCAGCCAGGGAGCGGAGTTGATATAGAAATACCAGCGGATGGCATCGGCGCCATAGGTATTTAATGCATCAAAAGGATCCACTGCATTTCCCTTGGATTTACTCATCTTCTGGCCGTTTTCATCCTGTACATGTCCTAAAACAATTACGTTTTCATAAGGAGCCTTGTTGAAAAGAAGCGTGGACTCTGCAAGCAGGGAGTAGAACCAGCCTCTGGTCTGGTCAACCGCTTCGGAAATAAACTGCGCAGGGAACTGCTTTTCAAACAGGTCTTTATTTTCAAAAGGATAATGATGTTGCGCAAAAGGCATCGCACCGGAGTCAAACCAGCAGTCAATAACTTCCGGCACACGCTTCATGGTGCCGCCACATTTCGGACATTTTAAGGTGACTTCGTCGATATAGGGTCTGTGCAGTTCCACCTTGGCATCGTCCGGATTACCGCTCATTTGCGCCAGTTCTTCACGACTGCCGATGCTATGCTGGTAGCCACATTCGCATTCCCAGATATTAAGCGGAGTTCCCCAGTAACGATTACGGGAGATTGCCCAGTCCTGCACATTTTCCAGCCAGTCGCCGAAACGGCCCTTGCCAATGGATTCGGGAATCCAGTTAATGGTGTTATTATTGCGGATAAGGTCATCCTTAACCTCTGTCATTTTGATGTACCAGGATTCTCTTGCATAATAGATTAACGGGGTGTCACATCTCCAACAATGGGGATAACTATGTTCAAACTTGGGTGCGTCATAAAGAAGTCCCTTTTCATCCAGATCCTTCAGTACCATGGGGTCTGCTTTCTTAACGAATACTCCTTCATAAGGAGTTTCCTTGGTCATATTACCTTTTCCGTCCACAAGCTGTACAAAAGGAAGGTCATAAATACGACCGACTTTGGCATCGTCTTCACCGAATGCAGGAGCGATGTGTACCACACCTGTACCGTCTGTCAATGTGACATAACTGTCACAAACAACATAATGTGCCTTCTTATTCTGCTTTTTGCAAATCTCTTCTGCACAGTCAAATAAAGGTTCGTATTCCTTGTATTCCAGATCCTTACCGGTCATGGTTTCCAGTACTTCGTATGCTGCCTTGCCTTCTTCTTTATTCGTCAGCTTACCAAGTACGGTATCAAGTAAAGCTTCTGCCATATAATAGGTATAACCGTCAGCCGCTTTTACCTTGGCATAGGTCTCCACCGGATTTACGCAAAGTGCCACGTTGGAGGGCAGGGTCCAGGGTGTCGTGGTCCATGCTAAGATATACGCATCCTCACCCTTCACCTTAAATCTTGCAATTGCGGAACGTTCTTTTACGTCCTTGTAACCCTGTGCTACTTCCTGGGAAGAAAGCGGGGTACCACAACGGGGGCAGTAAGGAACAATCTTAAAGCCCTTATAAAGTAAATTCTTATTCCAGATTTCTTTTAATGCCCACCATTCGGATTCAATAAAGTCGTCATGATAGGTAACGTAAGGATTATCCATGTCAGCCCAGAAACCAACGGTACCGGAGAAATCTTCCCACATTCCCTTGTATTTCCAGACACTTTCCTTACACTGTTTGATGAAAGGCTCAAGGCCATATTCCTCGATCTGTTCCTTGCCATCAAGGCCTAACAGTTTTTCCACTTCGATTTCAACGGGAAGGCCGTGCGTATCCCAGCCTGCTTTTCTGGGAACCATATATCCCTTCATGGTACGATATCTGGGAATCATATCCTTGATAACACGGGTCAGTACATGCCCGATATGGGGCTTACCGTTTGCGGTAGGCGGTCCGTCATAAAAGGTATAAGTCGGTCCTTCTTTGCGGGTTTCCATGCTCTTCTCGAAAATTTTGTTTTCTTTCCAAAAAGCCTCTACCTGTTTTTCTCTTTCCACAAAGTTTAGATCAGTTGATACTTTCTGATACATGAAAATCTTCCTTTCTTATAATGAATAATGTGTATATTTGTTACATGATTCCTATCGCGCGAGTGCGCATCCTTAGCGGAGCGTTTTTGTATAATAGGAAATTCAGAGGAATTTCCTATTATACAAAAAAGACCCCGTCCGTAAAAGGACGAGGTCAACAACTTCGTTACCACCCATTACCCATACGACCTGCAAAATACAGGCTTATATGTCTCCCGATAACGGCGGGATGCCGTCACACACTACTTGGTAACCGTTCGCACATGAAACTTGGAAGTGATATTCCTTTTCTCCTACCGGTATCGGCCTTCCACCCTCGCCGACTCGCTGAAACTTTCGCAAAAAAAGTACTGTCTTCGTCATCGTCTTTCACTTAATCGCCACTATTATACGTCTATACACGCAAAATTGTCAATAGTGCATTTCCCTTACTTAAGATTCATCGCTGCTCATTCAAATATAATTGCACTCTGTTTTGCACATACATTGCTACGTCTTCGGCAGTTCGCTCTCCTGCAAAGAAAGGCTGTGTCTCCTCGTATAATATTTTGGTAATCGCATTAAACCGCGTACTGTATGCACGACTCTCGTTAATAACTTCAAGAAGCTCCTCTGCCTCGTTGGAAGTAAATAAGTCTTGTGTCAATATTTCCCACTCATAGAGTTCCATTGTTTCCTGACTTACTGAAATGTCGTCCGGTAATTCCTTTATTCTTTCTTTAATCTGTTCTTCAAGGACATTTTTATTTATAGCGAATCCATATTGATTATTCGCCATCATACTCTGATTATCATATAATGTAAGAAATCTTAAAAAGTCTATTGCACCTTCTTTTACATTAGAAGATTTATTAACTGCAAACCCTCTTCCTTGCAGCATCGACCCTGAGCCCTCCTCGACCGGGAATCCTAAAACTCTCGTATTTCCTTTTAATTCTTGCAAATCGCTAATATATCCGGAAACACTATCATATCCTCCCGGCCACATAATAACATATTTTCCCGAAAGCATCTCTTCATATAGATTCTCACAATATAAATCCTCTTTTTGATCACCATGATTTTTTGCGAACTCCAAAAGTCGGATAAATTCCTCTGACTGAAAATCAGCCGTTTTCCCTTCCCAATCAATAAATGTCTTTGATTTTTCATCAAGGCATACACAATAATATACCACATCCCATGGTCTGGCTCCCGGATATAAGGTCATTATCCCATTCTCTTCCATGCAATTTAACATTTCCTCTACGTTCCAACCCTTACGATTTCCTGCAACTGCATCAATACTAACCATGGTATATAAACGAAATGAATACGGAATGGCATAACAGATGCCATCCACTGTTCCCGATTCAATAGCTGCATTCACAAGTTCTTCATCCACATTTGGAAAATAGGAATCCAGTGGTAATAAAAAACCTTTATTACCGTAATCTCTTAAATCTATTATATCCGATCTGATCAAATCCGGTCCTCTTCCTGCACTCATTTCCAATTGTAGTTTTTCCGTATATTCAGAAAAGGTTTCCTGATAATCTGTCCATGGTTCCAACGTCACATAGTAGTCAGGATTCTCTCTGTTAAACTTCATAATACAATATGATAAGTAATCATCGGGCATGGCAGCCACTACTATTTCTTCTCTACTCTCTTTTTGCGTAATTCCCGGAGCTACGATTATAAGTTGAAGTTTTCCATCAAAATCCGAATCCACAAGAATCTTAAACTCATCTCTGCTTTTACATGCTTGTAAAAGATTGGAAAATCCTGCATTCTGTTCCAAAAAATTTACAAGCTTTGTTCTATTTATACCAATCTGACTGATTTCATTTTTATCAATATAAAAAATGTCACCATTTTCATCCCAAATAAGTTTACCCTGACCGTTAATTATCTGTGCTATTTCCTTTGGTGATACTATCTCATCATTATTTGCATAGGAATACACGCCAAATCCGGCTACGCCGGTTTTTCGGCAAACAAATGCCTTAGGTACTCCATCAGAAGAAGTCAATACTGTTTTTAATTCGCCCGAAACAGGTATAGGAACTAAATTTACACTGTCTTTTTTCAGCACACTAAAAGATGTATTTGAGTAAAAATAGGCATTTCCATCTTTATCAACCATCCAGTTACGCAGGTATACTGCTGTTTCTTGCGCAATCTCCCTACTTTCTGTTACATTTTCAAAATCCCACTCAGCCAAACGATAATTCAATTGATCATCATGGACACAAAGAAATACTTTTTCCGTTGATGCCACGCAAACATTATGAACCACATATGTGACTCCGTCTATTTGTACAGTATGTTGTATTTTTTCTGTAATCCATGTTTCATATGGCGCAGTCAGTTTTTGAATATACCAGTTTGTTTTTGCACCATCTTTGCCTGTTCCAACACGGAAAATACTATTTTCCGTAATTATCCAATCTCGCAATTTATACTCATCAACCGGAATATCCAGTCCTGCATTTGCATCCGGCAAATCCAGTACCTTTGTTCCATATGTAATACCCTCATCTTCTATATTATTTTTCCCACAGGATATGAAAAAAATAGCAATAATACTAATCATAAGAATCAAACAAAACTTTTTCATCCACTCATCCCTCTGAAACATGTAGTCATACACTAATGTACCATATGACTACATGTTTTATTGATTATAAATTAATGACTTACGCTATGTACTTGTTTTGTAACATTCTTGCGCTTCAATATATCACTACAGTTTCTACATCCCAAACCGTATTCATCTACATAAATTGTAACGTGGCAACTTCCCCATGATAATACATTTCCATTTTTATCAATTACAGCTTCATAACTATGTGATCCTCCATTATAGCTGGTTACATTACGAATATACTGCCAATTGCTGGAAATGTCTTCATCCTTCTGAACATGCGTTTCACAAGATGCATATACCATAATCGGAACTACCAATGTCATTACTAGTGCAGCTATACCTGCTACAATAAATTTGTACCTTTTTTTATTATTCATGATAATTCTCTCCTTCCATCTGTACATTAAAACTGATTTTCAATTATGCATAATTACTTACACAACATATACCTCAACCTCCTAAAATCCATCTCCAGAAATCAATCCAAATATCAATATTCCCGAGTTGCATTCTTTTTGTCCTCCTTTTCGTCAAATTTTGCTATAGCATTTACCGGTAACCTTACTATCACTTAATGTGTAACTTTTTTCAATCAAGAAGTGGTAAACCGCATAAAAAAATGGTGAAGTGCAGGTTTCTTAGCACTTCACCATTTTTAATTATTACTTTCCTTCATCGGTATTGTAAAACCAGCTTCAAATACATTCCCTTTATCTATATAATAAAAACTTCCTCCATACTTTCTTACCGTTTCATCAACTTTTAGAAGGCCTATTCCTTGATGTTCCACGTGTCCCTTCAGAACACCCTTTGATTTTCTATTATTCTTTTTCAGTGTACCCTCTGAATCTAAAGAATTATTAATTGTAACACGAAGAATCTGTTCAGATTGAAAAAATTCTATATTAATAAAACGCTCTTTTATTTTTTGTAAAGAAACTTCTTCTACTGCATTACGTACAAGATTGGAAATTAGTATAGTAAGATCGTTCTCTATAATCTTACCATGGCTTATCAACGCACCGCTTACAGATATTTTTATAGAGCCATCATTTATCAAGTAATAATTTAAAATTGCATCTATCAGATTATCGCCAACTGTATACGTATGATATATATTACTACTCAGGGAGTTTTCCAATTGATTTAAGAATTTTTTTGCCATATCAATATTTCCACTCTCTAAATATTCCTTCAAAACAATCATTGAAGCTGTATAATCATGTCGAAATTTTCTCGTTTCATCTTCTTTTTTCAAAAGCTGCATAAAATGATTTCGTTCTATTTCACCACGCAATTCCATAGTCCTTATCTTGTCTTGACTTCTTCGTTTTTGGTTAATGAAAAACAACAGAACGAAATAAGAAAGTGATAATAAAATTCCACCGACTCCGGCAAGTATTCCTCCGGCTACCCGTGTTGTTTTGTCAATCACTTGATCTCGAAGAATATACTGATAATTGGTAACCATAAGAGTTATCACTAAATACTGAATAGTCAGCCAAATTCCCAGGTTTCCATTCAATGCAAATGCCTCTCTGTCTGTATATCTGCCAAATAAAATATAATATATCCAACAGATAATAATCGCAACACCATGAAATAATACCTCAAAACTTATGAGTTGATTCCACATCATTTCAAAAATAAACTCGCATGTAGATGTAAAAAGGCTCACTATTAAGAAAGCAACCACATAATATTGTATGCATTTAAATAACCTTAAGGAATACACACTATACACTGCAATCAATGCCATGATAAAGCCTGTTAGTTCCAGATGAAATCCATACTGTGATACCCCTAACGTGCCCAAAAATGCAAATTCCATTGCCCAAAGCACAATCTGCAAAGGTGTTCTTTTTTCTCTAATTTTCTCCCGATAAATCACAAAAAATAATGAACCATACTCCCCTATAATGAAAAGAATTGTAAAGTAAATTAAAGTATTTGTTCCTAATAAACTTCTTATCAAGTTCATTTCTTTACCCCTTCATCTTAGGTCAGACCAATCTGTGAAATTCTGTTCTTAATTTCAGCTAAATGCCCCCTGGAAATCGGTATGATTTCTTTGGTTATTAGTTTGATTCCCTTAGTCGAAATGTTTTCAATATAGAGAACATTAACCAAGTATGAACGATGACACCGAACAAAAATTTTATGAGACAATGTATCCTCTAAAGTCGTCATTGTCTCATTTACATCGCCATGCCCTTGTAATGTAGTTACTCTACAATAATTCCCCATCGCTTTTATATAATATATATCTTTCTCATAAATCTGATATGGAATTCGCTTTCTATAAATAACAACTTTACTATTCATATTGATACAACGTAGAGCATAATCCAGCGCATCAAAAAATTTATCCTTTTCAATTGGCTTGATTACAAAATCCTTAGCCATAATGCGATAAGTTTCTTGAAACCGTTCCGGTAATCCACTTACCATGATAATATGACAAGTCTTCAGTGAATAAAGCTGTTCAAGTTTTTTTGCTGCTGAAATTCCATCTATACCGGGAAGATCAATATCCAATAACAAAATATCAAATTGCTTCCAACCATCAACCAATTCCTCTCCGGTAGAAAAACTTGTGATTTCAAAATTTTCTCCAAATTCTTGATGATACTGCTGTAAAAAGCCACAAATAATCTGTCTTATTTCCATGCAGTCTTCACATATCGCTATCCTTACACAATCCATGCAACAAGTTCCTCATGTAATAATATATATTTATGTAAACATTGTATCATCGTGGTCACTTTTGTCAATATAACTTCAATCTCTCCGTTTCTATCATAAACATTCATCCTCTCATTAACTGTCTAAATTGAAGTTTTCTATCCTTCCTGACAAATTCCCACCACGATAAGTCTTTGGGTTTCGGTCTTGTATTCGCAGGTGGATAATACCACAATTTTTCCCTTCAGGGCAGGATTATCCAGTACAGTTTCTAATTGTTTTGAAACACTTTTGTCATAATAGAGAGCTTTTTTCTCCAGAGTTTCCTGCCATTTTTCATATTCGGTGACAGTCTGGGGTAATCTGTAGTAATAGAAGCATTCCTCCTCCAAAACTTCTCCGGAGAAATCAAGGAGTGCCACAGCATAAATCAAATAGGTCTTTTCGCCGTCGCCGCTGTCATACAAAAAAGTATTATGCTCCTCGACATACTTGTGATTCTCCAGTTTCTTCAGCCCTGCAAACATGCTTCCGTCCCGCATATGATGCCCATGGAGAAGATGAATCACAGAATCTTTAGCACATTTCTCATCCAGGAAAATAGTACCGTGGCGGTCTGCTTCCTGCTCAAAATTATGTTTCAAATAAAAGGTATTATCCCTTTGCACAACCGGATAGGAAATACTCAGGTCTTGTTTTTCAATCCAACCCACATAGTCCGGATTGATATCTGTCAAAAAAACAGCCGGTTTCGAAAAACCGACTTCATCTGCGTCTGAATCAGCCGGGGCAGATTCCTCTGCTCCGGCATCTTCTGTGGACGTTTTACTGTTTTCTTTTGAAGCCTGATAAATGGAACGTAATTCCTCTTCCTTCGCAAGTTGTTTGTCGGACACGATATAATAACTGCTTATTTTCAGTCCGGCAATCACCATGATAAACAGGGAAAACACCATTAAAATAATCGGCCACTTATTTACTATCTTTTTCATTCTTTTTTCTTCGTCTTAAGACGATTCCTCCGGCTATGAATCCGGTCATTCCTCCAAATAACAGTCCAATCCATCTTCCAATCGGTGCAGAATCGCCGGTCTTTACGATATCTTCCGGTGTATCGGGTGTCAGTGGAACTCCTGGTACATCCGGTTCAGGCGAAGGTACCGGATTGGAAAGTGTGGTAGGCGTAGACGGTGCAGATGTCTTATTACTGTAAGTATTGGTAAAAGTTACCGTCACCGTACTTCCATCCGTTATTTCAAAATTGCCTGTTTTCAGGGACTTACCATTCGTTGCAGTTGTAGCATTAACCACCCAGGTAGTTTTACACGTCATTCCACTCGGCGTGGATGTTCCAAGAATTTCCGTAACTTTATATTTACCTGCGGGCAAATCATTGATGGTCTGAATATAATTCTGACTGATGCTGTTCCAAAGGAAAGTTCCTTCTCCAATTACATAGGTCTGATCAAATGCAGGCGTTGCCGTATCTGCATTCTGAACACGGAAGCTGATTTTCTTATCCAGCTGATCCTTCGTTGCGGTACCGGAAATGTTCTTTACCAGAATAAGATTTCCAACCGGATTCGGCATGGGTTCATCTTCCATGGTAAGTACATCATTAACAAGTAGTCCGTTATTTCCTGTAAGTGCAATGGTTCCGTCCGCCTTGACCTCAAATCCTACATTGGCACTCTTCTGATATCCTATAGGTGCAAGCTTTTCGTACATCACATAACTCTTACCTATTTCCAGGACACCGCTGATATCCTTGGTCTGGCCTGCCACGCTGGTCCAGGTAAGGAGAGGAGTTTTACCCGTAATAGGTTCTCCGTTGGCATCCATATCCTCACTCTTGTAGATTTCAAGGATTGCGCCATCCAGATCCGTTGTGGTTCCTTTAATCACCTTATTGATGGAAAGTGTGATGTTTACGGAATTTCTCGTGTAGGTATTGGTAAAGGCTATGGTACTCTGGTCGCCATTTACCATTCCGGTTAAGCTTGCCGTTGTTCCCTCTGTCGAAGTTCCTGCGTCCACCTTATAGGTGGTGGTTACACTGTAACCCGAAATATCACTTCTGGTTTCTGTCACGGTATAGGTGCCCGGCGTTACGGTTACCCAGTCGGATTCATAGACACTGCCGTTTAAGGTAAGGTCGGTTCCCGCTATTGTCTTTACTGTCGCACCGGATGCATCCTTAATTGTGAAACTGATGGTTCCCTTAATGTCATCCCAGGTCAGCGTATTCGTTGCTTCACTAAAGGTCTTGGTTACCTTAATCTTTGCCGTATCCCTTACATAGGTGTTGGTATATGCTACCGTCTTTTGGTCATCCTTTGCTACAGGGATTCCCAACGTTGTCACATTGGTTACGGATGTTCCGCCATCCACCTGATAAGTCGTAGTTACGCTATAGCCATCTATATTGGTTCTTACTTCTGTCACGGTATAGGTGCCAGGTGTCACGGTTACCCAGTCGGATTCATAAACACTGCCGTTTAAGGTAAGGTCGGTTCCGGCTATTGTCTTTACTGTCGCACCAGACGCATCCTTAATTACAAAACTAATGGTTCCCTTGATGTCATCCCAGGTCAGCGTATTACCTGCTTCGGTGAAGGTCTTGGTCACCTTGATCTTTGCCGTATCTCTGGTATAGGTATTCGTAAATGCTACGGTACTCTGGTCGCCATTTACCATTCCGGTTAAGCTTGCCGTTGTGCCCTCTGTCGAAGTTCCTGCGTCCACCTTATAGGTGGTGGTTACACTGTAACCCGGAATATCATTTCTGGTCTCGGTCACGGTATAGCTACCCGGTGCCGGTACGATTACCCAGCCGGATTCATAAACTCCACTTTGTAAGATTAATTCCGAACCTCTAATGGTGGTAATCTCGGTTCCGGTACCATCCTTAATTGTGAAACTGATGGTATCCTTAATGTCGTCCCATGTCAGGGTATTACTTACTTCACTGAAGGTCTTGGTGACTTTCAGTTGTGCTACGGATGTGTTTTGGGTATAGGTATTGGTAAAGGCTACCGTTGTTTGACTATCCTTTGTAGTTGCAAGTTCCGATGTTTTAAGCCCCGTAACCTCGCCGCCATTGTTGACCTTATACTTTGTGACTACTGTATAACCTGCGATGTCCGTTCTGGTCTCTTCCACCGTATAACTTCCCGGTGCCGGTACGGTTACCAAGTCGGATTCATAGACACTGCCGTTTAAGGTAAGGTCGGTTCCCGCTATTGTCTTTACTGTCGCACCGGATGCATCCTTAATTGTGAAACTGATGGTTCCCTTAATGTCATCCCAGGTCAGCGTATTCGTTGCTTCACTAAAGGTCTTGGTTACCTTAATCTTTGCCGTATCCCTTACATAGGTGTTGGTATATGCTACCGTCTTTTGGTCATCCTTTGCTACAGGGATTCCCAACGTTGTCACATTGGTTACGGATGTTCCGCCATCCACCTGATAAGTCGTAGTTACGCTATAGCCATCTATATTGGTTCTTACTTCTGTCACGGTATAGGTGCCAGGTGTCACGGTTACCCAATCGGATTCATAAACACTGCCGTTTGCGGTAAGCTCGGTTCCGGCTATTGTCTTTACTGTCGCACCGGACGCATCCTTAATTACAAAGCTGATGGTTACCTTGATGTCATCCCAGGTCAGGGTATTCGTTGCTTCACTAAACGCCTTGGTTACCTTGATCTTTGCCATATCCTTGGTATAGGTATTGGTATATGCTACAGTCTCCGTATCATCCTTTACCAAAGAGATATTACCTGTGACGAGTCCGTCTACTGCGCTTCCTGCTCCTATCTGATAGGTGGTGGTTACACTGTAGCCTGAAATATCATTTCTGGTTTCCGTCACGGTATAGGTGCCCGGCGTTACGGTTACCCAGTCAGATTCATAGACACTGCCGTTTGCGGTAAGCTCGGTTCCAGCTATTGTCTTTACTGTCGCACCGGATGCATCCTTAATTACAAAACTGATGGTTCCCTTTATATCATCCCAGGTCAGGGTATTACTTGCTTCACTAAGCGCCTTGGTGACCTTAATCTTTGCGGTATCCTGGGTATAGGTATTTGTAAATGTTACAGTTTCCGTATCATCCTTTACCAAAGAGATATTACCTGTGACGAGTCCGTCTACCGCACTTCCTGTCCCAATTTTATAAGTAGTGACTGCACTGTAACCCGCAATGTCGCCTCTTGTTTCGGTAACAGTATAAGTTCCCGGTGCTACGGTTACCCAATTCGATATATACAATCCACCGCTATACGTCAAATCCGTGCCCGCAATTGTTGCTACGGGATTGCCGGATGCATCCTTAATCACAAAGCTGAGACTATTCTTAATATCATCCCAGGTCAGGTTGCCTCCTACCACGGAGAATGACTTTGCTACACGGATTTTAGCCTCTTGCGGCTCATCATAGGTATTCTTAAACTGCAGTATTGTCGTTTTCTCAGCTTCCAAAGTAACACTTGCTACTGTATTCTTTGCATCCTCTGCAGAAGAAGACCAGTCACTATCCGTACTTAGTTTATAAACAACACTCTTTACAGGTTTTCCGGTAAGGTCGTACTGTGTTTCCTCCACGGTATAAGTATCGGGCATCATTCTGTCAAATGTCTTGGACCACTTACCGCTTGCATAAGTACAATCAGCCAGTGTAAAGGTTTCCACCACTTCTCCCGCAGAATCTTTGATGGTAAAAGTAATGCCTGCTGCCTGCGCCTGTGTAACATCTCCCACAATGGTTTTTTCAAGGGTCAACTTTGCAGCTTTTTTGTTTTCATATTCAATCAGATTATTTTGTTCATTAAACTCCTTAATCACGATTCCCGGGGGAAGAGATATCTCCGTAGAACCCTTCAGAACGAAATAATACGGCTTCTTGTTGATAGCAAATCCGGTATCGGCGTCAATTTCATATAAAGCCATAATCTGGTTCGCAGGAATATTATCGATGATAATCTTGTTGCCATCGTACCGGTTATCATCCGTAATCCTGATATTATCCATGAACAGGGAACCCGTTCCGCTGTTATCTTCCACCATCTTCTGGGTTGCCTCATCGTATTTTACCTTGACCAGTCTGAAAACAGAACCCTCCAAAGCAATCTGATTGGATTCCTCATCCTCCCAGAATTTATAGATAATAATAGGACCTACTTTGGAACCTGCCCATCCATCGGGCTTATAAGAAACAATATCAAATGAAACTCCGTCCTCCAGTCCACCCGATTCAAATCCGGTTAATTTAAATCTGTTAAAGGAATTGGCTGCGGTCAGTTTTGTTTCCGGTTCAATATATACCCAGTACTCCAGTTCCAGACTCTTTCCATCCGGAAGTGTGAAAGTGATGCCACGTCTGCTGCCGTCTATGGTATAAGAATAATCCGTTCCCTTAGTCAGGTAGTTACCCGTTGCCACATCTTTTACTTTTACACAGTACTTATCCTTCTCTGCCGTGGTTTTAAAATTCTCTGCATCTACCAGACGTAGAGCCATCCCCATTTCATCCCTGGCCGTCAGTGTGTCACCGGTTGTAAGCAGTTTGATACCATCCGGATTTACGGTTACTGTGTACTTTGCATAAGGTGCGGTACTCTGCGTGTATTCGGCGGTTTTCATAATAACCTTTCCCGGCTCCAAATCTACACTGCTGGTGTCCGAGCCCACAGAATTACCATCATAGGTACCACTTGCACTGTTCACAAAAGTTTTCGTTACACCCTGGGTAATAAAGGCAGCCTGGTCCTTCACGTCAGCCGTGTAACGGACTTCCAGATAATAACCGTTTTGGTCAGTTGTATTGCCGGAATAACCCTGAATATATTTCAGCCAACTGTCTTTTGCCGCTATCTGAAGCGTAAGCTTCTCTGTCTGTTCGCTGGGCGAAATACTCACATTGCCTTTGCTGATGGAATAGTCCGTATTCTTTTGCAAAGTAGTTTTGACATTTGTGTACATATCAACAACCACTACTTCTACAGAGCTGTCATCCAAGGTCATTCCTGCCGGAAGCACATCGGTTATTGTAAAATACTTACCGGGAGCTTCAATTTCCAGATTTGGAATATCCACTTTGATTTTGTATGCAATCGAGTTCTTTCCGGATACTGCCTCCCCGGACTTCGTCAAAAGAGTGGTCTTATCATGAAAGTCTGCGGTTGCCTTGGGCAAAGTTACACTGTTGCCTGTGGTTTTGTCCGTATACGATACCTCTGCGCTGTTACGGTAACCTTTTCCGGAAGTGTTTTCAGAAATCATAGTACGGTACTGCAGTTTAATCGGCTCTTTAGCGGCTGCTTTTGCATCCGTATAACTGTCCTGAAATACAAAAGTTCCCCAGTTCTCATAACTTCCGCCATAACCAACGAAAGCCCCTACCGACTTAATAATATCCGTCCGGATAATGCCGGTTCCATCGATGACCTGTACGCCATCCACAAACACTTCATAAAGAAGATTCTGCGTACCCTGATTTTCAATCCATGCGCGTGCATCATCATTAACCGTCACGTCCTTTACACCCTCAGGAAGATTGGAGATGGTCACTTCCCATGTTACAAATACCTTATCCCCGATACGTTCATAGGAAGCCACCTTTTTATTCACGGAAGCATCCTGTCCGGGCACATTGTAATCCACCTCAGGTGACTTGTATATATTCCCGTCCTTGGTTGTCATTTCAACTTTATTTTTAACCTTGGATCCGGTGATGCTGTTCTTTACCTCATCCGTTACAGGGGTTTCATAAGTATATGTAAATGTACCGGGATTTCCGGTAGCCACAAAATCAGCCGGGTCTAAGGAAACCGATGTCGGTAAATTTAAGCCTACACCGGGAATATCACTGATGGAAGATACGTAATCCGTCAGATTGGGCTTGTCTGCGCTATAAGCTTCCCCCACATTCACTGTAATGGTCCACTTCACATAACCGACGCCGTTCCTGACCTCATACCCTGCACCCTGCTTGTTGATTGAAGGCTTAGAAACCCAGATTCCTGCCTCGGATTTCACCGGCTTGGGGGCTTCGGATCGATTGTTGATATAGGTACCTTCTATAACATTATTGTAATAATCTGCATCCTGTTTATATATATCGGCACTGACTTCCATGGTGTATTGGAAGGAAATAGTCTCATCCTTATTCAGGGTTGCATTCTTGATAGCAGCTAAAAGTTCATCCAAAGAAGCATAACTTCCTGCCGGAATACCGGAAGCTGTGCTGGTTGTGACCTGAATATCCTTCGCTACACCAAATCCGCCCGCGGGAGATGTGGTATCCGTAAGATCTAAATTGGTAACCTTACCATCTTTTATATTAATATCCACGGTAAAGGTCTGCTCATACTTGCGCACTCCTCCCTCGTCCTTGGTTACCAGTCCGCCGCTTCTTTGCTTGTATACGCTGGCTGAACTGGGGTTTTGAGATAAATAGTAATCGGGAAGGGAAGTATAATCACCAAACTCTACCGGTTTCTTGGTTCCGTCATCATTATTATCATTTGACGACTCAATGGTTCCGTCAAATGAAACACCACCCATACGCCCATTGGTACCCTGATAGAAATCCGGGTCATCAATAATGATGTGGATAACACCGTCCTCCATATAAAAACTTCCCACCGGTGCCAACGTACCGGTAGCATGAAGGGGCTGAGGTGCCGACGCACTGCCGACCTGCAGTCCGGGTATGTTAAGACCCGCACATTTGAAGTCCTCACTATTGGTATCAATGGTAAATTCCTGCGGGGTAAAATGATCCCGGTCGAACTCTTCTGCGGGAACGCGAACCGAATCATCCAATTCCCATTCAAACGATACTTTCACAGGCTGTCCGGAATACAAATCCGAGTCATCCGTAACGGGAGTACCATCGTCCACGGTCACCTTAAACTTAGACACCTTAAATCCGCCATTGCTGGTTTGGATAGCTGCATTTACAGTTATCCCGGTATCTGCAAAGACATTAAAAATCATAATAAGTGACAGTAATATTGCCACGCTTCTCTTCAGTTCCCTTTTCCACATACCTTTTCTCTCCTCGTAATATGTCAAAAGTACTCTTCGCATTACATATATAACCCACTTCAGTGGGAATAAATTCATCCGTAATACAAATAATCCTTACAAAAAATTCACGGTGATACACAATATATCCTTGGTAATATAACATTATACCATTCATAAATAAAAAAAGGAAGTTTAAAATCCTTCCGGGAAGTAGTATAATGGGATTTGTCACGGGAGGATTACGCATGAAGAAAAATAAACCACACGGAAAAATGTACCGATCCCTGCAGGCAATGAGTGTTGTTCCTATCCTGGTTCTGGGAATCGTCATTACTGCACTCAGTTATCAGACCGTTCGTTCTTCCATGTATGAGCAGGTTCACATGGAACTTTCCAATGTTGCATCCGCCGTACTGAATCACTATGATACCGCTTATCCGGGTGATTACAGTCTGCGTGGGGAAGTTGCGTTAGACCTTTATAAAGGGGAAACCGTGATTACCAGGGATTATTCCTACATTGACCGTCTGAAAGAAGATACCGGTATTGAAATCACGATTTTTTATGACAACACCCGTATTCTCACCACACTATTTAACGAATTCAATATCCGAATTGTGGGAACCGCAATCAATCCTCAGGTCTATCAGGATGTATATGTGAACGGGGAAGCCCACTTCTATACCAATACAACCATCAGCAACATTGCTTATTTTGCCTATTACATGCCTATTAAGAACAGTGACGGCACCATTGTGGGCATTGTTTATGCCGGAAAACCCTGTAAAGAGGTCAATAAATCCGTAAGACGGGCCGTGCTGCCTTCTATTCTGGCTGCACTTGCAGGTATTCTGATTGCCGGTTTCATATCTTCCTCTTATACTCTCAAATTGCTGGGAGCTTTCCAGAAAATCCGTTCCTTCCTGGCAAAGGTTTCCACGGGGGATCTGACCGTGGAATTAGAGAAGGATGTTCTGGACCGCAAGGATGAACTGAGCGAAATCGGACGTTCTGCAATCAAGATGCAATATTCCCTTCGGGCTCTTTTAGAACAGGATGTTTTAACCAAGTTAAACAACCGTCGCTATGCAGACAAACGGCTGAAGCTTTTGCAGGGAGTTGCAGATGTAAAAGGAGTGCCCTTTGTCGTTGGAATCGGCGATATCGACTTCTTCAAATCTGTGAACGATACTTACGGACACGATTGTGGTGACATTGTGCTGAAAACCGTAGGCGGAATATTAAAAAAGCACATGACCGGAAAAGGCTTCGCAGCCCGCTGGGGCGGAGAGGAATTTCTCTTTATCTTTGAAGACTTAAAATTACAGGAAGCCAAAAAAATTACCGAAGCCATGTTGGAGGAAATCCGGCAGACCAATGTGGTCTATGAAGGACAGACCATTCAGGTTACCATGACCTTCGGCCTTACCCAGGGTGGTGTGGGCACCAACAGTAACGAGCTTTTACAACGCGCCGATTCCTTACTGTATGAAGGCAAAAACAACGGACGCAATCAGATAGTCGCAGATGAGACCGTCAATTCCGAAAACAAATCAGATGGAACCGCCGGTCACGAAAACGAATCAGACGCCTCCTCTTCCGAAATTCAGATTTTGGACCCGGAGGACGTTCAAATAAAGGAGAAAAAATAAATATGGACAGACAGAATCTGACCCTGCTTACGGACTTATACGAACTTACCATGATGCAGGGCTATTTCAAAAACAAAGACAAAAATGAAACCGTGGTATTTGATGCCTTTTACCGCAACAATCCCAATGGCGGCGGATATGCTATTGCTGCCGGTCTGGAGCAGGTCATCGACTACATTAAGAACCTGCATTTTGATGACGAAGACATCTCTTACTTAAGAAGCCTGAAAATATTTGATGAGGATTTTCTGCAATACCTAAGCAGTTTTCATTTCAGCGGCGATATCTACGCCATTCCGGAGGGAAGCGTTATGTTTCCCCGGGAGCCGGTAATCAAAGTAGTGGCTCCCATTATGGAGGCACAGCTTGTGGAAACTGCCATCTTAACCATTATCAACCACCAGAGTCTGATTGCCACCAAGGCAAGCCGGGTATGCTTCGCCGCACGCGGGGACGGAATCATGGAGTTCGGTCTTCGCCGCGCCCAGGGCCCTGACGCCGGTATTTATGGTGCCCGCGCAGCCATGATTGGTGGCTGTATTGGTACCAGCAATGTTCTTGCCGGCCAGCTTTTTGACGTTCCTGTAAAGGGTACCCATGCCCATAGCTGGATTATGAGTTTCCCGGACGAATACACTGCTTTTAAGACCTATGCCAATATTTATCCGAATGCCTGCCTGCTTTTGGTAGACACCTATGACACCTTAAAATCCGGTGTTCCCAATGCAATCCGTGTATTTACCGAAATGCGTGAAGCCGGAATTCCGTTAACCATGTACGGTATCCGTTTAGACAGCGGCGACCTTGCTTATCTGTCCAAAAAAGCCCGCAAAATGCTGGATGCAGCAGGTTTCCCGGATGCTATTATTTCCGCATCCAATGACCTGGACGAATATCTGATTGACAGTTTGAAGATTCAGGGTGCCACCATTACCTCCTGGGGTGTGGGTACTAACCTGATTACTTCCAAGGATTGCCCTTCCTTCGGCGGTGTGTACAAGCTTGCTGCCGTTCGGGATGCCGAGGGCAATTTTATCCCTAAGATTAAGTTGTCCGAAAACAGCGAAAAGGTTACCAATCCGGGAAACAAAACCATTTACCGTATTTACGAGAAGGAGACCGGCAAAATCAAAGCCGACTTAATCTGCCTTGCGGATGAAACCTTTGACGAAAGTCAGCCCATGAAGCTTTTTGATCCGGTAGAACCCTGGAAAAAGACCCGTCTGGAGGGCGGTACTTATACACTCCGTGAACTCTTAGTTCCCGTGTTTAAGAACGGAGAGTGCTGCTATAATTCCCCCTCCGTCATGGAAATCCGTGACACCTGCCAGAAAGAATTAAATACCCTTTGGGATGAAACCAGACGTCTGGTAAACCCTCATAAGGTTTATGTGGATCTTTCCAAGAAGCTGTATGACATGAAGCTCAAGCTTTTGGATGAAATGACTGAAAAAGACTGAGCATTTAAAACCACCTGAATCTGATTTTACGAGGTATCCGAAATGAGCATTCGAATTATTGTAGATTCTGCCAGTGACATTTCTCAGGCAGAAGCAAAAGAATTGGGAATAACCGTCATCCCCATGCGTACTACCTTTGGGGAAGAAGAATTTTTGGATGGCATCAATATTCTGAATGAACAGGTACAGAAAGCCGGTGGTATTGATTTCGACATGCCTTTTTCCCTTGCCTACAGCGGAATGTCCACAAACATGTTAGACAAGTATTTAGCCGACCACAAGCATTTATATGAGGATTACGTTACCGACATTCCCGCATGCCAGATTGGCAGCACCATCGGTACCCACGTTGGCCCCGGTGCCATCGCGGTTTCGTTCTTTGCACTGAATTAATAATATGTGAATTAAATAAGGCAATTCTATAATTCTGTAAGCAGACTGTGTGACGCCGTCGGTACTTAGTGAGGTTCTTTCGAACTTAGTACCGTTACGAGCGGAACCCAAGTGGAAACGGGTCTGCGTCAGAAAATATAGAATTGCCTTATTTTTGAATATATAAATAATTCTCGTGTAGAATTACTGTTCCATCTGGCGGCCCAGGAAACCGGCTGCGGAAAGTGCCAGTTTCTGCTCTACTTCTCCCATAGGACTTTTCTCATTGTCTTCTAACAGGATTACGCTGCCGATTACATCTCCCTCGCACAAAATGGGAGCAATCATCTGAAAGACAAAATTCTCTTCCCCATCCTCGCTGACCTGAATGAAATTTTTATCTCCCTTGGAAGCCAGCCGAATTTCCCTGCTGTTAATTCTGTCCTCCAGCTGCCTACTGATTTCTTTGTTTAAGAAATTGCGGTATCCGCCTGCTGTGGCAATGAATCTGTCCCGGTCCGATATCAGGGCTGCATGCCCGGAGACCTGGGCCAGACTCTCCGCATACTGCTTTGCAAAAGTAGTCATTTCGCCGATGGGGGAATACTTCTTTAACACAATTTCTCCATCCTTATCCGTAAAGATTTCCATCGGGTCCCCTTCCCGTATCCGAAGCACCCTGCGGATTTCTTTCGGAACCACGACCCTTCCCAAATCATCTATTCTGCGCACAATTCCAGTAGCTCGCATGTTAAATTTTTCCTCCATTTCCATTATATTTCATATTATAATGATTCGATAAATTCAAATCTCTGGATATGGAGTTAGTATGTGGAAGCAATGGAGATTTATTCATTTTATTTAAACGAATATTCTCCAAATAAAGATTACGTAGTATAATATTTATAGTATGGTTATTATTATCTTGAAGAAGGAAGGGAATTGTTTTGGGAGAGAAAGTCATTGTTGCACTATTGTGTTCCACCGCATTACTGATAACGGATTGTGTCCGACTCACCCCCAAAATAGGGGAATTCTACAGTTCCACCTATAACGATGTGTTGCCTGATAAAGATCCTAATGGTGAATTGTATGGATTTGAGGATGATTTGACAGAAGGCTGCTCCGTCTGGTGTGCCATCATGGATTATCAGGCAGCCGCAGAAAGTACCTCACATTTGACACCTCAGGGAGAATTTACATATGAAGCAGAAAACATCCTTACCGGCAACCGCATGAGTGCCTGGGTCGAAGGTGTTGAAGGATATGGCATTGGAGAATCGGTAAGCATTTCAAAATATTACGACAACGGTTCCGACAAGCAGGATTCTGACTGTTTTTTCTTCCCCGGTCTTTGCATCGTGAACGGAATGGCAAAAAATGAAGATGCCTGGAAGAATAACAGCCGAGCAAAAACTCTGAAGATGTATTTTAATGAAGAATATGTTTGCGACCTGAAGCTTTTCGATACCATGAAACCGCAGTATATCTCATTAAGCGGTCTTAATCTGTCGTCCAAAAACAAGGAAACCAGTACTTTCCGCTTTGAAATTGCAGAAGTTTATCCAGGCGACCAATACGATGACACTGCGATTACCGGCATCGAAATTCAGGTATTTACTGAAAATCATTAGACCTCCCTTATTTCGCAATTCCAAGGAATCCGGATTTAACACCTACAAATGATACTCTCCAAAGTATTTTCGAAAAAGAGTTGAAAAAAACTTCCTATTTGATTAAAAATAAGTTATAATGTAAAAGGAGTTTCTTTCATTTAACGTAGGAGGGTATTATAATATGAGTTTTGAAGAATTAATGGCCTTTGCCATAGGCACAGAATGTTCCGATGTACATATCACTGTCGGAACCCATTTAGCAGTCCGCAGATATGGAACTTTGGAAATTTTACCGGAATGTCCCACAGCGGAAGAGTCCCGCAATATGATTTTTGCCATTTTAACTCAGGATCAGGTTGAAAAGGTGACATCCGGTGAAGATTTGGACGTTGGTTGTATGCTTCGCGATGGTACCCGTATTCGTGCCAATATTTATCATCAGAGAAATAACCTTGCGGCAAGTATCCGTATTTTGAATCAGATTATTCCTTCTTTCGAAGAACTGGGTCTGCCTCCCGTAGTGCAGGATCTTTCCGAATTACCCAGAGGTCTTGTTCTGGTAACAGGTCCTACCGGTAGTGGTAAGTCTACTACATTGGCTTCCATGGTTGACCATATCAACCACACCACTTCCAAACATATTATGACAATTGAAGACCCTATTGAATATGTATATCCTCACGATCTAGCAATGATTCATCAGCGTGAAGTCGGTAAGGACGTTACATCCTTCTCCACCGCGCTTCGTTCTGCTCTTCGTGAAGACCCCGATATTATCCTTGTAGGTGAAATGCGTGACTTTGAAACCATTTCCGCTGCTATCGCCGCTGCAGAAACCGGTCACCTCGTGCTTTCCACCTTACATACCACCAGTGCTGCACAGACTGTAGAAAGAATTTTGGATGCTTGTCCTTTGGAAGGTCAGGCGCAGATGCGTTCTCAGTTTGCAAACGTTATCAAAGGTGTTATTACCCAGCAGCTCATTCCGTTAGCAAGTGGAAAAGGACGTACCATTGCTACTGAAATCATGGTTGCTAACTTCGCAATCTCTAACCTGATTCGTGAAAATAAGACAATCCAGATTCCCAGTATGTTAACCGCCGGCAGACGTGAAGGTATGCACTCCTTAAATGATGACCTTATCCGTCTGGTACACGAAGATAAGATTACGAGGGAAGACGCAATCCGCGTATCCACCGATCCTACTGCTCTTGAAAAAGTGTTATAAGGGTTCCTGATAAATGGAGTTTATTATTGAATTAAAGAAATGGCGTGAAAAGAACGCAAAATAAAATCGGCTGTCGTCCTACTAATTTTGTAAGATGGCAGCCATTTTTAGTACCTTTTCCAGCCCTTCGCGCAGGTGGCGGCTGAAGAACTTCACCACAAATCCGGTGCATAGAGCGGAAAGGATGGTTCCTTCCCGGATTCCCACGATTTGAAAATCAAAGAACAGAAGGGATAGGACAAGTGCCAGGGTAACACAGCTGATATCAAAAGCCACCTTCACATTCCCAAATTCGAATCCGGTCTTGTCCGCGATTGCTTTCACAATCGCTTCCCCGGAATTCATAATCACATTGGCGATTACAGAAAGTGCAATACCAAATGCCAGCACCACGATTCCGATAGATAACATCAACAGTTTTATGAAATAATTCGGCACCGGAATAAAGGAAGCTAACCACATCCCGAAATCCGTAAAAAAGCCAAACAAAAAGGACAGGGGAATCTGTAAAAACTGGTATAATTTGAAGTCCTTTCGCAGAATCAGAATCTGTCCCAGAATCATCACGCAGTTCCATAAAATCAACCATGAACCTATGCTGAAAAAGGTAAATTTGCAGCTCATGACATTGGCAACCGAGGATATGGGGGATACCCCAAGTTCACCGTGTTTGGTGAATGCCACACCGATTCCGGCAAAGAAAAGCCCTATTATAAACAATACATATCTCTTAAGAACTTCCACTTTTTTCATCTGTAACTCCTTCTTATGCGACTTTTTCTATAGCAGGATATACTTTTTCCGACAAAAGTAACTCTTTTTACACCCGGCTTTCATGACAGGTAAAATAGAGTACCTGATATTCTTTCGCAATTTCATCCAGGAAGGCTCTGGCATGGGAAAGCTTCTTCGCATCCAGATTGACAAAGGGATCATCAAACACGAGAAAAGGCTTCTCATCCTGATACATGGCATCTACTAAAGCCATGCGTTCGCAAATCCGAATCAGATCCTGCCAGCCACTGCTTAGGGAACGTATTTCTCTATATCCGCCCTCTTCATCCTTGGTAATATTAATGTTCGCATCAAACCGAAACTCGTCACCCACTTCCTCCGTAAGCAGGTGGTAATACTTGGTAAAAGCATTTTTAATCGGAGCCACATATCTGGCAGTCTGTGCTTCCTTTGCCTGTTTTAAGTACTGCTTTGTCATGTCCAGAATATGATATTTCTTTTCTGTTTCCGCTTTGACAGCCACCAGTTCCTCAAGTCTCTCTTCTGCCTCTGCCACATTCATAATTCGTTCGCTTAATGTATCTGCCTGTATCCGGTATGCATGAATCGCCTCATCCGTTTCTTCTATCTTACGATTCAGTTCATCCTGTGCGGCATGAATTTCATCCGGATTTCTCATATTCGCATCCGCTTCTACTTTAAGAAGGGCTTCCACGTCATTATTTTCCATGAACTGACTAAGTGCCTCCATATCCTTATGAAACTGACTGTTTGCACTATTATATAAGGCAAGCTCCTGTTTGAATCCCAAAAGAATTGCAGTAAAATCTGTCACTTCCTCTGCGTTTATGCTGCGGACAAAATTGTTAAGTTCCTCCTTAAGATGCTTTTCCTCCTCCCAAAGCGCCTGATATTTCTCCTGTCTGTCACGTAAGGAGGCATACTGCTCGGATTCTCTCTCCAGCATATTTAAGGTCTCCGTAAAATGGTTCGATGCCTCATCCGGATAATAGCTCTGCAGGAAGGCTTTAATTTCCTGCTCTGCTTTGCTAAGGCGGCTTTCAAACTGATACCGGGAATACTCTTCTTCCTTCTTGCATAATTCCTGATACTGGGTATAATCCTGTTTCATGTCATAGAGCACAGCTTCCACACGTTCCATGGGACAGGCTATGCCGTATTGCCCCAGATAGGCAACTACCTCATCCTTAATTCCTTCCACATGCTTCCTGTCATGTGCAATTTCTGCTTCCTTTTCTGCCAGTTCCGCGCTGCTTACAGCAGGTTTTATGATGCATCCGATTGCAGCCACAAGAATACCCGCAATCATAATCACAACAGGAATGGTTGTACTGTCCATAAGTTTCAGGCCAAGTAAAACTCCACCTGCAAAAAACAGCAATATTCCCAAAATAAGGAGGGACTTTTTCATCTGCTCCTTTTGTCTGTGTTCCTTTTTTTGCATTTCAAAGGAAATCTCTTTCTGCCCCAGATTACCGATAATCATATCCTGACTGTTCCAGGCTGCAATTTTAAATGCCGTCTGTTCTTCGTTTCCCATGCCCTTAGGATACTTTTCCTTTAAGGCCTTAAGTTTTTCTTGGTCGGAAGCGGTCATCTTCTTTGCCAGACTCTCTTCCCGCAGTTCATTCCATTTATTAATATTTTGACGGCAGTCTGCAAGCTGATCTTTCCCGGGATACCCTTGTGCAAAAGTAGCGGTCAGTTTCTCAAACTTGATGGTTTCTTCACCGGTTAATCTGCTGTCGTTTAGTAAGGGAACCAAAGTATCCCTCTGTCTTGCTTTTTCTAACATGCGGTCTAAGTCTTCCTCTTTTGGAACACTTACCGGGAAGCTTTCTTTTATACGGTTTAGCCGGGCTTCGCTTTCCTGTGCCTCAAAAAGGAGCTTATGGTACTGTTCCTTTTGAACCAGCTTTTCTCTGATTTGGCCCACCTTTACAAATTCTTCGTTTACTTCCTTTAGGTGTTTTGTGGCATTCTTTCGGTTTTCCTTTTCTGCCTCCATATTCGCCGTAATCTGGGCAAAAGCATGCTCTAAATTTTCGCCCTCTCTGACCTCATTTTGTTTAACCGCGATTTCGTTCTCTAACTTCTTAAGAAGACCGGTGGAACGCTTGGGGGTTAATCTGTTCATTTCATCCGTAAGGCGCTCCATCACATTTTCGTAATTGTTAATATCATCCGTTGCATCCGATAAATTGCCTATTTTGGCACTAATATCGTCTGCAATACCGGTTTTTAAATCTTCCGGCACAATCCCATTTTGTGCAACAAAAACAGTTCTTAGGAAGGAAGCCTCGTCAATTCCAAAGAGTTCCTGGCCGATTCCATCCAAGGAAAAATCTTTGGAAGTTAAATTGGTGCTTACCTCATAAAGACCTGCACTGTCATCCTTTTCCTTATTTCCAAAGACTCGACGCAGTTCGTATTCCTTCCCATTTGATTCAAAGAAAATTTTTCCCCCGTAAACACCCTTGTTCCAGGGGCGGTATTTTTCTCTTTCCCTGTCCGCAAGTGCCTTCTTGCCCTCTCCAAAAAAGCCATAAAACATAACCTTAATAAAGGTGGCTAAGGTACTCTTTCCCCAGGCATTATCCTCCAGAAACACCGTTACGTCATCCTGAAAATCCACCTTAAAATCCTGTAATTTACCGAAGCCTTCTATATAACATGAAATCAGTTTCATTGGTTAAACTCCTCTCCGGCAAGCGCTAAAATACCGCAGCGGATTACCTCACCTTTTTCTTCTTCGGTCAGTTCTTTAGAGGACATGACCGTTCTGATAAATTCCCCCTTTAAGGAGGCATCATGTTCATAGATCAGGTAATCCACCTTGCATTTTGTTTCATCATCCACTTTGACAAAGTAAAAATCTTCTTCAAAATGACTTCGGATATAGGGAATATTTTTATCACATTCCACATCCACATCACCCTGTAACACAATCTTAACCAGGCTTTTTGCGGGAATGTTTTCCTCCCTTAATTTGTCCCTGATGAAAGCCACCATCTCATCCGAATTTTTGCAGCCGCTTACGTCAACCACCGGTGCATAAATTCTTCTTGTAGCAATACTTACAAAGGAATGGCTAAAATGACCGGTCTCTTCCTCCACATCGATTACCACAAATCCATGTTCCCCACATTCATCAAAGCCTCTTCCTTCCAGACATCCCGGATAACACATACTGCCACGGTCATCTAATTTTTCCATACTATAACTATGAATATGTCCCAGGGCCAGATAATCAATCCCCTTATTCCTAAGCTCCGAAACAGGAATGACCTCCACCTTATCCTTGGACTGGTATTTATTCGTCTGCCCGTGAAGAGTCACAATGTTAAAATCCCTGCTGTTTAAGGTCAGCCTGTTATACAGACTGCTGTTATCCTGCTTGTCAAACTCCACTCCATAAAGCATGATATTGCCTCTATCGGTCTTACCAATCTGATAGGATGTCCAGTCTGTGGAAAAGAAGTGCAGATTCTTTGGGATTTCCTCCATACTGGCTAAAAAGCTGTTTACATCATGATTTCCCTTCAAATAGTAAAAATCTACATCAGGATGGGTGCAGATGCAATTGTATACTGCATTCATGGCTGTCTTGGATACCTTATTCGTATCAAACAGGTCCCCTGCTATCAGGATAACAGAAATCCTTTGTTCCTCTGCATAATCTATCATCCTAAGAAAGGTTCTTAAAATCTCTGCTTTGCGCTCTTTACTTTTTTCTCTTTCTAGATTCGCACTCATTCTGGAATCCAGATGAATATCTGCACAATGAATAAATTTCATAAAATCCCTCTGTTTCTTTCATTCATGTAAATCATTTATTCCCAAACCGCATACAGAAATACGCTAGAGCCGGTTACCATATCCGGGGAAGGACTAAATTTTGCCTTATCCTGATAAATCACAGCTCCTCCTTTTTTATCCGACCAACCTAAAAAAGTATGGCCGGTATTCTTAAAGGAATTGGCCGGAAGGGCAGTTCCTTCCACCATATTGACAATCTTAAAGGCCGGAAGTGTGTTATGGGTGTCTACCAAAACCACCGTATACCGGATATTTCTGGGGGTAATGGAAAAGCTTACGGTTTTATATCCGCCATAATTTCCGATGCCGCGGATGGTGACCTTGGCGGTTCCTTTTTCCACATTATTCTCATAGCCTACAATCTCAAAATCCTTGTCGGTAAGCACTGCCTTACCCACGGTAACACTGATGTAGTTGTAGGCACTGCTGTCTGTATTGGTCAGATAAATGGGCCTTCCGGTGTACTGCTGTTTATTAATCTTTACCGTTGCCTTGGAAATGTCGTTTTGTACGACTCTAAAGCTTACCTTGGTACTGCTTCCGGCATACTCCCCATTTCCGTAAATCGTTACATTAAGTACCATTCCCACCTGCAGGATATCGGTATCCGTAACCTTTTCCCCGGCTTTTCTTGTAAGGGTGGTTCCATCCTTCTGCTTGACCTCATATGTCGCAGCATAAGTATAGGAGCCTGAGGTTTTGGCACTCTTTACAAAGGATTTATAATAGTCCTTTCCGGCGGAAAGCTTTTTGCCGTTTACATCCGTAATCGTAATGACCGGATTACATGCGCCCGCCTTACCTATTGCCTTGAAGTCAGCTACCTGGACGTTTAACTCGCCTATCCTGCCTTTCTGGATGCTATAGTCAAACTCCACCTTGCCCGTATAGTTGCCCTTACCGGTTACAGTCAGTTTGGCAGGTTTTCCGCTGCCGGTATGATTGCTGTATTTTAAGGTATAATCCTTATTCTTCAGTAAAGTTTTTCCATTACCGTTCACCGTAGGCTCCGGACAGGTACCGCCCTTGGTATAGGCATAAACATACTTTTGCGTATCATCCAAATCCTTTGGCATCCGGATGTCCCCGGCTGCTATGGGTTTGGGGGTAATGGTAAAGCTTTTGGTCAGGGTACCCGAATAACCATTAATACCCGTGATCATGACCTTGGCTTTTCCTGCGTTTACATTGTTTGCGTAGGTGACTGTATAGTCCTGCCCCTCTTTCAAGGCCTGTCCCGAAAGGCTTAGCGTCAGTGCCGGTTTCAATGGACCTGCGGTATAAATCTGTGCCGGGATGGGAGCCACTTCTGCCTTGACTATGGAGGTGCCCAGTACCTTAAAGGTAACCGTCTTGGAACCCACAAAGGCATATGTGTTTTCTTGGTTGTCAAGACCGGTGAGGGTTACCTGGGCAGTTCCAACCCCTATATTTTTCCTGTAGGTAACGGTATAATCCACGCCCTCTTTAAGCGTCATTTTCTGGTAGGTAACCTTTAGGGCATTGGCATCCAGCTTAATCTCTTCCCCGGTGTAGTACTGATCCGGGATTTTGGCAATCGTTACCTTGGACAGTAAAATCTTATTATTCGGTGCAATGACTTCCTTGATTTCTTTTGTGCCGTAATAGTTCCCGTTACCGGTAACCGTTATCGAGTATGTTCCGACCGCGGAGAAATCTCCGGCTCCGTACTCGAGCGTGTAATCTGTACCTTTTTTCAATTTTACACTCTTTCCGTTTAACTCATAGGTCAGCACAGGGGACGCTTTTTGAATCCTGTTATTAAATAAAACATGAATATCATCTGCATCTGCTTTGGAAATATCCAGCCGGTTAATCGTAAAATATTGAACAACACTTCCCGTAAAGCGTCCTTTTCCGGTAATCGTAATTGCCGCCCTATCGGATGCCTTTACGTTATTTGAATATTTTATCGTACAATCGGTTCCGAGAGTCAGAATTTTATTATTATAATATACATGAAGGTTGGGCTGGGAAATTGCTTTCCCTGTATAATCGGAAGCTTTAACTCCGGCTGTCCACAAACCGTTCGGGATGTAATCGACAATCTCTGCTTCGATTTCTTCACGCGTTTTACCGGTTCTTTGCACTGCATTTGCTACCAGTTCCTCATAATCCTCCGGATATTTATCAATATCTCCCAAATCGAATTTCCAGTGCGCGTACAGGGTTGTATCCGATAAAAGCCTGTAAATTGTATTTTCTGTTATCTGATTTCCACCGATAGGAGCGTCATACCAGCCAATAAATTCGCAGGAATTTCTTGTAGCTGTTGGAAGAGTACCATATTTCTTCTCATAGGTGACTGAAAATGTGGGCACACTGACTTCGCCCTTGTTTCCGTCAAAAGTAACAGTGTAGGTATTCACTTCCCAGACGGCATAAAATGTTACTTCCGTAGTTTCCTTATCAATCACTCCCATTTTCTTGAGATTATATTTCTCATTCGGTTTAAGCACCACATCACCGTTTTCCTCAAGACTGTAACCGATTAAATGATGGCCGGTCTTTACGAAGAAATATTCGTATTTGGAAGAATCCGTGAAATCAGGAACCGTATAATCTGCATCATATTTTATGGTTGAGAATAAATAATCCCTTCCGTTTTCGGAACCGTTGCCCGCAAACCTTACCTTGTAAGTATTCGGTTCCCAGACCGCATAAAATGTAAGTTCTACCGTATCATAATCAATCAGATTCAGAGTGCTTAAACTATAGGAATCGCCGGCCTTTAGGGCAACCTCTCCGCCATCCGTAAAACTGAATCCAGCAATATGATAACCTAATTTGCAGTAATAGAACTCATATTTGGATGAATCTTCAAAGTCCGGAAAAATATAGGTTATATCATAAGTGTAATTTCCGTAATAACTCTTTCCGTTCTCAGATCCGTTGCTTTTAAATGTAATTTTATAAGTTTTTGCTTTCCACACCGCATAAAGGGAAACGGTTTCCGTATCTTCACTAACCCCTTCAATCCGGTTGAGATTTATTTTACCGCCTTGTTCAAATAAGACTTTTCCATCCTTCGTAAGGCTGTAGCCGGCAAGTTCATAACCTAATTTAACGAATCTCTTCTGTACGGTGGAAGCTGTCAAATCCGGCACGTCATATTCAGTTCCGTAATTCCAATTGTAGTAATATCCGGTTCCGTCTGTATCCGCACCATTCGGATAGAATATTACTTTTGTGGTTTTCTCTTTCCAGTGAGCATAAAGCGTGATGTTATCGGTTACGATGTAATCTTCGGTAACTTTCGTACCACCGTCTTTTTGTGTATACCAGCCATCGAAAGAACTTCCTTTTTTCGTAGGGGTAGGCAGGGTACCAATCGCCTGACCGCTAAGAAGCCTTCTTTCAGACTCTTCTTCCGATAGTGCCTCTCCACCGTTTACATCAAAGTTTACCTTTACCTGCTTGCCAAAATGTGCATAGAGGGTCCTTGTCATGTTAAGGGTTATTTTGTCTCCCCCCTTACCGATACAGGTTCCACCCTCGCTATTGGTATACCAACCGGTAAACACATAGCCCTCTTTAGAGGCATCAGGCAGAGTAATCTCTTTGTCCTCCCATACTGCATAAAGGTTGATAATCTTAGAAGTATCTGTTAGATTTAGGATTTCAGCACCATCCGTATATGCCACTTCACCATTCGCGGTAAGTGCCCAGCCCTTAAATTCGGAGTCTATTGTAAGCATATCCGTATCACATTCTCCTCCCGCATAACTAAAGGAAAGCGTGAATTTGCGCTGAAAACTGTTTGTGCTTAAAGTTTCCTTCGTGTCATAGGTAAATGTCTGGTTAGACATGGTTCCTTTTGTAGCACCTCTATCCACAAATTTGATGGAATAGGTAATCGGTACGTAGTGGGCATAAAATGTAGTATCCCCCTGGATATTTACTATTTGCTCTGCAGTAATCTTAGTCCCGCCAGTCGTCTGGGTATACCAGCCCTCAAAGGTATACCCCGTCCTTGTGGGAGTGGGCAGTTCTCCATAAGGTTTGGCTACGGTTACTGTCTTACTCCTTTGGTCTTGTGGAAGTAAATCTCCCCCATTTTCCTCAAAGGTAATGGTATAAGACTTTGCTTCTCCCACACTCCATTTTGCATAATAAGTCCTGTCAGAGGTGATATAGGTGTCCGTTGCTCCCAGTACCGTACCGGAAAAATCAGGCTCCAGATACCAGCCCTCAAAGGTATAGCCCTCGCGGACCGGAATCGGTAAGGTAACAGTAGTGGTCATCCTTGCATAAGTCGGCGCATCTGCAGGATTGGTGCCACCGTTTAATTCATAATTCAGGTTAAAGCTTCTGTAGTTATAGGCAGCACCATAAGATAACCAGCTGTCCTTAGAGTCCACATACGTATATACACTATACAGAGCATTGCACCAGCTCTCCACATCCTCCTTAAAATAGTCATCCTCAAAATGGTAAGTGGCACTTCCATCCGCTCTGATTCTGCCTGTCTCTACATACTCTGCAGTATCATTAATCCTACGTTTAATGACATAATAATCTGCCCCCGGTACGGCATCCCACCACACCTTGGTGATGCCGTCCGAAAATGCACCACAGTTTACTTTCGGATCTTTCAAGCTGATATCTACTGTGATAGAGTCTTTGATGTCGGAAACTTCCACGGTAAAAGTTACCTTGCCATAGCGAAGGAAGGTTGCCCTTCCTTCATTGTCGATGGTGGCAAGACTTGTATCGGAGCTAGAAAAGATAATCCCCTCCTCCGAAATGCTTGCATCCCCTTTTTCTAATTTGTAGCTGTAGTCCTTAGTTTCCCCGGCAAAAGCGCTTTCGTCTCCTAAGATTTGTATATCGCCGACTCTTACCTCGAAGCTTCTTTCCATTCCATTAAAACTTGCACTGATACGGGTTTTCCCCACTGCCACACCGGTTACTACTCCGCTTTTTACGGTGGCAATACTTTCATCTGCACTGCTCCAGGAAACAGCAGATGCCGTAACTCCCTGTATCCCGATTTCTGCCAAGGAACCTACTTTAATCGTTACGCCATCTGTTTCCAGATTTTCATCTGTAAAAGAAAAATCGTCCAGGCTCTCATAAAGGTTTTTGGTGTAGGCTTTGATTTCCACGTTTCCACCATATACTGCGCCTGCATCCTTCCATGCGTATTGGGGATTCCACTTTAAATAGCTTTGTCCGGCTTCCGCATAGGAGACAGTTTTCCAGCCAGTTGATTCATAGTCTGCTTCAATTCCTACCCGTATATTTTCATCCGTATCACCGGTTAAGGTAAGGACAACCGCATATTTGTCCCCTTTATTCAGACGCACGCTGTTTTTTAGCGGGATGGTATAGTAGCCTGCAAAGGTGGTTTCCCCGGAAACCGTGGCATCCTCTTTTAGGCTGCCGCTGGTAGGATCATTTGCATCTGTGGGATTCAGATAAATTTGTACCGTATAACCCACATTCGCATCCCAGAAATGAAAGCCCACTGCCTCTAAGGTTTCTCCGGTTTCACAGGCCTTTGCCGTAAATACATTGGCCACCTGTACTCCACTTGAAGCATTAAATGCACTGCCTGCTATACTGGCATCATACTGATAATTATTATCATAATTATAGGCATCTTCCACATCATAAACGTAGCAGACTTCGGATAAGCTGGTATCATAATAGGAAACCCAGAAATACTGATAATAGCTTTCCTCCTCTGACCCTTCATATGCCCAGCTGTTTCGAAGTAACCAGGCACCGTCCCCCTCAGGCTGGTTCTCTGTACCAAAGTATTCCTTGGGGAAATTGTCGTTCCAGCCGATTGCCAGATTTGCATGATTCGTACTGTTATTTACATAATTATAAAAACAATTATGTTCCCCATTATAATATTTACTGTCCGCAAAATAGCTCATAGAAACAGCGCCATATTCCATGATGGCCTGCTTGATATACTCGGGATTCGTTTCTCTGTTGATCACATAGTAATTTTCCAGATGTGCCACATCATCAAATGCAAGCGAGTCGGGCAACCCATTCTCCAGTGCCTGGGGTGCCTGACTATAGGGTGCTTTGGATTCTGCGGTAATCCCTACCCAGCCGGAAAATAAATTTGCTGCCGTACTGCAATTTCCTCCATGATCCAGGAAATTCACCTCGAAGCCGTTATCACTGTGTTCATCCCCGTCAAAGTTTCCAAGAGGATCCTTATAGGTACCATTATATCCAAAGTAGGCAATCGCAAGTTCTGAATAATCCACGTTTTGCGCATTTACATACCCCTTCTTTGCCATGTTGATTTCTGCCAGACCTATTGCTGCATGTGCCCAACAGGTTCCATATGGATTTTGATCCCTTGCCGGTGGAATATAGGAAGGAAGCTTTATACTATAGTCCGTGGCACTTACCGAACCGAAGTAGGATGGCAAAACAGCATTCTGTGCCCCCTCTATGGAAGCACCTTCTTTTATGGTCGGTGCATACTCATCAAACTCGGAAGCAATATACCCATAGTGAACTTCATACTCATCCCGGGCGTCATTATCAGAAGCACTGTCCCCGGCATCACTATCCGAAACACTGCTCTGGGCATCATTATCGGATACATCGGACACATCATTATCTGATACACTGCCTGGTGCATCATGACCGGTTACACTCTCTTCACTGAATATAGATTCTGTCTGTTCCTCTGCCAAAACATGTAAGGTACCAAATTTCTCAAAGCTGCCACTCCCGAGTACAAGAGAGGCAGATAAAGCTATGGCGAATGCTTTTGTTAAAAATTTGCTCTTAAGCATGGTAAAATTCATCCTTTGCTATTGTCTTTCTAAACAATCTATTTTGTACTTTAACCCTTCAACCGCTCCCAATCATTTTTGGATATTACGATAGATACCTTCACCTTATCCTTCTTCGGAATAACATAACCTTCCTTGGTAGTGATTCTATAGGTTATGTAAATATAACCATCTAATTTTGCATCCTTACCATATTTCGTCACGTCTTTGCCTTCTGCAATAATCTTGGAATTGACTTCCTTTAGCATTTCATACGCCCAGTAATCATTAACACATAAGTAGTGATTGTCATGTGCATCCTTGCAGATATTCAGTTTTTTCGCCAGGTCACTTTCTCCTAATAAGTCCTTTCCTAATTCCATGCCAAAATCAACAAACTGAATCGTATCTTCCGGTTCCCTGCTGCCGGAATAGGTCAGCTGCTGATAATAACAGTAATCACTTTGACTATCCCATTCCGTATACTGTAATTGTAACATCATGCGCTGCTTGGTTATCTTATAGCTTGTCTGAAGTTTATAATCAGTCTTTGGCATACTGTTTATAATTTTAACAGTAAGGGGAGAAGGCGTATAATAATTTCCATCCTTATCACATACTGTCAACTGATATTTCAAAGCATTCGGGAATTTTATCCCTTTATAAGGTTTTGCCGCCGACTCCGCAGATTTGTATTGAAAACCAAATCCTCTGACGGTAAATTCAACATACCCATCCTCATCAATCTGATGCAGAGTGGTGTTTATACACCTTCTCCTGAACGCTTCATCAGCCAGAGTGTTTCCATAATTTGCCATGTAGAATGATTTATCTAAACTCATTTGAACGGAGCCGCCTGCATTCTGTTTCCCCACATAAAGCCTGATTGTCTGCATATCATCAATCGTATAAAGTTCCGCACCGGTTGTAATCTTTGGTTCCCCTTTTAACGGTGTATTCTTTTTGGTTGTGTAATTCACGTCTATAATTTTGTATACACGGCTTTCTGCTCCTGATTTAATGGTCACCTCCACAACCGGCGCAGTTGGTATGATATATACATCCTGTGTATCCGTCACCTGCTTGGTATACCCTTCCAATTCCATTTGGGCAGTTACTAATTTATAGCAATTCGAGGTTACATTTTTTCCTCCCTTCACACTCACCTTCATATCGTAGTAGTCCTTACCCGATGCGGTTTCAAAATCCAGCCTTATGATATCATTCCCATTACCGGTATACTGAAAAGTATAGTCCGGTGTGTTTTTGATAGTTCTCCTTCCGCCCAGACTTAATAGGCCTGTTACTCCTATTTCCAGTTCATCCATGGCCACAATCTTCTTTTTCAGATTCAGGGTAAGACTCTTCTTATTCTTTCCATCCAGACTGGTCGCAGTCAGGGTAACCGGTTTTCCGGATACACTGGCAACGGTAATCCTACCATCTTTATCGATAAAGACATCCTTACTGTTTGATTTGTATGTATAGAGTCTGCTATCCAGCACAGTCGCTTTTTCCCCCTTCACAAAGGGTTTTGTACTAACACAAAAGTACGTGCCTTGTAAGGAAGCCGCCGTAACTTCATCCCCATTCTGAAATGCATAGTTATCAGCAGAAGAAACTATAACCGCGGTACCATCTGCCGGAAAGGAATGATACAATTCCACTATACAATAATCCGATGCGGTATTTCCTTCATAATCATTTGCCTGACATACAATTTTTAATTTCGGGTACTTCTCTCCATCCCAATTTTTACCAATCGTTACTTTACCGGCAGAACCTATGGTAATATCCTTTCCTTCGTATGGAACATAGTCCCCGGCTACAGAATCATAATACAGAGCAGACCATTTGAGTGCCCCCGGTTTATAAGCGGTATACCCTTCCCTGTATGCTTTTACAAGAGGTTTTAGCTGAAGGGTAGCAGATTTTCCGGTTGCTTTATACACCACCATATTTCGTGTATCCATTCTGATACTGTTAATGGACAATACTACATTAATGGTCAGGGTAGCAGGTTCCGCATGTATCCCTGCAGGCACAATAGGAAGCAGGGTAATGATATATTTTCCCGGAGCGGCTCCGTCATATACACTGACCTTCAATTCCTCGGGATTGGAGGTATCACACGTAATATCCGAATAATACGTCAAATTCAGCCCATTCATGCTGATCTCCGAAACCCGATAACCATAACCCTCGTCACTTGTAGTACTTTCGTAACCAATTTTCGCCGCTATCACATTGGACTCGCCGGTAAAAACAGTGGTCTTCAAGGCCCTGATTTTTAGTTTCTTACTTTGATACTCTTCAATCTCCCAGGCAGAATCTCCGCCGGATACAGTGGGAGCAACCACATCTCCACCGGATACATCGGTTGCTACCGGTTCCGCCCCATCACCACCGGACACGGCAAATTCCCCCGTTACGTTCTCTCCGGCTGCATAACTTATAATCGGCACCTGTAAAACTTCCGTAATAATTACTGCAATACTTAATACAACAGCAATAAGGTGGCACAGTTTTTTCCACTTCTTCATATTCTGCTCCTTCTAGTTACATACTTTGGTTAATCGCTTATAATCTGTCTTCGGTACAACAATGGATACTTTTACCTTATCTGTTTTATCGATTTTGTAGCCTTCCTTTGTTGTAAGCCGGTAGGAAACATATATGGTTCCATCTACCTTTCCATCCTTACCATACTTCGAAACATCCTTGCCTTCTGCAAGAACCTTGGCATTTGCGGCACAAAGAATGCTGTATGCATCATCATCACACACCGCCAGATAGTAGGAACCGTAGGAATCCTGACCGATACATAGGCTATATGCCAAATCGGCTGCATTGAGCAGATTCTTCCCGAGTTCCATCTCTACTCCGGTAATTTCCATGGTATCCGAGGGTTCCTTGGAACCGGTATAAGTAAGCTGCTGATAATACACAAACTCGTCGGTGAAGTAGTAATCCTCATAGCCATAGGTATCGGTCCACAAGGTATGATGAAAAGTATTCGGGATCCTTGTCTTGGTAATTTTATAATTGGTCTGAAGCTTATAATCCGTTTTGGGCATTCCGTTCATGATTTTAATGGTAAAGGAAGCAGGTGCATAGAAACTGCCATCCGGATTCTGAACCGTCATTTGGAATTTCATGGAGTTCGGCAGTTTTACGCCCTTGTAGTAATTGGTACTTGCCACCAATGAACTGTATTCGTCTGAAAAATTACTGATTCCAAATGTAACATAACCATCCGAGTCCACATATTCCACTCTGCTATTCATACAACGGTAAAACAGATTATCATACATCATTTTGTTTCCATAATTCGTATAATAGAATACGGGATCGACCCCTAAATACACTTTTCCCCCTACATTCTGCTTTCCTACATAAATCCGGATTAACTGATAATCATTAATTTTATAGACACCGGCACTCGTTGTAATTCTCGGTTCGCCTTTTTGTGGTGTAATTTTTTTTACAGAATAATTTTTATTAACAATTTTATAGACACGACTTTCCTTGCCGGATTTGACCGTTACTTCAACCACCTTTGCAGTAGGAATTATCACAACATACTCTCTGCTGTCTATAGAAATAGTTCCCCCAACTATTTTTTGTCTGCTTTCAAGGGATTTAAAATAACCGGAAGTAATATTCTTGCCACCCTTGACACTGACTGTCATATCGTGAATATCCGTACCCTCAGTGGTTCGAAACTTTAAGCCTATGGTTTCATTTCCGGTACCGGCATACTCCAGGGTGTAACCGGGTGTATCCTTTGTAATCGTACCAAGTGAACCACTACTAAAGAAATGCGTGCGAACGTCTATCTCCAGTTCATCCATAGTAAAAGTCTTCTTTTTTAGATTTAAGGTGATGCTCTTATTCGTTTTCCCATCCAAAGTGGTAGCCGTTAGGGTTACCGGCTTTCCGGACACGCTTACCACGGTAATATAGCCGTTTGAATCTATCAAAACATCCTTGCTGCTTGACTTATAGGTGTATTCTCGTCCGTCCATGATATCCCCGTTTACAGAATTGCCGGGGGTTAAGTCCGAGCCCAAGCTAACAGCAAGCCTCTTCCCATTCAGGGATGCTGCCGTGACATCATCACCATCCCGGAAGCAATATTTATTAGAATCAATGATGACTGCAGTACCCAATGTAAGAACAGAACTATAAATCACCACATCGCAAAAATCTGAGGCGCTGTTTCCATCGTAATCATTGGCCTGACATACAATTCTTAATTGCGGGTATCGGTATGCATCATACTCTTTCCCAATCGTTACTTTCCCGGCAGCACTTACGGTAATATCCTTCCCTTCATAGGGAATATAACTGCCTTCAGGAGCATACATTACAGTCCATTTTAAAGCATCCGGTTTGTAAGCCGGCAAACCATTATAAGCCTGCACATGCAAAGGCTTAACCTGAAAGGTAGCCGCCGTATCGGGTGTTTTATATACTATCAATGTGCCGTATCCCAGAATCAAGTTTGTAATGGAGGCTACCACATCAAGGGTAATGGTCACCGGTTCCGCATGAATTCCGGCCGGCACTAAAGGAAGCAGGGTTATAGTATATTTTCCCGGAGTAGCATTTCTTTTCACACTGACTTTCAATTCCTCCGGATTGGAGGTATCGCAGCTTAGCATATCCTGCATATCCAAACTGCCTAACCTGATATCGGTAACCTCATACCCATAGCCTTCATCACTTGTAGTCTTTTCATAACCGATCTGGGCTACGGATATATTCTGCTGACCGGTGAAGATGGTTGCGTTTTGAACCTTAACGCTTAGTTTCCTGCTCTGGTACAGTTCAATCTCCGATACAAAATCCCCGTCAGACACGGTGGGAGCAACCACATCCCCGCCGGATATGGCAGGTTCTTCCACTACAGGTTCCCCAGGCATTATCGGTTCTTCTATCGCTTCCGCTGTGCTTACAGGCTCTTCTGCCGCATGACTGACCATTTTAAAGTCCGGCACTGCCGTAACTATCATTGCCGCACATAATGTTATGGCAAGAAACGAGCGGATTTTCTTCCATCTTCCAATCATTTTGCTACCTCCCACATTGCATAAACATCTAATTCTATATTACTATTGATAGGCTTAGAAAATCAACAAATTTTCAAGATTTCATACGTCGGACAGGAATAATCCCCCAAGAGCCGGTTATGCATGTTGTCGGGCAAAAAAATACACAGAGCAGGTTATGCGTGCTGCCGGGCAAAAAAAATCCCCACAGGGACTTAAAACCTTGCCCTGTGGGAAATCTTTCTTAATCAAGCGGTTTATCTAACCGTGTCCAGTCGGACTTCGGTATCACGACGGATACCTTTACCTTATCCTTCTTGGGGATCACATAGCCTTCCTTGGTAATGATGTTATAAGTAATGTATACATAGCCGTCAACTTTTGCATCCTTACCATATTTGGTTATATCCTTGCCTTCTTTAACAATCTTTTCATTGGCAGCATATAAGAGGTCTACGGCGTAGCTGTCATCTACCGCCAAATAGTAATTACCATAATCATCACGGCCGATATCCAGATTCTGTGCCAGGTTGCTGCCATCCAGTAAATTCTTTCCTAAGTCCACACTGAAATCCACAAATTGAATGTTGTCCGCAGGCTTCTTACTGCCGGAATAAGTTAACTGCTGGTAGTAATAATAATCATATGTATCACCCGACATATGATAACCGGGATTAGCCCCATTATAGTTTTGCCATTCTGCGTACTCTAACTCCAATTTCATACGCTGTTTGGTTATCTTATAAGAGGTCTGCAGCTTGTAATCCGTCTTCGGTGCACTGTTTGTGATTTTTAAGGTAAAGGCTGTGGGTGCATAGAAATTGCCGTCCTTATCCTCCACCGTCATCTGGTATTTTAAGGAAGTCGGTATTTTAATCAATTTACGGCCCTGTGTTACTGTTTCCAGCGACTTTATTTTCATTCCTATGTTTGTAACGGTAAAGGTAACATATCCGTTTTCGTCGATGGTTTTACTTGCAAGCAAATCGTCAAACAGTTCAGTACTTGCAATTATATTACCAGGGTTTGCAAATATAAATGTGGTATCCGGATCCAGATACAGGGTCCCGCCTGCATTCTGCTTACCCGCATAGATCTTAATTGTCTGGGTATCGTTAATCTTGTACAAGCTGCCACTTGTTGTTATCTTCGGTTCTCCCTTTTGCGGGGTGTTCTTCGTAGTGGAGAAATTGGTATTCTCAATCTTGAATACGCGGCTTTCCTTACCGGACTTTACAGTTACCTCCACAACCTGTGCAGTGGGAACAATCATAACATACTGCTTTTCTTCTGCTGAAATATATCCACCCATTTCTTTATAAAAGATATTCATCAGTTTGTAATACGTGGAGGAGATATTTTTGCCGCCTTTCACGCTCACAGACATGTCCAGATAATCCCGGTTCCCATCGATTTCAAAATATAACATGATTGGGTCATTTCCGGTTCCCGAATAGCGATAGATGTTACCCGGAGTATCCTTGGTAATCGTAGAACCCATACCGCCCATCAAGCCAATTTGAACATATGCCACCAGTTCGTTCATGGCAAAGGTCTTTTTCTTCAGATTTAAAGTAATGCTCTTCTTGGTTTTGCCGTCTAAGGTGGTAGCGGTCAGGGTTACCGGTCTTCCGCTAACGTTCAAAACAGTGATCTGCCCATCCTTATCTATGATCACATCCTTGCTACTTGATTTGTATGTATACAGATCCCTGGCCAAAGTATTTACTGTAGCTCCTGTCGTGATGGTATCATCCGCAGTGACTGTAAGATATCTACCATCCAAATCTGCTGCAGTCACTTCATCGCCATTTTGGAATAGGCATTTTGCGGAACCGTCCGAAATGATGGCAGTACCTTCAGCAGGAACTGAATCCGTAATATATACAGTATAGGTTTGCTTAGTTTCATTTCCCTCATAGTCTTTCGCCTGACAGATAAACTGTAACTCATAATATTTCACCGGATCAAAGTCCTTGCCCAGCGTTACCTTTCCGGTAGTACTTACGGTAACGTTCTTTCCTTCATAAGAAAGATATTCCTCTGCCGTATTATCATAGTACTGTACGGACCATTCCAAGGCACCGGGTTTATAAGCGGTTGTGTCGTTATAACCTATTGCATAAGTCTTTAGCTGGAAAGAAGCTGCTTTCCCGGCTGCTTTGTATACCAAGTCCGGACCATCGATGTAGATACGATATATGCTCGAAACCACGTTAATGGTAAGGGTCGCCGGCTCTGCATGAATGCCTGCCGGTACCACGGGAAGGAGTGTAATCACGTACTTCCCGGGAACAGCATAATTTTTCACGCTAAGCCTCAGTTCTCCCGATTTAGAGGTATCACAGGTTACGCAACTTGTCATATCCAATCCGTTTAGGGTAATACCGGTAACCTCATAAGCCAGACCTTCGTCACTGGTGGTTCTTTCATAGCCAATCAGGGCTGCCTGAACATCTTGCTGACCGGTATAGATGATCTTCTGTTTTGCAGTAACCTTTAATTTCTTACTCTGGTACAGTTCCGGATCCAGAACAACATCCCCGTCGGATACAGTAGGTTCGTCCACGATGGGCTCCCCGGGAATCTCAGGGTCTGCCGGTGTGGCAGGATCTGTCCCATCCCCATCGGATACGGTGGGTTCGTCCACAATGGGCTCCCCGGGAACTGTAGGGGTAGCGGGGTTTGTCTCATCCCCATCAGACACTGCCGGTGTCTCTGCTACAGGTGCTGTCGGTTCTTCCTCCGACGCTGTTACTTCATAGGCTTCTGCTGCGTTACTGACAAAAGCTGTTTGGGGCACTGCCGTAAACACGATTGCCGCACTTAGTGTAACAGCCAACAGAGAGCGAAGTTTCTTCCATTTTTTCATGTTTTTCCTCCTTTTGGATAGGGATGATGTCTCTATACATCAATCCACATTATATATTAACAAAACTATACATATTCATACTACTCCATAAATATACAGAAACGCAAGTATAACTTATCATTTTTTAATCGAAAAATTTTTTAAATACAAAAAGCAGGGCACTATTGGCACTTGCCGGGGTTTAACCCCCGCAGAAGCCTATATATGCCCCGCTCAGCCGGAAAAATCAAATATTTTTATTCTTCTACTTTCATCACTACTTTTATAATGGTAACTACCGCTGCGAAGAGCACCCCCGCTACCGGCCAGACAATCCAGGTGAATTCCCAACGCATGGTTGCAAAACTCCACCCAAGGTAACCTGCAACCACGATCATCCAGTAAATAGCGGCTACTTTATCGATTACCTTGCCGGCTTTTTTCTGTTCTACGGTGTATTCCTTTTCCTGCAGGAGTTTCTGGTAACTTCCCATAATCATACCGCTTCTTACAAAGAGATTGGATGCAATGGAAACAATGGCAAGTAAAATACCCACCGTGCAGATCACAAGTTCATCGGCCGCATCTAACATTGCCGCTCCCATCAGAGGAACAACACTTAAGATGCAGAGAACCACGCCGATTACGAGCAGCAGATTATATTTACCTTCGTAGGCTTTCTTCTTTTCATTTACCATCCCGATTACACCGTACTCCGTTTCAATTGCTTCTTTTTCCAGATATTCAAAACGTTCTGTTTTACTGCCTGATATAATAAAAATGCTGACGGCTGCCGCCACAATAATCAGCAGGATCACCACTCCAAGACCACCCGCCATATCCTCTGTCAGGGCAATCCTTCCGGATTCTGAAAATGCTCCCAGAAGCAAAAGTGCTATGGGGGACAAAATGCAAAGACTTACGGCATTTGCAATCCAGCCGGAGTACTTTTTCTCTGTTTTTAGAAATTCCACTGCTTCTTCCATGGATACCTTACGGCGCGGAGGTTCAGAGGTAGCTTCTTCAACCGGTACTACATTGTTAATTTGCGTTTCCGATTCCATTTCATCTTTTAATAAGTAGTCGGTGCTTACATTAAAAATCTCTGCCATTTTTAAGATCTTCTGCAAATCAGGCACTGCCTGTGCACCTTCCCACTTGGAAACAGACTGTCTGGAAACGGATAATTTCTCCGCCAGTTCCTCCTGTGACCAACCATTCTTTTTTCTTTCATTGATAATTTTGTCTGCTAAAATCATATTGCTCCCTTTCCGGAGCCACCTGCTCCTCATCACATTTTGTTTTATCTGCCTTGCGTCATTTTACTTTCGCTTACGGCTTTGTTCTCCTTAAACTTAACAAAATGTGCGGTTGCACACTATAAATCCTGCTTTTCAATTTGTCAACCGGCGGTTGCGTTTTCCGTTTTTATGCGGTTTTTCCTTCCGGCGGCTGCGGTCTTTCTTTTCTTCGCGTCCTTTTCGTCCCGCTTTGGATTCTCTCACCCTGTGGCCCTCTTTAGGCTTGCCGCTCTCCCGTTCCCTTCGATTCTCTGTCTCACGGCGTTTACGGTGCTTCGGCTCCTCCACAATAATTTCTTCCGGGGTCTCTCCAATCTGCATGCGTACCAGTACTGCCAGAAGTTCCATGGGGTCTAATTCCATATCGGCTAATTTTTCCTCAATCTGTTCCTCAAGTCCGGTGAAATCTTCGGTCATATATTTTTCAGATGCCTCTTTCAGAAGTTTGTTCAGCTTCATGTCCATAATCTGGGTGGCCTTGGGCAGGCGTTTCTCTTCCATCTTTGTCTTGCAGACTCTTTCAATCTCCCGAATTTTGTATAAATCCCTGCCGTAGGCAAAGGTGAATGCAAGACCTTCTTTTCCGGCACGGCCGGTCCGCCCGATCCGGTGTACGTAGTACTCGATGTCCTGCGGGATATCATAATTAAACACCGCCTCTAAGTCATCCACATCGATTCCTCTTGCTGCCACATCCGTTGCAATCAGAATCTGCAGACTTCCGTTCTTAAAACGGTTCATCACAAAATCCCGCTGCTTCTGCGTAAGATCCCCATGTAAACCCTCTGCCTGATATCCACGGTTCTTTAAATTTTCAGCCAGTTCATCCACCATCTTCTTGGTATTGCAGAAAATAATGGAACGGGTCAGGTTATAACTGTCAATCAACCGGCAGATTGCCTCTTCTTTGTAAATACGTTTAATGACATAATAATACTGTTTAATTTGGGAAACTGTCAGTTCCTTTTTGGTTACTTTGATCAGTTTTGCATCCTTCTGGTATTTGTCCGTGATATCCAAAATCGCCTGCGGCATGGTAGCGGAAAAAAGGGCGGTCTGGTGCTCCCTTTCAATCTCGCCCAGAATGGTCTCCATATCCTCCCGAAATCCCATGTTCAGCATTTCATCCGCTTCATCCAAAACTACCATACTTACGTCATTTACTTTAATGGTGTGTCTGCGCATGTGGTCCATTACACGTCCGGGTGTTCCCACTATAATCTGTGCTCCCCCCTTCAGTGCCTTAATCTGTCGGGTGATATCCTGTCCCCCGTAAATGGGTACAATGCGGATACCATGCATGTATTTGGAGAATTTGTGTAATTCCTCTGCTGCCTGAATCGCCAGTTCCCTGGTGGGACAAAGCACCATCCCCTGCAGTAAACGGCTGCCTGCATCAATCTTTTGCAACATGGGAATCCCGAATGCGGCGGTCTTACCGGTTCCGGTCTGGGCCTGCCCGATTACATCTGCACCGGACAAAAGCACCGGTATTGCCTGTGCCTGGATGGGGGTCATTTCCACAAATCCCATCTCCGTCACGGCACGAAGAATCCTGCTATCAATTCCGGAATCCTCGTAGCGGATAAACTCTTCCGCCTCCTTTTCTCTGTCCATTATCTCCTTCGACATTTTTTCTTCCTTCATTCCTTCTTTTCTCATAATCTTCTCTTTCACTAATTATTTTGACGGTCGCTTGCCTCGTCGCTATAACAAGAAAGAATCTCACTTGCGAGATTCTCGCGCCGAGCGCGGTCGCTTTTGCGACATGATTCCTATCGCGCGAGTGCGCATCCTTAGCGGAGCGTTTTTGTATAATAGGAAATTCAGAAGAATTTCCTATTATACAAAAAAGGGCTCGTAAGAGCCCTTTTACTTCTTTCTTACAGTCTGAAGCGTGACATAAACTGATCCAGATCCGCTGCAATTTTATCCAGTCTTGCGGTCTGTTCTTCCAGATTCTGAATCGTCATGTTTACTTCTTCCACGGATGCGGAGGTTTCTTCCGTACTTGCTGCATTTTCCTCTGCAATTGCGGTCAGATTCTGAACACCGTCTACTACATTGACACGTGCATTGTCCATATTTTCAATGGATTCGTACATAATCCTTACACTGTCTATGGATTTGGTAATACCCTGTTTTACTTCACCAAAACCATCTCCGGTGCGTTTCACATTTGCGCTCTGTTCTGCAATGATTTCTTTTACATTGTCCATGGTGCAGACAGCTTCTTCAGAATCCTTGATCAAGGATTCGATAATCTCCGCAATTTCTTTTGCGGATTCATTGGACTGCTCTGCCAGCTTCTGAATCTGGGCTGCAACCACTGCGAAGCCCCTACCCTGTTCTCCGGCTCTTGCTGCTTCAATGGAAGCGTTTAAGGAAAGGAGATTCGTTTCTTCCGCAATGGAGGTAATGATACCTGCTGCTTCTTTAATCTTCATGGCAGATATATTGGTATTCCATGTCTGTTCATAAATCTTCTCAATGGCTTCCTGAGTCTTAACATTAATCTCACCGAGCTGTACCAGATTATTTAATGCTCCCTCACCTGCCACCTGCATGGCATTCGCATTGCTGTTGAGGTCCACAACCTGCTTACCGGTGTCTTCAATCATATTTCCAATGTAAATAACATTTTCCGTAGCCTTCTGGGTCTCCAATGCCTGACTGTTGGCACCGGCAGCAATTTCCGCAATGGCGGATTCTACCTGCTCCATCATTCTAGCATTTTCTTTAGTAGCTTCCGCAATGGAAGAAGTGGTTTCGTACAGGTCATTCACTTCTCTTTTAAGCTGCCCCACTACCTGTCCCAAGGAAATGCGGAGAGCGCGCACTGCGCGGCTCATGACGCCTGACTCATCTTTACGCATATCAAGTTTTTTCTGATTATCATTCACAGAAAAATCCATCCCTGCAATCTTCTGCAGATTCATTGCAAGTGTTTTTAATGGCTTGGTAATCATCTTGGAAATGAAAAAGCAAATGATAGCGCTTACTACCAAAACAATCATTCCATTAATAATTGCTATCACCAACGTATGATTTACGATTTTTTCATCCAAACCATTCTTTTCCATAGAAGGCGCATAAGTATACGTCATTGCTGTTGCTGTTAATAAACTGGTAATGATAGAACATAATACAACCTTAAAGGTAATGGAAGACATCAGTCCTACTTTTTCCTGTCCTCCGGTCTGATTTTGATTTACTTGTTTGCTCATACGAACCCCTCCGCCTCTGCTTTAGTTAATTCTTTCTTGTAAATATTCTTTTGCCCTTTCTAACTGATTATCTATCTTTTCATCACTGTAATACAGTTCAGAATCAAATTCAATCACTTCATCCGGTTCGATACCGATTCCATGAATATTAACACCTTTCGGAGTGTAATAAGAACTGATAGTTAATTTTACAGCAGAACCATCGGACAATTCAATAGGTTTTTGCACAATTCCTTTACCAAATGTGGTGGTTCCTATGAGATATCCTACGCCATAGTCCTTAATGGCACCTGCAAGGATTTCAGAAGCACTTGCGGAATTACCGTTTACCAACACTACCATGGGAACATCGATTACTCTTTTTCCGTCACTTTTGTATTCCGCTCTTTCCCCATATTTATCCTCTGTATAAACAATCAGGCCTTCGGGTAAAAGCTGACGGGCAATACTGATTACGGATGCCAGACTTCCTCCCGGATTGCTTCGAAGATCCAGAACCAGACCCTTCATGTTATTCCCTCTTGCCATAGCCATGGCTTCGGTAAACTGCTGGATGGTAATGGTATCAAATTCCGTAATCTGAATATAGGCAATATCATCATCCAGCATCTCAAACTTGACAGTAGGTGCTTCTACCTTTCTTCTGACGACATCCTTTTCAATCTGTACTCCATCCCTGACAAGAGTAAGCCGGACTGTGGTATTCTCCTCACCTTTTACCAGAGAAACAATCTCTGTCAGTGTCATACCATACACGTCCTTACCATCGACCTTATAGATTATATCATTTTCCCTAAGATCCGCCTCTTCTGCCGGTGTTCCTTCTATGATTCCGCTGATCTTGCCATACTTGGTAGCCTCATCCAGACTCACATAGGCTCCGATTCCATAATAAATACCTGCCGTACTCTGATAAAGACTCTGCAATTCCTCTGCCGAATAATACTCGGAGTATGGATCACCCAGCGAAGAAACCATGCCCTTGTAAGCACCGTTCTCCATTGCTTCCCTGTCAATATCTTCATCCTTGTAGTAATTCTCCTCAATGATGGACTCAATCAGATCCATTTTTTCAACAGTATCCTCGGATATTTCATGGTCCCATTCCCCCGAAGAATCAGAACCATCCTTATTATTGTCCTTATTCTTATTGTTGTCTTTATCCTTCTGATTCGCCTCCAGCTTCTTAATTGCATCGGCATACTGTATTCGACTTACCGCATACACACTGCCGGTGGTAATCAAGGCAATAATAAGTCCGGTAAAAAGTCCGACCCAGAAATATCTGCCTCCCTTATCCTTTGGCTGTCTTTCTCCACCCATGGGAGTATAACCCTGACCATTATTGGTCACATAGATCTCATTCTCCTCCATTTTTCTCGCCTTTCATATCCATTACTCTTTTAAATAATTCCAGGGACTCACATACTCCCCATTCTTTCGTACCCCGAAATGCAGGTGAGGGCCCGTGGAACGACCGGTGGAACCTACGGCTGCAATGGTCTCACCGCGAACTACGATATCTCCGTTATTAACATATAATTTGGAAGCATGCATGTAAATGGTATACAGACTGTCACCGTGGTCAATCATAACGTAATTTCCCATGGAACTGCTGTAAGAGGCCGCAACCACCTTACCGTCGTATGCTGCATAAATAGCGGTTCCGGTGGGTGCCGCAAGGTCAATTCCGTTATGAAACTTCTCCACACCTAAGGTAGGATGAATTCTCCAGCCATAATCATCCGATAATCTGGTGTAAGTAGCAAGCGGAAACTTGAACTGCCCACCATCGTATTTTAAGACGGTTCCCTGCTGCTCCAGAATCTTTCGCTTCTCTTCGGCTATTGCTGCTTCCAGCGCCTCTACAATCTCATTCTGTTCCTGTATATCAGCCTCGTATTCGCGGATTGCTTTATCTTTATTATTAATATCTGCATCATACTGGCGGATTGTCTTTTCCTTTTCTGCAATCAGCTCTTCTATTGCCGCTTCCTGCTCCTCAACACCCGCCTTGGTCTCATACAGTACTTCTTTTTCTATGTTGAGCTGTTCCTCGCACAATTCGATGTATTCACGGTTCATGATAAATTCATCCAACTGCTTTCTGTCATAGGCGGAAATCTGCTCCATATATTCTACTGCATTCAATATACTGCTGATGCTCTCTCCGCTGAAAATAATGTCGATGTAGGAGGATTCACCCTGCTCATACATAAAGCGGATTCTGTCAACCATGGCCTCGTACTGTGCCTCTTCAATCTGTTTTGCCTCTTTTAACTCCTCTTCTGTTTTACGGATTTCTTCTTCCTTCTCCGTAATCTGTGCATTTAAACTGGCAATGTTTTCCTGAAGCCCTGTCAATTCCATATCCAACTGTTTGACATAGTTTTTCAAGTCGCTCTTTTCCTGCTCCAGCTTCTTTTTGATGGATTTCACATTCGAGAGAGAGTTTTGCAGTTTTTTCTTTTCTTCTTCTGCTTTTTTAATCTGATCCTGCTTCTGCTTAATGCTTTCGTTTGTCACGGAAGAATAACTGGTAGCAGCATTTGCAGGAGTCTCATTCTGGAAAAAACCAAAACAGAACACGACCACCAGACAAATTACGGCAAGCTTCTTTTTCATCTTTTTTCCTCTTCTACAATGCACCTCGGCCCATATAGAGTACGCCCTTGGCAAGGGGCCGATGCTGTATATCTTATATTAAAACCTGATATAAGTTAAACTCTAAGATGTCTTCTGACTGTGGATATGCTTCCCAGAAAACCGATTCCGATACCGATTCCCAAAGTAACCGGCAGAAGAATCTCAAAAATTTCATCTGTGGTCAGGAAACATAAAATGGATGTCAGGGAAGGGAATTTTGCCCTTGCGGACTCTACCACATTATTATAAATCATATATATGATGACTAAAGGAATTCCTGCACCAATGGCACCGATTAACATTCCTTCAAATACAAAGGGGGCACGCACAAAGAAATCCGTTGCGCCACAATATTTCATGATGGTAATCTCCTCTTTCCGGACAGAAATACCTACCGCAATGGTGTTGCTGATCAGGAACACCGATACGCCCAGAAGGATGAGTACCAGACCTGCGGATGCATATGCCACAATCAGGTTTACACCGGAGAGTGCATTGGCGGTAACACTGGAATATTTAACTTCCCGGATACCGTTTACGCTTTCCAGCCAGTTCACCAGGGACTCCTGCTTTGATACATCCGTAAGGAATATTTCGTAGTTCTGATATCCCTCAAGCGGATTGGTAGGAAAGCCTTCCGTATGCTTATTCTGGAAATACTTTTCCTGGAACCACTCCCACGCCTCGTCTGCGGTGGTGTATTTGATATCGGATACTTCTTCTCTTGCTTTAATCTGTTCTCCGATGGCAAAAATATTGGCCTCGTCCACCCCTTCGTCAAAGAAAACGGTAACGGAAACGTTGCCCTGTGCTGTTTTGACAATGTGCTGGAAATTCATCACCACCGAATATATGAGGCCGAACAAAAACAGGCAGGCCGAAATGGTTGCAATGGATGCCAGTGTAAATATCTTATTGCGGAATATTCCTTTAATTCCCTGTATGAGAGTATAGAAAAAGGTCTTAATTTTCATCGATATACTCTCCTTCCTCTTCATCGCTTACAATGGTTCCCTTTTTCAGGGTAACCACACGTTTTTGCATGGCGTTTACAATCTCCCGGTCATGGGTGATGACAATGACCGTGGTGCCTGCCTTATTAATCTCCTCCAAAAGCTTAACAATTTCCCATGAGGTCTTAGGATCCAGATTACCGGTAGGCTCATCCGCAAGCAGAATTGCCGGTTTGTTCACCAGGGCCCTTGCAATGGCAACCCTCTGTTTCTCTCCGCCGGATAACTGATCCGGATATGCCTTGTATTTTCCCGGAAGTCCAACCGTTGAGAGGATTTCCGGAACATTTTTGCGAAGTTGATTACCGGGGGTTTCCACGATTCGCTGAGCAAATGCCACATTTTCATAGACATTCCTGTTTCTTAACAGACGGAAATCCTGGAAAATAATCCCCAGGTTTCTGCGGAATTTGGCAACTTTTCCACGGGAAAGCTTTGCCACATTATGTCCCATAACCCAGACTGTTCCTTTGTTTGCCTTGATTTCTCTGAACAGTAATTCAATCAGGGTCGTTTTGCCGGCACCGCTGTCACCGGTAATAAATACAAACTCCCCTCTTTTTATCTTTAAGCTGACTCCGTTAAGCGCCGGATAACCGTCGGAGTAAACCTTGGTTACATTATCCAGCCAGATCAGACCATTTTCTTCAATGAACTTCTCTCTTAGTTTCCTTTTCTCTTCTTTTCTTGACATTGTATACCTCTTTAATATTCAAAACTTTCCATGTATTTCATGTATTTCACGACCATGAGTGCAATCTTGAAAGTTATGGCATCTTCAAATACCCGAAGATCTAACCCTGTGCTCTTCTGTAATTTGTCCAGACGATACACCAACGTATTTCTGTGAATAAAAAGCTGACGGGATGTTTCGGACACATTCAGACTGTTTTCAAAAAACTTGCTGATGGTCATCAGGGTCTCTTCGTCAAAATCATCCGGGCTCTTACCGCCAAAAATTTCACGGATAAACATTTTGCAAAGCGGAATGGGAAGCTGATAAATGAGTCGTCCGATTCCCAACTCGCTATAAGCAATCACATTGCGCTCATCAAAGAAGATGCGGCCTACATCCAGTGCCATCTTTGCTTCTTTGTAGGAGCGACTGACCTCTTTAATTTCATGGACTACGGTGCCATAAGAAACATGAACCTCCACTACCCCTTCCTTCTGCAGGAATGCAATCAAAGTTTTTGCTGCCTTGTCAATTTCCTTATTGCCTTCCCCTTCCGTCAGCTCTCTTACCACAACCACGCTGTTTTCATCCACTGCCGTAATGAAATCCTTGCTGGTATTGCCATAATGCTGGCGCGTCAGTTCCAGCGCATTGTTATCCTTACCGTTTTCGGACTCAATGATCATAACCACGCGGCTTACGTCCGTCTGAATATGGAGTTTCTTGGCTCTTCCGTAAATGTCCACCAAAAGAAGATTGTCCAAAAGAAGGTTTTTGATAAAATTATCTTTATCAAACCGCTCTTTGTAGGCAACCATCAGATTCTGAATCTGGAATGCCGCCATCTTTCCTATGGTATGCACATCCTCTCCGGTACCTCCCACAATCAGAATGTACTCCGGATGCTGTTCATCCATAATTTTAAAATACTGATACCCCTGAATTTCCTGTGAATCTGCTGCGGAATGTGCAAATTCGGCAGCCTGTTTTGCGCAATGGGACATATCCGAAGTAAACGCTACCGGTTTCCCTTCCGTATCCATTACACACAAGTCAACACGGGCAATTGCTTTCAGCCCGTCGATAGTATTTTGCAAAATTTGATTTGAAATCATAAACTTACCGTCCCCATTTTATACAGTCATTTTACATTTTAATCTATTTTCACAAAAAAATCTACCCAAAATCAATATTTTTTTAGACAAACTCCACAAAAAAGAGGTGTTTTCCCCAAAAAACACCTCCAATAATCATAAAATTATCTGATTTTCGTTAATTTTCACTATTTTGCGATGCGCTTTCTCATGCATAATCTCTAAACGCGCACATCAAATCCTTCGCCGACTGCGGGATTTACGGAACGCTCCATAGCAGCAGCATCCATCAGCTTCACAATTCCTTCTCCTGCAATTTCTGCATTATCCAGAGTCTTTGCGAGTACTGCCGTGCTGACCTTACTCATGGTATTATTCTGTGCCATCGCCATTGATAATCCTGCAATATCCATAGTCCCTACCTCCTCGTGTAAATATTATATACCACCCACCTCAATTTGTCCAGTATGTTGGGATTGGAAGTTTTTACCGGATTCGCCGGATGCACTTCTCCCCGATTTCAATCATGCCGTTTTTCAGAAGATTTCCTACGGCACGTTTGAATTCATTTTTACTCATCTGCATTTCCCGCTTGATGACCTCCGGTGAAGCTTTATCGTTAAAAGGCAGGGCTCCGTCAAAGCTGTCAATTACGGCAAGTACTTTTTGTGCATCCTTTTCAATCTGTAAATAGGCCTTCTCCCGGACACTTAAGTTTAATCTGCCGTCTTCCTTTACTTCGGTAACTCTGGCCTCAATCCGGTCCCCGATCTTTAAGTCTCCGTACACTTCCTTTTTGGGAATCAGTGCAGAATATCTGTCATCCACTGCCACAAACAGGCCGAATTCCGGGCTCTGCTCATAAATACACCCCGTCACCCTGTCGTCTTTTTTGTACGGACTTTCCTTTTCCAGATAGGGGTACACATTCATGGTCGCACAAAGACGGTTGCTCTTATCGATGTAAAGGGACACCAGTACGCTGTCACCGGCCTTTACCCTTGTGGTCTGTTGTTTAAATGGCAGAAACAGATCCTTCTCCAGTCCCCAATCCAAGAAGGCACCGAATTTATTGGTATCCGCCACGCGAAGCCGACCCATCTCACCCATTTTGAGGAGTGGTTCTTTTGTGGTGGAGATCAGTCTGTCCTTGGAGTCGCGATATACAAATACTGTAATCTCATCTCCTACTTCGGCTCCCGCCGGCACCTGTTTAATGGGAAGAAGCACACGCTCCTCCGGCATTTGTTCCTCTCCGAGATATACCCCGAATTCTACCTTTTTCATAATTTTCAGTTTCTGCTTTTCGCCTAATTGAATCATATGGTTTCTCCTACTACATCCGGGTAAATTCCACGTTAACATATGGATTTCCTTCCTCGTCACGCAGGGAAATCACCCTTACCTCTTTTCCATCCTGCTCATATTCTGCCACAAAAGGATACAGTTTATCGTGCAGTCTCGCCTGTCTCCGGTATTCGGCACGCATCTGTCCGATTACAAAATCCTCCGGAAGAAAGTTGCCTGCCATGCGCACATACTGCCCGTTATTTACATGCTTATTGGTATCTAAGTGATGCAGTTTTACCTCGATTGCCTCTTTCATGATGCCCTCTTCCGGCACCGGAATCTTCCTGCCCACGTAGGGCATGTCCAGTTTTTCTTCCATCACATAAACATCATGGATATCCTGCGGCACCTTACTTAATTTAAAGGTCGTGGCATCTAACAGACTCCACAAAGAATCCGCTTTTGCATAATAATTCCCGCTTCGGTCTGTCATGAAGAAATTTCTGCTTCCCATACACCCGCGAAATGCGTAAGGGAATGTGCCCACCGTGACTTCATCGCAAAGCATCGGATACTCCTCCACCACAATTTGCCAATATGCCAAAACCCATACCAGATTTCTCTCTTTTAAGGGTGCCACTCCCACTCCCAGGTCTTCCGACTGAAAGGTCGAAACATCCTGAAAATAATTCAAAAGCGCATCTAATGAAAGTTTTCCCTCGCTGTCCGTTTCACTGTAACGAATCCTGCTGTCGAATGTATACATCTCTTCTCCTTTGTTTCCCATACAGTGCCATTTGCTTTCCGTTCTGCCTGTCCATAGCCCGTTCTGCCTGTCCTTTTCCGTTCTTCACTTGTAGGGGACTTCTGCCCCATTGTAGCATATTGCGAGGAAAAAGACAAACTATGCAAATCTGTTTTGTCATGTTATAATAATACAATAACATTCCAGGAGGTACAATTTATGCAATATACAATAAAAAATGAACTGATTCAATCAATAAACGGGATTCCAAGTACTTCATTCCCCAAGTATACCTCTCAGTTAATAAACTGGGCTAATCAAAATGCTCATGGAACCAGACCAAATGTTGTTGGTCAAATGTCCGAACTTTTTCCCGACTTTGAACTTTCTACACCGATTGACGAAATATCTACCGAGTCATGGAGAAAATGGTATTTTGAAAAATATCCTCAAGCTATGTCCACTGCCACGGATCGGATATATGCTCAGATTGAGAACTTAAAAAAAGCAATAACGCAAATAGACCGCAAAATGGTTTCTGATTGGGTTGAAGATCTTGTAATCAATAAAACCTTTAATGGCATGTATGTCCAAAAAGCCATCCTGGCATTTCTTGCAGACCAAAAAGGAGAAACTTACCGGCTTGCTACACCGGAAGAAGAGTCCAAAGGAATCGATGGGTACGTCGGTACCACAGCTTACTCAATCAAACCCGATACTTACAAAACAATGGACCGTCTTTCCGAAATTATCGATGTGAAAATGATTTACTACACCAAAACACAGACCGGACTAAAAATTGAGGTTGACGACTAAGTTACGTCTCGTATATTACATTTATACAACTATTCTCCTTCTCAATACGCCCAATATAATCAATTCTGATTTCTGTTTCCTGACGGGTTTTCACAAGAAAATTATGTTTAGTGTTGGAATAACATTTTTGTTTCTTCTCTTCCGGCAATTCATCAATAAAGTGCGCATGGTTTTGCAGTCTTTTACATATAGTTTCATTCAACTGGCTTTTGGATGCCATCAGTTGTTCCATTGCCAATGCGGACATTGTTTCATCAATATCTACGCCAATGCTGTTTCTTTGAGATGCTGCACATGCCAAGGCGGTGGTCCCCAGTCCGGAAAAGGGATCTAACACAATATCACCCTCTGCAGAATACATATTAACCAGTCTGTACGGTATTTCAAATGGAAAGGCGGCACTACGGTTTCTGTTTGTTTTATCCGCTTTTATATTCTGAGAGGTTCCCTTAACCTCCCATAAATCAGAAAACCATATGTTTCTTTCTTCCCAAAAAAATGCACTTTTTTGCCTTTTTTCCTTTTCTTCTCCCTGAAATGTCCTCTTTTTACCCTTTCGAAAAATGAGTATATATTCATGTTCGTAGGTAACATATGCCCCTGCAGGGTACATTCCCGAGCCCATAAATTTATTTGGGGCATTTGACTGTTTTCTCCAATGAATGTCCGGTAATACACTATATCCATGGTTAAAAAAGAAATTAATAATCTCCGTATGATTGGAATACATTCTGAAAACATCGTTGACTGTTCTTGTAGCATCTCCTATATTGATGCACGCAAAACCACTTTCCTTTAACACTCTGTCACACTCACTCCAGACAGAATTTAAAATCGTATGCATTTTCTTAAAAGCTGAATTGCCATTCCCCAGTAGTAAATCACTACGAATGGATTCATCCTGTGCCACAAACACCTCATCCCACATTTCTATCATCGGATATGGTGGGGATGTTACTACCAAATCAACGGACCTGTCCGGTATTTGCTTTAATTCTCTACTGTCGCAGGATATAAGTTTATGCGTTGTCATATAAACGATTCCTCTCCTATAAAGTTTCATTTCTTTTGCACAATTTATAATCTTTTTAATCTTCTTTTTGAATTTTTCAAAGTATACTACGGGTAGATGTATGGATTTCTATATTATAAAACACAACCGCAGGATTATCCACAAAGATTTCACTATTTTTCACTATTTTAACGATTTGAGAAATTTTCCATAAAGCAAGAAAAGGCGTACGGACACGCCGTACGCCAAAAAATGATTCCTGTTTTATGATTGCTTTGGGGTTACATTTCACATTTCTTAAGCAATTCTTCCCATCTGCGGTCAGTTTCCTTCTGGAATGCCTCTAACAGGTGCTCGTTTCCGGGTGTGAAAAGGTGTTTGAAACGTCCCTGTTTTTTAAGAAAATCTTCCAGCGGAAGCTTGTTCTTGGGCTTGTAGTTTAAAATCCATTTGCCTTCAATTACTTCAAAGAGAGGCCAGTAGCAGGTCTCCACTGCCAGCTTACAGATTTCGATAATGTCCGGAGCATCGTATTTCCAGCCTCTGGGGCAGGGTGCCATGATATTTAAGAACGCCGGGCCGGGTGTGTAAATTGCCTTCTCGGATTTCACATACAGATCCTTCATGTTGCCGATGAAAGTGGTCTGGGCTACATAGGGAATGTTGTGGGCTGCCATAACCGCTGCCAGGTCCTTTCTTGCCTGTGGCTTACCGTCGGACACTTTGCCGCTGGGAGTTGTTGTGGTATCCGCATACATGGGTGTCGCGGAGGAACGCTGCACACCGGTATTCATATAGGCACCATTGTCATAGCAGACATATACCATATCATGTCCACGTTCCATAGCGCCGGACAGAGACTGCAGACCAATGTCATAAGTACCGCCGTCACCACCAAAGGTAATGAATTTATAATTTGAGGAAATTTTGCCTTTCTTGCGGAGTACATGGTAAGCCGTTTCTACGCCGGAAAGAGTTGCACCCGCATTTTCGAATGCACTGTGGATGTAACTGTCTTCGTAAGCGGTATAGGGATACATATAGGTGGAAACCTCCAGACAGCCTGTTGCATTTCCCACAACTGCCTTGTCTCCGGGATGAAGTGCTTTCAGCACATTACGAACGGCAATCGTACCACCACATCCCGCACACATTCTGTGGCCGGGAGCCAGTCTGTCCTCTCTTGCCTGCATTTCTCTAAAATTAAAAGTATTCTTTTCCATAGAAAATTCCTTTCTAATCTTTTCGGGAACTAATCTCTTAATCCTAAATAAGGATATTCCGTAAATTTCAGTTCCCCTTTAGCCATCTTAGTAAGCCAGTCAAAAACTTCTTCCACATCTTCCACGCGTACATCACGCCCGGAAAGACCGTACATTACATTCACTGCTTCAGCCGTAACCTTTTCCCTGAAAAGAGCCGCCATAAGCTCTGCTCCCAAGGGTCCTCCGTTTGCGCTGTAACTCTCACAGCGGTCCATAATGGCAATGGCTTTGCAGTTTTTAAGTGCCTTCGCCATTTCTTCTCCCGGGAAAGGACGGAATACTCTAACCTTTAAAAGTCCGGCCTTAATGCCCTGCTCCCGTAATTTATCCACCGCATCCTTCGCGGTACCGCAGACACTGCCGATGGCTACCACTGCAAAATCCGCATCCTCCAGTTTATACTCTTCAAAGAAACCGTATTTCTGTCCGGTAATTTCTTCAAATTCCTTTGCCACCTCAAGGATTACTTTCTTGGCATTAATCATAGCCTGTGCATGGGCCTTTTTCTCTTCCATACAGTAATTGGAAACGGCATAAGGTCCCACTGCCATGGCTTCATCTTCTTTCAAAAGATAATGCTCTGGATTGTATTCGCCGACAAATTCCTTTATCGGTTCATCTTCCCATAAAGTGATGTTCTGTACTGCATGGCTGGTAATAAAACCATCCTGACAAATCATAACTGGAAGATGCACATCCTTATGCTCTGCAATACGATGCGCCTGTAAGAAATTATCATAGGCTTCCTGGTTATTTTCCGAATAAATCTGAATCCATCCGGCATCCCTTGCACCCATACTGTCGGAATGCTCCGCATTAATATTTAATGGTCCCGTCAGTCCTCGGTTTACCAGTGCCATTACTACCGGCAGCCTGCTGGATGCGGTCACGTAAAGCATTTCCCACATCAGTGCAAGGCCGCAGGAAGAAGTAGCGGTAATCGCTCTCGCACCTGCCGCAGAAGCACCCATGGTGGCACTCATGGCACTATGTTCACTTTCTACGGGAATAAATTCGGTATCAATTTCCCCATTTGCAATCATGGAAGCCACAAACTGGGGAATTTCGGTAGAAGGGGTTATAGGGAATGCAGGCATTACATCCGGGTTAATCTGCTTAATCGCATGGGCAACCGCTTCATTACCGGACATACGGGTTTTAATTGCTTTGCTCTTCATTATTTTCCCTCCCTCATACTGATGGCACCGAAAGGACATGCCTTGGCACAAATGCCGCAGCCCTTACAATGGTCATAATCAAAATCCTGTCTCTTATCGTTTTTCACTGCAATGCAGCTGTCCGGGCAGTAAGGAACGCAGAGCAGGCACTGTTTACATTTATTCCAGTCCGTTACGGGAGTCTGGGTTCTCCATTCGCCGGTTTCAAATGCTTTGGAAGTGGCAGGCTCATAAATCTGAAGACCTTCCGTCAAATCCTGCCATTTTGTCTTTTCATTGATTTCGGATGCTTTTAACGACATTGTACTACCTCCCCGAGTGCCAGTTTTAATGCCTTCATATTCCCCTCAAGCACTTCCGGCTTTCTTGCAAATTTATGCTGTAAGGATGTTTCCATTTCTTTTAAGAAAACATCCGTGTCCATCACCTTTGAAACCTTCACCATGGCTGCGAGCATGGGAGTATTGGGAAAATATTTTCCCAAAGTTTCCATGCAGACATGATAAGCATTAATTAAAAACACCTTGCCTTCATAACCGTTTAACAAAGGAAGAATTTCATCCGCGGATTTTTCCGTATTGATTAAAATCGCGCCTTCCTTTTTCAGACCTGCCGTGACATCCACAGTATGTAATAAAGTATCATCCACAACGGCCACAAAGTCCGGTTCATAAATATTGGAATGTACGCGGATTTCCGTATCGCTGATGCGGTCATACGCCGTAATGGGCGCACCCATACGTTCCGGGCCATATTCCGGGAAGCCCTGTACAAATTTACCTGACTGAAATGCTACATCTGCCAGAAGAAGTGCTGCCGTCTTTGCACCCTGTCCGCCTCTGCCGTGCCATCTGATTTCTGTTAACTGACTCATGTTTTATCCTTTCTCTTCCGATATCTGTTTCACGCAAGGTGTAATGCATAATCATAAAAAAACCACCCTAAAACATAGGCTGGTATTATCCTGCTTACTTTTATGCTTTATTATAGGAAAGTGCCCGAATATTGTCAATAAAAAAATAACCTTGCGTAAGGTATTGCTTGTAACGCTACGTCATGTTCTATAATATGCACTGTAAGGAGGTGAAAGCTATGTCAAAATACACCACGGGAGAAGTGGCAAAACTCTGCGGAGTATCCGTTCGGACGGTACAATACTACGATTCGCGAGGCATCTTGATTCCCAGCGAACTGTCCGAGGGCGGAAGACGTCTTTATTCGGAAAAAGACCTGCAACGCATGAAAATTATCTGCTTTCTAAGAGATACCGGACTCTCCATTAACAGCATCGGCGACTTGTTAAATAATGAAGAAGATCCCGGAAGTGTCATTTCCGTTCTGTTAGAGCAGCAGGAACAATCTGTAAAAGAAGAACTGCTTGCCGAGCAAAAGAAACTGGAACGGCTTGAGCAGATAAAACAACATCTAAAAGAAATAAAGTTATTCTCCGTAGAATCGATTGGTGATATAGCATATCGAATGGAAAAGAAAAAGGAATTAGACAAACTTCATATGTTGATGCTGATTTCAGGCATCCCCTTTTCCGTACTGCAGATTCTTTCTGTAATACTCTGGATAACAACCGGAATATGGTGGCCGTTTTTGGTTTATGTAGTACTTATGATTCCCTATGGGGTGTGGATAACCCGACTGTATTTTCATCGGGTTGTGTATATATGCCCCCAGTGTCATGGTATATTCCGTCCCTCATTTAAGCAGGCATTTTGGGCGAAGCATACCCCCACGCTCCGTAAACTGACCTGTACCCTTTGCGGGTACCACGGCTACTGCGTAGAAACCTATGGTAAGGAGGAAAAATAATGTTAGAAAATTTACAAGAAATGTTACCGTTTTTAATTCCCTTAGTTGTTGTACAGTTCATTCTGCTTGGCTATACCCTGTATCATATTCTGACCCACAAAAAATACCGGAGAGGAAACCGCACATTATGGTTAGCCGTTTCCATTATCCTGATGAATTTTGTGGGCCCCATCCTCTATTTCCTTTTGGGAAAGGAGGAGGAATAGATGGATATGCTGCATATTTCCGGCCTGCAAAAGAGATTTGGCGATAAAGAGGTGCTGAGAGGAATTGAACTTACGGTCCCGGAAAACAGTATTTTCGGATTTATGGGAAAAAACGGTGCCGGAAAAACCACCACCATGAAAACCATTCTGGGACTGATAAAAGCCGATGCCGGAGAAATCACCGTAGCCGGAGAAAAGGTGGCCTACGGGCAGACCGGTACCAACCGTCATATCGGTTATCTGCCGGATGTGCCGGAATTTTATTCCTTCATGAATGCCCGGGAATACCTCGCCTTCTGCGGTCAGATTACCGGCATGAAAAAGTCTGAATATGAGGAAAGAATTGCAAAATTACTCCCACTTGTGGGTCTTGATGGGGAAAAGCACCGTATCAAGGGCTTTTCCAGAGGTATGAAGCAGCGTCTCGGGGTTGCCCAAGCGTTACTAAACCGCCCCAGACTGCTCATCTGCGACGAACCCACCTCCGCCCTTGACCCGGTAGGGCGAAAGGAAATTCTGGAAATCCTTCTCGCTGCAAAAGAAGAAACCACCATACTCTTCTCCACCCACATTCTCTCGGATGTGGAACGTATCTGCACCGACGTGGCCTTTTTGGACCATGGCAAAATTCGGATGCAGGGAAGACTTTCCGAGTTAAAATCCCGTTACCGCACCGAAGAATATCTTTTGGAACTGGAAGACCATCGGGCTGTGGGGCCCCTTTTAAAGGCATTTAAGAATCTGAAGCAAGCCGGAAAGTGTGAACTGATTTTCCGGGAGGACGGGCACACCATGTTCGATCTGCTTACGTTTATTACGGAGAAACAGATTCCCATACTGAAGTTAGAACGTAGGGAACCCACCCTGGAATCTTTATTTATGGAGGTAGTGGAATCATGAAAACTCTTTTTAGTTTTACGAAAAAAGAATGGCTGGAGCAGATTCGCTCCGGGCGCCTCCTGCTACTAACCATTCTTTTTGTCCTTTTTGGTATTATGAATCCTGCTATAGCCAAGCTCACTCCCTGGCTGTTTGAAACCATGGCAGACGAGCTTGCGCAAAGCGGTATGTCCATTACGGTAGGTACGGTAAGTGCCATGGATTCCTGGATACAGTTTTTTAAGAACATTCCTATGGCACTGCTTATCTTTCTTTTGTTGGAAAGTAGTGTTTTTACAAAAGAATATCAGTCGGGAACACTGATTCTTGCCCTTACCAAGGGTCTTAGCCGCTATAAAGTTGTCATTGCCAAAGCCTCCGTACTGGTGATTCTGTGGACCATATTTTACTGGCTCTGCTTTTTGATTACTTTCGGATACAATGCCTACTTCTGGGATAATGCGGTAGCTCTAAACCTGATGTTTTCCGTACTCATTCCCTACCTTTTCGGACTGTGGACGATATCGTTAATTGTCCTGTTTTCCACCTTGTCCCAAACGGGTACCGGGGTTTTAGCCTTAACCGGTGCTGTGGTTTTAGCCTCCTACCTGATTAGTATGTTCCCGAAAATTAAGGATTACATGCCGACCCTGCTATTGGACGGAAATTCCTTGGTCTACGGATTAAAAGACTCAGCAGCCTATACTTCTGCTATCTTCGTAGCACTGTTTAGTACCCTACTGTGCATGGTTGCTGCCATTCCCATATTCAACAAAAAGCAGATGTAGGGACCCTACTCCGTAACCGGAGGAATAAAATTCTGAAGGGCATTCACCATTTTGGGATGGCGGATCAGGAAATGAACCACCGGGGTCTTGCTCTTGGAAATCAGGACCCATTTATCTTCCATAATCTGAATCTGGATATTACGGAAAGTCTGGGAATGGCTGATTGTCAGCATATAATGTTCATGCTTCTTCGCAAATTCCGTGCTCGTACCAAGATGTTCCCTGTACTCTTCATAGGTATAGGGAATTTCCTTTTCCATAAATACCCCGGACACTGCCAAAAGCATGGGTCTCTTTTTAAATTCCTCCTCCGAAATTTCCGGAACCTCATCCTCCACAAAGTTATGAACTAAAATTTCCTCCATGCATTTTTGCTGTTCCTTTGCAAAGGAAAGCACTTTAGCCCGTTCTTTTTCCGTTAGCCCGGCACGATTCAGGATTTTTTTCAACAAATCCTCTTCTATCGTATAGAGCGGCAGTGAGGACAGAATGTTTCGGCGCGAACCTTCCTCTTTGGAAGATGTCTGCAAGAATATTCTAAAACCCTTTTCCTCCGAATCCCTGTAGATTTCCATGAGCGGATGAGCCTTTGCAAGCATTCTCTCCGATTTTTTCCTGTAATAGGCAACTTCTTCCTTATTGTTGGTCAGATAATACTTACCTTCATCATGATGACCTGTAATGCACTCTCCGCTTAGGGCGGCCACCCCTGAGACATAATTTAAATGCCGGTACACATTGGTAGTTACATTCTTTAAATGGTAGGGCGAAACCTGTCCGGTCATATAAATCGGAATCCAGCTTTCCAGACCCAGCATCATTTCCTGAAAAGGACGGTCAATATTATGAATAATGTTTAAATGCAGTCCCTTCTTAATACTCATGGCAATGGCAAACATCCATTTCCTGCCAAAATCGACATCCTCTGCCATATCCTCCATGGGCATGTCACTACACATAAAAATAGGACCCATGTTCTTTGACAGAACGGTTGTTTTAAAGAAATCCAGTTCGCCCTGTTTCATCTGCTCCACACCATAATAATTTTTAGATGTGGGCAACTGGAACGGCACCGTAGGGACCTTCAATTCATCAAAATGAATGGAGCGAATATACTCATTCAAGTCAAATTCATCCATTTTCTTTAAAAAATGGTCCATTTCTACAGCCGGTTCGGATAATTCTGCCCCAAACCACTTAACTAATGTCGCATAATATATGGTTCTGTCCTCAATTTCTGCTTTTTCACAATTTAACAGCTCTGCCATTTTACTGAGGGAATCGTCATCCGCATACTTCCGCACGATGTAATGACAGGTTTCCTCCACAAAATTATCAATATTAGAAGGCATACGCTGACCTTTTCGGATACGTGACAGATAAGATGCATCATAATTGATATTTTTGGAAAGTTCTGCGAGGCTTAACTGTAAGGTAGAAATCAGCATTCCAAAATGTTCCGGAAAATCCTGATATGCTCCATGGCTTAATGTGGCACCAAGCCCTTCGTATATCTCCTCTCCGGAAAGAGCAACCTTCTTTTCCGCTGCCAGTTGTGCAAGACCTGTTGCCAGCCGTGCCACCACATCACTTTTATGATTCGGCACACGCATACCGGAACAATAACGGCTGACGGATGATGCGGAAATTCCTGTCTTTTCTGCCAGTTCCGTAAAAGTACAGTCTATTTGTCTGATATATTGATTTAACTGCTCCCCAAATGTCGTCATGTTCCACTCCTTTATGAGCTTTTCTTTTATCGTAACACAACATTGCCAATTTGTCCGTGCCAAATCGGCAACAAATCTGTTTTTTCCGTGTATAATTGGTAAAATATTCAATATACAATTTTATTTATAATATGAAAAAAGGAGGAAAAGTAATGAAAACTAAAAAGCGATTTTTATCGTGGATTCTTGCGTTATGCATGATTTTTCAGACAATGCCGACAAGCATTGCCCATGCAGCGCAATTAGCGGATGGAAGTCTCTCATTTAAGCTTAGCATTTCCGTTGAAGACGGAACACCGGTGCCTGATAATTTCAGCGTAGACTACAGTGTTGTAAATGCTGACGGTGAGAATGTAAGCGGTCCCGGTTATGCCGGTTTTGTATCCGGCAGTGATGGAGAACAGACCATTTCATTAACCGGTTTGCAGGAAGACTACCAAATCAAAATTAATGTTACTAACGCCGGTCTCGGTATTCGTTTAGGCGGAGCCGATGTTACCGAAGAAGGCTGGACTACAGGAAAAATAATTCCCATTTCCGACCTTCAGGACTCTTACAACTTTGAACTGTTCCAGAGAGCCGGTGGCGGTGGCGACAATGCTCCCATCAATATCCAGGTTCGTAATTCCCAGAACGGCACCACCGAATATAAGATTTCCAGCGATGAAAACTGGGCAGGATTAAACCAGGACCAGAAATGGCCCATCAATAATGCCAAAGATGGGGATGTAGTATATATCCGCGCCATTCCCAATGATGGGCAGGAACTGGATACTACAGGCACCAGTTATTATATAGACGGTGATCAGGTTACACTGACCGATGAAGATTTCAGTGCCCTTAAATCCGAAACCGGCTTCAGTTTCACCTATGAAGAAGGACGCAACTATGAGTTTACCGTAGAATACCGTGGTAACGGTGGCGGTGGCGACAATGCTCCCATCAATATCCAGGTTCGTAATTCCCAGAACGGCACCACCGAATATAAGATTTCCAGCGATGAAAACTGGGCAGGATTAAACCAGGACCAGAAATGGCCCATCAATAATGCCAAAGATGGGGATGTAGTATATATCCGCGCCATTCCCAATGATGGGCAGGAACTGGATACTACAGGCACCAGTTATTATATAGACGGTGATCAGGTTACACTGACCGATGAAGATTTCAGTGCCCTTAAATCCGAAACCGGCTTCAGTTTCACCTATGAAGAAGGACGCAACTATGAGTTTACCGTAGAATACCGTGGTAACGGTGGCGGAAATCCTCCGGTAATTGATAACCCCTATGAGATTAGCGTCTCTGTAGATGAGCAGTCCCAGAGCTATCTGGAAGGACCTGTATTTATAGATAATATTCAGGTCAGCGGTGATGGTACCGTTACCGTAAACCAGGCGGATACCCATACCATTAAGTTTACCGTAACCTTCCCTTATGAACTGGATTCCATCACCATAAATGAGAAAGAAGAAACCTTGATTGATTTCGGCGAAGGCTGGTATGGTGCAGAAGTTGCCGAGGCAGAAGCTTACCATATTTCCTTTACCATAAAGGGGGTATCGGGATATACCATTATCTGGGCCGATCCCGGTGCTAAACCTCAGGAAGGCACCTATGATGAAAGCGATATTTTAACACACGGCAAAGCAAGAGTCATTGCGGTTTATGATGAAAATGATGTTCTGGTGGAAGATGCTATTCCGGAAAATACCGATGGTGGTGTGGACGAAGGCGGCTATGGCTGGCTTTTCGTACAGGCCGGATATAAGATAGTCTTTGAATTTGTACCCGAATACGGCTATCAGTTAACCAAGGTTATGGCTAATGACATGGCCCTGGATGCACAGGAAGCCATAAACCAGTATACCTTTATTATGCCTGATAGAAATGTCCACTTTTTAGCAGAGTTTACCGCCACAAAAGACGTGGTCGATGCCAATGCTGATGCGGTATCCTCCGGTGAAATTGAGCTTCCCGGTGGCGCACTCGACGCCGGCAGTGCGCAGCTTTCCGTAGAAAATGTAGAACTTTCCCCGGAAAAGATTGCCGAGTTCAATGCGCTGGCAGAGAAGGAAGGTGGCTATGAAGTTGCGACCTTCCTGGACATTAATTTACATCAGGTATTCTATAAAGGATCTGATAACAGTGAGGATGTATGGTCCAACCAGATTAATGAATTAGAGAAGGAAGCAACCATCACCCTGCAGCTAAAAGAAGGACAGGACGGCAATCAGATTGTGATTGTCCATGACGTACATAATGATGGCAATTTTGAAATCATTCCCGTTGTTTTCGACCCCGAAACCAACACCATAACTTTCAAAACAAGCAGCTTCTCCAACTATGCCATCGCTACAAAACCCATGTCCGAGGCCAATATCTTCATGGTAGATTATGATGCCATGGAAGAAAGTGAAAAACCGGGACAGGTTCTGGTAAGTGTGGATGGCAAAGAAGTTACTGCAAAGCCATGGCAGATTTACGATTATGCGGATGGCTCCAAGCCCATTACCTTTACCTTGATTCCGCCCGCAGACCGTGCGGCTTTTACGCCTTATGTGGAACTGGAATTCCCGAATGAAAGCCTGATCTACGAAGCGGTAAAGGTAGAGAAGAAAAACAACGCCTTTACTTATACCGTAACTCCTGATAAATCGGCAAAAACCGAGAATCCTTATTTTGTCCTGCATGTATTCTGGTCCGAATTTGATGAATTTAGGCCGGATTACGATGAGTTTGTCATTCATACAAATGTGATAAATGACAGCGAAACAGAGGGACTTGGCGGCACCGTAGAATATGATAAGACCCCGATTCGCACCAAGTCACTCGGAAATGAAACCAAACAAACATTTAGTATCAAAGATTTTGTCACTGTGACAATTGCTCCCACAGAAACCACCGTAGTCAGCTTTATTGCCATCGGAGAGGACGTCTTTGTTACTAATCCCGATCCGGAAAATAACAGAGAACATGCTCTTTCCCTGTTAAAGAAGGATGGCAAATATGTAGTAGACTGCTCCGGTGACAACAAACATGACTATACTTATCTGGAAGTCCGTTTTGAGGAGCATCCTCATGTGGGTATCCATGTTCCCGCCAAAGAGCCGACCTGTACCGAGGATGGATGCATAGAGCATTACGTATGTGAAATCTGTGGACGCAAATTTGCAGATGCAGAATGCAAAAAAGAAATTCTTGAGTCCACTATCCTTGAAATGCTTCCCCATACCCCTTCCAAGGAATGGTTCTTTGATGAAACAAACCACTTCCACTGCTGTACGGTTTGCGAAACTCCCTTAAGGGATGGTGCAGCTAATCATACTTACGACAGTGAAAATATCTGTACTGTATGTGGTTTCAAAAAGCCTGTTCCCGAACCGGCCATCCTTTGGTGCAAACCGATTGCGGATGCTACATACACAGGAAAGGCAATCACACCGGATCCGGAAGTGTACTGCGAAGATACCCGCCTGGTGAAGGGAAAAGACTATACCCTTGCCTACAAAAATAATACCAATGCAGGAACTGCTACCGTAACCATTAAGGGTATCGGCAACTATACCGGCTCTACCACCCAAAGCTTTACCATTAACCCTGCTGATATTAAAAAAATAGCATGGGCGGATGACCTCTTCCTTCCTTATAACAAAAAAGTGCAGACCCCTGCACCTGCAGTTAAGAAATATAGTGATGGTAAACCGTTAAAGAAGGGTACGGATTATATCCTGTCCTGGGATGGCGAAATCAAAGAGCCCGGAGAATACCTTGTTAAGGTTAAAGGTGCGAAAAACTACTGTGGCGAAACCAGTTTTTATGTCACCGTTACAGAAAAGAAATTAGTAAGCAAGCTGACGGTTTCCAAGATTCCTAACCAACCCTACACCGGAGAAGAGATTACTCCTTCCGTTACGGTGAAAGACGGAACAAAGGTACTGACAAAAGATGTAGATTACGGAGTAGTTTATGACAATAACGTAGAAGTAGGAAAGGCATATGCATACATTTATGCTCTGGATACAGGCGACTGTATGTATGAAGGCTATAAGGAGCTTACCTTCCAGATTACCGGTACTCCGATTTCCAAGGCAAAGGTTACCGGACTGGATACCCTTACCTACTCAGGCAAGCCATTAACCCTTTCCAATCTGACACTTATGGTTGGTGAGAAGAAACTTACAGAAAATACCGATTATACCATAACTTACAGTAACAATGTAAATGCAGGTACCGCTACCGTAATGATTACCGGTAAAGGTGGTTATACCGGTACTGTAAAGAAAACCTTTAAAATTAAGCCCTATGATGTAAAACTGGAAGGCTCCAAGGTCACCATTCACGTTAGTGATGCCGTTTATACTAAGGGTGGAGCAAAAGCAGATGTAGATATAAGAATGCAGGTAGATGCAACCACCTCTTATTCTCTTGTTGCAGGGAAGGATTATACGGTAGCTTACAAAAATAACACCAAGCTTGCTTCAGCAGATGCAGGCAAAACAGCTCCCACCGCAACCATTACCTTCAAGGGTAATTATACCGGAAAAGTTGTGGAATACTTCTCGGTTACCCCGGCAGATATAAGTATTCTTGACATGAAAGCGGATGATAAAGTATATTCCACGAAAAAGGCCGCATGGAAACAGACTTCCGTTAAAATTTATGATACGGATGGCAAGCTGTTAAAAGCCGGTACGGACTATGAAAAGACTCTTGTCTACAGTTGGGACCAGGAAGGAAAAGACGTAATAATGGATACCGATATTCCGGAGATTGGAACCATCGTTTATGTTACCGCAACAGGTAAGGGCAACTATGCCGGAACCAAGCTGGTTGGAGAGTACCATATTGTCCGCGCTATGATTGGAACCGCAAAGATTACAATCGATAAACAGTACTACACTGGTTACGCACTGGAACCTAAACCCGCTACCATCACCATCGGCAAAGAAAAGACTCCTTTGATTGAAGGAATCGATTTTGAAATAGTTGGTTATAAGAACAACGTAAACAAGGGTAATGCCACCATGGTAATCCGTGGAATTGGCGAATACGGCGGTACAAAGGAAGTAAAATTCTCCATCGTTTCCTCTCCCGTTGTATTTCAAGATGGCATAATAATCGTTTTTTAAAAACAAGGAGCCCGGCCTTTCGGCCGGGCTTCTATTTATCAAATGATATCTTTCATTTCTTTCTTTTTTCGGTACATTTCCCGGTCTGCCTGCCGGAATACCTCCTCAAAACTTTCATCTGCCTCTTTCGTGGCCATGCCAAATGCCACCGACAATTCACAGAAAGGCGAAATATCCAGTTTTTCCCTGCTCATATTGTCTGCAAAATACTGTAACAGGCTCTCTTTATTCCGGTAATCCTCCCCACGAAGAATAACTACAAATTCATCCCCGCCAATTCGAAAAACCGGGCTGTTTCTGAATACACGGCAGATATAGGAACAAGACAGTACAATCATGGCATCTCCCTGTTCATGACCATAGGTATCATTTAGTATCTTCAGGTTATTTACATCAAAGAGAGCCACTGCGTATTCGACATCTTTCTCCTTTGTCAGGTTCTCTGTATAATCTATGTAAGATGTTTTATTCTTTACGCCGGTCAGACCGTCCTTATAGGCCAGGGCATTGATTTCTTCTACATAAACCTTAAGCCTGTCCGCCATAGCTGCAATACTGTTGGTAAGGGTACCGATTTCATCATTGGAATCACACTGCAATTTCACATCCAGATTCCCCTGAGCCATCTGTTTTGCCGCATCGTTTAACTCCCGAAGCGGCCTGATAATCTTCCTGGTCATATAAGTGGTGAATATCAGAAACACCACAAGAATACAGAGGGTCAGGAAAACAATCCCCGTAAGCAGGGAATTCCGTTCCGCATTAATTTCCGCGGTGGGGGAATAGAGGACATATTTCATACCATTTCGCACCGTCCGGAAAACCAGTTTATATTCCTTATCATCTACTGTATAGCTAACTAATTTTTCTCCGCTTGTAGGGGCTGCTGCTAAATTCTTATAAAGCTTGTCCGTAATGATGGCACTGCGAACCGCTACGGCATCATCATCTGCTTCCCGATAATAAATCGTTTTGGCAGACATATCAACCAGATTGGCCCTTCCGCTTTCATAAACGGCAGCCTCCTGCGCCAGATCTACAAACAAGGTAAAATCAATATCCATTCCAATGACGCCAACCAAAGCATCCTCGTAAAAAATCGGAATTACATAGGAAATCATCTCTACCCCTATGTTTTTATTATAATACGGGCTCATCCACACCGCATGTCCTGCCTCCACCGGCTGATAGAACCATCCTACATGTTCCACATCATTTTTATCATATAGGCCTAAGTCTGTCAGCGGTTCAGTGGTAAAAGGGCCGTCGGCTTCTTTCTTTGTCCAGAAAAAACCGCTCATTGTGTCCGTAAATTCCGGATTAAAACGAAAGTATACGGCCATTGCTCCATCCGTATTATTAGAAATATCCAATGCCAGGTCCTGGATTCTACTCGTATATAAGTCACGCTGTGTCTGATCCAGCACTATGTCGAAAGATGTTAATTCTCCGACTGCATAATGATACATGGTGGTGACGGCCTGTTCCGTACGTTCCAACTGATTGTCCAGTCGGAGTGCCTGTTCCGTACATACAGCCTCCATCATAAGTTCTGTATCATTTAATACCACTCTTCCGGTATTCCAAAGTGAAAAACCGCCTACAAAGACAGCAAGTGTCAGAAGCGCGGTCGTAATCAACAATATTATTTTGGTTTGTATGGACTTCATTTTCTTCTGCATAATAACCCCATGAATTTATGAGCAGTTAGAAACACTTATCTTTATATTATCACATTTTCATATGAAAGGGAACAATATAACTCCATTCTATGCAAAAGAATTGTTTAAAAAAGAAATAGCACCCAAGGTGGTGCTATTTCGTATAACAACATTCTGAGGAGTAATCCGATTAATCTTGTTCTGTCAATTTCATATTGTCAAGGTTATCATCCCCATATATCGCAGTATCTATCCATAACGCAGGTCGAAGACCTAATTTTTGACCCTGAAATTCTCCTCTATTTGTAATTGGATACGAATCTGCCTTTACAAATGCCGCTCTAATCTCAAATTGTCCCAAACTGTTTTTTCCAGTATAACCAGGTGATCTCAGCCACCAATATGCTACTGTCCCATTTATTCCAGGGTATGGATCCGGATAAATCCCCCAATTGTAATATGTTTTACTCCCATCATACATATCGCAATTTTGTGCATAAGCATATGCAGTAGCGGTTGTAATAATGCTTAAATCATTATTGGGGAAGTATTTGTTAGCCTCATCGATGCTTAGTAAAAATACATTATCATCTGTATCTTCACCTCCCTCAGATCCCCAATCAGGATTTGGTGAAGTCACATTGTGTGTCAATAGAATTGCGTTTTTTTCCTCTCTACTAAATGCTATATCATAAAATGATGAATTTAACCATTCACGAACAGGTGAATTGTCCCACGTTCTATAATCAACACTATTTCCTATATTATAACTACCTGCATCCAAAATATATTTGCTAAGTAATAGCAATTTTGTACCTTCACTGTCCAAAACAATCCACTCAATTTGTTCATCAGAAGTAAAATCCAAATTATCCTGTTCATAGGTACCAAAGAATACAATATCCCCCTTTGAAAATTTACTATGAGGTACCTCTATAACTTCTTTTTCAGGCTCTTCTACCTTGATATCTGAAAAATCACTTTTCTTATTCTCTCTTTCATCCAATACCTGTGCTACAACATTGATGTTTTTGGATATTTCAGGTTGTTCTGCTGTTTCATGTTTTCCGCATGCCACCAATGTAAGTACTCCGTAAATCAGTAATATCGCATATGATTTTTTCATCTATATATTTCCCCTGACAAACTTTATTCTCTTTGTTAGTTTTACTCCTATTTTTCTACAAACTAAGCCTTCATAGTAAATTTACGTTTAACATTTTTGTATAATATTTCGGAGTCTATTAATCTACGTCTTCATTCAATATTAATAACAATCTTACTATTTATCAGATTTCTCCTAACTTTCACTTTTTCTTTTATATATAAAGGACATTACCATTCCGATCCCAAATGTGATAAATGCCATTACTATCATCAATCCCATTGTAGAAGCATCCGAAAGTCCCAAACAGATAAAAAATAAAGCAAGTGCTCCAAAAACAAATGGCATGCATTTTGCAGCGATTCCGCATGTTTTTTTCCAATCATCATCTTCTACAGATATTATCCTATCTATATCACTTTCAAACTCTTCGATCATTGCTTTCTTTTTTTGAATAAGTCGATCTTTATTTTTGGAATCTGTATATTTAACAGCAAAATCCATTAAAGTAGATAACCTCTGGACAAATTCATCCTTATTTGCAGCAAATACTCTCTTTTCTTTATGCCTTATAGCATAAAGGATTCCTTTTTGATAAAATTCCGCATATTTCTCCCAATATTTATATTCGTTTGCTCCAACCACTTCCGCTCTGGAATAATAATACTGCACTGCTTCAAACCCTCTTATGTTACCAACAACAACAGCATTCTTTCCACGCTCAAAATAAAGATGTTCCCAAGTCTCTGCTTCTGCAAGTTTTGCCTCAAAATCATTATTTACAACCTTAACCGGTTCCTTAACGGTGACCGCAATTGGAGTATCATCGCTCATCATTCTCTTTGCATCTTCAATAGAATATTTGCAGCCACAACTTTTACAAGTAAAAACTCCGTTTTCCTTTACAATATCCGTACCACCACACATCTCACAAGTGAGTTGTTTCATCTTCTATTCCTCCTATCCATTTTCTTGAATATGTATTTATAATTTTGTATGAACATCCTTTTGACACAAATCCACTTTTTTAATATGTTCTCTGCTACAAATCAATGCGAAAATAATAATCCATATCGAGAACATAACAATAAGATTAATAAAAATTACTAATTTGCTACTTACATTCTCTCCAACAAATGCGATAAACAAACAAATTCCGAGTTGTAATAGCATATATACTATAGCAATCACAATCACAGGTGTTATATAAAAATACTCCTCTTTCTTATCTGTTTTACCTATTAATTTCAACCCAATACACCACATTGAAAGAAATGTAAACGTATCAAAAAGTAATGTAATCCATGTTGTATTAGAATGATTGTCTGAAACAACAAATAATACAAAAACGGACAAGATAAATATCATAAAGAGACTAATACTCATGTAAGTCTTTTTTCTCATTCGTTATCCCTCCTTTTTCCACACTTAGGACAAAACTTTCCAGGACGCACAAACACATACCCACATTTTGAACATTTACAGATAGTTGATAATGAATGACCGCATTTATCGCAGAATAGTGAATCCGGCAGAATCTGTGTCCCGCACTCCTCACAAAAGAAAACCTCTGCACTCTGTTCAGTAGTAGTTGATGCAGTTTTCGTTCCACTAAATGCATCCTCAAAAACGCTACCCATTGTTTGACCAACCACTCCTCCAACACCAGCCATCATCCCAAGTCCTATTCCCATATTACTGAAATTGCCGACCCCCTCATTACTTGCCATTTTCTCAGCAACATCATATCCCCTCTCTTGTTGATATGTGTATCCCTCAATATTTCGCTTTTGAGCAAGACCCTGCGCCTCAATAATGATTCTTTGAGATTCTGTTTGTTGTCCAATAACATCAACTTGTTGCTTTAATTTTGCCTCTGCAATATCAGCATATTGACGAAAATATAGTTCTTTAAACTTTTCATATTGTGCATCCCCATCCGACTTAATAACACGGGTAACAAAAAACCTTTCAAGTCCTATCCCATAATCAGCAAAATCACGAACTAATCTTTCCTTTAGTGCATTAGAAAACTCTATGAGGTGCTCATCAATTTCGAAAATACTTATTTTATTCTCTTTGATAACTTGTGCCATATATGTTTTAACTCTAGTCATCAAAAAAGCTCTAAAATATGTGCTAATTGTATCCCTGTTTAATACCTTTTCGGTCCCTACAAGTTTTACCAACAAGCGCTTTGAGTCAATTACTTTCAAACTCATCTCTCCACCAGCACCTATTGAAATAGGAAATCCATATATTGGCTCAATATACTGAACCTTGCTATCAGTTCCCCAAGGAATTGCCATTTGTTCAGTCTTATTAATAAAATAAACTTCACAATGAAAGGCCGACACTCCACCTGTAGGAATATTAATTATATGCCTCAGTAACGGAATATTTTGAGTCTCTAAAGTATATTTTCCAGCACCAAACAAATCCATTGGTTGCCCATTCAGGAAGAATATTGCCTCTTGAGTTTCATGAACTATAAGTTGAGAAGTTGTATTAAAGTCTTCTACCGGATGCTTCCATACAAAAGTACTATTATCTCCCTCGTACTTTATAACCTGTTGAATTGACATGAATAGCCCCTCCTTTTCAAAGTAGAATCATTCTATCAATCTCTTTTCTAATTTCCTTCATATTGTTATAATGCGTCTCATAATTCCCACTAACCGTACATCGGTTTGGGTGCCTATAATGCACTAAAAATGTAGGTGTATCTGTTTTTATTGCTTTGGAAACATCTATAATATGACCATAGTTTTTCATTTTTTCATTTAATATTACCTTCTTCGTTACGCTGTTCATTTCCAACCCAAACACATTTTCAACAAGCAAATTGTACACATCGTGTCCGCATGCAATAATAATGTCCGGATTAATAAGTTGAATTTCCTTAAAAATCCTATTCGCATGCCTCTCCGTGTACTCCTGCACCTTCTGAGCACTACTTCCTCCTGATGCTTTTTTCAGATTCATTATTGCGACTCTTTTAAGGCATTTTAGAATTTCTTCTTTTCCAAGTGTATTTATTGAATTAAATGATGATAGATCATTTAATAGTGCTCTTGCCCATATTGCAATCGGATTCCATGTTCTTCCTGAATTATGACTATAAAGAACCTCATCACAAATACCACGTTTTCCATACTTATTGTCTTTATCATGTGGATCCCGTAAAACAAACAGCACCTTTCTCTCAGCCGTTTCAAACATTTCATAGTTAACAATTCCATCCGGTACAAATTGCCCTAACTCCCCTGTTTTAGCAAAACAATCATCCTTTGCCCAATCCATAAACAGTTCTTCAATTTGTTCCACTACGCCCATTTAGATTCTCCCCTCAGTTTTCAAGAAGCTCTGTAAGAATATACCTTTGCTATTCATACACGTATTTCCCTTTACAATCTTTTCACCATTATATCACCCTAACTAAGGTATTTCAACATACCTTAGTTATATATACGTTATTTTAGGCAATGTTTTCTCATATAATTTTAAATAACTGGAGGATTTTTTATGTTGCGATTAAGAATTTTAGAAATCTTAGAACAGCAGGGACACACAAAATACTGGCTCTGCAAAAGAATGGAAATGCATTATGTGAGTTTTAAGAAAATGGTCAATAACGAAACGGATTCTATCCGCTTTGAGACTTTAGATAAACTGTCCGACATATTAGGAGTACCTGTCGGTGATTTATTTGAAAAAGAATAGGACCCCGATTTCTTAAATTCTATCCCCCTTGTTTTTCATTATATTGGGTCCTTACAAATATTTCCTGTACTATGAGTCCAAATTTTATTCACAGTATTCTATTTTACCATCATTCAATACGTAATACCCCGGAAAATCCGTCCAAATTATACCGGGCGATGATTCATAGATACATAGTGGATCCATCATCGTGGTCATGATTCCATCTGCCAGTTTATATTCGTTATCCGGATAGTAAACAATGCACCACGCGTTTGTTCCGTTTTGTAACAAATATTCTTCTTCGGGCTCGCTAACTAAACACCCGTCACTTAACATGGGGATTACTTCTGAAATACCATCTCCATTCATATCATACAGGATGATTTCACATACATAATCTGTATGAGGATAATCGTCAATCTCTCGGGTTGGAGTATATGCAAACTGAAATTCATAAGCGGAATTAATATCTAACAATAATTCAGAATCCGTTTTGGTTGCAACAATATCACAGAAAATGTCCCTGCCTAAATCCAGCTTCTGAATGGTCGTACCCTCTCCCACCCGCAGACTTTTTATGCAAGAATCATTTGTATCCGTTACCACAATCAGGCTGCTGTCAGAGGTAGCAGGGGACACATCATCCATGGTTCCTTCCATAGAGGGATCCACAATTTCATTTTGGTTTTCTTCGGTTATTTTAGGAGTATCTTCAGTAGCATTCCCCATGCCCTGTTTCGCAATATTTTCCGTGCTTTCTACTATAGGATTCTTAAGTTGGAAAAGAATCCCGCAAAATATGGCACAAAAAAAGAGCGCAATAATAGCCCCCGTCATTCTTCGTTTCATTGAAAGAGCACGCAAAATCTCTTTCGTGTTCTGATATCTTCTATTTGGCTCAAAGGCCATGCACTTTTTCGCAACATGCTTATATATCCATGACAGTTTGATGCCTCTTCCTATTTCATCAATTGTTTTCCCCAAAGCATAAATATCACTTCGATAATCGCTTTGTGAAAAACCAAACTGTTCCGGCGGCGCATATCCTATGGTTCCCATATTTTCTGTATCGTTATAACGATTTTCCCGATATATTCTGGATATTCCAAAATCGATTAAATAAGGTTCCCCCTGCTTATTTATGATAATATTCTGGGGCTTGATATCTCGATGAATAATACCATTATTATGTAATTCATGGACTGCATCTAATAAGCCATTCATAATCAGATTTGCTTTCAGATGCATCTTCTTTTCTATGGCATCGCTGAGGGTGAACCCTTCCATATACTCTTCAATTATGATGGTCTCACTTCCAAAATAAACCTGAAACACCTGTGGAATATGGTGTCCCTTTATTTGCTTCAGAACAGAATAAACCTCTCTTTTATCTGAAAAAAAGGTCCTCTTTATAAACTTTTTATTATCCAAAGCATTATAAACCACTTCTATAATACAAGAGTCCGTTTTCTTCAGGGTTTCTATAGGAGTATATTGTGCCAATTCATAATGTTCAGCATCTGTCATTTGCCACCTCATAGACTGTCATAGCCTTTTTCCACCAATAGATCATTTAATCTGTCAATATCATACCTTGTCTTAATTGCATAAGCAATAATGGAATCTCTTCTATCCCTTGGATCAAGCATTGCAAACTTAGATACCCTTAACAGCAACTGGGTTTCCTCAAAAGTCGCTCTCATACCTATTGCAATTGCAATAATAATATCTCTGCTTGGCTTCCTTTCCCCATTCAATACTTTATATACATAATCTCCCTGTCCGGAGTTTCTTGCAATTTCTGCAACCTTTAAGCCATTCTTATAAATACATTCATTTGCAATATCTAAAAACGTTACATCCAGAAATTCCTTTTCATATTCTGTAAAGAAAGAGTCCAAATTTGTTTCCGCTGTTAATTTGTTCAGTAATTCCTTCGTTTCCATGTCTCGCTCCATTTCTGTTCTTTCATATCCCAAACCAGCATCCACCAATATCATTACATCTACATCCGAGTCCTTGCGGAAATCTCTACGTGCATAAGAACCATATAGAATCACTTAAAATGACAACTTCATAATAATTATATAATAATGCTATTTTTGTTCTATATCAAGGGAATGTTGCGTTAATTTTATGGCAACTATTGAACGTATTTTCGTTATGTGCTATAACATTATTGTATAATTGAAGTCCTTACTTTATTGTTAGTAGTATTTGCGGCTCTGTCCTACATAGACAATCATTTAAACAAAAAGAAATAGCACCCATCCGCCCAAGGTTTGGTGCTATTTCTTATATCAACATTCTGAGGACAAATCTGTTCAATGCCTCTGTATTATCATACAAAACAATTAGGCTAACGCAATCGTCATACTATATTCATTCTTTTTCTATAACATTTCAAATATTTGGTTGTTTTATGTAAAACACGAATTCCATAAAAAACCAAAATCAATAAGGATATGTATTGTGATGTAGAAAATCCTCCATACCATATTCCTCTGACCTGGTCCCCCCTGTAAAATTCCAAAACAAATCTGCACACAGCATAACTGCATAAGTATATTGCTAAATTATTTTTATAGCTTTTTTTCTTCGTATTCAGTAATAACAGTCCGGTAAAAATAATTATGTCACAAATGCTCTCAAAAAGCTGAACCGGAAATCTGACTACATCTGGATTATCCATCAAGATTACGCCCCAATTCCATTCCAGTCCATAACAGCAACCTGCCAGAAGACATCCTATACGTGCAAATGCATGAAACAGAGGAAAAGCTGGCGCAGCAAAATCTAACATGTTTTTAGGACTGATATTTTTTCTTATCGAAACAATGACAATCCCTAATATTACACCAAATACCCCCCCATAGAAGACAATTCCACCATTCACTAAATAATACACTAATTCATTAATAGTAAACGTTTCTATGGATGGAATAATTGCAACAACAAAAAGAAGCCTTGCACCAATAAACCCAGTTAATGCACAAACAATGAAATATTCCAGTAATACCTTGAACCTCAACTGTACATTTTCTCTTCTACAATAAATATATAAAAATGCCATGCATAAACCAATGCCAGACATCAACATATATGTTGGGACCGTAATATATAGCACCGGTAAAATATGTCATCACCCCTATTCATACATATTGCTATTATTCATTTCCCCAACAACCTTTTTCAAATTGACGTGGCATCATAGAATTATAATCTCTTGATTCAACAACAGCCTTGCCACCACAACCAATTCCTAAACAATTATTCTGTTCTTTTGCCTGTGTAGTTTCTGCAGTTCTTTCAACATATTTTTTGCCCATGCATCCGATTCCTAAGCAAGTTATCGTGTCAGTATATTGACCTTCACTCTTCACATCAGATTTTGCTATACAACCAGCCTCATTGTAATAAATAACGCATCCACTAAGTGTATTTCCTGAACTACTATTCTTCTTTATAGATTCACACTCCGTCGGCCAACATTTTGAGTTGATTCCAAACCCCAAACATCCTGCAGGGCCTACGCAACTTTTATACTCTACTCCAGTCGGGCTTGTTCCACTTGCATATAAATAAAACCTCGTATCATCCGCTCCACAGGCTGTACACCGAACACAACCGCTTGCAAACCCACCGGCAATAATTAAAATCAACACAATAAATGTAATTATCGACGATATCGCTTCTTTTGCATCTGTCTTGGATTTATTTTCTTTTGTCTTATCTTTTTCTATAGAATTTTCTAATTCCTTTTTCTGATTGTCCATTTCGTTGCTTACCTATCCCTTCATTTGTCATTAACTACTAAATGTACTTATTATTTGTTTCATGCTGTCCTTAATATTACACCATGCATCTACCAGTAATTTAGGGCCAAAATACATAATACAGCATATTATAGAAATAATAATTACAATCAATACTAAATAAGATATAAGACTGCTTAACTTTGAAACACCATCCCCTTTATTCACAAAGTTTGAATTAATATCGCTGTTTGTTTTCTGCTCAGGCTCATCGTTGCTTTTCTTAGGTTCATAACAAACTTTCTTTTCATAGTTATTTGCACAGTGCAATTTGATAATATATTCCCGTTTTGCACTTTCATCTAAAAGAGTTTGATAGGCTTCATTAATAATCGCCATTTTTTGTTCTGCAACATCTTTTGGCAGTTTTGTATTATCTGGATGGTATTTTTTTGCAAGTGCCTTGTATGCAGATCGAATCACCTCTATTTCAGCATTTTCTGAGACATTGAGCACCTCAAAATAATTAATCATATGTAGAATCCTCTCTTATACATATACTACAAAAGGCTTCTTCACTCAAATTATACTCTCTATAGAGATATGTGTCAATCTCTATAGATGTTATTTTATTTTCTGTACTCTGCTATGGTATTTCTAAAATCATCAAAGGAGAATATGTCATGGATATTGGAAAGAGGATAACTTACTTCAGAACGCAAAAAAATTATTCTGTAAATAAGCTTGCAACAGATGCAGGAATTTCTCAAAGCTTTTTACGTGATGTTGAACTTGGTAACAAAAATATCACTGTAGAGTATCTTTCCTATATCTGTGAAGCGCTCGGTATTACTTTAGCTGATTTTTTCACAGACAACACATCAGATTTTTTATCGAGCAATCCGATTTATGCTAAAATCTATCAACTTACTGATAAGCAACAAGAGATGTTACTTGCTTTTTTAAACTCTATCGTATAAATACAGCTTGTATCACTCATTCAATTTTCTTCTCATACCCGACAAGTCACCTCATCCATAAACGGGTAGAAACACAAATGTTTTAGTAGATTCGGCCCCTAAAGTAAAGGAACCCCGTATCTACACAAATTCCCGAATTTTATTATCAGTCACTTCATCTCTTCTTTATTTAATCTACATATACCTGTAATCACTTATTTTAAAGCAAAAAAAGAAAACCTCTGTAGATACTCTCTACAGAGGTTACTTAACAGGGCTACAAGGATTCGAACCTTGAAATGACGGAGTCAGAGTCCGTTGCTATATAGTTATTCTCCCCAGCATTTATCAGTATTTGGAAAGTTGTCATTTCTTAAATTGACCCATCACGTAAATCAATTCCTTGATTACATAAATAACTCTTAACCAGAGTAACAACCTCTTTGGCTACATTTATCTGTTCTACAGCATCCTCCTTACTTGCTATATAAAACGTATCGTAATCACTCTTATGACGTATTATCTCTAATCGAGTAATCTTTCTCCCTATATCTTTCGGGAAAACTTCAGTATTTACATAATTCTTATTAAAATAGCCTAACACATCTTTATGTTTCTTAAAGGCAATTGGCTCCATAGCAAGTACTGCATTTATTGCATGAAAACAGGAATAGTATGCTCGATTGTTAGCTGCTTTGTATTTTCCGGCAGTTAAGACTATTTCTGCTGTTTCCAAATCATCAACAGCCTGTTCTAATTTATATCTTGCTACATCTGCAAATGTGCCTCCTGATTCTGGATTATTCAAATAACTACTCCTTCCTTATCTACATTGTGATAGAACATATCCGCATTTTTCCAATAATCAAAATGAACTTTACTCTGCACTACAGGCACTATATCCATTTCATATTCATTATTAAAATCATATGTCACATCACATATCTTTTTTTCTATAGTGCTAATACCATCCACCGGGGCATCTACTAATATCATTACATCTACATCAGAGTCCTGATGAAAATCTCCACGTGCATAAGAGCCATATAAAATCACCTTTTTGATTTTATCGTCTGTTACTTTTTTCAACTCTTTCAGATAAATTTTCAGTAAGTTCTCTACTCTTTTAGGCATTCTATCACCTACTTTCTACTTTATACTTACATTAATTGATTATGTATTAGTATACCACCATTCCATCTATTATTCTATAATAAAGATAGGGTTATTTTTATATTTTCATAAAATTGCATTATACAAAAAAGGAACCACTTTCGTGATTCCTTAAAAACAGGGCTACAAGGATTCGAACCTTGAAATGACGGAGTCAGAGTCCGTTGCCTTACCGTTTGGCGATAGCCCTTTATTTAACTACCTTGTGTATTATATACGATATTAAATCATTTTGCAATACCCAATTTTACTTTTTTATATTTTTTCCGAGCTCCGATGTCCGGAGCCCGAAAATTTACTTTATTACACTTCAAATGTCAAGTCGCCGTAGGTAGGCATGGGCCACATGGATTTATCCACGATCATTTCCAGTTCATCAACCGGCTTGCGGAGTTCATCCATGACAGGCTTTACGGTATCCTTGAAGTAGAAGGCTCTGTCCTTAACCACCTTGATGGAGGATGCTTCTGCGGTCACAAGCTCCAGTTTGGAAAGTGCGGTCTTAGCTGCCTTTAATTTCATGGAAACGGCATTTAAGAGTTCCAACTGAACAGAAGCATCTGCGCCTGCTGCCTTTACCGCAACCACAGTGTCGGCTAACGATCTGCTGTATCTTACAACCGCGGGAACAATCTTCTTATTTGCCATGTTAATCATGGTCAGTGCTTCGATATTCATGGTTTTTGCATAGGTTTCGTACACGATCTCTTCCCGGGATTCCAGTTCCACCTTGGTATAAATACCGAATTTTGCAAAGAGATTCACTGCTTTCTCGGTAGTCAGCGTGCCTGCTGCCTCAATCATGGAAGGAATATTGGGCAATTCTCTCGCTTCTGCCATCTTGACCCATTCTTCCGAATAACCGTCACCGTTGAAAATAATTCTCTGGTGTTCCGTCATATATTCCTTTATCAAATCATGAACCGCCATTTCAAAGTTCTCGGCTTCTTCCAGTCTGTCGGCTGCCTCGCAGAACGCCTCGGCAACAATGGCATTTAATGTGGTATTGGGGTCCGCAATGGAATCGGAAGAACCCACCATACGGAACTCAAATTTATTTCCGGTAAATGCAAAAGGTGAAGTACGGTTACGATCTGTTGCGTCCTTCTCAAAATCAGGGAGTGTGGACACACCGGTCTGTAATTTTCCTCCGTTAATCAGGTGGGATGCCGCACCGGTTTCCACAAGCTGTCTTACCACGTCTTCCAGCTGTTCGCCTAAGAAAACGGAAATAATGGCGGGCGGCGCTTCATTGGCACCGAGTCGGTGGTCATTTCCCACATCGGAAGCGCTCTGACGCAATAAATCTGCGTGGGTGTCCACTGCCTTTAAGATGCAGGCAAGCACCAGTAAAAACTGGATGTTTTCATTGGGTGTTTCACCCGGGTCCAATAAATTGACACCATTATCAGTTGTAAGAGACCAGTTATCATGCTTACCGGAGCCGTTCACGCCGGCAAAGGGTTTCTCATGTAAGAGGCAGGTCAGACCGTGACGGTCCGCAACCTTCTTCATGGTCTCCATCACAAGCTGGTTGTGATCCACCGCAATATTGGCGGTTTCATAAATGGGCGCCAGTTCATGCTGTGCGGGAGCCACCTCATTATGTTGGGTCTTTGCCGTTACACCCAGCTTCCAGAGTTCAATATTCAAATCCTTCATGAAGGCCCCGATTCTTTCCCGAATGGTACCATAATAGTGATCTTCCAGTTCCTGTCCTTTCGGAGCAGGTGCACCAAATAAGGTTCTTCCGGTAAAAATCAGGTCATCCCTCTGCAAATATTTTGCCTTATCCACCAGAAAATATTCCTGTTCAGCCCCTACACTGGGAACCACCTTGGTAGCCTCAGTATTTCCAAAGAGACGGACAATACGAAGGGCCTGTGTGCTGATTGCCTCCATGGAACGAAGCAGGGGTGTTTTCTTATCCAGTGCCTCGCCTTTATAAGAGCAGAAAGCAGTGGGTATACACAAAATCACTCCTGTAGCATCTTCTTTTAAGAAGGCAGGACTGGTAATATCCCATGCGGTATATCCTCTTGCCTCGAAGGTTGCACGAAGACCGCCTGACGGGAAGGAGGAGCCGTCTGCTTCCCCTTTAATCAGTTCCTTGCCGGAAAATTCCAGAATCATATGTCCGGTCTCATCGGGATGGCTCACAAAGGCATCATGCTTTTCCGCAGTAATACCGGTAAGCGGCTGGAACCAATGGGTATAATGGGTTGCCCCGTTTTCCACTGCCCAGTCTTTCATGGCCTTTGCCACAACATCCGCGGTTTCCAAAGAAAGTTCGCCGCCCTGTTCCATGACTTTCCGTACTTCTTTATACACATTTTTAGGGAGACGTTCCTTCATCTTACCCACGGTAAAAACTTTGCTGGCAAATAATTCTTCCACATTCAGTACTTCACTCATATTTCGCTTCGCCCTTTCTTTTGCCTTTCATAAAATATATTATACATTAGCCTACTTTCCTAAAAAAAGCAAGCCATTTTCCCATCTGCTATTTTTTACACAGTTTTCCATCCGTTATCCTTTTACACGCAGAAGATCCGCTTCATCCGGCAAAGCGGATAATTTCAGCCAGATTTCCTGCTGGGGGTGGGGTGCGCTTTCCACGGGGTTTAATTCCCCATCATACATCTCTTCCACCGTAACTTCTACATTTTGTCCATCCGGCTTCATGATTTCAATCCGGTCGCCCACACAGAATTTGTTTCGCTGGGTAATTCTTGCCCGACCGTCTTTGACTTCCTCAATGATTCCCAGATAAATATATTCATTTACATAGGTATTATGATCATAAATCTGGGTATTCTCGTCCGGTTTTCCGAAATAGAAACCAGTCGTAAACTGTCGGTAAGTGCACTTTGCAATTTCCTCCTCATACCATGCCATGTTAGCGCGGTATTTCTCTTCTGACTCCAGATAATCATCAATGGCTTTTCGATAGGTTCTTGCAACCGCTGCGACATAAAGCGCGGTCTTCATGCGTCCTTCAATTTTGAAACTATCAATACCCGCATCCACGAGTTCGGGGATATGCCCAATCATGCAAAGGTCCTTGGAATTGAAAATGTAAGTACCTCTTTCATTCTCATAAACCGGCATATATTCGCCGGGTCTGGTTTCCTCCACCACTGCATATTTCCAGCGGCAGGGATGGGTACAGGCACCCTTATTGGCATCCCGTCCGGTAAAATAATTGCTGAGAAGGCATCTTCCGGAATAGGAAATGCACATGGCTCCGTGAATAAAGCTTTCAATTTCCATTTCCTCCGGGATGTTCTCACGGATTTCCTTTATTTCTCTTAAGGAAAGCTCTCTGGCACTTACCACACGCTTTGCTCCCTGTTCCCACCAGAAACGGTATGTCAGGTAGTTGGTGTTATTGGCCTGTGTGGAAATATGGCGCTCAATTTCGGGACACTCTTCTTTCGCAATGGAATACATCCCCGGATCGGAAATAATCAGGGCATCCGGGCCTATCTCTTTTAATTCCCGGAAATATTCCCTGGCTGCCTTTAAATCCCCATTGTGGGCAAGAATATTGGCTGTCACATACACTTTCACTTGATGGGCATGGGCGAAACGGATGCCTTCCGCCATTTCTTCCATGGTAAAATTTTTGGCCTTGGCGCGAAGTCCGAAGGCTTCCCCCCCAATATAAACTGCATCCGCCCCAAAATTGACGGCTGTTTTTAACACTTCCAGACTACTGGCCGGAATCAGAAGTTCCGGCTTTCTTATTTTATTCATACAATGCTCCTGCTCTCCAAAATCTTTCGGTCTGTGCCGGGTCACTTTTTCGTACTGATGGATACCCCGTCCCCTACGGGCAGAATCACGGTTTCCAGTTCTTCATGATGCGTTATGGCATACAGATATTCCCTCATGCGGGCATGAATGGTCCGGTTCCTTCTGGTTACGGCAAAGCGTGACTCCAAAACATCCCCGTCCTGAAGTACGTTGTCCGAAACAAGAAGCCCGCCCTGTCTTAAAAGGCGCAATGCATCCGGCAGAAAGCGGATGTACTGTGCTTTTGCCGCATCCATGAAAATGAAATCAAAGCTTCCTTCCAGTCCGGCAAGGATATCGGCAGCGTCCCCCTCTAAAAGGGTAATCCTGTCCTCCATACCCGCGCGCCTGAAATTTTCTCTGGCAACCGGAATGCGTTTTTCATACTTTTCAATCGTTACAATTCTGGAGTCCGGTGCATATTCTGCCATGAGAAGGGAGGAAAATCCGACTGCGCACCCCACCTCCAGAATGTCCTTGGGCTTATGTGCCGCCATCAGGAAACGAAGCAGGGTCTGGGTCTGGGTACGGATAATCGGTACTTCGTCCTTCTTAGCTTCTTTTTCTATTTGATTTAAAAAAGGCGTATTGCCTTTATCAAACGAATCAATAAAGGCAATCATTCTTTCATCATTTATCATTCTTCTTCTCCGGTAAAACCGTTTTCCTCTTCGCCGGCATAGCCATCTTCTTCACCGCTAAACCCGGTCTCCTGCGCATCACTTGCTTCTTTTGTGGTGTCCCCTCCCGTATTATCTTCCGGCTCTTCCTCCACGGGCTCGGCAGCCATGACTGCCATCATTTCCACCATGGTCATGGAAGTATTTAAGGTGTATTCTCCGGGACGGAGTTTGTTTTTGTAGGCCGACAATAAATTCTGCAGGTAGAACAATTTGGCATCCCGGATAAGCCCCTTGCTTTCCAAGATTTCGCCTATCTGCAACGCACTTTTGCCCATGGTAATTTCCACGTTAATATCAACTCCCGGCGCTTCCGTCATGGGTTCTTCCTTAAAGACCCGGAAGCCGTAGTCATACGCAATCGTGGCACCTTTGTAAATAAAAAAGACCACTGCCACATAAATTACCACTTTTAATATGGTGCTAAATATTGCCCGAACCAACTGTTTGGTACTCATATTCTTATCTCCTATAACTCATTCTGACCGGGAAAGCAGACTATGCAAAGTCCAGTTCCTCAGTCATGGTCATATTTATTTGCTGCATCATCCGGCACAGGCCAAGCTCCGCTGCAAGGAAATCCGAAACCAGAGGATCTTCTCTGAATTTTTCATATTCTCTTTCAAAATCCTCGATCTTATCGAAAAGCTCGTCTCCCACCGTTGCACTCTGCAATTGAAAATTCCGGATTCTGAATTCATCAATCTTGGCTTTCAGTTCCGGGAAACGGCTCACTTTTTCCTTCTGTCTGGAATATTCTTTATATACCTCGGTCCCCTTAATCTCTCCTATAAAACGCTCAAGTGCCTGTTCTAACTCTATCATGATAATCTCCTTAGTATATTTTATACTTCCATGATGATTGGAAGAATCATCGGACGACGTTTGGTCTTTTTCCACACGTATTCGGAAAGTGCATCCTTTGTGGCGGATTTTAACCTGCCCCAGTCGGTTACTCCTCTGTCCAGAAGCTCGTTCAGTTTTTCATCCACAATCTGCCTTGCCTCTTCCATCAGTTCATCGGATTCTTTCACATAAACAAATCCTCTTGAAACGATGTCCGGTCCGGAAACCAGATACCCTTCTGTTCTGTCCAGAGCCATTACCACAATCAGAATACCGTCTTCCGCAAGGTGCTGTCTGTCCCGAAGTACAATATTCCCTACATCGCCAACGCCAAGTCCGTCCACCAATATGGAGCCTACCGGAACCTTACCGGTAACCTTTGCGCTCTCATCGGTGAGTTCCAGCACATCCCCGGAGGAAAGAATAAAGATATTGTCTTTTTCTATGCCTAAATTTTCTGCAATTTTTGCCTGAGCCCGCAAATGCTTGTACTCCCCGTGTGCGGGAATTGCGTATTTGGGCTTCACTAAAGTATAAATCAGTTTAATCTCTTCCTGGCAGGCATGTCCGGATACGTGCGTATCCTGGAAAATGACATCCGCTCCTTTACGGAAAAGTTCATTGATTACCTTGGTAACAGCCTTCTCATTGCCCGGAATGGGATTACTTGAAAAGATAACCGTATCCCCGGCTCCGATGGTAATCTTCTTGTGCATATTGCTTGCCATACGGGAAAGGGCTGCCATGCTTTCTCCCTGACTTCCCGTGGTAATGATGACCTGCTGTTCATCCGGATAATTTTTTAACTGGTCCACATCAATTAACGTCTGGTCCGGAATATTCAAATATCCCAGGTTGGAAGCCGTTTCAATGATGTTTACCATGCTTCTGCCTTCCACCACTACCTTGCGGCCGAATTTATAGGCAGTATTAATAATCTGCTGTACGCGGTCCACATTGGATGCAAAGGTTGCCACAAAAATACGGGTATTCTTGTGGTCGGCAAACAGGGTATCAAAAGTTCTGCCCACTGTTTTTTCGGAAGGAGTGAATCCCGGACGCTCTGCATTGGTGGAATCACAAAGAAGTGCAAGCACTCCCTTTTTACCGATTTCCGCAAAACGCTGTAAATCTATGGCATCCCCGAAAACAGGGGTGTAATCCACCTTAAAGTCCCCGGTGTGTACCACACAGCCTGCGGGAGAATAAATGGCCAGTGCCGCTGCATCCGCAATACTGTGATTCGTCTTGATAAATTCAATGCGGAACTGTCCCAAATTGATGGATTGTCCGAACTTAACCACCTTTCTCTTGGTGGTCTTCTCCAGACCATGTTCCTTTAACTTGTTTTCAATAATCCCCACCGTAAGCTTGGTGGCATAGATGGGTACATTCACCCTGCGTAAGACATAGGGCAGTGCACCGATATGGTCCTCATGACCATGGGTGATGACAAAGCCCTTTACTTTATTAATATTTTCCTCCAGATAAGTTACATCGGGGATTACCAGATCAATACCCAGCATATCATCTGCCGGAAAAGACAGACCGCAATCCACCACAACGATACTGTCTTCGTATTCAAAGGCAGTAATATTCATACCGATCTGCTCCAAACCGCCCAAGGGAATAATTTTGAGCGGAGAGGTCACGATATTCTCTTTTTTCTTCAATCAGTTTACCTCCTTATATCCAGCCGGCATGGCTTATCGGATGAGGGATCCTTCTTTTATGAACTGCGAAACTTTTCCGAAAGTTTTGCAATAAAAAAAGAATGCTCTTTCGTCCAAGCAATACCGTACTGCTTTTCTATTGAAAGTTCCTTAAGGAACCTTTACTCTAATGTAATATCCTCCATCATGCTGGAAAAAACATCTGCAACCGCAGACAATTCCTCATCATCTTCCACGATGGCATAAACACTTTCTGCTTCTCCGTCGGCAGAAAGATCTTTTAAAATCAGGGCCTCAGAGTCCCCTTCTTCTTCCTCTGTTACCAGTATATAATTGACACCGCCGATACGGGTCTGTTCCAATACAAAAAAGGAAACGGATTCCCCATTTGCTTCTTCCGGATAAAATGTAATCTTTTCCAAATTGTAAACCTCACATATTTTCGCTTGCTTTTTGCATATTACGCCGGTCCAGATAACCTTGCAAAATAAAACAAGCCGCTATTCTGTCCACATGCTCCTTGCGTTCTTCCCTTCGAATACCGGCTTCCATCATCGTTTTATCTGCGGCCACGGTAGTCAGTCTCTCATCCCAGAGATTGACCGGCAGGCCTGTCCTTCGTTCTAACTTTTCCTGAAATTCTTTGGTGAGTTCGACTCTGATACCCTCTGTGTTATTCATATTTTTGGGGAGCCCCAAAACAACTTCTTCCACGCCGTATTCCACAATCAGTTCTTCGATACGTGCCAGAGTCTGCCGTAATTTGTTTTCTTCCTTGCGTCTGATAATCTCGATTCCCTGTGCCGTGATAAGCAACGGATCACTGATGGCCACTCCCACGGTCTTTGAGCCGAAATCCAGTCCCATTATTCGCATATTCTGCCCTACTTCCACTGATTGTTATGGATATAATCTGCTAACAGTTCTTCTACCAGTTCATCTCTTTCGACTTTCATAATCATGCTTCTTGCATTCTTATGGCAGGTGATGTAGGTAGGATCCCCACTCATAATATATCCTACAATTTGGTTCACCGGATTGTATCCTTTTTCTACAAGTGCTTCGTAAACGGTATATAAAACCACCTTAACGCCGGTTTCCAGTTCAGATTCTACATTAAAAAACTGTGTATTTCCCAAATCCTGATTCTGCATATTTTACCTCTCTTTCACGTAAAGTTCCCCGTCTTTTCGTCCTATGTATATAGATATACTTAGTAATATAATACTCTATATTTTCAGATAATTCAACCAAAATACGTGAAAAAATTGCTTATTTTCCTCATTATTCCATGAGAAGAACTTCCCCTTGCAGAAAGTCTGAAATCCGTCCCCGGATGATTTGGTTTGCAAGGGATTCCTCACTTCTTTTTGCCACTTTTACATACTCCCTTGTGTGGCCGATCTGATAGGTTTTGCCCCCGATTCTTTTTGCTTCCTCAAAAAGCACCTCTACTTCCCTGCCCACATAAAATGCACGGAATTCTTTGGACATGGCTGCCTCCATCTCAAATAAAACCTTGCTTCTTTCCCTCTGGACAGGCCCCGGCACCTGATGGGGCATTGCTGCCGCTTTGGTTCCTTTTCTCTTGGAATATCTGAAAATATGCATTTCGTATAGATTCACCTCTTTTAAGAACTCCACGGTTTCCGCAAATTCTTCCCCGGTCTCTCCCGGAAATCCCACAATCACATCCGTGGTAATTGCCGGGTGTCCAAAGGCTTTTCTTAAAAGACGTACTCCGTTTAAGTATTCACCGGTGGTATAGTGTCTATTCATTCTTTTTAAGGTTTCATCATTTCCGCTTTGCAGGGAGAGATGAAAATGAGGACAGAGTTTTTCGATTTTAGCCATTCTTTCCACATTTTCCACGGTAATAATCCGGGGTTCCAGGCTGCTTAAGCGTATTCTTTCAATGCCCTCGATCCCATTTATTTTCTCTAACAGGTCAATCAGCCTGGACCGGCCGGCGTAGTCACGGATACCGTTCTCCCGCACCTTAACCACACTTTCCCCTCTCCTCCAGGCATCTTCGTCAAAGTCAATGCCATAGGAACTGATATGGATTCCGGTCAGCACAATCTCCTTGTATCCTCTTTTCGCTATGCCCTCTATTTCAGCATAAATATCTTCCCATCTGCGGCTTCTGACCCTGCCTCTGGCATAGGGGATAATACAATAGGAGCAAAACTGGTTGCAGCCATCCTGAATTTTGATATAGGCTCTGCAATGTTCTGCGGTTGTGGTAAGTGTCATTTCTTCATAATCACAGGGCATGCTCATATCCGGGACATAGGCGGAAGAAAAACTCTCCTGCTTACTCGTATCTTCCCTGCTCTCGGGATTTTTGCCATTTTCCCGCTCTTTAAGGAATTTCTCTAAAATTTCCACCATATCTTTTTTGCGGTTATTGCCAATGGCTAAGTCCACACCGTCTTTCAGCAGGGCATCGCTGTCCCCGGTCTGCACATAACAGCCCACCGCCACCACAATGGCTCCGGGATTTCTGGTTTTTGCCTGATGTAACATCTGCCGGCTCTTGCGGTCTGCAATATTGGTAACCGTGCAGGTATTCACAATATAAATATCGGCGGTTGTATCAAATGGTACAATTTCATAACCGTTTTCGACCAACATTTGTTGCATTATGTCTATTTCATACGCGTTAACCTTGCATCCAAGGTTATGTAATGCTACTCTTTTCATGCATTTCCTTCCAAATTTTGTACTGTTTTATCATTGACTTTTATTTATTTAGTTAGTAATATGGTAACAGAGGGTATGAACCATTTCAAGGAGGTAAAACTATGAAAACAGTACAGATTTCATTAAATTCAATTGACAAAGTAAAATCTTTTGTAAACGATGTAACCAAGTTTGATTATGACTTTGATTTAGTTTCCGGCAGATACGTAATCGACGCTAAGTCCATTATGGGTATCTTCAGCCTTGACCTTTCCAAGCCTATCGACTTGAACATCCATGTAGAAGACAACGTTGATGACGTTATGGCTGCATTGAAGCCTTACTTAATCTAATTTCATTAGATTTGCAACGTAACAGTGAAAATCAGAACACCTGTGGTTTACCGCAGGTGTTCTTTTTTCGTGCTATTCATTATCACTTACAATCAAAAGTTCATCGGTTTCAATTGCTGTCTTTACCAGTTCGTCAATCTTTTCCGTCAGATTTCCTTCGTGTCTGCGGATTACCTTGAGGCTCGGCTTGGTAACCGGATGCTTTGCCACGAAAATGGTACAGCAGTCTTCATACGGCAGGATGGAGGTTTCGTATGTACCGATTTTCTCGGAAATTTCTACGATATCCTGCTTATCAAATGCAATGAGCGGCCGGTAAACCGGCATGGAACAGACATCATTGGTTGCCATTAAGCTGTGCATGGTCTGGCTTGCTACCTGCCCGATGCTCTCCCCGGTTACAAGACCCAGGCACTCGGTTTCTTCTGCAATGGCTTCTGCGATCCGCATCATATAACGGCGCATAATAATGGTCAGTTCTTCATGGGGGCACTTCTCATATATATAAAGCTGAATATCGGTAAAATTAATGATATGAAGGTATACCGGTCCTGCGTAACGGGATACGATTTTTGCCAGGTCGATTACCTTCTGCTTTGCTCTTTCACTGGTGTAAGGAGGCGCATTAAAATAAACCGCATCAATTTTAACCCCTCGTTTGGCTATCATATAACCGGCTACCGGAGAGTCGATACCGCCGGATAACAGCAGCATCGCCTTTCCGCCTGTTCCCACAGGCATGCCTCCGGGTCCCGGAATGATTTCGGAATAAATATAAATCTTTTCGCGGACTTCCACATTTAACATAATGTCCGGCTTATGCACATCCACATGCATTTCAGGATATGCGTTCAAAATAGCTTCTCCCAGGTCCATATTGATCTGCATGGATTCCTTGGGATAATTCTTTCTTGCCCTTCTCGCCTGTACCTTAAAGGTTTTGTTTTTATCCGGATATACGCTGTCAATAAAAGAAATCACATCCTCGCAAAGTTTTTCAAATCCTTCATCTTCCACATAAACAACGGGGCAGATGGCGGAAATACCAAAAACTCTCTTCAAATGTTCCACGGTTTCTTCAAAGTCAAATTCGGAAAGTGCATCCACGTAAATACGTCCCTGGGTTTTCCTTACCTGAAATTCGCCCTCACATTTCTTCAGCGCGTATTTAATCTGCGTTGCAAGCGCATCCTCAAACAGATATCTGTTCTTTCCTTTTACACCGATTTCGGCATATTTTATCAAAAATGCTTTATACATATTTAACCCTTTCTGTCAGTGCCTTGTATACTTTCGCAACATGGGAATCATATCATACATTGTCTGCAATGTATAGTCTATTTCTTCCTTCGTGGTGTATACGGACATACTCATACGAATAGTGGAATCTAAATATTCCTTCTCCAAACCGATGCCCCTTAGTGTAGCAGAGCCCGAAACGGCAGGTTTATTGCTTGCACAGGCACTTCCGGAGGAAACAAAAATTCCTTTATCCTCCAGAGCATGCAGCATAACCTCGCTTCTGATTCCCTTCACGGAAAGGCTCACAATGTGGGGAGCCCCCTTTTCCCCTTCGGGGTTATTGAGCTTCACATCTTCCATCTTCATAAGGCCGTCGCAGAGATATTTCTTCAGACTGTAGAGTTTTCTTGTATCTTCTGCAAGATTCGTATAAAGAATCTCTGCCGCTCTCGCCATGCCGGCAATTCCGGGTACATTTTCGGTACCGGAACGCATATTCTTCTGCTGTCCGCCGCCGTAAATGATATTGTGAATCTTCACCTTTTCGCCTACATACAGAAAACCCACACCCTTGGGGCCATGAATCTTGTGACCGCTGACACTTAACAGATCGATGCCCATCCGCTTCGGCATAATACGGAATTTTCCAAATCCTTGCACTGCATCCACGTGAAATAAAGTAGCCGGATTCATGGATTTAATAATACGGGCTGCCTCTTCAATGGGTTGTACGGAGCCGATTTCGTTATTCGTATGCATAATGGAAACCAGAATGGTATCTTTTCGCATTGCATTCTTTAACTCTTCCAAAGAAATGCATCCGTCACTTCCAACTGACAGGTATGTCACTTCAAATCCCTGATCCTCTAAATAGTGCATGGTCTGCAGAATTGCAGGGTGCTCAATTTTGGTGGTAATCAGGTGTTTTCCTGCACGGTAATTTGCCATTGCCACACCGATAAGCGCCAGATTATCGGATTCGGTACCGCCGGATGTAAATATCAGTTCTCTGTCCGAAACCTTCATAATTCTGGCCAGTGTCTCCTTCGCATAGCGCAGGTACTTTTCGGCCTGAACCCCTTTCAAATGGAGACTGGAAGGGTTTCCGTAATCTTCACACATGATTTTTGACATAAGCTCGGCAACTTCCGGGAAGGTCCTCGTAGTGGCCGAGTTATCCAAATAAATTTCCATGGTATTCTCCTTTTTCTTGTTCCGCCCCTTGAGGGTAAGAACCTGCAATCCCCAAAAGGGCGCAACTTTCTCTTCTTTTCTTTAATATATGCGGCTATTTTTCCAACTGATACATAATCCAGGCCATCACGGTAAAGCCTGCGGTCTCTGTTCGAAGAATTCTTTTTCCCAGGGTAATGGCCTCTATACCGTTTTGCATGGCCAGTTCTATCTCCTTCTCGTCGAAACCGCCCTCCGGTCCGATAAATACGGCGATATCCGCATTTTCGGGAAGATTTTCCATCCTCTCCCTGGTCCTGTCCATGCCTTCCGCCAGTTCGTAAGGAATGAGCTTCACTTCCATGGAAGAGGCTTCCTCCACGGCTTTCCAAAAGGAAATTGGTTCCCGGACCGTGGGAATGATGCGACGTTTGCTCTGTTTGGCGGCAGCTTCTGCAATGGCCTGCCAGCGCTCTGTCTTCTGCTTCGCCTTTTTGGCATCCAGTTTCACTACGGCACGCTTCGTCTCCACGGGAATAATCTCATAAACTCCCAATTCCACGGCCTTCTGGATGATTAATTCCATTTTATCGGCCTTCGGCAGACCCTGATACAGATGCACCCGGGAAGGCAGCTCCAGCCCGTCTTCCTTCACAAAACGTAGTTCTAAAACCACCCTGTCTTCCTCAAAGGCGGCAATGCCGCAACGGTATTCCTTTCCGTCCACGCCATTGCTGACCGCAACTTCTTCCCCCACCTTCATACGCAGGACATTTTTAATATGATTCACATCGCCGCCCATAATTATGACAGTTTTGTCATTAATTTGGGACGGTTCCACAAAAAAACGAAACATGTTTTCTCCTTTGTGCCTGTAATTCAAGGCAATCCCACACTTACTCGGGCTTTCTTGCGGTCACACTGACCCATTCTCCCTGATAGGTTACTTTCAGAACTTCCAGTCCTGCTTTCTTAACTGCCTCCACCACAGTCTGTTCCTTATCATCGATAATACCGGAGGTAATATAGATTCCGCCGGGCTTTAACTGATGGATAATCACCGGGGTGAGAGGCACCAGAACATCTGCCAGAATATTAGCCACCACAATATCATAGCAACCATAACCCACTCTGTCCTGAATCGCCTTATCCGTGATAATGTTCCCAATCATCATTTCAAATTGGGCAGGATCGATGCCGTTGCTCTCACAGTTCTCGCGGACTGCTTCTACCGCACAGATATCCAGATCGGTACCCACAGCACTCTTTGCACCGAACATCAGGGACAAAATAGCCAGAATACCGCTGCCGGTTCCCACATCCAAAAGCTTTGTCTCGTTTGTAATATACTTTCGCAGCTGACGGATGCAAAGCTGGGTAGTTTCATGCATCCCGGTTCCGAATGCGGTTCCCGGATCAATATGCAGTACCATTTTGTCACTATCCTCCGCTTTTACATCCTCCCAGGAGGGAATGACAAGAATGTCATCAATGTAGAACTGGTGAAAATACTGTTTCCAGTTATTAATCCAGTCAATATCCTCGGTTTCGTCCACTTTTACGCTTCCTTCCCCGATATCCATAAACATCCGGATATTTTCCAGTTCTTCCTCCACCATTTTCAAAATAGCATCCGCATCCGTTTTTTCCCCGTTCAAAAGAAGACTTCCATCCTCTGTTTCTTCCACAAAGAAGCTAAGATAGGCAATCCCGTCGTCCTCCGGGCAGTCGGGCAGGATGTCCACAAACATCTGCTCCTTCTCCAATGCCGTCAAGGGAACCTTGTCCTCAATCTGAGCCCCTTCCAGTCCCAGATCATAGAGGCTCGATATGATAATATCCTCTGCTTCGGTTATGGTTTTAATTTGAAATTTTGTCCATTTCATGATCGTTCCTCCAAATTTCTGACATTTCTGTCAATAATTTTTCCGTATCACCCAGTAAAAGCTCTGCATCCTTTTCCACCAGCCCGGTCTTTGTATATTTCCAGGTAAAGAATGGGGTTCCGTAAGCGGTAAAGAGCAGATTATCCTTATGTTTTTTCAAAAATTCCGGAATTTTTACAGGATCAATAGGGGCATCCGACTTAAAGGTAAGCAGGATGCGCTCATTTTTTCCTTTAATCTCCGTCAGGTACAGCGAATGTGCCTTTACGCGGATTAAGGCAATCCGCAAAAGGTTATCCACGGATTTCGGAATGCTTCCGAAACGGTCCAAAAGTTCATCCTTCATATCGTCCCGTTCTTTTTCGTTTTCAATGCCTGCAATCCGTTTATAAATATCCAGTTTCTGGGTCTCATTCATAATATACTCCGGTGGAATAAATGCGTCCACATCCAAATCCACAGCGGTGGCAAAATCTTCCACAGTGGAAATGCCTTTTAATTTTTTCACCGCCTCATTGAGCATCTTGCAGTATAGATCGTAGCCCACGGCCTCCATATGACCATGCTGCATTTTCCCCAGCAGATTGCCCGCTCCTCGAATCTCCAAATCCCGCATGGCAATCTTAAAACCGCTTCCCAGATCCGTAAATTCCTTAATGGCTGCCAGTCGCTTCTCCGCCTCTTCCTTTAACATCTTATCTCTGCGGTACATAAGGAAGGCATAAGCAGTCCGGTTGGAACGGCCCACGCGGCCGCGAAGCTGATAAAGCTGGGAAAGTCCCATATTATCGGAATCATGAATAATAATGGTATTGACATTCGAGATGTCCAGTCCGGTCTCAATAATGGTGGTGGACACCAGAACATCCACTTCGCCGTTAATGAAATCGTACATAATGCGTTCCAGTTCCTGCTCCTTCATCTGTCCGTGGGCAAAAGCCACGGTTGCCTCCGGAACCAGATTTCCGATTGCAGCAGCGATATCCGCAATATTATTCACACGGTTGTACACATAATAAACCTGACCGCCCCTTGCCATTTCACGGACAATGGCTTCCCGCACCATTTCCTCATTGTACTCCATGACATAGGTCTGAATCGGCAGACGGTCCTCCGGAGCCTCTTCTAAGACGCTCATATCCCGGATACCGACTAAACTCATGTGCAGGGTTCTGGGAATGGGGGTAGCCGTCAATGTCAGTACATCCACATTTTCCTTTAGTTTTTTAATCTTTTCTTTGTGGCTGACACCAAAGCGCTGTTCCTCATCGATAATAAGCAGTCCCAGGTCCTTAAACACCACATCCCCGGATAGAATTCTGTGGGTACCGATTACAATATCCACCATTCCTTTTTTCAGGCCCTCCACGGTTTTCTTCTGCTCTGCAGCAGAGCGGAAGCGGCTCATCAGCTCCACTTTGACCGGGAAATCCTTCATACGCTGCACAAAGGTATTGTAATGCTGCTGGGCTAAAATGGTGGTGGGTACCAGATAAGCCACCTGCTTTCCTTCCTGTACTGCCTTAAAAGCTGCGCGAATGGCAATCTCTGTTTTTCCGAAGCCCACATCCCCACAAATCAGACGGTCCATGATTTTGCTGCTTTCCATATCCGCCTTGGTATCCCGGATAGCAGCCAGCTGGTCCTCCGTCTCCTCGTAGGGAAACATTTCCTCAAATTCCTTCTGCCAGACCGTATCCTCTCCGTAACGGAAGCCTTCTGCCTGCTGCCTGAGTGCGTAAAGCTCCACCAGATCTTTGGCAACCCCTTCCACTGCCGTACGCACCTTGGTCTTGGTTCTGTTCCATTCCTGGGTTCCCAGCTTACTTAATTTCGGTGTCTTGGCATCCGCGGAAGCGTATTTCTGGATCACATCCAGACCGGTCGCGGAAATATAGAGTTTGCCTCCGTCCCGGTATTCTATCTTTAAGTAGTCCTTGACTACTTTTTCCACTTCTACTTTCTCAATTCCACAGTATCTGCCCAGTCCGTGACTTTCGTGAACCACATAGTCTCCCACCTTTAATTCGGAGAAATCCTTGATTTTCTGGCCTTCATACTGTTTTTTCTTCTTTTTCTTTTTGCTTGCGGCACCAAAAATATCGGTCTCCGAAATCACCACAAATTTAATCATGGGATATTCAAAGCCCTTCGCCACATGCCCATAGCAGGTCAGCACTTCCCCTGCCTGCACTTCTCTTTCAGGATTTGCCGTAAAAACAGCACTTAGTCCTTCATCCCTTAAATCACCGGCCAGTCGCTCCGCCCTGGTCCGGGAGCCGGAAAGCAGAAGCACCCGGTAGCCGTTCTTCTTGTATTGTTTTAAGTCCTTCACCAAAAGTTCAAAACTATTGTTATAGCTGGCCACACTTTTTGCCGGTATATCAAACTGCTTTTCACCGCTTAAGAAAGTTTTCTTCAAATGCAGTGCAGAGAGAGTGACAAAGTTTTTCTTTGCAAGAATGGCTCCTATCCTTTCCCTGCCGTAAAGCACATCCATCTGCCCCGGCAGGATATAGCCCTTTTCTGCACGGTGGCTCATGCTTTCACGAAATTCCAGTTCTACCGCCTCTGCGTGTTCCTCTATACGCAGAGGTTCATCCAGAAAAATAATCTGTTTTTCCGGTAAGAGATTCAGAAGACTGTCTAATTCCTCTTCCTCATAAAAATAACGGATATACCCCTCTAAAATAGAGCGGTTCTGAAATTCCAAAACCTGTTCCTTTAATTCCTTAATCTGCTTGGAAATGCGGTGTGCCTCTTCCGTCTGGAACTTGCTTCTAAAAAGTTCCTCCTGTTTTTGGGCCTCTTTTTCAATATGAGTAATCCCATTACGGCACATTTTGTCCGTCAATACGAATTCTCCGGCCGGAAAAATCCGAATTCCCTCCAGCTGTTCAATAGACCTCTGACTTAAGATGTCAAAGCTGCGGATGGACTCCACCTCATCGCCCCAAAGCTCGATTCGATAAGGATTTTCCTCCGTCAGGTCATATACATCAATAATCCCGCCCCGGATGGAAAACTGACCGGGACTCTCCACCTGATAGGTCTTCTCATAGCCCATATTCACCAGTTTTCTGGCAATGCTGCTTTCCTCAATGGTGCCGTGTTTCTTTATGGAAATGGTGTCTCGCTCAAGATCCCATTTCACCTGGGGCGTCATCAGAGCCGCAAAGGTAGTTATCAGCGTAAACGGGCGTTTCTCCGCAATTCTTCGAAGTACCTTCACACGTTCCGTAGTCAGCTTATTCCCGTGAATATCTGCCTGAAAGAAAATCAGGTCCTTCGCAGGATATATCATGACATTTCTGTCATAAAATTTATATTCTTCGTAGATTTCTCTAACTTTTAAATCACTGTAAGTAACGATGACTTTACAGGGAAAGCCATCGCTTAAACCGAATACCATATGCAGTTTCTGGGATTCCACGAGACCGCTTAGGGAAACAGACTGTTTCTTTTTCAAAATACAGTCCCGCATTTCCTCAAAATCCGCCAGTTCATGGAGGGGCTCTAATAATGCCTGCATGAATTACCTCTTACTACGACCACCCGGCCGTTATAAATTCTATTGCTTACCGTTAAATTTGTTCATGGCCGCTTCCACACCGTCTGCCATAATGGAGCGGACTGCTTCTGCGCCATCTTTTCTTGCCCGGTCCATCAGCTTTCTCTCTTCTGTGGAGTAGTGTCCCAGGACATAGTCTGCCAGATCAAAACCTGCCGGCTTTTCTCCCACACCCATCTTCACACGCATAAATTCATCATGTCCCAGATGGGCAATAATATTTTTGAGACCGTTGTGACCGCCGGCACTGCCCTTTTTACGAATACGCAGTTTTCCCGGTGGAAGGCTGATATCATCACTGACGACAATCAGATTTTCCTTTTCGTCTATTTTATAGTAATCCAGAATTTGCCGGACACTCTCACCGCTTAAATTCATATAGGTCTGGGGCTTAGCCAGAATCACTTTTTCACCGCCGATATAGCCTTTTCCTATTACAGCCTTATGCTTATGCTCGAGCATCACGATTTTTTCTTCTTCTGCTAATGTTTCTATGACTTCAAAGCCGATATTATGCCTCGTATTCTGATATTCCCTTCCGGGATTTCCAAGTCCAACAATAAGATACATGTCCACGACCTCCATATCTTATTAGTATAGCATTTTCCCGTCAAATCTTGCAACCACCTTTTGGCGGGCAGAAAAATAGGCTTTTAAAAGGCAGAAAAGGCGGCCAACTTTAACAGTCGGCCGCCTCTCCATAAAAACTATGCTTTCTCGTAATTCTCCAAAATGATTTTCTGAATTGCATCTCTTGTTTCCGAATTGATAGGATGTGCAATATCCCGGTATTCACCGTCCGTCGCTTTTTTGCTCGGCATCGCAATGAACAATCCCTTTTCTCCCTCAATCACCTTAATGTCATGTACCACAAATTCATCATCTATGGTAATGGATACAATCGCCTTCATTTTGCCTTCTTTTGTGATCTTGCGAACACGTACATCCGTAATCTGCATTGGTATAACCCCCCTTTGGCATACACTAAATTACATATCTCTCGTTACGTTCCACAACAATCTTGATTCCGTCTTCCCCAATATGTGTAGAGTTGGCACGGATGGTATCCCGGCTCTCTACGATGCAGTTTTCAATGTAGCAATTGTCTCCAATGTATACATCATTTAAGATAATGGAATTCTTGATGGTACAATTGTTTCCAATATAGGTCTTCTTAAATACAACGGAATTCTCCACCACACCATTGACAATACATCCGCTGGAAATCAGGCTGTTCTTAACCTGTACGCCCACGTTGTATTTTGCGGGTGGAAGATCGTCTACCTTGGAATAAACATCCGGATATTCTTTGAAGAAATAATTTCTCACATCAGGCTTTAAGAAATCCATGTTGGTTGCATAATAATCTTCCACAGAAGCAATATTTCTCCAATAATCGCGGATCTTGTAACCATAGATTTTCTTCATATCCTTATGGCGGATCAGAATATCCCTTACGAAGTCATATCTGTCCTCTTCTGCGCATCTCTCCAGCAATTCAATTAAAAGACGACGACGGATTACATAAATACCGCAGGAAATAGTGTTGGTCTTTGCCACGATGGGCTTTTCCTCAAATTCCTCGATGCGGCTTTCTTCGTTCATTTTGATGGTTCCGAAACGTTCAATATTCATATCCGGCTCCATATCTCTACAGACTACGGTAATATCTGCTTTCTTGTCGATATGATATTCCAGAACTTTATTGAAATCCAACTTATAAATTCCGTCACCGGATGCAATTACGACATAAGGTTCGTGGCTCTTCTTTAAGAAATCAAGATTCTGGTAAATTGCATCTGCGGTACCTCTGTACCAATTGCTGTTGTTGCTTGTAACAGCGGGAGTAAGTACGAAAAGGCCTCCCTGCTTACGTCCGAAGTCCCACCATTTAGAGGAACTTAAATGCTCATTTAAGCTTCTGGAGTTGTACTGTGTCAAAACAGCAACTTTCTGGATACGGGAGTTGGACATGCTGCTCAGCGCAAAGTCGATACTTCTGTAACTGCCGGCCATGGGCATTGCACTGATGGCACGTTTCTGGGACAATTCTCTCATTCTGTGGTTGTTACCACCTGCTAAAATAATTCCGATTGCTCTCACTATTATTCACCTGCCTTAATCAATGTTTTACCACTTGCGAGAGTGGAATTTTCGTAGTCGTCCGAAGTAGTAACACCGGAAATAACAGTATTCTTTCCAACGGTAATACCTGCCGGGATTACACTCTTTTCTGCAATGGTTACAAGACCATGATTATAAATATGCGGTGCCGTATCATTCTGAACTTCATCACCGATACCCAGTCTTACGCCTCCTGCAATGGTAACATTCTCCGCAATAATTGCCTTGTTAACCTCGCATCCACCCGCAATCTCTGTATTATTCATAATGATGGAATCCCTGACTACGGTATCCTTTCCGATGGTTACGCCGCAGCCGATAACGGAATTGTATACCTTACCGTAGATTTCGCTTCCCTCACCGATGATACTGCGTTCCACCACACTTTCGCTTGAGAAATACTGGGGAGGAAGAGTATCACTCTTGGTATAAATTTTCCAGTATTCTTCATAGAGATTAAATTCAGGAACAATATCAATAAGCTCCATATTGGCTTCCCAATAGGAGTGTAAGGTTCCTACATCCTTCCAGTAACCGTTGAATTCGTATGCATAGAGAGGAACATTTCTCTCATGGCAGTACGGAATAATATGCTTACCAAAGTCCATGCCGGGCTGCTCTTTTTCTGCAAGCAGAGCTGCTTTTAAGGTCTTCCAGTTGAAAATGTATATACCCATACTTGCCAGATTGCTTCTGGGCTGTGCAGGCTTTTCCTCAAAATCCACAATCTTGTGATTCTCGTCCGTAATCATGATACCAAAACGGCTTGCCTCTTCCATGGGTACCGGCATAACGGCAATGGTAACTTCCGCACCGTTAGCTTTGTGGAAGTCAAGCATTACTTCATAATCCATCTTGTAAATGTGGTCCCCGGAAAGAATCAGTATGTACTCCGGATTGAAGCTGTCCATGTAATCAATATTCTGCAAAATAGCATTTGCAGTACCGGTATACCATTCACTGTTCGTGCTCTTTTCATAAGGAGGCAAAACAGTAACGCCACCGATATTTCTGTCTAAGTCCCAGGGAATACCGATACCGATATGGGTATTCAGTCTAAGGGGCTGATACTGTGTAAGAACACCTACGGTGTCTACACCGGAATTAATACAGTTACTTAAGGGGAAATCGATAATACGATACTTTCCGCCAAATGCAACTGCGGGCTTTGCTACTTTGGATGTCAGAACGCCAAGACGGCTCCCCTGACCGCCAGCCAATAGCATGGCTATCATCTCTTTTTTAATCATGCTCTCACCTCTTAACAACTAGTCTGATTTAAGAATAGACACGAACCCTATCTTAAATGTTAGTCACATTATAACACATCATTTTCAGAAAGAAAACTTTTTTCTATTGATTTTTTACATTTTTTTGCTAACTTTTTCCATTTTTTTGTGAATTTTAACTATTTTTGTAAATTCAAGTAAAGCTGCCGTAAAGATTTTTCAACATAATGTCCTATTTCTTCCGTTTTCACATTTATTATTTGTTTTTTCCGCCATATATGCGTATAATATAGGAAGAGCTCATAACATTATGAAATAGGAAGTGTCATTATGTATCAGATTGATTTTAATAAGCCCGCCCATATCTATTTTGTCGGTATCGGCGGCATCAGCATGAGCGGCCTGGCAGAGGTACTTTTCAGCAAGGGATTCCGCATTTCCGGGTCCGACAGACAGCGTTCCGCTTTAACCGATTCCCTAAGTGCGAAAGGGATTACTGTATTTTATGGACAAAGAGAAGGAAATATTACAGAAGATATTGACTGTGCCGTATTTACCAGCGCCATTCATCCGGACAATCCCGAATACGTGGCCATCAAAAGACTTGGGATTCCCTCTCTGACCAGAGCGGAGCTTTTGGGACAGATGATGAAAAATTATGCCGTTCCCATTGCCATCAGCGGTACCCATGGCAAAACTACCACAACTTCCATGGTTTCCGAAATACTGCTTGGCGCAGATTTGGACCCCACTTTATCCATTGGCGGCATTTACAAATCCATCGGCGGCAACATCCGCATTGGAGGGTCCGGCTATTTTGTAACGGAAGCCTGTGAGTACACCAATAGTTTCTTAAGCTTTTTCCCCAAAATCGGTATTATCCTTAATATAGAAGAAGATCATCTCGATTTCTTTAAGGATCTTTCTGATATCCGTGCTTCTTTCCGTAAGTTTGCCGAACTGTTACCGTCCGACGGAACCTTAATTATTCACAACAGCATTGAGAATCTGACGGAGATTACCGAAGGGCTTGCCTGCAAAGTGGTCACTTTCGGTCTGACCGGTGATGCCGATTTTACAGCCCGGGATATTACATATGATGAAACGGGTTGTGCTTCCTTTACCATGATTTCTCACGGTAAGAGTCAGGAAATCCGGTTACAGGTTCCCGGTATCCACAATGTTGCCAATGCGCTTGCAAGCATGGCACTATCCGATGTCATAGGTGTTCCTGCCGCAGAGGCTGCCGGATTTCTGCACCGCTTTACCGGCACCGACAGACGTTTCGAATATAAGGGATCCATTGGCGGTGTAACCGTCATTGATGATTATGCCCACCATCCTACGGAAATCACTGCTACCTTAAAGGCTTGTGAAAATTATCCGCACAAGACACTCTGGTGTGTTTTCCAGCCCCATACTTATACACGTACCAAGGCATTCCTTGCAGATTTTGCCAAAGCGCTTTCTCTTGCAGATAAGGTGGTTCTGGCTGATATTTATGCTGCCAGAGAAACCGATACCTTAGGTATCAGTTCCCGGACCCTGCAGGAAGAAATCATTAAATTAGGAAAAGAATGTTACTATTTCCCCTCCTTTGATGAGATTGAAAATTTTTTATTACAAAATTGTATCAACGGTGATTTGTTGATAACTATGGGAGCCGGAGATGTCCTAAAAATTGGCGAAAGCATTCTCGGAAAATGATTGTCCACAATATCCACAATTTTGGGTGCAAAAAGGTGCATCGGAGTTGTGGATATTTTTCTTTTTTCAGTGGATAAAAAAGATTGCCTTTTTTATAGAAAAACAAGGCCTTTCAAAAAATAATCCACATTTTCCACCGTTTCCACATAGGCTCCCAAACCCAGTGTTTTCAAGGCTTTCCGGCAAATCGGCTATTTCTTTTTTGAGGGAAGTGTGCTATACTTTGACTTGCTAAAAAATGGACAGCAAAGACTGTCAGATGGTGAGTGAGTTATGGGTAAGTTAACAATTTCCAAAAACAAAGGTATGGATGCCACAATTATTTCCAATACCTTTATTGACGAATACATGGAGGATGCCAACGATGCGCAGATTAAAATATATCTGTATTTAAGTCGTATGCTGGGCGCCGGTCTTTCTACCAGTGTGTCCGAAATCTCCGACAAATTCAATTATACGGAGAAGGATGTTATGCGTTCCTTAAAATATTGGGAGAAAGCGCATGTCATGACCTTAGAATATGATGAATCCAAAAATCTGACCGGTATCCGTCTGGAGAATCTTTTGTCCCAGACCCGTAATAGTACTCCTTCTGTTTTAAATGAGACAAGCATGGAGACGGAGTCCCCAAAGCCTGCCCCGGTAGTGTCCATTGTGACCAGGCAGGTAGAAAGCAGGGAAACCGTACCGGAAGTACCTGAAGAAGACCCCTTTGCGAAGCCTTCTTACTCTGCCGATGATCTTCGTTCCTTTAAGGACCGTGAGAACACCCGTCAGCTTTTCTTTATTGCCGAATCCTATATCGGTAAGCCGTTAACTCCCGGCGATATGAAGTCCATTCTGTACTTTTCGGACTGCCTGCATTTTTCTGATGATCTTATCGATTACCTGATCCAGTACTGTGTGGACCGGGGCAAAAAGGATTTCAAGTACATAGAGGCGGTTGCCATAAGCTGGGCAAAATCCGGTGTAACCACCCCCAAACAGGCAGAAAAGTTTGCCACCAAATATGACAAATCCGTATATACCATTATGAAAGACCTTGGCAGAAACGGCTCCCCCACCGGGAAGGAATTAGAGTATATTAACCGCTGGCTGAAGGAATATGCTTTTTCCCAGGATATCATTGCAGAAGCCTGCGAACGTACCGTACTCGCCACCAACAGTCATCGTTTTGAGTATGCAGAGGGTATTTTAAGCAATTGGAAAAAGGAAAACGTCAAGAAAAAATCCGATATCCAGAAGGTGGACGATCTCTATCAGAAACATCGCCAGGCTAAGTCCCCCGCCTCCGGTCCCAACCGTTTTAACCAGTTCGTACAAAGAGATTACAATTTTGACGAATTAGAAGCAAAACTGCTTAGCAAGTAAAAGGAGAATCCCTTGAGTCTTACGAATTCGCAATATGACGCTATTATGCGTGAATATGATCAGATACAATTAAGAAACCGACAGATTCTTGCAGAGCGGACTAAAGAAGTGGAACGGGCAATTCCCGATTATGACAGGACATGTGCGGAGATTGCCTCCCTTTCCGTAGAATACGGAAAACAATATGTATCCGGCGAGATTACCAATCTGGATGAATACCACCGGAAAATGAATGAGCTTTCTTATAGGAAAAAGATGCTTTTAGAGGAGGCCGGATTTCCCTGCGACTATCTGGAGCCTGTCTACACATGTCCCGATTGCAAAGATACCGGCTATGTGGACGGAAAGCGTTGTCTTTGCCTGGAAAAGAGAATCATTAATGTTCTCTATTCCCAGAGCAACTTAGATCAGGTGCTTTCCACCGAGAATTTCTCTTCTTTGTCCTATGATTATTATTCCGGAGAGGACCTTGCCAATTTCCGGAAGGCTGTGGAAAGCAGTTTTTCCTTTGTAAAGAATTTTCATGTGGAATACCAGAATCTTTTGTTTTACGGCGCAGTGGGTACCGGAAAATCATTTCTTTCCAACTGTATTGCCCGTGAAATATTGAATTTGGGCTATTCCGTCATATATTTTTCAGCTTCCGGGCTGTTTGAACTGTTAGCACGGTATGCTTTTGACGCCAATCAAAAAGAAATGCTTTACAAAACCTTAGAAGACCTATACAATTGTGATTTGGTAATTATAGATGATCTGGGTACGGAAATGACCAACAACTTTTCCAATTCTCACCTGTTTACTTTCTTAAACGAAAGAAATCTGCGTAAGAAGCCCACCATAATTTCTACCAATCTCAGCCTGAGTGAGCTGAAAGATCGTTATTCCGAGCGGATCTTTTCCCGCCTGACCAACCAGTTTACTTTCCGTAAATTGTCCGGCTCCGATATCCGCGTCTTAAAAAATATAACGTAATGACAAGAAAGTGAGGACTTTTTTCATGATTAATCGTGAAGAAAAACGTAACCTGGAAACCATTCCCGTGGGCAGTCTCGGCATCATTGCATTAAAGAGCTGCCAGCCCCTGGGCGAGAAGATTGACAAATATCTGGTTAAATGGAGAACCGAAAGAGAAAGCGAGCACAAGGACAGCCTTGCATTTGCCGGCTATCAGAGAGATTCCTACCTGTTAAAGACCAATGTTCCACGTTTTGGTTCCGGTGAAGCGAAAGGTGTTATTTTAGAATCGGTACGTGGCGACGACTTATACCTTTTGGTGGATGTGGCAAACTACAGTCTGACCTATTCTCTTTGCGGACACGAAAATCATATGTCCCCCGATGATCACTATCAGGATTTAAAGCGTATTATTGCGGCAGTTGGCGGTAAGGCAAGAAGAATTACCGTTATTATGCCCTTCCTCTATGAAAGCAGACAGCACAAGCGCACCTCAAGAGAATCACTTGACTGCGCACTGGCACTTCAGGAACTGGTTCGTATGGGCGTGGATAACATCATTACCTTCGACGCACATGATCCCCGGGTACAGAATGCGATTCCTCTCCATGGTTTCGAAACCGTACAGCCTGCATACCAGTTTATTAAGGGCTTGCTTAAGAATGTAAAGGACTTGAACATTGATTCCGATCACATGATGGTTATCAGCCCGGATGAAGGCGGAATGAGCCGTGCAATCTACATTGCAAACGTACTCGGTCTGGATATGGGTATGTTCTACAAGCGTCGTGACTACACCAAGGTTGTAAACGGACGTAACCCCATTGTTGCACACGAATTCTTAGGTTCCAGCGTAGAAGGAAAGGATATGATCATCATTGATGACATGATTTCTTCCGGAGAAAGCGTACTCGAGGTTGCAGCCGAACTAAAGGAAAGAAAAGCCAACAAAATCTTTGTATTTTCTACCTTTGGTCTTTTTACAAACGGTTTGGACAAATTTGACAGAGCTTATGAAAACGGTGTCATTACCAAAGTCCTTACCACCAATCTGGTATACCAGACTCCCGAACTTTTAAGCCGTGAATGGTATATCAACTGTGATATGAGCAAATATATTGCCTATATTATCGATACCCTGAACCACGATTCTTCCATCAGTGATCTCTTAAATCCGAATGAAAGAATCCAGAACATCGTTGCCCGTTATCGCAGAGGCGAACTGGACTAATTTATAACAGAATTATATTGGGCCATCCCGATTTACAAGAAAGAATCTCGCTTGCGAGATTCTCGCGCCGAGCGCGGTCGCTTTTGCGACATGATTCCTATCGCGCGAGTGCGCATCCTTAGCGGAGCGTTTTTGGGAGATAATGCTTTTAACCCCTTGACAGCACCCCAATTTTCAGTATAATAAACCTTTGGAAATGCCTGTGAATTCAAGGTTTTCCGGAAATACACGGTGAGTTCGAGACCTTCCTCACCTAAAACAAAACTACAGGAGAACAAAAATGAAAAACAAAAAAATCTTATTTATCACCCAGGCTGCTATGATTGCAGCTCTTTATGTCGTTCTGACATTTCTCGCAAGTGCTTTTGGATTAGCCTCCGGCGTCATTCAGGTGCGCCTTTCCGAAATGCTTACCGTACTCCCCTTTTTCACGCCGGCTGCAATTCCCGGGCTCTATATCGGCTGTATTCTATCCAACTGGTTAACCGGCGGCTGCCTTTTAGACATTTTTGTCGGCAGTCTGGCAACATTAATCGGTGCCGTGCTGGCTTATCTGCTCCGCAAGCAAAAATGGCTCGTACCCCTCCCCAACATCCTGGCAAATGCCATTATCGTACCCTTTGTACTCATTTACGGATATGGTTTTCACGATGCGTGGTGGTTCCTCTTTTTAACCGTCGGTGCCGGGGAAGTGATTTCCTGCGGAGTTCTTGGTATGATACTCCTTTTCGCACTGAAGAAATATGCCCGTGTCATTTTCGGAGAAACAAAATAATGTGCGGGTATCTATGACGTAAAATCATGAAATTTGTATCCCTTATTTCAGAAAAGGGATACAAATTTCATGATTTCTTTGTCACGCTAAGTATAACATTCCTTATTCCCAGATATACGGCGAATGCACCTACTCCCATAAATACTATGCCAAATAGCATTCCAAAGAATCCGGCCGTGATTAAAACTATTAATCCTGCTCCAAAGAAAATTGCACCTAAAAGAATTATTTTTACAACGGAAGCGATTGACACTACACTGCCAACTACATTCACAACCTTTTTCCCTCGATTATAATTTCCTGTATCTTTCAACCACTCAGACTGTTTATTTCCTTTCGGATATTTACTTTCCTTCCAGACCATATACTTCTTATCAAGCCCTGTCATCTCCATCAGACTGTTACAAATCATCCACACTCCCAGAAGTGGAAATATGAGCACAATCACTTTCCATACAGCAAATCCCGGCGCTGAAAATATCATTCCTAACCCCATGAGAGTAAGACCTGTACCCAGTGGAATTAGTTTTAACCTGGTGCGAACCCCCATTATTCCTATGAAAACGAGTAAAAATCCCAAGCCAACAAAGAATAGCAGTTTACCTGTTCCATCATTTTCCTGATCACAGATGGCATCGGCCGGATCTTCGGGATTGTAATAGATAATTACACCTCTGCCGATTTTTGGCTTTGCACTACTGTAAGAACCTGTTATCGTGTAATGATTTGCTCCAACCAGATACTCATACACCGGTGCATATATAATCTCGCTTCCTCCATCTTCTCTTCTTGTTTCATAAGACGTAATGTTCCCGGAACACTCTGTAAATCTATTCATTTTGTCACGAATCTGATACTCCGTATAAACTCCGTAACCCATTGAGACCACACAAATAATGACAAATATGGAAACAAATAAATAGTTTTTATTAATCTTCCCCATCTATACACCTCACATAATAAACTACGTTGCATATTTCTACAGGCATCATCCCTTTTATCCATCATTTTAATACATTTTGATGTATAAACTGTGACCTATTAATCTCAAGAAAAAGAATGCTTTCTATCAAAAGTATGAACACTTACAAAGGAGGAATTTACATTCTCTTAAGCAGACCTTAGAAGAACGTCGGTACTTAACGAGGTTCTTTCGAGTTTAGTACCGCTACGTTCTGGCCAGAGCGAAAGCGTGTCTGCATAGAGAATGCAAATTCCTCTTGTAAAATCTATTTTACCTGATATACGTCACAAAGGCATTCCCGTTCTTCTCAAGCCATTCCGTAGCATCCTTCATGCCCATCTTATAAACGGTTCCCTTCTCGGGATTCATGATTACCACATTTTGCTGGTTAAATCCTACCAAGAGGACAGCATTCCCGTCATTTAAGCAGGCAAGAACGGGAATATCCCGGTTCACATAATACAAAACGGAACTAAGAGAGCATCCGTTCAGGTCCAGAACCGTTGCGTTGCCAAGGTTTCCCTGTAAAATGGAGTATACACTGTCGCCACTTAGCAAAAGGGATTCGGTATTGCGGTTGATTCCCTCATATGCCAGCATGGTTTCGAGGCAGACTGCAAGGCTGCTTTGCTCCTCATTAGCCTTCTTCCCTTCAATCGCCATGATTTGATTCCGCGTGGCAAGATTTCCACGCATCCAGACATAAGCACCCTTATTATCAATTACGACTCCTGCTTCCTTTTCAGCATACTGCACTGCGCCGGAAGGATTGCGGAATATCTTTATGCTTCCGTCAGGCATATAAGCATAAAACCCTGTTTCCCATGCCTCCCTCTCAAGACGGATTTCCCGGGCACCCTCGTAAAGTACCTGCTTGGGTGTCAATATCTGAATTCCCTTCCGGTCAATATTTTTCTTAACCGAAATCTGAACAAATTTTCCATAATTCTCTGTTATAACCGTTGCAATCCGGTTCTTTCCAACCACCTCTTCCTCACTGTTCATAATGTGATCGGGAATAGTGGCGGAATATTTTCCGTTTTCGGAACGTGTCACACGCTCCAAATTAATCTGATTATCTTCAATTTCACAATCCACAACATAGATATTTTCCTGCTGATAATTTTTCAGTGCCACTCCATTGGTGTTGCAGATTCGAACCACATACATCGGGAAAATCGTTCGTCCCATGGCATCCACTGTAAGGTCCTCTTCTTTTGCGATACCATAGATCAGGTCCTCACCCATAAAGCCTAACGGGAGAATATACTCCCCGGACCCGGCATCTATGGCTACCGTCTTGCGGCTTGCAAGGTCCATCAGAATAAGCTGTCTGGTTCTGTAAAGGTCTTTTCCGTTCTGCCATACCAAAATACGGTTACTTTCGGAGACCCAGGTACTTCCGTCACGTACCTCCTCAATCATTTCCGTATAGGTCATATCCGTCAGATTTATCTCGTACACGGTATTGCGGATGTACAGATACAAATACCCTTCCCCGTTCATATAAATCAACTGGTCAATTTCCGCCTGCAAAAATTGGAAATTCCTGTCATAGGGCACATACAACATCTCTTCAATCGTGTTAAAGGTACTGTCATAGTTATAAATCTGAATCCCTACCTGGCCTTCCCGCTCTCCACGATTCATGTAACCATATACCACAAATTGCATATTTCCGGCTTCATCCACATTTAACACGCGGATACCATGCCGGTCGTACATATTCCGGGCATCCAGATATTCATCTTCATAAAAGCCAAATACCACCGCCAGTTTATTGGTGGTCACATTATAACTGTAAAGCCGGTTCTGTACCGTAAAAGCAAAGATATTTCCGTCCTCACTCTCATAGATGGGCAGGTTCTCATCCGCCACACCAATCATAATTTTATCATTGACGTAGATATCATCCTCTTCGTCCAGAATACTGTTCATATTCCGGACAAAATCCAAAAGATACATACGGTCGGTGGTATATCGCAGTCTGTAATACTCATCCACATAGAAAAACCGGCGCTCCTTACCGGTACCGGTCGCCACAATATACTGCCCTCGTATGGTAGCAGTCTGTTCTGCAAGCTCCGTGATATCAAAAACCGGCTCATTCCATTTCTGCACTTCCAGATTGCCCCAGGACACCTGATTCAGGCTGCAATGAATGTCCACATGATGAAGGGTGGAGTTATCTCCTTCGGAATTGGGTTCCATATATTTTGCCAGATCCTTGCAGGCTTCTTTGTCAAAGGTCTTCTCATTGAAATTTCTTACAAAATCCAGTTTCTCTGCCGCATGATAATTATCTGCCCAAATCAATCTGGTGTAGTAACGAACGGTATCCCCTGTAGAGGTGGACAGAATAAATACCATTTCGTACTCGGTATTTTCTTCAATCAGATCCTTCACCGTAATATTGCCGGAAACGCCCGCCGGTGTCTTTGTAAACTCCGTCACCTCCGTGCTCTCCACCAGTCGTTCTCCATCCACACTGCGCACTTCAAAAGACAGTTTATTGATTGTCTTCCCGTAAGTATCGATGGAAAAACCACATGTTCTGTTTGCATCCAACACCGTAATGGTCTCACGCATATAGGCCGGGTCCATGGGCTGCGCATATCCATGCAGTTCATTGTACGGTACCCCGTCAAGTGCCATGTAAATAACCGGGAACTGTGCTTTCCCCATCTCTGTAGTAAGATCGGCATTCCCCCGGTTCAATATCAGCGAAAAAACAAATACGGCTATAAAAAAGACCGTTCCAAAAACTGCGCCCTTGATTATGGCTTTCTTCATTCTGTGATTTCCTTTCCCAAAAAGGCAAAACTAATTTCCATATAGTATACCACTTTTTGGAAGTTTATTGCAATTTAAAGCAGTTTTCTGAGTGTGGGGTCCACATGCAGAAAATCCGTTACCGCTTCGATTTCATCATGTTTTTTCTGAATGTCGGCTTCATCCCCACGCTTTCGCATGCCGGTTTTTTTCACGGCACGAATTAACAGATTTTTGGGCGTGTGCTCCATGTCAATAAACTCCAGAATCTGGGTATCATAGCCCTGTTCCTCTAAAAGGTTGGCACGCAGCGCATCCGTAATAAGCGCCGCCATCCGTTCTTTAATGACTCCATACTTAAGGATTGGTTTTAACTCTTCATTTTTGATCTGTCTGTTCAGTTCATGCTGACAGCAGGGCACTACCATAATGACCTCTGCGCCCCATTTTACTGCCTTTTCTATGGCATAATCGGTAGCGGTATCGCAGGCATGAAGAGTCACCACCATGTCCACCTTTTCGGCACCGCTGTAGGTACTGATATCCCCCATCTCAAAATGCAGATGACTATAACCATATTCCATAGCCAGTTTATTGCAAAGTGCAATGACATCCTCTTTTAAATCCAATCCGGTAATTTCCACTTCATAGCCCCGAAGCTCACGGAGATAATAATACATGGCAAAGGTCAGGTACGATTTACCGCAGCCAAAATCCACAATACGGACCGGTCTGTCCTCGGGCAGTTTTTTTACAATGTCCTCAATAAATTCCAGATAGCGGTTAATCTGCTTAAATTTATTATACTTGGAACGGACCACCGTTCCGTCCGCAGTCTGGACACCGAGGCCTACCAGAAACGGAACCGGTTTTCCCTCTTCCAAAATATACTTTTTTGTGCGGTTATGCTCTGTGGGTGCGGCTTGTACTACGGCTCCGTATTTCTTTTTAACCGTGACCTTTCCCTTTTTACTGACCAGAACATGCACGGTCATCTTCTCACTGACCAGTTCTGCCTGCTTAAATACCATAAATTCCTCAAGCAGCTTCTTTTTCAGTTCCCCGGCATCCAGATTCTCGTGGAATACCTTGGTCCCTTTGTAAAGTGTGTGCTGAAAAAAGAGCGCGCCCTTTAGATTTACAGGGCGCACCTTCACTTTACTGCCGTATTCTTTGTCGGTCGGATTTGAAAGGATGGCGGAAACAAAAGTATCCTCAACTAACTCATCCAGTAAAATCTTCAGTTCATCCATAAATAACCTCATTAAAATCGAAAGTAGCATCTGCGGCGTTCCTGACGCCGTTTGTACATCTCGTAATACAGAACGAGCTGCACCATATCACTGTTTACGTCCTCCATCCCATCCTCTTTTTTGAGGATTTTTTCGATAGAATCGCCTAAGCAGTATAACTGCAGTTTATCCGGGTATTCATCATAGAGCAGGCTTCCGTCATAATCCATTTTGTCCATGACCTCTACCACTCTCCTCTGAATCTTTCTGGCATGCACGGGGTACATCTGCTGCAAATACTCCAAATCCCGTAAAACCGTATCCTCTTCCGGAAGCGAGTTGTCATTCTGCATCGGATATGTCATATAAAAAGGCAGAATTTTCGTGGTATAATCCATATCCTTCCACCATTCCTTTTTTCTTAAGATATGCAAAAGAAAAAAGTTGGTGAATCCTACACGGGAATCGCAGAGCCATATGCCTTTACCGGTTTTCCTTCTTCATCAAACTCAGTGGTATAGTGCACATGGAACATGACATGATCCTTGGTTAACGGAATATCCATCTCAATATCCGGTTCCCCGTTCTCAATACGTTTCATAAACTGGCGGTAACTGTCCGCAACCTCCGGCGGAAAGACTCCCATTTCGATTGCCGGTTCCGGATAATTCTGCATAACGGGCGGGAAATGCAAATCCCTCTTGCAACGGAAACAGGGGACCATATCCTTTGTCTTCACATCATATTCCCAGTAATAAATATTTGCCTGCTCGCTTGCTGCGCGGAAAAGCTTTTCACGGTACATCAGTTCTTCCATGGCTTTTTTCTCCGCAGTGATATTGCGAATCATGCCATAGAAAAGATAGGCATCGGCACTTTTCCCAATCATACGGACATTACTGCGCAGGCATACCGGTTCATAACCCTCATAAGTTCGCCAGGTCTCACATTCCTCTTCTTCCCCGGAGGCTATGGCACGCTCAATCATTTCCATGTAAATCCTGTGATTCTTCTCATCAAAAAAGCGCATGGGATCATCTTCAATGATATCTTTTTCACGCAATGTATTATTAATTTCACTGACATATTTCTTATTGGCGCGCAATACCTCTATTTTACCGTTCCGATATTCAAAAATGGCAGCGCCGCCCACATAATTGCTGAAAATCAACGTCTCTAAGGAGGTCGGATTCCAGAAATCATAAGCATTCATGGTGTCAATCAGACTCATGGGTGGTATCGTTTTCCCGGTATTACTCTCAAACAGAAGTGCCGTATATTCGCTCTCCGGCATGGGTTTTGCATACAGATAGCCCTGAATGTAACGGCAACCGATACTTTGCAGATAATCCGCCTGTTCCGGGACCTCCACGCCCTCCGCAATCACCGGGAATCCCAGCCACTTTGCCATACGGATAACAGAAGAAACTATGATTCCACCATTTTTCTGATTCCCTTCTTCGGATAAAAATTCCATATCCAGTTTCAGAATATCAAAAGGAACGCTCTTTAATACGTTTAAGGAAGAATAGGCACTGCCAAAATCATCCATTTCCACCACATAACCGTATTTATGTAGCTGATCCAGAACCTCGGAAATATACTGGGGACCGCCGATTACGGCAGATTCCGTGATTTCCAGACGAATATATTCAACAGGTACATCATACTTTCGCCGAATCTCTTCCAGATTTTCCACAAAATCCTTCTGGTAAATATCCCTTCGGCTGACATTTACCGAAACCGGTACCATGGGCGTGTTGTTATCGATACATCGGCGCTGAAATTCACATACACTTTCAAATACATACATATCGACCTTGGTAATAAAGCCGTTCTTTTCAAAAATCGGTATAAATTTAGCCGGCGAAATCAAACCACGTTTGGGATGAATCCATCGAACAAGGGCCTCGGAACCCACCAACATATGATTGGTATGGTCGTATTGAGGCTGATAATATACAACAAACTGTTTTTCCTCGAGAGCCGCAATCATCATTCCCACAATTTCCTGTTCGCTGAGGATGGCATCTCTCTGGGATTCACTATAAAAATTATATCGGTTAAGGAAATCACCCTTTGCGGATGCATGGGCAATGATGGCCCTGTCCACCATGGCACGGACACTCATTCTCTCGCCCGTGGTTACAAAAACGCCAATATTACAGATGATTTCATAAGGAATCGGATAGGTGGACAGAGCCTTAAGATAATCCTTAATCATCTGCTCCAGTTCTTCACCCTTTTTATGTACAAATACTACAAAACGATCCGCTTCAACCCGGCAGGCTTCTCCTTCTTCCCCTGCATATTCCTTCCACAGAAGTGCCATAAACTTAAGAAGCTTATCCCCTTCTTCCACGCCAAACATATCGTTTACCATTTTGAAACGCAGGACATCACAATAGCAGATCGCATATTCGCCATCTGCCGCACCCTTTGGATTACGTTCAATTTCTTTGGAGACCTGAGTCTGAAACGCTCTGAATGTCCATAGCCCTGTTACCGGATCATTTTCAATCATAGTACTGGTATATCCCTTCTTTTACAATATAATCACATGTTTCCGAAAATAATTGCAAAAAAACGTCTGTATTTTCCCTTGTAACCCTGTATTCAATACTTTTCTCTAACATACATTGTAACATATACTGATTGATTTGTGTACTAAAATGCACTTTATCCATGTAAAAATTTAAATCGCAGATAATATCCCTGTCCATCTGAAAGGAATAGATTTCCACATTCTCATACGGAAGCAGAGCAGCAAATACCTGTTCCAGTGCAAAAAGATACTTATCCTTTTCACCGGCTCTCACAATTTCATCCCAATTAAGCAGCGAATAGGGTGGCAAAAAGAATATATACTTAGTCCCCGGATGCGCCTTTACCATTTCTTCTATACTTCGAATATTTTCTAAAATGACCGGTTTATCTTCGGAGAAATCCACCGGCTCCTGCATTTCTCCCGGCCCTGCGTATGCCTTCATGGCCTGCTTAGCAGAAAATGTTTTCCCTTCCGCCCAGTTATATGCCTTTCCGTCGCAATACTTCCCCTGCAGGGAATATAATATATTCAAGGGTATTTTCTTAAACAGAATGTCTTTGTTAAATAAATAAGTAAAGTCATCCAGAATAGTATCCGTAAAAAGATATTTCGGGCTATATTCTGACACAACTGTCACTTCCGTAGTGTCCATTAATGAAAACAAATCCAATCCGTAAAAAACATAGGACAGTTCCTTTTCCTGCTGCGCCATATTCAGATAATACATAAGATCCGGTGCGGAACCGGAACCTTTTACGATTTTAAGGGTCTTAATTCCCAAAACAGTGTCCAGATAATCCGTGTCACAGTTTTCCACAACGGAAGACCCTACCAGACAACTGTCATAAGACAGATTCCGAATAGAACCCGCCATCTGTGTTTCCCTCTCATAAAGCACCGGTTTTAATCCCAAAAACGGGGCATGGTACTGGTAAAAAGGGTCAAAAAACCACACCAGAAAGGCCGCCAGAAATAGAAAAAACGCTATGAAACTGAAAAAATACCGAATTGAATTTTTCTTCATCTTTCCCCTTTTCGATACTGCTAAAAATTAAAATATAAAAAGGTACTTACCTGGGACAGGGATAAAAAGGACCACACAAACAAAAAGGCGAGTACGAAAGCACCGCTTTTCTTACAGGCATAGGTTCTGATCCACTCTTTCGCCTCTTTTCCCCGGATTACAAGGAAACTGATTAACAGAAGTATTGCCAGCACAATCCAGTAAAACAACCACATTTTATCGGGTGCCAACATACGGACTGCTTTTTCTGCAATATAGGTCTCCGGCAGCGTCAGACAATCTGCATAGCGGAAGAAATAGTTTTGCATGGGCCTGGTAAACATATACTTATAGTACAGGAAAGCATCCGTTATGGAATTGCACCGAAAGGTTACCAAACTCAATATCCAGAAAATCTGTGTCTTGATGACATTGAGTGCATGGGACCGGAATTTGAAATTAGGAAAAACCGTTTCCCATACCACTGCCAGTCCATTCATGGCCCCCCATAAAACAAAAGTCCAGGCAGCACCGTGCCAGATTCCACTCACTAAAAAGACCACAAAAAGATTGATACAGGCCCGCACCTTTCCTTTCCGGTTGCCGCCAAGAGGAATATAAATATAGGTGGTTAGAAACCGTCCCAATGTCATATGCCATCTGCGCCACATTTCTTTCACACTTGCACTTTTGTAAGGAGAAGAAAAGTTTTCGGGCAGGGTAAATCCAAACATCCAGCCAATGCCCCGTGCCATGTCGCAGTAACCGCTGAAATCAAAATAAAGCTGTAAGGCAAAACAGACAGCCGTCACCCAGCCGGTCCAAATATCCAGACAGTAGGGAATGACTCCCAGCACGTCAAATACCGAGTTCACCACCAGTGCCAGATTATCCGCAAGCAATACCTTTTTCGCAAAGCCCAGCGTAAAAAGGGCCGCCCCATCATAAAACATTTCTTTGTCAAACGGCTTTTTGGGGCTCTCCTTTAATTGCGGCAGGAACTCACTGTGAAGCACAATCGGTCCCGCAATAAGCTGTGGAAAAAAGGTCACAAAACAGGCATAGTCCACCGGGGAATAATGCTCGGCTCTTCCCATGTACCGGTCTGCCAGAAAAGAAATCTGCTGGAAGGTGAAAAAACTGATTCCCAGGGGAAGTGCAATTTTCTCAAGCTGCAGATTCTGATGGAAGAAATAATTGCAGTTATCCAAAAAGAAATTGAAATACTTAAAATAAAAGAGGATTCCCACATTGGCTAAAATCCCCAAAATGAGAGTCATTTTTCGTCCACCTGTTCCCTTTATCCGCTCCAGAACCATGCTAAATCCATAATTGATTACCAGACTACCTGTCAGGACAAGCAGATAGGAAGGATTGTAATATCCGTAAAACCATAAGGACATACCAATCAGAAACAGTTTTGCAAACAGGGGAGTATTCAGTTTTTTAAGAAGATACCATCCAATCAGGGCGATTGGAAGAAATATCGTTAGAAAAACCACGGAGTTAAAAAGCATTTTACTGCTCCTTTTTTTGCATACATACTGCGCCGACTGCCATGGCGATATACATTTGCGGAATGTTATTCATAGTCTGGAAACTGAAAATATTATGAACCGTATAACAAAGCAAAGCCATGCCACAGGCCTTTGTAATCACACTTTTGTTTTGTCTTACATAAGTTAAGACACCGGATGCCATTAAGAGAATCCAGGAAGTCAGGCCCAGAATACCGGTATTTACCAGAATCGTCAACCATTCATTGTGTGCATTGGTCAGACGGCTTTTTCCAAAAAATCCCTGCACCATTTCGGTAAGTGCGGAATCCTTTCCCTGGTAAATAAGGGCGGCCATGCAGTCCGGTCCCGCTCCGAACATCTTATGTAACGGAGAAAGGCTCTGAAAGGAAGCATACCCCGACTTCCAGGTAGCCCCTCTGGAGCTCCCCCAGTCAGCATCAAAAATAAACAGCGGATTACCCGATAATGCACCGATACTTCCCGGATTCTTTGTGTTCTGAATCAACAGGAAAACAAAAATCGGTATCGCCATAGCTGACACAAATGTCATTATATACCAGCTTACCCTTAAAATTTTCTGCATTGGCTTGCCGGTCCATCTGCAATACAAAAGAATGCAAAATACAGCCAGAACACCCACTGCAATCAGAGAATAATTTGTAACCACCAGAAGATCATAGGCCCCGGTTCTGTAGTGATTGGCATCCGGAAAACGATTCTGCACAAAATGAAGTCCTAAAGTAGTCCCTGCAAACAAGAACAGCAGCAGCATGAACCGCCGCAATGCCTCCTCCTTTCTCACACTAAGAAGCCCCAGAACTCCTACCAGAACCACCAAAGTCAGGATTCCGCTGTCACTTCCCTGGGTAATACCTGTTGCATAAGCAATCATGGCTGTAATTGCCAACAGGATTCGCAGCAATACCCCCCACCATTTTTTGCCCTCATAAAACACAAAAAGCACCATGCTTAAGGAACCAAGCACGGACCAGTAGCCGGCGTACCAGTTCACATTTCCAATAGTGGATATAAATCCGGGACCACTGCTCTCCATTTTCAGGGGATTGATTCCGTAGCGGTTTAAAAGCCCCAAAAGAAATACTCCGGTAGACGTGCACAGCATAAGTACCATGGAACACAGCGCCATTTTCTTGGTAAAGACACGGGAAATCAGCAAATAGGAGCAGGCAAAAACCATTTGCGGCACATAACCCATGGACCAGCCCGTAGCCCCCTGTAATGCAAATTCCTTAAATGGTGTGAGAATAAAGGAAATCGTCAATGCTACCATATATAAAATGACAAATCTGTCAATTATCGAAAGACTTTCTGCAAATTCATGAAAGTATCTCTTTATATATCCTTTGCTTTTCTTTTCTTTTTGTAACAGGCATACCACGGTAAAAACGAGATACAAAACAAATGCTAACAATGCTACCTTGGCGAGATCATACCCCCAGTGCATGTAAAACTGTGCCTTTGCCGTTCCGATGGTAGTATAATTTTTCGTTCTTTGATAATAAAAGGGCATCATTCCGCCAATCAAAAGGACGTATATGCCTGCTGTAATTCTTAAGACCCAGAGTAAAAAATCCTGAATGGATTCTGCTACTCCCACTGCTTCTTTTTTCATGATTTTCCTCTTTAATTTATCTCTATCGGGTATTTTCTCTATCATAATTCATCTCTTGATTTGTTGTCAATATACCGGCTGATTGTAGAGTAAGTCTGCGTCAGCAGAATCAGTCCAAAGGGCCCCTTAATGATTCCTGCGACCCCGAATAACTTTACCCCTGCATAAATGGCAGCCAACACGGCTACCGGATAGATTCCCATTCCTTTTCCCACCAGTTTCGGCTCCATAAATTCCCGTATGAGTGCACAGATACCATAGAGTATCAGACAGATAATGGTCCGGAAATAAGCCCCTTGTATGAAATTCCAGACAGCAAGGGGCACAAGTACAATCCCGGTTCCGATAAACGGAAGAGCATCCAGAATCCCTGCGGCAATCCCGAAAATCCACCCGTTTTTGATTCCCGCCAGACTTAATCCGCAGACACAGACAAGACTGATGGTAAAAAGTATCATAAACTGTGCTTTCAGAAAAGCTGCAATATGGCGTATGACTTTCAGAAAAATTTCCAGACAGACCCTGCTGCCTTCCCCTGCCCCCACAAGAGCCAGAATGGAATCGTAGTCCTTGGCAAGCAGGATAATGGCAATCATGGTGACCGCCAACATCCCCACCGTTCTTCCAATCCATCCGACATAAACCCACGTATTTCCTATTAATTCAGGCAAAATCCGTTCTTCGAAATGTGCAAAAAAATACGTAAACTGCTCCTCTATCCCCTCTTCCAGTTCCGTTACATCCAGTTCAAAACGGTCCCCGAATTCTCTCACCATCCCGGTCAGATTTTCCTTGACTTCCACTAAAAGCCCGTCACCGCTTTTCATAATAGCCGGCAGATTCTCAATCAGCGCATATCCCCCGAACCAGACAAGTACCATCAATACCGCGCAGATCAAAAACAAAATGGTACTGGCCATATACTGTTTCTTAATACGGGTCTTTTTCTGAAAATCATCAAAAGCCGGATAGCAGAGTGTCAGAAATACACCGGCAATCAGAACCGGCATCACCAACGGACATAAATATTTCAAAAAAAAATATACTGCTCCCGTTAAAAGAAGCAGTAATAATCCTTTATTTCTTATGATGCCCGGCACCTTTTTCTGCATACTACACTTCCCTTTCCATCCTGATAACGATTAGCATGTCCTAATTGTCATTAGTATGTGAAAGTTGTCTGATTGTATGCATTCCTATAACCGGAAGTTGGCCGCTTGTGTACACTCCTATAACCGGAAGTTGGCGTTTGTTCATTATGTTGACAATTGAGATTTAAGATAGTCATGGACACATATAACCATCCGCTGCATAATCATCTATACACTCCATAAACAGCGTTATTTTATATATATACTAAAAGCGCTGAATTTTTTAAGGTCGAAATCAGCGCATATAAGAAAAAGAAAAAATTACGCTGACCTTTTTGTAATAAATGTAGGTAGGAATTTCAAAATCAGAAAAAGCGCTGAAAGAAAAGTGTAAAATGTCAGCGTATTCAGAGAATAATGAATTTTATACCTATTCCCCCACAATAGGCATCAGCGTAAAATGATAAAATCTCCACAAATGCTCATCTGTTTAGCAAATCCTGAATGCCGCATTTTGCGGTTCCACAGTATATGCCTTCTCTCCGGATTTAAATGGAACTACCAGCTTCACTGCACAGAGTGCAACATGCTTTATTCCATGACTGTGGGAAAATTCTATTGTTTCCTCCGTTCCATACTTTAAATCTCCCAAAATGGGATGTCCTGCAAAAGCCAATTGTGCGCGAATCTGGTGAAAACGACCGGTTTCAATTACGATTTGTAAAAGTGACACAAATGTCTTTTTATCGCCAGTACCGACCGAACTCACACTATCCACATCATGCTCTACCTCACACTCTTTCAAAACCCGATAATGTAAGACTGCTTTTCCCGCATTTCTTTCCTTTGGACTATCTGTAATCCGCGCCATGGCATTTTCTTTCACAAGATAGTTTATCAGGGTACCTTCTTTTTGAGGCATCACTCCCCAGACCACCGCCTGATATTCCTTATTCAGGTCGCCCTTTTGCAGTTTTCCCGAAAAATAATCTGCTGCCATCCTATTTTTAGCAAATAAAAGCAGACCCTCTACCGGCTGGTCAATCCTGTGAATGACGCCGAGATAGGGATTGCGTTCCCCCGTCTTTACTACCAGGTAATTTTTTAATTCACTCACCACATCCTGCTGTCCCGGTCTTGCACTCTCTACCGCTATGCCCGCCGGTTTTCGTACCACCAGCGTATCCTTATCCTCAAAAATAATCTGCGTTTTCATTCGTGCTTACTCCAAATGAATATTTTATCCCACCAATGCTAAAATCGTACCTCTATTTACTCTACAAGTCAATGATAAATGGAATTGTAGCATTGCCCGGCAAAATGAATAGTTCTGTTGCCTCACATAATAAAGGGTTTTGTGCCATGTCACAAAAGGAACTGTTTAATAATTTCCTCTATTGTTTGTTTACGAAGTGGCATTGCTTTTGATTCATAAGTTATTATCAGCTTATCACCCGGAAAATAATTACTTTTCTCATAGCTATTTATCTTTTTTAATACTTTTTCCACATAATTCTGATCATCCATCATTCCAAAATGCTCCCAATACAATTCTTTTCGTTTTGATACCTTTAATACCTTAAAATCGGGGTAAACTATTCCATATCCTTTTAACTCCAGAGGAGCCTCATACTTATAAGGGATTCCCATAGCATATAATTTATCTGCAATTATTTTTTCTGTTTTAGAACATACTCTCTCCCCTCTTTCCGTGATGATTTCAGCATCCCCTTTCACAAATCCTTTTGGACAATATACTTCCGACTGCCACTTTACTGCATATTCTTCATCACTAAGAATATGATCCTGAATTAATACTTTTCTTTCAGGATGCGTGTTTTCATACAATTCCTGTAATTCCGTTGGCTGATATCTGCTTAAGAATCTTTGTAAATCACATAATTGTTTACTGGCTATTTTATGAAGTTTTAAATCATATTGTTTCTGCGCCATAGCATTAATTAAATTCTTCTCTTTTTTACTCAGATAGGTTCGACTACCATCCCTATTTGTTACATAATAAGTAGTCCTTCCGTTTGAAGATGATATTTGTAACGATTCTTTCGGGGACTTTTCAATCCTGGCCTCAAGGGTCCTCATGATTTCCTGTAATTCCTGTTCATTTTGTTGCAGATAATCTTTTAAATTAATCATAGGCATACTCCTTTTTATATATTTTTAAGCATTTTCTTACTTCTCTTAGAGTCTTTCTAATTGAAGTTTGGAAATAAATGACATCGTATAGGTAGAATTGTTCAAACTCTATATATGCGCTGACATTTTAACACCTAAAATCAGCGCTTTTATAGAGATAAAAATTAACGCTCACTTTTTTCTTATTTTCGTAGGCTGGAATTTTAAATTGAATTTTTGCGCTGAATGTCTCTCGCATTTTGTCAGCGCTATTATCCTAAAATGAAATTAGCGCTGAACACTGCATTTTGTAGATATGCGCTTTTGAAGATTTTGAAAGATTGCGCTGATTATAAGACCATAATCAGCGCATTTACAATGATTTTAATGAAGAATCGAAATGGAGACTAAAAACTGCCTCTTTCAGAAAAATTATATCTTAAACCGGTACCCAACGCCCCAGATAGTCTCGATGTACTGGGGTTTTGCGGAATCTTTTTCGATTTTTTCACGGATTTTTTTGATGTGGACGGTTACCGTTGCAATGTCCCCGATGGAATCCATATCCCAGATTTCACGGAACAATTCTTCCTTGGTATAAACGTGGTTCGGATTTTCCGCAAGAAAAGTAAGCAAATCAAATTCCTTGGTGGTAAAAATCTTTTCCTCGCCATCCACATAAACTCTGCGGGCAGTTTTGTCGATACGGATGCCACGGATTTCCACAATGTCATTCTGCTGCTTGCTTGCCACACCCACCAGTCTGTTAAATCTGGCAAGATGTGCCTTTACGCGTGCCACCAGTTCGCTTGGGCTGAAGGGTTTTGTCATATAATCATCTGCGCCAAGCCCCAGACCACGAATTTTATCAATATCATCCTTCTTTGCAGACACCATAATGACAGGAATATCCTTTTCCTCACGAATCCTGCGGCATACCTCAAAGCCGTCCAGTCCCGGAAGCATCAAATCAAGGACAATAAGGTCAAACTCATTATGAAGTGCGGATTCCAGACCCGACTCGCCGTCATTTTTGATAACTACCTCGAAATCACTAAGTTCCAGGTAATCCTTTTCCAGTTCGGCAATTGCCTGCTCATCCTCTATTATCAAAATCTTGCTCATCTAAACTACCTCCTTATATTTACGGATTACGAAGTGCATACAGGTTCCTTCCCCTTCTTTGCTGGTGGCCCAGATATAGCCTCCGTGATCCTCAATTATTTTCTTAACAATGGATAATCCGATACCGCTACCGCCCTGGGCTGAGTTTCGGGAAGTATCCGCCCGATAGAACCGCTCAAAAATTCTGGAAAGGTCTTTCGCTTTGATTCCCTTGCCATTGTCCTCAATTTCCACCCGAATCGCATCCGGTTCGTCCAGAATACGGATGTCAATGTAACTGTCATCCTTATCCCTGTATTTTACACTGTTTCCGATGATATTATTAATGACTCGCTTAAGCTGCTCCGGGTCCGCAATAATCTGGGTATCTTCGGAAACCATATTGGAATAATTCAGTTTGATATTCTTGGATTCTAAGTCCATCCCCACTTCTTCCACGCAGTCCCCAAAATAATCTGCCACATTGATACGATGGAAATTGTACGGAATGCGGTTATTGTCAATGCTGGAATAAATGGTCAGTTCATTGATCAGACGATCCATATCATTGGCCTTGTTGTAAACCGTTTTAATATATTTGTCCATTTTTTCAGGGGTATCGGCCACACCGTCCATAATTCCTTCCATATACCCCTTAATTGCGGTAATGGGCGTTTTCAAATCATGGGATATATTACTGATTAATACCCGGTTCTGTTTGTCCTGCTGCTCCTGCTCCTCCAGATTTTCTTTAAGCCTAAGTCTCATGTCTTCGTAATTCCGGTAAAGCTGTCCGATTTCATCATTGCTGTTACTATTGGTGGTAAGCCTGTAATCAAAATCCCCATCTTTGATCTTGGTCATGGCCGTATTCAATTCCTTAATCGGATTGAAAACCCCCCTGTGAATCCATCTTGTCAGAAGAAAACTGGTGAAAACCAGAATAGCAAACATAGCAAAAAACATGTCCTTCAACAAGGTTCCCGAAATCAGATTGTTTACACGGGTGATGATGAAAAGACTGCCCGGACTGCCATCGCGGAATTCAAAGTCTAACTGTTTGGTATATTTATTAAGGTCATGATAATAATTAACCGATTCCACACTTCCGTCGTTCTCGCCATATCCCGGCAAACGGTTAAAAATCACTTTCGCCGCTTTTTCATTGCCGGTATAGTAGATGCTGTCGTTTTTACGAACCAAAATGTAGGAATTCTTCCGGTTGATACTGTCATTTAAATTCCTCAGATATTCTTTGTCTTCAAATACGTATGCATCCTTCTGTTTCGTTTCCACCAGTTTTTCATAGAGCATCTGTGTCTGCTCACCGACCACCTCAGCGCTGTCCGATATTTCCTTATAATCGATACTACCCATACCTCCGGGCTCCGCATGATTCATCAACATCACACCGATACACAAAAAGGCAATTATGGTGAGTGCCAGGGGCAAAAGAACTATGGTCGAAAATGTAACAATCAATCTTGTTCTGAATTTCATAAACAGCCTCTTTCCAAAATACAACCTATATTATTGTATTATAACATCTTTTTCCAAAAAAGAAATTAACGGATTAATATATAATCCTAAAAATAATATAAAATATAAAGTCCACTTTCTTTGTTATTTGCTTTCTGCTATAATAAATCCAAAGTTTGAATAATCAGAGGGGGAAAATATGGATAGAAATATGGTTACCAAACGTAAAATTGACAAACTCGGCATCGAAACTTCACTGCTCGGCTTCGGATGTATGCGTTTTCCGCAAACAGACGGTAAAATTGATGAGGCCCGTTCCGAAAAAATGTTGGACGAAGCCATTGCACGGGGTGTTAATTATATTGATACTGCTTATCCCTATCATGGCGGAGAAAGTGAACCTTTCGTAGGAAGGGTTCTGGATAAATATCCCCGTGATTCCTATTTTCTTGCAACCAAGCTTCCCTGTTGGGAGGTCAAAAGTCTGGAGGATGCCAAAAGAATCTTTGAATCCCAGCTTACACGTCTTCATAAGGACTATATAGACTTTTATCTCCTGCACTCCCTCGGACGTGCGCGTTGGCATGAAATGTTAGAGCTTGGTGTATTGGAATACTGTGAAAATCTGAAAAAAGAAGGCAAAATCAAATATTTAGGCTTCTCATTCCATGACGGTTATGATGCTTTTGAAGAAATTGCCTCCTACCGTGACTGGGATTTCTGCCAGATTCAGTTAAATTATATGGATACCGACGAACAGGCCGGCATGAAGGGCTATGAACTTACGGAGAAATTAAACATCCCCCTCATCATTATGGAGCCGGTGAAAGGCGGTCTTCTTGCCAATCTGCCGGATTCCATTACCGAAAAATTCCGTGCACTTGATCATAATGCTTCCACCGCTTCTTTTGCCATGCGCTGGATCGGTTCCCTGCCCAATGTAAAAGTGATTTTGAGCGGAATGTCCACCGAAGAGCAGGTGGAAGACAATTTAAAAACTTTCACCGATTTTAAGCCTCTGACGGATGAGGAGCAGGCGGCTGTGACCGAAATTGCCAATATCCTGAAAAGCCGGGTGCACAATGGCTGCAGCGGCTGCAATTACTGTATGCCCTGTCCCTTTGGTGTGAATATTCCCACTAACTTCCGCATCTGGAACACCTACGGAGTTTATGAAAATAAGGGCGATGCCATCTGGCACTGGACCCATGACCTTTCCGAAAAGGAACAGGCTAAGAACTGCGCAAAATGCGGCAAATGTGAACAGGATTGTCCGCAGAGATTACAAATTCGCAAGGATTTGGAAATGGTTCAGGCGCAAATCGGAGCACTGGTTTAATTATCCGATTTTTATTTCAAGACCTACATGGAGCTGCTCGGCAATATCGCCGAGCTCTTCTTTTAATATGGAGAACGCACGCTTCCCGGTGCAATGACCGGTGTAAATTCTCTGAATACCGGTTTCTTTGATACGTCCGGCAAGTGCGCGTACCTCCTCATCAGAGGATCTGAATAAGTGAAACCCTCCAATCAGTGCATAGATTTTTCTGTCTGGAAATGTTTTCCCGATTTCCGTGATAATATTGTCCGCGCCGCCGTGGGAACAACTGTTAAAAATGACAAGACCTTCCGCCGTATCAAAAACCAGACTCTGCTCATGTGAGAAATCGTCAAATACCCATTTGTGATTCTTTTTCACACACATACACGCCGCTTTTCCAATCTCTTCTAAGCCGGGCGTCTTGTGGGGAATCAGATACACCCCTCTTTCCGGCGAAAAGTCCCCGGAAACATAACGAATCCGATTGGCATACTTTTTCAGATACCCCCTATGAATCCCAATATATTTCTTGAAAATGGGGTAATAATGATAGCAGTTTTCTGCGGTTCCCTCCCGAAGGAGCAGGGGGGCTTTTTCATTTTCCTTAAAAAATGCCTTAAATCCATCCGCATGATCGTAATGCGCATGGGAAAGGATGCTGTAATCCACATCCTGTAACCGGATTCCCATCGCCCGGGCATTTTGGGTAAATTTACCGGTGGTTCCGGCATCCAAAAGATATTTTTTCCCTTCGTATTCCACATATACCGATAAGCCCCACTCACCGATCAGCCCATCATTTCCGATATTATCTATCAGTATCTTAGCTAACATTGCTTTCGTCCTCACATGCTTGAATTTTGACAATATTCATTGTACAATAAAAACAGTTATTTGTGAATAAGCGGAGGTTACATTATGTATCAGGACAAAAAAATCTGGGTGGGCCTTGCAGGTGACAAGAAGGCATATATCTACCCCAAAATGGCAAACCGACACGGACTTATTGCAGGTGCCACCGGTACCGGTAAGACCGTAACCTTAAAAGTACTCGCAGAATCCTTCAGTGACTGCGGTGTACCTGTATTTCTGGCAGATGTAAAGGGTGACCTTGCAGGAATGTGCCTTGCAGGAGATGCCGCCGGAAGTGTAGCGGAACGTGTGGAAAAAATGGGACTTGGCGAGGAAGGATTTAACTTCCACGGATACCCTGTAAACTACTGGGATATTTATGCAGAGAAAGGACTTCCCCTTCGTACCACCATTTCCGAAATGGGGCCCCTTCTTCTGGGACGTATTCTTGGTCTGAATGATACCCAGACCGATGTGCTGACCGTGGTTTTCAAGATTGCGGATGACGAAAACCTTCTGTTAATCGATACCAAGGATTTGCGTGCCATGCTCCAGTATGTGGGTGAAAATGCCAAGGACTACAGTTTAAGATATGGCAATATTGCACAGGCAAGTCTTACCACCATTATACGTGCCATCATCGCATTAGAAAGTGAGGGCGGGGAACTTTTCTTTGGGGAGCCCGCACTCAATATTGTGGACTGGTTTACTACCAATTGTGATGGTAAAGGTACCATTCAGATTTTAGACTGCCAAAAATTAATCAATAACCCCACCATGTATTCCACTTTCCTCCTCTGGATGATGTCCGAACTTTTTGAAACTCTTCCGGAAGCCGGTGATTTGGAAAAGCCCAAAATGGTATTCTTCTTTGATGAGGCACACCTGCTTTTCAACAATGCATCCAAAACACTTCTTTCCAAGATTGAGCAGGTTGTAAAACTGATTCGTTCCAAAGGTGTGGGCATATATTTCATTACTCAGAATCCAAAGGATGTTCCCGACGGGGTACTCGGACAGCTTGGCAACAAAATCCAGCATGCACTTCATGCCTATACCCCGGCTGAACAAAAGGGTGCCAAGGCGGCAGCACAGTCCTTTAGGGTAAACCCTGCATTTAATACTTATGATACCTTATTAGAACTGGGAATCGGAGAAGCATTGGTATCCGTCCTGGATGAGTCGGGAGTTCCCACTGTTGTGGAGAGATGTAAAATTCTGCCTCCCCAGAGCCGGATGGGTGCCCTGGATGATGCCACCCGTACCCGGATGATCAATGACAGTCTTTTATATCTTCGCTATAAGGACTATGTAGACAGGGATTCCGCTTATGAATTCCTGGCCCGTCAGTCCGCTGCCAATGCGGAAGCGGCTGCAAAGGCTGCGGAAGAAGAAGCTGCAAGAAAGGCTGCCGAGAAACAGGCACTTGCAGACCAGAAAGCTGCTGAAAAGGCCGCCCTTGCTGAGCAGAAAGCGGCAGAGAAGGAAGCACTGGCTAAACAGAAAGCTGCCGAAAAAGAAGCTGCCCGCCAGGCAAACGTTAAAAAGCGGGCTGTTAAGAGTGTTGGAAACTCCGTAGCCGGAACCATCGGCCGCGAACTCGGAAACTCCGTGGGAAGTGCTGTCGGCGGCAAATTCGGCAAGAAGCTGGGCGGTAATGTAGGGGCTTCTCTTGGCCGTGGATTATTAAGTACTTTCTTAAAATTCTGATTTATAATTCCAAAAAGTCACGAAAAAAGCAGGTCTCCGGTTCAGAGTCGGAAACCTGCTTTTTGTAATTTAAGGTACAATAGGTTCAAAACGAAGACGAATTTCAGGAAGCGCTGTTAAGGTGTAATAATAGTTTTCCTGCCAGTCATCGCCCTGAGAAGGATCGTTCTCGCCCGTTGCCGGAGGTGCAAAAATGTTTAACTTCAAGGTGCAAGGACCCTCTATCTTCTTATCAAAGAATGCCGGCATGAAATCAATAAAGGTCACGCCGGGAGCCTTATAGAACCAACGTCCGTTCAGTTCCATCATCAGGTTGGCATCCTTCAGAGCGCCTGTAAAATTAGCCTCCGCAAAGACAGGGTCCTTTTCAAAATGAAGATCCATGGAGATCCCTTCTGCATCCTCGGATCCACCCCAACGTAGGGTTACGGGAAGTTCCTTTTCTTCGGTTTCATCCATACCGGGCTTGAAAAAGTCCTCTTTAATAATATTGCGGTACTCTGCCAGAACCGGCTGTTCCACACCTACATCGTGATTATTGGGATCGGTAATTTCCAGTCCCAGTCTTCCGTCATCCCTAAACTGATAAAACGTAAATGCAGAAAACCATTTTTCCTGATCTGCCTTTAAAAGTTCGCAGAATTCCCGAACCATTTTAAGCTGATCATAAGGTCCTGTCACATCCCCATCCGAATTAAATTCGGACATAACCATGGGCTTTGTTGCTCCACCGCAGATTTCACGATACCGGTCAAAACTCATTTTGGTCATATCATAAGTATATTTTACTTCATCCCTCTTATGCTGGAAATTATCCTTCTCCGCCACTTCAAACGGATATCCCCAGTTTAAGGCCATATACTTGTCCACGGACCAGATATCTGTATCTTTAACCGCCTCAATAAAGGCTTCTTCCTGCTCCAGCTTTCCGGATTCTTCATCTTTTACACCATCTAAGCAAAGAATCATTTTTACATTTGGTGCATATTCTTTTATAATTTTATGAAAACGTACAAAAAAGGCTCCCACTTCTTCATAGGAAGCTCTCTTATTAAAGGAAAACCAGCTTCCACTTGCCTCATGATTCATTCGCAACATAACCCGTCCAAAAGTACGAAGATCCTTTGCAATCGCTATAATATGATCATCCGTTACGTGAGGATCGCAGGTCAGTGTTAATATAACATCCTGTCCGTGTCTTCTGACATCCCGCATACAAGTGAAGGGTTCCCCCTCCCGATTTCCATCCTTACCGCCAAGGTACGGAAAATAATTATCATAGGGATAATCCCAGGCTCCATGAACCTCCATATCCGCATAGGCTTCACTTGCCCTTTTTGGCCATGCCTCATCCAAAGGATAATAGCAATACATCAGATTAATTGCCCGGTGTGGTCTGTGTAATTTCTGCAGAATATAATCCTGATTTACATACAAACCTCTCTCACTACCATCACTCAAGTCCACCGCACACTGTGCCGGTGTCAGTTTGACCCCTTTTACCTTACTCATCATTTCTCCCTCTTGATTATAATTTTACATATTTTCTTATGCTGAACCTCATTATACAGGGAAAAATTTAACAAGGCAAGAAAGGAAAAAGATTTTTTCAGAAAGCCTCAGATACTTAAGAAAAAAAGTCATTAATTCGATATAAATACCAGATACAAATCATATAATAAAATGACGGAGGTATTTTATGAACGCAATGAAAAAATATGTAGCCGAATTTATCGGCACAATGGTACTGGTACTTTTTGCATGCGGTGCTGCTGCAGAGCTTGGCTGTCAGACAAATATAGCCGATGCTTCTTATGCGTTGACTGCCCTCGCATTCGGTCTTGTAATCGTTGCCATGGCATATTCCATCGGTAATATTTCCGGATGCCACATTAATCCTGCAGTATCCCTTGCCATGTTAATCAGCAAAAGAATGACTGCCAAAGATTTTATAGGATATGTGATTGCACAGTTTGCCGGTGCTATCGCAGGAGCTGCTGTTCTTGGTTACCTTTTAGGTTGGGACTGCGGCTTTGGTGCAAACGGTCTTTACATGGATGACATTGTAAAATCTCTGGTAATTGAAGTAATCCTTACCTTTGTATTTGTACTCACCATCCTTGGCGTTACTTCCAAAGCAGAATTTTCCAGAGTTGCTGGTCTCGTCATCGGCCTTACTCTGACACTGGTACATATCTTCGGCATTTACTTCACCGGCACCAGCGTAAATCCTGCCCGCTCCCTGGGCCCTGCACTTTTTGCAGGCGGCGATGCCCTTTCCAATGTCTGGGTATTCCTTGCAGCGCCCCTCGCCGGTGGTGTTCTTGCCGCACTTGTGTGGAACTTCTTAAACGGAACCAGAAAGGTAAGCAGAAAATAAAACATCTGCTGCAATAGTATCTAAAAAACTCGGGTTACCTGCATGGTAAACCCGAGTTTTTTATGATCGTTATTATGAATTTCTCATATTCTGCCAGAAATTACTTTCCAAGATTCTGCTGTTTGGTTGTTTCAATCTTTTCGTTATAGCAAGCGAAAATTCTGTCAACCTCTTTCTTTTCCGGCTTCTTTGTAATGAGGCTGACAATGGGAACGATAATCAGACCGCCCACCATGGCAACCACACCGGAATTGATGGAAGACTTAAAGATATAGGAGAGGATGGGTCCCCAACCGGAAACATCTACACCACCTAAAGATACAAACATCTGGAACACTGCAATTGCACAACCCCAAATAAAGCATACGATGGTAGCTGCCTTGGTAATGCCTTTCCAGTACAGACCGTAGAGGAAAGGAGCTAAGAATGCGCCGGCAAGTGCGCCCCATGAAACACCCATCATCTGTGCGATAAAGGTTACCTGCGGGTTTGCGTCCTTAAATACTGCAATAATGGCAGATACTGCAATAAAGAATACAATAAAAATTCTCATGATAAGCACCTGCTTCTTTTCTGTCATTTCCTTTTTGGAAGCCGGTTTAATAACGTCCAGTGTAAAGGTAGAACTGGAAGTCAAAACCAGGGAAGACAGAGTGGACATGGATGCAGAAAGCACCAATACAATTACCACTGCAATAATAACATCAGGAAGCGTCGACAACATGGTAGGAATAATGGTATCAAACAAAGGTGCTGTTCCTGCTGCATTCATGGTTACCTCATCGCCGTACAATCTGCCGAAACCACCGAGGAAGTAGCAGCCGCCTGCTACAATAATTGCAAAAACCGTAGAAATAATGGTTCCTTTATGTATATCGTTCTCAGACTTAATTGCATAGAATTTACCAACCATCTGCGGAAGCCCCCAGGTACCCAGGGATGTAAGAACAACCACAAATAAAAGTGCCAGAGGATCGGGACCAAAGAAAGAAGAATACGCTCCCTGCCATCCCGCCTCACCTTCGATTGCTGCAAGACTCTTGGTTGCCTCTAACAGACCACCGTTCTTATTTAATACGGAAACAATGACTGCCGCAATACCGAATAACATGATAATACCCTGAATAAAATCATTGATTGCAGTAGCCATGTAACCGCCAAAAATAACATAGATGCCGGTGAGGACTGCCATAACCAGGATAACTACCCAGTAAGGAATATCAAATACCAGACCAAAAAGGCTGGACAAACCATTATACAAAGAAGCGGTATATGGAATCAGGAAAACAAATACAATAACCGATGCTGCAACCTTTAAGGCTGTGGAATTAAATCTTTTCCCAAAGAAATCCGGCATTGTCTTCGCATCCAGATGCTGGGTCATAACTCTGGTCCTTCTTCCGAGAATGTTCCATGCAAGCAGGGAACCGATAAAGGCATTACCGAGGCCTGCCCAGGTTGCCGCAAGACCATACCTCCATCCAAACTGTCCGGCATACCCTACAAAGATTACTGCCGAGAAATAAGATGTACCGAATGCAAATGCCGTAAGCCAGGGGCCTACACTTCTGCCGCCGAGTACGAAACCGTTTACGTCTGTGGAATGCTTTCTGGTGTAAAATCCTACCCCAACCATTACTGCAAAGAAACAGACGAGTAAAGCAATTGTTAAAGCCATGATTTTCTCCCTCTTTTACTTAGAATTGTCTTGTTTGCTTTTTCGCGTTAAAGCGTTACACTTTAACGTCTTAAATTTATCACAAGTACAATATCCTGTCAAGGAGATTACGGCATTTTGCAGTTTCCTCTTCTTTCATCCTGATTAATCGAAGGAAATTGTGTACTTCTTGATACTGACTGTAGCCGTTTTGTCACATACAAAACAAATATCCTGTGCATCTTTAGGAGTATAAAATGTAGTACTTAGTACCTGTTCCCCATCATTAACAAATATTTCTGCGGAATACTTATCCAAAATAAACCGCAACTTTAACCCGGCTTTCGGATTTTTTATTTTCACCTTTCTGGAAGCAATCGTATCCCGAACCATGCCGGAACAGGTCCGGTCAATTTCTAACATATTCTTCTTTTTCAGATAGGTAAGGCTGGTGTGGAAACGCTCATTCTTAGCAAAAAGAATCGTAAATTCTTCGTAATCACCTTCCATGATTTCCACTGTCATATCCAATACACGGCCACAAATTTTCGGAAACCGGCATATCCCGTTAATCTCTTTGCCCTCAAGGCAGACAGGATCTCTATGATACTTTTCGATTTCACGAACAGGACTCTGCAGTATTTTCCCATGCTCTATTCTTAACTCTCTGGGCAATGTCATCATGCATGCCCATTTTTGTCCAACGGGACGAATATTGGAATCCCACGACTGCATCCATCCAATCATGATGCGCCTTCCATCCGGCGCAAGCATGGTCTGTGGTGCATAAAAATCCAGCCCATCATCCAGTGAATATACCTGATTATAATCAAACTCATGTCTGTTCCGGTCATATTCCCCTAAAAAATACACTGCATTATTCCCATTATGGAGTTCTTCGTCGGCAGGTAAATCCTGTGGCGATGCAACGAACACATATTGTCCGTCCAAACAGAAAAAGTCGGGACATTCCCACATAGTACCCAGATTTCCCTCTCTGTCCCTCGCCAATACAGACACATAATGCCACTCCCTCAGGTCATCGGAATGAAATAATACCACCTGTGGAATCCCCTCATCCGTTTTATTTCCGACTACCATATAGTAGCCATCCTTTTCTTTCCAAATTTTCGGATCCCGGAAATTTTCCCTGCTAAAATGTTCCGGAAGCATGTCTCCGGTAACTACGGGATTATTTTCTGATTTGATATAATTTGTACCATCCCCCAACGCTATGCACTGGTTCTGGTACATGATTTTTATACCATTTTGGTCTTCTTCCGTAACACCGGTATAAACCAGTAAATGCCCTTCCCCGGTTTCTATACCGGATCCTGAAAAACATCCTGCTGCATCATAGGTCTGCCCGGGAGCAAGTGCCACCGGCATCTCCTCCCACTTCACAAAATCACTGCTCACACAATGTCCCCAGTGCATGGGGCCCCATACCTCACTATAAGGATGGTACTGATAAAACAAGTGCATCTTTCCCTGATAAGCGGAAAACCCATTCGGGTCATTCATCCAGCCACATAATGGTGCTATATGAAAAACCGGAAGTTCCTCCTTCGGTACACGATTTTCCTGCACATAATCATTTGCTTTTTTGACTTTGTTCTCCGTACTGCTTCCTGACATTTTGTCTCCTATACGCATCTATAATTGTCCGGTTTTTCTGCGGTATATTCTATCCTTGCATGCCAGAATAATCACAAAGATTACATCCATTACAAAGAAAAACTGGAAGATACCGGCAAATACAGATAAAACACCGCTATTTACCCGCTCTTTACATGCTCTTACAATATAAGCCATGGAATAGGGTGCCCCTAAAACAAGAATAAACCAACCAACTACGCATAATGTAAGAGCTAACGCAGGTGCCATAAAGATTGTGATGGGCACCGGAATAAAAATTAACAGAAAACTCAGAACAACAAGCCCCGCTCCTATCACAAAAAACGGAATGAGTCCGTATTTCACAATCCTTGCACAATTCAAAATCTGGATACGGGTAGCCATACTGCCAACGGTCAGTACCACAACCAGATTCATTGACCCAAACAATAATAGCATCCCAAAAAGGATTTCCGGTAAAAAGGTCGGGATTTTAAAAAATGGTATCGCCAACACCAAATACGCTGACACAACATACAAAATAGGCATAACATAAATCCACCTGCAACCTTTTCCATTTTGATTCATTCCACTTTCCCTCCATTATCTTTTGATATGATTTACCTCTTAACGATTATTATAGCAATTTGCTATCCTTGTGTAAAGATTTTCTATCTCAGACACTGATTAAGTTCCATATTCAAAACTTTTTCTACTTTTCAAGAACATATTTTACTGCATCTGCAAATTCCCTTGGAGTAGAATATTGCAGATTATGTCCCGGTCCATTAATAACCAGAAAATCAGAACTTGGAGCCTGAACAGCTTGTGCATATTCACGAATTGGATCAACCGGACACACCCAGTCACAGGAGCCCGATATAAAATACGCCGGCATCTCATAATTTAATCCATAATCGTATATATTGAAATCAAAGGTAAAATCAAATAATTGCTGATTTAGTTTTACATATTCTTCCAGATCCCCAAGCTGCACAAGAAACCACCTCAAATCATCGACTCCAAAATAAGGAGAGATAACCGCCATCCATGTAGCCTTATCACTAATTTCTATTGGGTGATATTGATAGACCTTATTACGAAGCTTCATTAGATTCTTCAGATTCTTCTCGCTTTCATACTTTTCATATGCATTTTCAAGTTCTGATGTATCTACTCCATTTGCTTGCGCTTTTGAAAGTGCATCCAGGTAACTGTACATATCGGTTTCTTCCAAGGATATAACCTGTGCAGCACCAATATATGCATCCACTTTTTCCGGATACTTATGTGCATATATGCTGCCAAGAATTGTTCCGTAGGAATGGCCTAAAATGATTACCTTATCCTGCCCAAAACGCTCTCTGGCATAATCCACCAATTCATCCAAGTCCACAAGAGCCTGCTCAAAACTGGCGGTATCATTGTTCACATCTACATTTCTATTATGTATATATGTGCGTCCACAGCCCCTTTGATCCCATGCAATTACTGTATAATCGTCTACCAGATAATCTGTAAACCCATAGGTAACATACCCATCCGGAGATGAAGGACCTCCATGAAGATAGATGATAACCGGATTATTCACATTTTCTCCGCGCATAAGTATGTATTGTTCCTGTCCTCCAAGCATAATGTACCCGGCTTCATCTATACCATTTTTTACTAATTTGTAATGCTTAAAATAATTCACATCTCTGCATCCAATTACAAAAATAACCAGAATCAACACCAGTGATATCAATACTACAGAAATCCACTTGAGAATTCTTGTTATAAGCTTCTTCTTTCTTTTTTCATACACCTCATTCTTATGCTGCAAATGTATTCCTATATGTCCTATACCAAGTATGATAACTGATGCAAGTAAAAATACATTTGAACCATAAATCCCAAGAAATACAAAAGCAATGATTGGAAGAGTTGCTCCCGCTACCGGAATGCCAAGAAGTGAACTGTACATATCCATCATGGTATGTTCACTCCGAAAATAACGAACCCAGTAAATCTCATATAAAAGCATAAAAGCAAATGATATAACAAGCCATATAGCCCATATCGTTTTTCTTGGATTAAAGTCAGAAAAAATTAATACAAGCACACAGGTAAGCACCTCGCCTATTCTTTCAAATGTAAGCAATATTTTATTTTCGTTTTTTGCACTTTCCTCATATCCTTCAGGTAAATGTCTTGTCCAGATAATATTCGGAATAAATAACATCAAAAGGTATATTATACCCACATATGAAAATCCAAAATGAAACATTGTTTTCTCGTATAATCCAATTATCTTAGATGGTAATTGGATTTTCCTTTCTTCCAGAAACATCTGGGTATTTCATGATATATTTTGAAAAGGCACTTTTTACGCAAAAGTTCTTTCAATCAAGATAATGGATTCTTCATTTTCTCCAATCATTTCAACAGACAATTTATCTACTTTACAAGCAAAATGTCCACTTTTGTGTTTTCAATATCCACTTTTACACCTTCAATGTCCACTTCTGCAAACCTTCCACTAATGTGCATCGAACGATTATGAAGTTCATTCTTTTCATCCAACAATAAATTTCTTAAAAACATTTCCAAATACTCAGTTGTCTCATGAACACCATTTTTTTAAATCGTTATAATTAGCTCTAACAAGCGCATTCCTAAAATACCATGCGTTCTCCGCAAAAATATCATTGGTTACGTCAAATCCCAGCGCTCTAAGATACTTAATAAAAAATACTGCTGTAGTTCGTGTGTTTCCCTCGCCGAATACATGTATCTGCCATAATCTTGATACAAAGATTGCCAAGTGATGAATAATATCTTCCATACTCAGGTTTTTATAGCTAAAAATTGCAATAAAACGGCTATTTTTCGCACACGGGAACATATCTTTGTTTCATTTTTAGAGTTCCAAACTATGCTCATTTAACAAAAAATCATATATGCTCATCGTAAGGATTCCATCATTATCATGTAATGGTTTTACAACATCCTTCACAATAATAATCTTCTTGAATGAATCATTCACATTTATAAGAGAGGCTTTTTCCTGTGCTCTCTTCTCTTCATCCGGTAGGCTAAAAGCAGACTGGATATAATATCTCTTGCTACCCATATTAGCAACAAAATCAATTTCAAGCTGTTTCTTTTCCTGCACGCCTTCTTCTGTTCTGCCTCGCTTCACAACCACACCAACATCAACCTGGTAGCCTCTCACACGAAGTTCATTATATATGATGTTTTCCATCAGATGCGTTTCTTCTACTTGACGGAATCCCAGTCTAGCATTTCGCAGACCCACATCTTCAAAATAATACTTGAGTGGGGTACCAATGTATTTTCTGCCCTTTACATCATACCTGTTTACTTCGTTGACTATGAACGCATCCTTCAAATGGTCAATATAGGCTCTTATTGTATTAAGGCTAATATCCGACTGCATAACACTCCTAAAAGTTGCTTCTATTTTTGACGCATTCGTAAGGGAGCCAATGTTAGATGCCAGAATATTTATCAAGTCATTTATTTCCTGAACCTTTTCAATGTGGTTGCGCTCAATAATATCCTTTATATAGGTTTCTTCAAATAACCTAGTAAGGTACTCCATTCTCTGCTCATCGGTAGCCATAGTGATTGTTAATGGCAATCCTCCAAAACTAACATAGGAACTCCAGCCTTCATATTTATCCCCATCAAATACTTCCATGTATTCCCTAAAACTAACTGGGTAAACATGAACCTCATCACCACGTCCTCTAAATTCTGTAATGACATCTTTTGACAGGAATTTTGAATTGCTGCCAGTTACATAAACATCCACATTATGCATATGAAGAAATGAATTCAATACCGATACAAAGGCTGGCAGTAACTGCACTTCATCTAGAAAAATATAATACTGTCCATCATCTGTCATTTGGCTCTTGGTATACTCAAGAAGTGTTCGTGGATCCCTATATTTCTCATTTTCAAACATATCTAACTCAATTGCGATAATATGGTCATCCGCAACACCCTGTGTCTTAAGGTAATTTCTAAAAATATTAAACAAAAGATATGATTTCCCAGAACGTCTGATTCCTGTAATAACCTTTATCATCCCGTTGTGCATACGGTTTATTAACTTCTGTAGGTATATGTCTCTTTTTATTTCCATAATGCCTCCAAATTGATAATTTAGGGATTTTATGCCCCTCTTTTTCAATATTATACTTCAACAACGAAATATTCTCAATCTATATTTTGATAATTTCAGGCATTTGTGCCCCTCTTTTTCAATGAGTATATCTTTAATGCGAACACAGGCAGTGTATTTGCTTATCCATTTAATATTTTTGCCATAAACGGCACATTTATTAAATGTGCAATATTGAAAATTGTCTACCACTACCAGTTCTATCCCGACACTTACTGGAATTTCTCTTTTTAACTCCTTTTCTAACACATTTTTCGTATTTGGTGTAAATACGAAATGGTCGAAAAACTGCGTAAAATCAAGGATTTCTAGGTATCGGTGCAACATAGCAACACACAGCACTCCACATGGCTCGATACGATAGGCTGAATGTCTTTGCTATTTTTCTGTTTATGGGAACAAATCCACAG